>JBDTRR010000068.1:0-27220 GCA_039931615.1 Acidobacteriota bacterium
CAAGAAGATCGAAGAGCTGATGAACGTGCGCGGCGTCGGCGAGAAGAACTTCCTGAAGCTGAGGACCCAGCTCAGCGTCGGGGCGCCGAAGGCGGACCATCCCGCTCCGCAATAGAGAAGGGCGAATCCGTATGCGAAATGCACAAGACAGAGGGCGAAGCGCGGCGTCGGCCGATTGCCGGTCTGTGCATTTCGCATCGGGCACGGGGCGCGGCCGGGGCTACTCGTTGCTGGAGCTGTTGTTTGCCGCGGCCTTGTCGGTCACGGTCGGCGCGCTCGCGGCACCGCTGCTCTTCTCGGCGGTGGACGATGTGCGGGTGAGGGGAGCGGTGAGATACGTGTCGACCCGGCTGCAGCAGGTACGGATGGAAGCCGTCACGCGATCCGCGGACGTCGCGCTGCAGTTTGCCCGGACATCCGCCGGCTACTCATTCACGGTGTATGTGGACGGGAATGGAAACGGTGTACGGACGGTCGACATTCAACGGGGTGAGGATCAGCCGATCGGTGCGGTCGAACACCTGTCCGACTATTTTGCCGGCGTCGACTTCGGTGTGCTGCCCGGTCTGCCGCCGGTCGATGTCGGCAGCGCGGCCCCAGACACCGACCCGATCAAGCTGGGATCGACCCGCATCCTCACCTTCACTCCCGTCGGCTCATCGTCTTCGGGCAGCTTGTACTTGCTGGGACGCGGAAACCGGCAGTACGTGATCAGGGTCCTCGGGGAAACCGGGAAGACGCGGGTGCTCAAGTTCGAGCCGGGCCCGCGCCGCTGGAGAACGTCATGACCGACACCCGGCTCGAGCGCCGCCGCAATCGGCGGGAGGCATGGCCGGCGGAGCACCGGACAATCCGGGCCCGCATCCGTCCCGGCTGCGACATTTCGATAGTCGAAGTGTCGGCGGGAGGCGTCCTGGTCGAGAGCGAGCGTCGCCTGTTGCCCGGTTCGTCGGTGGATCTTCAGCTGCGCTGCGCCGATCGGAACGAGATTGTGCGCGGCCGCATCGTTCGATGCGAGGTGGCGCGCGTGCGCGCGAACGCCATCTGCTACCGGGGAGCCATCGCGTTCGATCACAACCTGGGGTGGCTGGTCGACGAAGCGGTCCTCGGGTATACGGTTCCCGGAACAGAAACCCCGCCAATTCCGGTGGTCCGGGCAGGATCTACCCAGGAACTGCGGTGATGGGCGTCTCCCGCACGAACGGCCACAGGCTTTCATGGACACATATTCTCTCGGTCGCGGTGGCACTGATCTTGGTTCCGCGGCGGCCGACGTCAGGAGTCACCGCATGACAGCACCGCTCTCGGAAGACGACGTGGAGTATGCGCCGCGACGGCGCGATCGCCGCGAGGCATTTGGCGAGCTGGTGGCATCGCTGACGCGCACGCTCGGCGGCCGCGGCGATGTGGCGTTGATGCGTGGCGCCTTCGAACAGGCGCTTCGTCGTCTTGTCCCGGTGCATTCCGTCCAGCTGCGCGAGAGCACGAGTCGTTGGCTGTCCCGGCCGGACAGCCGCGGCAGCGCCGAGTCGATTTCGCTCGACGTGCCCGGTGTCGACGCGGCGTCGCAGGGGATCCTGGAGGCGCGGTTCGATCCGGGCTGCCGGCTGGGCGAGTGGGATTTCCAGATGCTGGGGGTGGCGGCGCACCTCGGCGCGCTGGTCCTCGAGATCGAGCGGGGCCGCAGCCGGCTGGCGCGCGCCGGCTTGTCCGGATCGAAGCCCCGGCGCGAGGACGCGGCGCCGCTCATCGGATCGACGACGGCGATGCACGCGCTGCGCGCGAAGATCGAGCGGGTGGCCGCGACGGATTTCACCGTGTTGCTCGAAGGCGAATCCGGGGTGGGCAAGGAGCTGGTGGCTCGTCAGATTCACGACCTGAGCCGTCGCCGGCATGGACCGTTCGTCGCCGTCAACTGTGCCGCGCTGGTCGAAACGCTGCTCGAGGCTGAGCTGTTCGGCATCGAGGAGCGGACTGCCACCGGCGTCAAGGGCCGCCGCGGCAAGTTCGAGCACGCCGACAGCGGGACGTTGTTCCTGGACGAAGTCTCTGACCTCTCGGTGTCCGCGCAAGCCAAGCTTCTGCGCGCCATTCAGGATCTGGCGGTGGAGCGCGTCGGCGGGACGACCAGCCACCGGCTCGACATCCGGATCGTCGCGGCCACCAACCGCAGCCTGCTGGGGCTGGTCGATCGGCAGCTGTTTCGACCGGATCTGTATTACCGGTTGAGTGGTGTCGACCTGATCGTGCCGCCGCTTCGCGAGCGTCGCGGCGACATTCTCGAGCTGGCGGGCCATTTTCTCGAGCGCCACCGGCAGACCCGGCCGCTGGCGTTGTCGACCGCTGCCGCCGACGCGCTGGCCGCGTATGACTGGCCCGGCAACGTGCGCGAACTGGAGCGGCTGATTGAGCGGTCTGTTGCTCTGGCGGCGACCGACGTCATCGAGATCGAGGACCTGCCGCCGGTGGTCCGCGGGGACTACGCCCTCGCGCTGATGCCGTCGATCGACCGCCGCGAGACGCTGCGCGCCTGGGGCAGCCGGTACGTGCGTCTGGTGCTGGGGCGCTGTCACGGCAACAAGCGCGAAGCGTGTCGCGTGCTGGACATCAGCTATCACACGCTCCAGGGGTATCTACGCTATCGGCTGGCGTCGGCGGTCGAGGCCGGTTCCGGCTGGGAAGCGGGCGGACGGCCCGACGAGCATGAGACACAAGAAACTGAGGTCCCGGCCGGCACGGCGAATGTCGAGGCGTAAGGCGACATCGATACTGGAGCACGCGGTCGAGAGGTGAGGCCGCGACGAATCGCGGCGCTGGAGACGGCGCCGCGGCCGCCGGGTGTCTCCGGCGAACAGGGTTGGCGAGGCGGGGCGGCGTGCTCCACGCTGCGAGGTCGCGCACCGGCCCGGATGCGTGTCCCCTGTGGGATGCGCTGACGGATCGTCGAAGGAGTCCCGATGAAGAACACCCTGGAGGCAAGGACATGGTTCAGACTGGCAGTGATCGTGGGCGTTGTGCTCACGCTCGGCGGCATCGCGCGCCACACCGCCGTGCGGGCCGCGCCAGGCAATGGCGTCAAGATCATGCCGAACGGCCGCGCGCCCGACGACAATCCCGGCGAGCGAGGCGCCACCTACTACGCGCTGGAGGCGCAGACGAGCCGCTTCACGACACGGTTTCACGATGGGACGACCGCCGTCGCGGAGCGGACCGCTGATGGAGACATCGAGACGAAGCTGCGGGATCTCGGCGGGAACGAGATCAACCGGTTCAAAGTCGGACACGACAAGCTGATGTATCTGCGGCCATCGGCGACTCCCGTGCAGGCGGTTCCCGACTCCGGCGTGCACGCCACCTTCGATTGGTCGAATCGCCAGAGCCATCGGCTGTTCGAGGACGGGGTCGCCTCCGGAGCCGGGCTCGAGTGGCGCGATGGCCTGATGCGTCACACCAGCGCCAGGGGAAAAGACGAAGAGGCCGCGGTCGTCCGCGAGGTCGAGACCCGGTGGGCGCATGGACTGTCCGCCAGGACCGCTCGCGTTCGGGCCAGGCGGGGCGACGTGTTCGACGGCAAGCCCCTGCAGGGTGATGTCCTCGCGACCATCCTGATGCGCGATGGCGTCGAGGTTGGACTCGCCAATTACCTGACCTACGAGCGGGTCTTCGTGTGGACCATCCCAGGGATGTCGGAAGGCTCGATCGGCAACGATCATCTCAAGCAGCAATTCAACGGCTGGCCCTTCACCCCCGACATGGTCTGGATGAATCTCCAGACGATCGCGCTGTACCATTGGAAGGAGACGATCACGCAGAAGGGATTCGTGGCCCGGTGTGATCAGCCCCAACCCAACCCGCTGGTGCAGTTCTTCGTGCCCACCGTTTCGGCGAACGAAGTGGGCTGCGATGGGCTGCACTGGCTGGATCACACGGTGATGCGGTACTGCTGCGACTCCCACGACAACTGCTACGAGCGGGACGGTTGCGCCTACAAGTCCTGGTGGATGTTCTGGAGCAGCTGGCGCTGCGACTTCTGCAACATTCTCGCGATCAGGTGTTTCCAGACCGGTGCCATTCCCACCGGCAAGATTCGCCGGCCTCCTGCCGCTCCGGTGGATTACTAGCATGCTGCGCTGGACCAGTCTCGTGTTGGGTGGGGCCACCTTCCTCGTCGCCCATGCCATCGAGCGGATGTGGTGGACGATGTGGTTCTCGGCGGAGTGGGAGCCGTTCTTCATGAACTCGGGCCGGGCGGTGGCGTTTACCACGGCGTGCCTGCTGATCGCCGGGCTGATTGCCGCGGGCTTCGCCCGGGACCGCCCCGACGCTCTGGTTCACGCCGGCAATGTCACGGCCGGCGCCGGCGCCGTGATGATCGTCACGGTGTTTGCGATCGGTCCGGGCACGCTGTTTCCGATTGCGATCCTCTTCGGCCTGGTCATCCTGGCGGTCGGCAGCTACCTGGGGGCGCTGGTCATCTTCCCGTTCAAGCCGGCGGGCGGCAGCGCCGGCACGGGCGGCGGTCGAACACGGGCCTGATTCACTCAGCCACGTTGGTGGCGGTGATCAGAGGCGGGGTCTGCGTCCATGAGGGAGCGGACCCCGTCTCTGAACCGCTCCGATTCTTGACCCCGTCGGAGGCCCATAGTACCGTTGCCTGTCTAGCCTTTCATGGAACCGATCACCGACGCTCCCCTGAAAAAGACGCCGCTCCACTCCCGTCATCGCACCTCCGGCGCGAAGATGGTGCCGTTTGGCGGGTGGGAGATGCCGCTCGAATACTCCGGCATTGCCGCCGAGCACATGGCGGTCCGGACGCGCGCCGCGCTGTTCGACGTCAGCCATATGGGCGAGATCGAGATTGCCGGCGCGGATGCGATCGCAGCCGTGCAACGGATTTCGTCGAACGACGCGGCCAGCCTGCAGGTCGGGCAGGCGCAATATTCCGCGCTGCTGACGCGGCGCGGTACCTTCGTCGACGATCTGCTCGTCTACCGCCTCGCCCCAACGCATTTTCTGCTCGTGGTCAACGCCGGTCAAATCGAGACTGACTTCGCCTGGATCAACGAGCAGATCCAGGGCCTGGGCGATGTCGTCGCGGTGAACGCCAGCTCGCGTTACGCGCTGCTGGCCGTGCAGGGTCCGGCGGCGCTCGAGGTGCTCCAGCCACTGACCGGGATCGACCTCGGAGCGATGCCGTCCTACCGTTTCGCCCATGGCGAGGTGGCCAACATCCGCGCCACCGTCTCGCGTACCGGCTACACCGGCGAGGACGGCTTCGAAGTGTTCGTCCCGCCGCAGTCGGCCGACCGCGTCTGGCAGGCGATTCTCGACACCGGCCGTCCGGTCGATGTGATCCCGGCCGGACTGGGCGCTCGCGATACGCTCCGGCTGGAAGCCGCTTTGCGCCTCTCCGGTCAGGATATCGACGCCACCACGACCCCGCTGGAAGCGGGGCTGGGCTGGATTGTCGGCTGGAAGAAGGAAGATTTCAACGGCGCCGCGGCGCTGCGCGCACAGAAGAGCCAGGGCGTCAGCCGCCGGCTGGTTGGCCTCGAGCTGCTCGCCCGCGGCATCGCCCGTACCGGACACGACGTCCTTGTCGGCGGCCAGCGCTGCGGCGCCGTCACCAGCGGGACGTTGACGCCGTTTCTGAACAAAGCGATCGGGATGGCCTACCTGCCGGTCGAGCATGCGGCCGACGGCACCGGCGTCGACATCGATATCCGCGGCCGGCTGGCGCCGGCGCGCGTCGTGGCGATGCCGTTCTACAAGCGCGCGCGAGCCTAGCTGGTTTCCGGCGGCCGGAGCTCGCGCGGCCAGCGTTCAACAAGGAGAGCGACGTGGCGTATCCGGCCGGTCTCAAATACACGAAGGAGCACGAGTGGGTCGACCTGTCCGGCGATCGCGCCAAGGTTGGCATCACCGACTACGCCCAGCAGCAGCTCGGAGACGTGGTCTACGTCGAGCTGCCGGAGGTCGGCGCCACGCTCAAACTGGGCGACTCGTTCGGCACCATCGAATCAGTCAAGGCGGTGTCGGAGCTCTACGCTCCGCTTTCCGGTGAAGTCGTGGAGGTCAACACCGCGCTGAAGAGCAAGCCGGAGGCCATCAACGCGAATCCTCACGACAGCTGGATGGTGGTGGTGAAGCTGACCAACCCCGGGGAAACATCCAGCCTGCTCGACGCCGCCCAGTACGCCGACCTGGTGAAGTAAGCCCGGTCGTGATGAGACCCGGGGAAGATTTCGAACCGTTCCAGTCCCGGCACATCGGTCCGGACCTGCCCGACCGTGAGGCGATGCTGGAGATGGTCGGCGCCGCCTCGCTGGAAGCGCTGATAGACGAGGCGATTCCTCCAGCCATCAGGCTGACGTCACCCCTCGATCTGCCGGAAGGGCAGCCGGAACATCTTTACCTCCGCCATCTCCGAGAGCTGGCCGCCCGCAATCAGCTGTTCACCTCCTGCATCGGGCTCGGCTACTACGACTGCATCACGCCGAGCGTCATCTTGCGGAATGTGCTCGAGAATCCCGGCTGGTACACCCCCTACACGCCGTACCAGGCCGAGATCGCCCAGGGCCGCCTGGAAGGCCTGCTGAATTTCCAGACCATGGTCCGCGACCTGACCGGCATGGAGATCGCCAACGCCTCCCTTCTCGACGAGGCGACCGCCGCGGCAGAGGCGATGACGCTGCTGTATCGGGTGCAGGGCAGGCGGATCGCCGGCGCCGGCGGGGCGGCGAGGTTTTTCGTTGCGGATTCGTGTTTTCCCCAGACGATCGACGTGCTGCGCGGCCGCGCCGGGCCGCTCGGGATCGAGCTGGTGATCGGCGATCTGCCGTCAGCCGCCTTCGACGATCGGATGTTCGGCGCGCTGGTGCAGACCCCGGACGAGGCCGGCCGCGTCCGCGACCTGGGCGGGTTCATCGGCGAGGCGGGCCGGCATGGCGTCCTGGTTGCCGTCGCCACGGACCTGCTCAGCCTGACGCTGCTGACGCCGCCTGGCGAGCTTGGCGCCGACGTGGCGTTTGGCAACTCGCAGCGGTTCGGTGTCGCGCTCGGCTATGGCGGGCCGCACGCCGCCTTCTTTGCGACGCTCGAGAGACACGTCCGCCAGACGCCCGGCCGCATCATCGGCGTGTCGGTCGATGCGCACGGCAACCCGGCGTACCGGATGGCGCTCCAAACGCGCGAGCAGCACATCCGCCGCGACAAGGCGACGTCCAACATCTGCACGGCGCAGGCGCTGCTGGCCAACATGGCCGGATTCTACGCGGTCTACCACGGTCCGGAGGGTCTCACGAAGATTGCCCGGCGCGTCCACCGGCAGGCCCGGATCCTCGAGGCCGCCCTCGCCGGGATCGGCATCGCACAGCTCAACGACGTCTATTTCGACACCCTGCGGTTCAGCGTCGACAGCGCCGATCGGCTTCGCGAGACCGCGCTCGGCGCCCGCATCAACTTCCGCTACCGGCCTGACGGCTCGGTCAACGTTGCCCTCGATGAAACGACCGGCATCGACGATCTGGAGGCGATCGCGGCGGTGTTTGCCGCGGCCCGGTCTGCACCGGCCGTCGCACCGGTGCCGCTGCGTACCGACGTCGACGCTCCCGGTTCCGGCTACGCCGCCGGCCTGGCCAGGACGACGGCGTTCCTGACCCATCCGGTTTTCAACACGCACCACTCTGAGACGGAGATGATGCGCTACCTGCGGTGGCTGGAACGGAAGGACGTCGGCCTCGATACGTCGATGATCCCGCTCGGTTCGTGCACGATGAAGCTGAATGCGGCGTCGGCGATGCTGCCGATCACCTGGCCGGAGTTCGCGCGGCTGCATCCGTTCGTTCCGATCGAACAGGCTGCCGGCTACCACGAGATGTTTCGCGGCCTCGAGGCGGCGCTCCGCGAGATCACCGGGTTTGCCGCCGTCTCGCTGCAGCCGAATTCTGGGGCGCAGGGGGAGTTCGCCGGGTTGACGGTGATCCGCGCCTACCAGCGCGATCGCGGCGAGGGGCAGCGCGATATCGTGCTGATTCCTTCGTCTGCCCACGGCACCAACCCGGCCAGCGCGGTGATGGCCGGGATGCGCGTGGTGGTGGTCGGGAGCCGGCCCGATGGCAGTATCGACGTCGACGACCTGCGGGCCAAGGGGGAACAGTACTGCGAGCGGCTGGCCGCACTGATGGTCACGTATCCGTCGACCCATGGCGTGTTCGAGGAATCGATCCAGGATGTGTGCGCCATCGTCCACGAGTGCGATGGCCAGGTCTACCTGGACGGCGCCAACATGAACGCGCAGGTGGGTCTGACCAACCCCGCGGCGGTCGGCGCCGATGTCTGCCATCTGAATCTCCACAAGACGTTCAGCATTCCGCACGGTGGTGGCGGCCCGGGAATGGGGCCGATCGGCGTGGCGCCCCATCTGGTGGATTACCTGCCCGGCCACCCCGTCATCCCGACCGGCGGCCGGCGTGCGATTCATGCGGTCGCCGAGGCGCCGTGGAGCAGCGCCAGCATCCTGCTGATCTCGTACGGCTACATCCGGATGCTCGGCGGGAACGGGATGACCGACGCGACGCGCTACGCCATCCTGAACGCGAACTACATCAAGGCCCGCCTGGAACCGCATTACCCGGTTCTCTATGCACGGTCGAACGGTCGAGTGGCGCACGAGCTGATTTTCGACCTGCGGCCACTCGGCCAGGTGAGCGGCATCGATGAGACCGACGTCGCCAAGCGGCTGATGGATTTCGGGTTTCATGCCCCGACCGTCTCGTTTCCCGTGGCCGGGACGCTGATGGTGGAGCCGACCGAGAGCGAATCGAAGCCCGAGCTCGATCGCTTCTGCGAGGCGATGATCGCGATCCGGGGCGAGATTCAATCCGTCATCGACGGCCACAGCGATCGCCTCGACAACGTGTTGACGCAGGCGCCCCACACCGCCGCGGCGGTGTCGGCCGACCAATGGCGCCATCCGTACTCGCGCCAGCAGGCGGCGTTTCCCCTGCCGTTCGTGCGGGCCAGCAAGGTCTGGCCGAGCGTCGGCCGCATCGACAACCCCTACGGCGACCGCAACCTGTTTTGCGCCTGTCCGCCTCCCGCCGACTACGAGCCGTAAAGAAGTCACACCAACCGGTCATCCCCTCGGGCTGGTGGCGCGCGGGGTCCAGGGCCACCAAGACAGGGAGCCACGAAGAAGACCGGATGGTTCTTCACTCGTCGCGTGGCGTGAAAGTATTTGAGGCATTCTTCGTGTCTTCGTGTCTTCGCGGCAGAGGGCTGCCGCGATTCTTGTCGCTCCGGCGCTACTTCTTGAGCTCGAGAGTCTGCGATTCCGCCATCTCCTGCGCCTTGCGGCGAAACGCCTGCAGGAGGGCGAGCGTCACCGCGCCGGGCGTGGCGTTGCCGATCGGACGGTCGCCGACCGTGACGATCGGGACGATCTCCCGCGTCGTGCTGGTCAGGAACGCCTCGTCGGCGCCGAATAGATCGTCGTCGCGCAACGTCGCCTCCGCCACCGGGATGCCGGTCTCGGCGCCGATGTCGAAGACGAACTCCCGCGTGATCCCGGCGAGCAGTCCGGCGTCGAGCGGGGGCGTCAGCGCCGTGCCGTTCCTGACCACGAACAGGTTCGACGTGGTGCACTCGGCGATCTCGCCGCGGTAGTTGCGCATCACGCCTTCGAACGCGCCGCTGCGGAATGCCTCCTGCATCGCCAGCGCAGTGTTCATCAGGTTGTTGGACTTGATCTGCGGATCGACCGAGCCAGGATGGTTGCGGACGACGTCGACGATGACGACGCGGACGCCCCGCTGATAGGTGTCAGGCGGCGGATCGATCTGCGCCTTGATGATGATCACGACCGACGGCGTCGGAGTGGCGTCGAGGTCGTAGGTCAGATCGCCGACGCCGCGCGTGACCAGGACGCGGATGTAGGCCTCGCCGCCCAATTGCGCCGCCGCCATGGTGGCGGCGATCTGGTCGGCCATCTCTGCTTCGGTGAACGGCAGCGGCAGCGAGATCATCCGCGCCGAGTTGCGCAGCCGACGCATGTGCCGATCGAAGAGAAACGGCTGATGGTGGTAGGTGCGCATCGTCTCATAGACGCCCTCGCCATAGAGAAACCCGTGATCGAAGACCGAGATGGTGGCGTGCGCCTGATCGGCGATGTGGCCGTTGACGTTGACGATGGCTCCCATCCGGCAAGCGTAGTGTCTTGGCCGTGACACGTGCAAGCGCGCCGGACGCCGAGGGATTCTGAGGACCGGCGTATGAGCTGACGCCCCCCGGGTCCGACAGCAGAGTGCTCTCCATGGCGTCCGACGCCGGCATCGTACGTGGCGTCCGACTTCAGTCGGACCGCGGGTCAATCCGGCTGAAGCGGGATCCCGCGTCCGAGCAGCCATCGCCAGGCGGGACCGGCGGCACGCGTGGCATACAATGTCGCTGCGCATGCGCGTCTTGAACTCGACCCAGATGCGGGAGGCGGATCGCCGCACCAGCGAAGAGATCGGCATTCCGTCGCTGGTGCTGATGGAGAACGCCGGCCGCCAGGTGGTGGCCGCGATGGAGGCGATCCACAGCGACCTGCTCGAGCACCGCGTCGCCATCCTGTGCGGCCGCGGCAATAATGGCGGCGACGGCTTCGTCGTCGCCAGGACCCTGGTCCAGCGCGGGGTGGACGTCTCGGTGTTTCTCATGGGCCGGGTCGCCGACGTCCGGGGCGACGCGCGCATCAACCTCGAGATCCTCGGCCGGCTGGGCCTGACCGTCGTTGAAATTGCCGACAGCCAGGCCTGGGAATTGCACTTCTCCGAAGTCAGCGACTGCACGCTGATCGTCGACGCGATTTTCGGCACCGGCCTCAACGCGCCGGTCAGCGGCTTGATTCAGAGCGTCATCGCGGACGTCAACAGCGCCGGCATCCCGGTGGTGTCGATCGATCTGCCGTCCGGCCTGTCGGCCGATTCGTCGGAGCCGATCGGCGATTCGATCGAGGCCGGCCTGACCGTGACCATCGCGGCTCCCAAGCTGCCGCTGGTGCTGCCGCCGGCGGAAACGCGCGCCGGCGACATCGTCATCGCCGACATCGGCATTCCGTTCGCGGTGCTCGACGCCGTCGGCGGGCCGCGGGTCGAGCTGCTGACGCGGGCGGCGATGCGCGAGCTGATCACGCCGCGCAGCGCCGACAGCCACAAAGGGGACTACGGCCGCGTCCTGGTCGTCGCCGGATCGCGCGGCAAGACCGGTGCCGCACACCTGGCGGCGATCAGCGCGCTGCGATCGGGCGCCGGTCTGGTCACCGTCGCGACGCCGGTCAGCTGTCAGGCGGTGGTGGCGGCGATGGCGCCGGAATACATGACCGAAGGGCTGGCCGAAGTAGACGAGGGGCTCGATCCGGCGGCGGTCGACCGGGTCATCGATCTGGCGCGGGATGTCGTCGCGCTGGGTCCCGGCCTGGGGCAGGCGCCGGGGACGCGCGCGTTCATCACCCGATTCGTCGATCGCGCCACCATGCCGCTGGTCGTCGATGCCGACGGGTTGAATGCGTTCGGCAGCGACGCCGACCGTCTGGCTGGCCGCGAGGGGCGTGACGTGATCATCACGCCGCACCCGGGCGAAATGGGCCGCCTGATCGGGATGTCGTCGGACGAAGTGCAGGCCAGCCGGCTCGAGATCGCCCGCAATTTCGCCGTCGCCCACCACGTCTATGTCGTGCTGAAGGGCCATCGGACCCTGATCGCGACGCCCGACGACAAGGTGTTCATCAATCCGACCGGCAACCCCGGGATGGCCACCGGCGGGAGCGGCGACGTGCTGACCGGCATGATCGCCGGCTGGCTGGCGCAGCTGCTCGACGCGGAAGCGGCGTGCAAACTGGCGGTCTACCTGCACGGCCTGGCCGGCGATCTGGCCGAGGCGGACGAAGGGGAAGTGGCGATGACGGCGGGCGACGTGGCCGGCCATCTCGGTGACGCGATCCTGGAGCTGACGGGGCGGCGCAAGGCCGTCGACCGCGATCGGCGAACGGGGCCCGGCGACGTGTGACCCGAACCTACACCACGCGTTCGGAAGCCGAGACCACCGCGGTCGGCCGCGATCTTGGCGTCGCGCTCGACGCCGAGGCGGTGGTGCTGCTGTTCGGCGATCTCGGCGCGGGCAAGACCGCGTTCGTCCGCGGGCTGGCCGACGGGTTGAACGTCAGCCCGGCCGACGTGTCCAGCCCGACCTTTACGCTGATTCAGGAGTATCGCGGCGGCCGGCTGCCGCTGCTGCATGTCGATCTCTATCGCCTTGACGATCCGCGTGAGGTCGACGAACTGGGGCTCGACGAACTGGGGACGGGCGCAGTGCTGGCGATTGAGTGGGCCGAAAAGCTGCGGGGCAGCACGGAGGAGAACACGATCGGCGTCCGCATCACGATTGAAGATGGTGACACCCGCCGCATCGAAATCACGCGGTAAGTCCGGCCGGTAGGCTATCTTCCACCTACCCACATCCTTACATCCTTACATCCCTACATCCCTACATCCCTACATCCCTACATCCCCACATCCCCACATCCCCACATCCCCACATCCCCTACCGCCCCCGCCTACTCCGATCGGTAGTTCGGCGACTCCTTGGTGATCGCGACGTCGTGAACGTGGCTCTCCCGCACGCCGGCCGGCGTGATGCGGATCAGTTTGGCGTTGCGCTGCAGCAGCGGGATGGTGGCGGACCCGCAGTAGCCCATGCCGGCTCGCAGACCGCCGACCAGCTGATAGATCAGTCCGGCGACGCTGCCCTTGTGGGCGACGCGCCCCTCGATCCCTTCCGGCACCAGCTTGTCGCTGCCGCCGGGCGCCTCGAGGTCGAACTCGTCCTGGAAATAGCGGTCCTTGCTGCCGCGCCGCATCGCGCCGATCGATCCCATCCCGCGGTATTCCTTGAAGCTGCGGCCCTGGTAGAGGATCAGTTCGCCCGGGCTCTCGTCGGTGCCGGCGAACAGGTTGCCAATCATCGTCGTGCTGGCGCCGACCGCGATGGCTTTGGTGATGTCGCCGGAGAAGCGGATGCCGCCGTCGGCGATGACCGGGATGCCGCGCGAGGCCGCGGCGTGGGCGCACTCCATGATCGACGAAATCATCGGCACGCCGATGCCGGCGATGATCCGGGTGGTGCAGATCGATCCGGCACCGATGCCAACCTTGACGGCGTCGACCCCGAGATGGATCAGCGCCTCGGTCGCTTCCGCCGTCGCGACGTTGCCGGCCACCAGATCGACATCGGGAAACCGCTGGCGGATGTGATCGACCACATCCAGCACCCCCTGCGCGTGACCGTGGGCGGTGTCGACGATCAGCAGGTCGACGCTGGCGGCGACCAGGGCTTCAGCCCGATCCAGCGTATCGCCGGCGACGCCGACCGCGGCGCCGCAGCGCAGCCGGCCGAGCGAGTCTTTCGAGGCGTTGGGGTACTTGACCGCCTTCTGGATGTCCTTGACGGTGATCAGGCCTTTGAGCCGGAAATCGCGGTCGACGACCAGCAGCTTCTCGACCTTGTGCTGATGCAGGATCTTGCGCGCCGCGTCGAGGGTGGTGCCGACCGGGACGGTGATCAGATTCTCGCGGGTCATCACCTCGGCAATCGGCCGGGTCACGCTGGTCTCGAACCGCAGGTCGCGATTGGTCAGGATGCCGACCAGGCGGCCCTCCTTGCTGCCGTCTTCGGTGATCGGCACGCCAGAGATGCGGTATTTCTTCATCAGGTCGAGCGCTTCGTAGATCTTGTGGGTCGGCGACAGGGTGATCGGGTCGACGATCATCCCGCTCTCGGACCGCTTGACCCGGTCGACTTCCGACGCCTGCTGCTCGATCGACATGTTCTTGTGGATGATGCCGATGCCGCCGTGCTGCGCCATCGCGATCGCCAGCCGCGATTCGGTGACGGTGTCCATCGCCGCGCTGACCAGCGGGACGTTGAGCCGGATGTTGCGGGTCAGCCAGGTGCTGACGTCGACCTGGGTCGGGAGCACGTCCGAGTAGCGGGGCACCAGCAGGATGTCGTCGAAGGTCAACGCCGTGGCGACACCGGCGTCGATCGAGAGCAGCGTCGGAGCTTCGAGCTTCAGTTCCATAGCGCTCCATGCAAAAAAGGCCGACTCCCGTCGGCCTGATTGGCGATTCGTGATTCCGGAAGGGACGGAAAAGGGGCCGTACCCCTTTTCCGGATTACGCGGCGGCGCCGTGGCATTTCTTGTACTTCTTGCCGCTGCCGCACGGGCAGGGATCGTTGCGGCCGACCTTCGGCTCGTCGCGGCGCACGGTCTTGACGTTGGCGTCGTCGCCGCCGACTCTGGGCGGCTGCGGATCGCCGCGATCGGGAGACGACGGCGCGGGCGAGGGACCGGCCGCGCCCAGCGCGCCGAACGGAGACGGCGGCGCGGCGGCGGGGTTGTTCAGGATCAACGGCGCCCGGCGCGGCGGCGGGCGCCGCGTCGGCGGCACTTCGTCGGCCAGCATCGGCCGCAGGCGCCACAGATACTGGACGATCTCCTCGTCGACGCGCTCCTTCATCGCCTGAAAGAGCTCGAAGCTCTCTTTCTTGTATTCGATCAGCGGATCACGCTGGCCGTAGCCGCGCAGTCCGATCCCTTCCTTCAGGTGGTCGAGGCTGTAGAGGTGGTCCTTCCACTGCGTGTCGACGATCTGCAGCATGATGTCGCGTTCGACCCGCTCCAGCACCTCGCGGCCGACGATCTGCTCCTTCTCGTCGTAGGAGCCGTGGATCCGCTCCCACATCGCCTCGCGAATCTCGTCCGCCGTCCGGTCGCCGAACTCCATGTCCTCGGTCTCGATCGCGAACACCCGGCTGACGTCGCGCTTCAGCGCCTCGAGGTCCCACTGCTCGAAGTCGGCCTCGCGCGGTGCGAACGTCTCGACCAGCGAGTCGAGGATGTCCTCCGCCAGGGAGATCAGGTAGTCGCGGGTGCCGACGACGGTGCCTTCCTCGTCGAGGCGGATGCGGCCCTCCAGGATCTCGCGGCGCAGCGCGTAGACATTCTCGCGCTGCTTGTTCATCACGTCGTCGTACTCGAGCAGATGCTTGCGGACCGAGAAGTTCTGCGCCTCGACCTGCTTCTGCGCCCGCTCGATCGCCCGGGTGACCATGCCGTGCTCGATCGGGACGCCTTCTTCCATCCCGAGCTTCTGCATCAGCCCGGAGATGCGATCCGATCCGAAGATTCGCATCAGGTCGTCCTGCAGCGACAGGTAGAAGCGGGACGAGCCCGGATCGCCCTGCCGGCCGGCGCGGCCGCGCAGCTGGTTGTCGATGCGGCGCGCTTCGTGCCGCTCGGTGGCGAGGATGTGCAGGCCGCCGAGCCCGACGACCTCGTCGTGTTCGGTGTCGGTCCGGGACTTGAAATGATCGAAGATCCGCTGATACGCGTCCTTCGGCACCCGGTAGAACGCGTCGAGGTGAAAGAAGTAGACGAAGTGCTCGTCCTCGACGAACCGTTCTTCACCCTTCGGCAGCCGTTCCGCGATCTGCTCGGCCAGGGCCTGCTGGCGCGCCATGAACTCGGCATTGCCGCCGAGCAGGATGTCGGTGCCGCGGCCGGCCATGTTGGTGGCAATCGTCACTGAGCCCTTGCGCCCGGCCTGCGCGACGAATTCCGCTTCCTGCGCGTGATACTTCGCGTTCAGCACGACGTGCTTGTCGACGCCGCCGCCGGTGGTCGTGCCGCGTTTCAAGCCGCGCCGATCGAGCATCGTCGACAGCCGTTCGGATTTCTCGATCGACACCGTGCCGACCAGCACCGGCCGCCCCTTGGCGTGCTCGTCGACGATCTCGGTGACGATGGCGTCCCACTTTTCCTGCTCGGTGCGGTAGACCAGGTCGGGGTTCTCGACCCGGCGCAGCACCCGGTTCGGCGGGATGACGACGACGTCGAGGTTGTAGATCTTGGCGAACTCCTCGGCCTCGGTGTCGGCGGTGCCGGTCATCCCCGACAGCTTCTTGTACTTGCGGAAGTAGTTCTGGAAGGTGACGGTGGCGAGCGTCTGGTTCTCGCGCTCAATCTTCACCTTCTCCTTGGCTTCCACCGCCTGATGCAGACCGTCGCTCCAGCGCCGGCCCGGCATCAACCGGCCGGTGAACTCGTCGACGATGACGATCTCGCCCTCTTTCACCATGTAGTCGACGTCGCGGTGGAAGATCACGTGGGCGCGTAGCGCCTGATCGACGTGGTGCTTGATGTGCGCGTTCTCGAGGTCGTAGAGATGCCCGCCCTTGAGGTGGCCCGCCAGCATCTGCTCCGCCTTGGCGATGCCGCTCTCGGTGAGGGTGGCGGTCTTGTGCTTCTCGTCGTGGATGTAGTCGCCGGTCAGCTCGAGCGATTCGCGATCCTCGGCCTTGGTGTCGCCGCGAATGACGTCGCCCGCTTTCAGCCGCGGAATGATCCGGTCGACCTCGTAATACAGATCGGTCGATTCCTCGGCCGGCCCGGAGATGATCAGCGGGGTCCGCGCCTCGTCGATCAGGATGCTGTCGACTTCGTCGACGATGGCGAACTGATGCCCGCGCTGGACGTAGTGCGCCAGCTCGAACTTCATGTTGTCGCGCAGATAGTCGAAGCCGAACTCGTTGTTGGTGCCGTAGGTGATGTCGGCGGCATAGGCGACCTGGCGCTCGGCGTCGTTCAGGTCGTGCTGGATGACGCCGACCGTCATTCCGAGAAAACGGAAGATCTTGCCCATCCACTCGGAGTCGCGGCGGGCCAGATAGTCGTTGACGGTGACGATGTGCACGCCCTTGGCTTCGAGGGCGTTGAGGTAGGCGGGCAGCGTCGCGACCAGCGTCTTGCCCTCGCCGGTTTTCATCTCGGCGATCTTGCCCTTGTGCAGGACCGCGCCGCCGATCAGCTGGACGTCGAAGTGCCGCATGTTGAGGACGCGGCGGCCGGCCTCGCGGACGACGGCAAAGGCCTCGGGAAGGAGCTCGTCGAGCGTCGCCTCCTGGGCCAGCCGGTCGCGGAATTCGGCGGTCTTGGCGCGGAGCTGGTCGTCGCTGAGTGCCTGGATCCCGGCCTCGAGCGCGTTCACCTCGCCGACGAGCGGGCGCAGACGCTTCAGTTCGCGTTCGTTCTGGGTGCCGACGACCTTGGCGAGGAATGTCTGGATCATCTACGGGGGAGTGGACTCGACGGGTATCGGACGATTGTAGCAGACCGTGACGACGAACGACCCGGCGCGCCGGGGATCAACCTCGGGGGACCCGAGATGGCTGCGCCCGTGCGAACCAGCGCTCTCGAAACGATGCGCCTGCAACGCATGGGATTGACCGGCACGACGTCTCCGACCCTTATCGACGTCGTGCAGGGGCTGTCAGGAGCTTGAGCGGATCCAGCAGTTGGCCGTTGGCGAGGATTTCGTAATGGAGATGGGACCCGGTGGCGCGGCCGGTTGCGCCGACAGAGCCGATGACCTGCCCGCGCCTGATGCTCTGGCCGGGTTTGACCTTGAAGGCGCTGAGGTGCCCATACCGGGTGGTCAGGCCGAAGCCGTGCTGGATCACGATCAGATTGCCGTAGTCGCCGGAGTACGAAGCCAGCTCGATTTTGCCGTCGGCCGTCGCGTAGACCGCCTGACCCTTGTCGGCCGAAAGATCGAGACCTGAATGGAACCCCGGTTCGCCGCTGAATGGGTCGCTGCGTCCACCGAAGGTGCCGGTCAGCCAGAACCCGTTGGTCGGCCAGATCGAGGGGGTCGCAGCCGCCAGCTTTTCCCGCGCTTCGACCTGTGTCCGCATGTTGCGGAGGCGGCTCTCGAGCCCGCCCAGCAGATCGCGCAGCACGCCGAACGTGTCTTCCGGGGAGGTCAGGGCAGCGGGCAGGATGGTGGCGAGCGCGGAGGCGTTGGTCTGACTCCCGCCGGAGGCCCGCGCCTTCACAATCGCCGGCAGCTTCTGCATGGCGCGCGCCTGAGCCGGATCTACCGTCGCCTTGGCGCCGAGCTCGTTGATGACCCCTTCCAGGGTCTGGATCTGTGTCGTCAGCGCTCCGGTGGCCGCGCGGTAGCTGCCGTTCTCCTCCTGCAGTATTGAGTTCGAGCCCCGTACGTCGTCGAGCTCCGCCAGGGCGCTCCACTTGGCGCCCATCCCGATCAGGATCGGCAGAATCAGGATGCTCGACAGCACTACCAAGGTCGGCCGCAAGCTGAACGTGAGGCGTCGGACGACGCCACTCGAGCGGTCAGCAATCAACACCGTGTAGCGTCTGGCTCGCATAGCCTCCAACCGAACAGTCCGGGTCACCGACTGCGGTGTCGGTGTATCCGGCGAGTTGACAGCGGTTTAGACACAGTCGGCTGTGTCCAAGGTTGAGAGAATCTACCACAGAGCTGGCGTGAGCCAAACAACGAAGTTGTTCGGACACGAAAATCAGACGAAAGTCAGATCTGGCATCGGTGAGCCGAAATCGTCGCTGATTTCACATGTGAGAGTGTCCGGTTCGGGTCGGACGAGGAGGGGTGATGGCAGCGAAAGAGTTTGGCGAAGCGCAACGGGAGATGAAGAGCGTGCTGGCGTCGGCCGAGCGGAAATGCCTGGGATGGCTGGCGGCAAGACTGCCGAGCTGGATCGGTTCCGACCATCTGACGCTCCTGGCGCTGGCCGCGATGCTGGCCAGCGGGCTGTCCTACTACGCCTCGCGATTCCACCGCGTCGCCCTGGCCGGCGCGGTCCTCGGCCTGGCGGTCAACTGGTTCGGGGACAGTCTCGACGGGACGCTGGCGCGCGTGCGCGGCCATCAGCGGCCGCGCTACGGCTTCTACGTCGACCACGTCGTCGACTGCTTCGGCGTGTTCTTTCTCCTATCAGGCCTGGCGCTCTCCGGATTCATGAGTCCCCTCATCGCCGCGGGGCTGCTGGTTGCCTACTTCATGCTGTCGATTGAGGTCTACCTCGCCACCTACTGCCTGGCGGTGTTCAGGATGTCGTTCTGGGGAATCGGCCCGACCGAACTGCGAATCCTGCTGGCGATCGGAACGGCGGCGCTGTGGCTCGATCCGAGGCCCGAGATCCTGGGAGTGCGTTACCGGTTGTTCGATGTCGGCGGCGCGGTCGCCATCGTGTCGCTGGCGGTGACCCTGCTGGTCTCGGCCGCCAGGAACACACGATTGCTCTACCTTGCCGAGCCGTTGCCGGGACGGTCTCGAGAGTCGCGCCTGCTCCAGCGGCAACCTGACGCAGGGCCCGCCTTTCAGGGCGGGCCACCGGCCGCCGACGCGGACTCGACTCTTCAGATCGTGCGGGGCGCGTGATGGTTGCGCTGTTCCTCAAGACGCATCGCCGGTGGGCCGTCTTCAATGCCGTCGGCCTGGCCGGCCTCCTGTTTCAACTCGCCTGGCTCGCCGCTCTCGAACATGTCGGCCTTCACTACCTCGTGGCCGCGGTCGTGGCGATCGAGCTGACCATCCTGCACAACTTCTGGTGGCACGTCCACTGGACGTGGGCCGACCGGCCGGTCTCGCGCGCTGGCCTGTTGCGCCGGCTGGTGCGATTCCATCTCACCAACGGGACGGTCTCCCTGGCCGGGACCGTCGCCGTGATGGCCGCGCTGGTCGAGGTGGGACATCTCGATGCCCTGGCTGCCAACGTCATCGCCGTCGCCGTCTGCGCGATCGCCAACTTCATCTTGAGCGACCGCGTCGTCTTCGCACCGGTGGCCTGCGCGGCGCTGTTGTCCCTGGGTGCGGCGGCACCGGCCCGGGCCGCAGATCTCCATGCCGACGCGGCGGCGGCGTTCGATCGATACGCCCGCCTCACTGAAGCGCGGCTGGACCGCGAGATGCGCGGGACGCTGCCGTTTCTCTGGGTCGACCAGCTGCCCGATGATCGGCGCGGACAGGCGCAGGCCACTCTTCGCCGCGGCGAGATCGTGACCAGCCGGCTGCAGACACGCGATGGCGCCGGCCCGGCCGCGTTGCACGGCGCCATGTGTCACCACTGGGTCGGCACGATCCTGATTCCGGGCGCCCGGCTGGACGACGTCGTCCTGCTGATGCAGGACTACGACAGGTATCAGGACGTCTATCGGCCGGCTGTCCGGCGATCGAAAACGCTGTCCCGCCATGCCGGCGAGTTCACGGTTTCCCTCGAGCTGTTCATGAAGAAGGTGATCAGCGTTGTCCTCAACACGGAGTCGGACGTTCGCTACATTCCGGTCGCGCCCAAGCGGATGCAGGTGCGCAGCGTCAGTACCCGCATCGCCGAAATCGCCGACGCGGATGCGCCCGGGCAACGCGAAGAGCCGGTCGGGCACGGCAACGGGTTCCTGTGGCGCTTCAACAACTACTGCGCGCTCGAGGAGCGGACCGAGGGAACGCTGGTGCAGTGCGAGTCGATCTCCCTCAGCCGCGACGTGCCGTTCGGATTGGGATGGCTGGTCGGACCGTTCATCACCGACGTCCCGCGCGAGTCGCTGGAGTTCACGCTGGGGGCGATGCGCAAGGCGCTGGCGTCGAGGGTCTGGTCACGTTCCGCTGAAGGTCTATGAAACATCGATTCTGAAACAGGGCCTGAAGGCCTGCACTACGACAGTCACGAAGATCTCGCGAGCGACCGCGGTCGCGCGACGCGCCCCTTCGTACGTGGGATCCGGCTTCAGCCGGATTGAGCATGGGTCCGACTAAAGTCGGACGCCACGTACGATTCTTTAGGTCCGGCTGAAGCCGGACACTACGTACTCTCTCCGAACGCCGCTCTGGTGGTGGCCGGTTCGATGATGACGGACGCGACGGCGGCGGCAATCGCCACGGCGACGAACAGGGTCGCGAACTCGGCGTGTGTCTCTCGAAGCGCCAGCCCGGCGAGCAGCAGGGCGACGGAAAAGCCGGCATCGCCGCTGCGCGTCCACGACCGCGCCTGCGCGCGCTGCGGCGTCAGCTCGCCGGGATAGACCCGCGCGGTGAACCGCAAGTGCAAACGCACGGCGACCGCCGTCGCGGCGGCCGCCAGCACCGCGAAGAAGAACAGCATGCCCCACGGCGCCGGCAGCCAGACGCGCGCGTGCCACGCCGGATAGATCATCACCGCGTAGACCGTCGAGACAGCGGCCTGATGGAATGCCCACCACCACTGCGCGGCACCGCGCCGCGCGCCGCCTCCGATCGCGACCCCGACTCGAGGATGGCCGCCCCCAGCGGCATCGAGCCCCGGCAGGTCGGCTTGCAGACGCTCGAGGTCGGCGGCCAGCTCCGGCGTCGAGGCATAGCGTTCGTCCGCGCGCTTGCGCAGGCACGTGGCGACGATCCGATCGAGGGCCCGGAGCCCGGCGGTCGGCCGCTCCGACAACGACGGCGGTTCGCGCTCGAGAATCCGCGCCATCGTCGCCGTCGCCGTCCCGGCCGCGAACGGGTTGGCGCCCGATGCCATTTCGTGGACGAGCAGGCCGACGGCGAACAGATCGGACCGGAAGTCGACGTGGTCCCCGCGAATCTGCTCGGGCGACATGTAGGCTGGCGTGCCGATCGGAAACCCGGTCAACGTCGACCCGGCGTCCGACAGATGCTCCGCCCGGGCGATACCGAAATCGAGAATCTTCACGACGCCGGCGCCGCTGCGGACGATGTTTTCCGGCTTCAGATCACGATGGACGACGCCGTGCGCATGAGCGGCGGCCAGCGCCTGCGCGAGTTGCGCGGCGATCGCGACGACCTGAGGCAGCGGGAGGGGCCCGTTCTCCAGGATCGCGCGCAGCGTCGGTCCGGGCACGTACTCGCACGCCAGATAGAGCTGGCCGTCGATCTCCTCGAGCGCGTAGACGGTCGCAATCCCGGGATGGGACAACCCGGCCGCGGCGCGGGCTTCCTGGCGCATGCGCGCCCGCCGCTGCGCATCGGACCCGGCGCCCGGCGCGATCGCCTTCAACGCGACGCGGCGCGACAGCCGCGTGTCGTCGGCGAGATACACCATCCCCATGCCGCCGCGCCCGATTTCGTGGCGGACCAGGTACGGCCCCAGTGTCCGGCCGGCCAGCGAGTCCGGGGAGTCGTCGGCCAGCAGGTCGGCAGCCGCCTCATAGGCCGGCGCTTCGATGAAATCCGCGGCGGTGTCGTGGGCGGCGAGGAGCGAGGTCACCTCGGCGCGCACCGCCGGGTTGTCGGCGCAGGCCTCGTCGAGGAACGCGTCACGCTCTCCGGGCCGGTGTTCGAGAGCGGCTTCGAAGAGCTCGCGTACCCGCAGCCACTGGTCGGCGGTCACTTCGCATCGACCCCGCGCAGCTCGCGCGCCAGCCAGGCCCTGGCCAGCGTCCACCGCCGCTTGACGGTCGCGGGGGAGATGGCGAGCGCTTCGGCGGTCTCCTCGATCGACAAGCCGCCGAAGAACCGCACTTCGACGACGCGGGCGAGCTCGGCGTCGAGCGCCGCGAGTCGGGTCAGCGCCTCGTCGAGTGCCTCGAGGTCGAAATCGGGTGTCGGCGCGGCGGCGATCAGACCAGGGTCGAGCGTGACGCGGAGACGGCTGCCGCCCCGCTTCGCCGCGCTGCGGGTGCGGGCGCGCTCGATCAGGATCTGGCGCATCGACCGCGCCGCGATCCCGAAGAAGTGCGCGCGGTTCTGCCAGGACAACTGCGAGTCGCGCAGCAATCGCAGGTAGGCGTCGTGAACCAGCGCGGTCGCCTGCAGCGTCTGCCCTGGCCGCTCGCGACGCAGGTAGCGCGCAGCCAGACGACGGAGCTCGTCGTAGACGATCGGCAGCAGGTCCGCCAGGGCCTGCTCGTCGCCCCGGCGGGCGCGGTCGACCATCGCCGCAACGTCGCTCGGGGCCGCGGTCATCGCGTCATCGGGGCGGCTGTTCGTCCGGCCGGCCGAGCAGACGTGCGGTGAACTGACTGATGAAGTGCTGGTTCTGCGCCCGCCGTAAGGCATTCCGGTCGGCCGCCGGCGGCGCGGCGACGAGCAGGGTCATGCTGCCCATTTCGTCGAATGATCCCAGCCCCCATTTGACCCGCTTCGGCGGCGTGCTCGGATTGCGGACGTTGGCCGCCGAGTTGTCGTAGGTGATGGTGACGTCGATGCGCGTGCCTTTCGGCAGCGTGAACGGAGTGCTGTAGAAATACGAGTCCTGCCAGCCGAAGTCCCAGTCGCCGATCCACAGCAATCCCCGGACCGACCGGTCGGGCAGCGTCGCGGTCATTTTCATCTCCCTGGCGAGGTAATGCGCGTGACCGCGCGCCCCGAACGCCTCGACGTCGACTGGAAGCACGAAGGAGTCGCTGATCGCGTAGCGCGCCTGGCCGGCGGGGATGTCGATACCCATCGCGAAGCCGAACTGCGGCGGCACCTGCACCGACAGCAGCGACCGGGCCGGCCGCTCCCGGGCGAAGTAGAGTGCCAGCCGGCCCTGCTCGTGCTCGACCTTGCCGGACGGGTGCAGATGCAGCTGGACGACGACGTTGGTGCGGGCGGCGAGCGGCTGCGCGATGCCGTCGGGAAAAAATCGCGGCGTCATCCCGGGCACCCAGCCGCCGATTCCGCCGGCGCCGCGGTCGGCGCCGTCGCGGCCGCCGCCGCCGGCCCGTCGTCCCCGGCCCAACCCACCCAGGAAGCCTCCTCCCAGGCCGGGCAGCACCTCGTCGGCGCGAATGCCGCTGGAATCAACCGCTGGACTGAGGAAGAACAGGGCGTGGTGAACCACCGTGCGGGCGCTCGGCTCGAAGTCGATCGCCGTGATCCACTTATCTTCAGGGAGATCCAGCGGCAGGACGACGTTGCGGTACAGGTCGGGACCGTCGGCCGGCACGTCGATCGATCGCGGCAGCGTCAGCACGACGTCCGGCCGGCCGAGCGCCCACCCCTCGGGAAACGCCGGAGGCTGAGGGGCCGAGGACAGATTGCCCGGCAGCATGCCGCCATCGACCCACGCCCGCAGCGTGGCCAGATCGGCATCCGAAAGACGGCGATCGTCACGGAACGCTTCGAACCCGGGAGCGGCCAGCGCGTGCCACGGCGGCATGTACCGGCGCGCGGTGACCCGCACGATCAGCTCGCCGCGCTTCTTGACATCGTCGTACGACAGCAGCGGAAACGGCGCCGACTGGCCCGGACGATGACAGACCGCGCAGTGACCGTAAACGATCGGGGCGACATTTCGCGCGAAGGTCGGAAGATCGGCGGCCGGCGGTCTGGCGGCTTGCCCGGCACCAGCCGCTGCGGCCGCGGCACCAAGCGCGGTCAAGGCCCCAAGCGCGAGCCCGGTCCACTTGACGGCGGAGGCGATGTCGCATCTGGTCATGATCTTGGGATGACGCAGCCGATCGCGTCGGTCTCCGGCTGGGCGATGGGCCGGCCGGCCAGGGACTCGTCGAGGGCGAGGCGGAGGTCGTGCCGGGTCGCCTCGCGCCGGGAGCGCCCCACGTCGATGTACAGGTTGTCGATGCGGCCTCGATACAGGCGGCCGGCCGTGGAGTAGATCGCCGCTTCCGGCGTGACGCGCGGGCCGACCGCCGCGACGAGCCGGTGGTCGCGGTCGAGGATGGCCGGAATCGACGGGTCGATCCCGTACTCCTGCCGGTGGCGCCGCACGGCTCCCGCGTCCGCCGCCTCGGGATAGATCATGAAACAGCGGGCGCCGCGAGGCTGGTACTCGCGGCAGAGGCGGTCCAGCTCCGGCAGGTATCGGTTCGAGATCGGGCAGTCGGTAGCGACGAAGAAGAGCAGGTGCCTCTGGCGCGGCGCCGGCGCGAGAATCGGCCACGAGCGGCCGTCCACATCGCGGACGCCTGGCGCTGATGTCCCGTCGGCGCCGACTTGCGCGGGTGGTAATCGGGCCTCGCCGAGCATGGCCGCAGCCAGGACAATCAAGAGCAACCGTGACATAACAGCCCCTGCGCGCGCGACACGATCACGCGTCGGCGATAATCTGCACAGTAGCGAGACGGAGCAGCCCCCGCCTCGCGCTTCTCGGCGGTCTGAGGGAGCCTCCCAGGAATAGTCTACCCTGCGGCCGCCCCGTCCAGCGCCGTCAGTCCAGCGTCGGATCGACAGAACGAGGCAGGAGGGTAACGTCCATGATCGGCAGGCGAACGGTACTGAACGGGACGGCGCTGGGCAGCGCATTGGCGGCGTTGGCACCGGCGGCGACGGTGGCGGCGGCCGGCGGGGAAGCGGGGCAGGCACCCTCGGATCGTGCCGCCGACGACATCGCCAGGGCAGTCGTCAGACTGCGCGAAGAGCTCACGCAGGCAGTTGCCGCGATTGGCAGCGAAGTCCGACGGCAGGACAGTTTCTGGGAGATCGAACCGGTCCGGGCCCAGATCAAGACCTTCCTGCGCCAGACCGGCAGATACCCGGAATCCATCGAAGTGGGCACCGACGTGTGGCATCAGGTCTACGACTGGTATGTGCGGTATCAGCAGCCGATGACGGTCGGGCGGACCCGGGAGGGGCGATACACGATCCTCCTTTACTCGACCCAGGTCATCATGCGAACCGAGCTGGCCGCCAGCTACATCGGACAAGGGTACGACAATCGCTAGCGAGGCTCCGCCTCAGACCGCCGAGAAACTCGAGGCGGGCGGTGGCTCCGCCTCGCTAGTGGCACCGTTGTCTTGCCCCGCCTCTGGCGGGGCGACGTCCAGAAGGCCGGGCTAAAACTTGACTCGTTCGGACAGATCCCCGGCCTTCAAGACGTCTGGCGCAGTCGACCTCCGGCGTGCGGTCATCGCCGGCATGTGTCTTGCGAGTCTGCTGATCGCTGTGGAACTCGTGGCGCTGGCCCGCCAGGCGCAGCCGGTCACGGCGGTTTCGGACACCGCGGTGATCGAGAGCTATACGGCGTACGCAAGCCAGGGCGCCCAGCTCGTCGGCCCGTATTCGCGGTACGGCTGGCATCATCCCGGTCCTCTCTATTTCTATCTGCTGGCGCCGTTCTACTCGCTGAGCGGTTCGCTGACGACCGGACTGAACGCCGGGGCGCTGGCGATCAATCTGGCGTCGGTGCTGCTGATGGCGTGGGTGATGGTGCGCGCCGGCAGCGGGGTGCTGGCGATTGTGACGATGGCGCTGGTGGCGCTGTACGCCTGGCGTGTCGCGCCGATGTTGGCGAGTCCCTGGAATCCCCACGTCATCGTGCTGCCGACGATGGCGCTGATCGTCGTCTGCGCCGCGGTCCTGAGCGGCCGGGCCGGACTCCTGCCGTTGGTCGCCATGATTGCGACGTTCGTCGGCCAGACGCACGTCGGTGTCCTGCCGAGCGTGCTGGTCGTCTCGGCGTTGACGTCGGGTGTGGTGCTGACGGCCGCGATTTCCGAAGCGGACCAGGACCGGCGGCGGCGTCTGATCCGGATCCTGTGGGTCACCCTGGGCGTGCTGGTGGTGTTGTGGGCGGTGCCGATCTGGGAACAAATCTCGCGCCGGCCGGGTAACGTCACCCGCCTCTGGGATTTCTTTGTCGGGCGCGGCGGTGTCGGTCAGCCGTTCCGGAGCGCCTACGCAGCCTGGACCGACATGCTGGCCGGCGTCGCGCGGCCCGACCTGCGCCTGGCGGAGGGATCGGCGTTCCGCCGCAGCAGGATTCCATGGGCCGAAGGGTGGGCCGGCGCACAGGTGGCCCTGCTGGCCGTGACGGCGATCCTCGCCGCGCGCGCCGGGCGCCGGTTCGGCGCCGCGCTGAGCGCGCTGATCGTGGTCGCCGGCGTCACGGCGCTCTGGTCGGCGACCCGCATCGAGGACATGATCATCGACCACGAAGTGTTCTGGGTGTCGGGGTTCGGCGTGCTTGGAACAGCGGTGCTGCTCGATGCCGCGATGGCGGCCGGCGGCGAACGAAGAGGACGGGCTTCGCCGCGCGTGACCGCCATCCTGTGCGGGCTGGCGGTTTCGCTGGTAGCGATCGCCGGCGTGCGCGAGCTCCGAGTGGCTGCCACACGGACGTTTGCGCCGCGGCCGCAGCAAGTTGCCGCGGCGGCGCTCGCTGAATCCCTGAAGCAGCGGCTGCCGGGCAGCGCCGGACGTCCGCTGGTGCGGATCGAGCAGGACGTGTGGCCGGTCGCGGTCGGTGTGCTGCTGAATCTGCAGAAGGCCAACGTGCCGTTTGCCGTGGAAGACGACTGGCTGCCGATGTTCAGCGAGATCTCGGCGGCGACCGGCCGGGAGACGACGGTGATCGAAATCACCGGGCGCGAGCGCCACTTTCTCCTCACCAGCGGCGGCGGTGGGGTTACGCTCGGCGAAGC
>JBDTRR010000069.1:0-27071 GCA_039931615.1 Acidobacteriota bacterium
GAGAAGCGCTGCACGTCGGCGGTGTCATGACGGACCGGCCAGTTGCGGACATCGTATAGTGCGGCCCGTCCACCGCAACTGACTGAAATAATAAGACTTGGGTGCCCGAGCGAAATGCGATGCCGTAAGTACTTTATTTCATTGATCTTACGGGGCTGGCTCCCCAGGCTGGATTCGAACCAAAAGCCTACCGCTATCAGGATTCCTGGGTTTTTCGGCCACTCTAACCTACCTTGTCCACGACCAGGCCTCCGACGACTGTCTCCAAAACGTCTCCAAGACTGGGGAGGATTCTGGAGGATTGACCAAGACTGCAGTAGACGCCATGGGCAGCGTAACTGATTGATGCTCAATACCTTATCGCCAAAAGTCTCGCACCATCAACCATTTACAACCACGCGTTCAAAGGGTTCGACTCCCGCCGCCTCCAAATCCTCTAAGTCTTTGATAGTGCTGTATTTATTGTAATAATAGGCTCGCTGATTTGGTACACTTCCGGTACACCTCATCCACTCAGTTCTCGCAAGTCGCTGCTATTAGTGGCACTTGCAGGAGTGACGCTGGTCCCTTTCCTGCCACCCTTCACGTTCAAGCTCGCCGCGCATCTGACGTACGCGAGGACGGCCCGGCAGCTGCCCGAAGCGTTTCCGTCGGACGAGGCGCCGTTGTATCTGATTCATGATCGCAGTCGCGCGTTCGACGGTGCGGTGCCGCCGTAAGGGCGATTGGCATTGAGGACGTAGGCCGCACGGCCTTGGCAGAATCCGTTCCGTCGAGCGTTCTGTGGGTTCTGCGCGGCGCGAGCGCTTCGATCAGAATTCACACAGCGGCCGGTCGCTCGACGTCAGGTTCGGGTGCGCACTTGCGAGCCAGCCGCAGGACGATCAGTTGCTGATCGAGCAAGAGGTTCTACGGCACGCCAAACAGCTTCCCGGACACGACGGCTGGTCACGTGGCCCTTGCTCGTTTCAATCGTGCGCCGTCCGTAGCGCCACGCTCTCAATATCGTGCCCGCCGATCTCTGATGCCAACTTCACACTCAATTCGCGCTTTAATTAACCTCCTGACCCGCGGCGAGATAGTTGAACGCGAGGTCTTTGCGGCCGTCAATGACCTGCTCGACGATTCAGTTCCGATCCAGGATAGTGACGGGGACTCCGTGCTGTTTGGTGAGTTCGTCCTCGATGCCTGCGCGATCCTTGGCTCGAGCGAACTGGGAAGTGACGCAGTAGATCTCCTGATAGCCGCGCCCAGTCGCGACTATCCCGGTGACGTCGCTGCGCACCTTCTCCCGCCATCTTTTCTTGGCGCTAAAGGCGAACGCCCAGCGCTCTCGGCTGGCATTGGCGTCGCCGACGTAGGTAAGCACCGCGATCCCATCAGCAATCAGGATGGTTTCGGTGTCGGCCTTGCTGTCTCCGCCGCCTTCAGGCCCCGTAGCGGGCTTCAGATTCGGACAGATCGTCCGCTCGCACAGCTTGCGGCAGAAGATCTCAAAGTCGTGGGTTTGGCTGCGTGCGGTGATCGTCTCGAGATGAAATTCAAGCCTGGGCGCATCGAGCTGGTATGTCGTGCGATCTACCGTGTCCGAATAGAACTCGGGCCGCAGTTGGCGCATGAATACGGATGGAGATAGCCCCTCAGTTCCAGCGCCGCCGACCCGGGACCGGGTCAAGCACACCGACCCCGCTGCCTCGGCGTGTCTGAGCCCTCTCGATGCAATCGCCCTGAGGACCATCGACCAGCATGTCCCCGCGCACCAGCAGGTGCGCCGCCTTCGCGCGTGAGAAGATGTGGTCTCGAAAAACGTCGTCGCTCGACGCCATTGCGTTTGGCCTGGGACGGCCCTACGGCTCGGCCTGCCGCGCGCGATTGGAATTTATGCCGCATGGCGACTCTCTGGTTCGTCGAGGCGTGCCAGGCTCAACCTCAGCCTGAATGGTTTCAGCAGCCGGTTCAGGGTGACCTGGGCGTGAAGGAGTTCGCGGGCAAGGTGCGGATGGCAAGCCCCAATGTGCTGCGCGCGATTCATCCCCGGCACAACCCGACGCCCATCGCCCGGATTACCTTGCCGAGCGCGATCTGAATCGGCACGCCCTCATCCATGGCCCCCATGAGAAACTCTCGCGCGAACTCCTGGTTCCGGAGATCCTGAGCTAGTCCTTCGTTCCAGTCTCTGCTGCGTCGTGCCATCTCACTTCTCCTCGAGGTAGTCCTGCCAGCAATCTTGGGCGCGACGGACGTCCTTGGCCTGCGTGGCCTTGGTGCCGCCGACGAGTAGCAGAACGAGCGATGTCCCGATTTGCCCGAAGTAGATCCTGTAGCCGGCGCCGAACATCACGCGCGCTTCCTGGAAATGGGAAATATTCCACAGCGATTGCGAAAAACCGCGCTCTCCATCGGGCCGCCCGAGTGCGGTGATCAAGCCGCCGATGGCCCCCAGCGCGGCCGCGGGCGGGTGTCGTCGGGTCGCGGCGTGAAGTCGCTGTCAGTTCCGGGAATGAGCATAGCGCCTTGGTTTCGGCCGAGAACGGGCCGCGACTTCGCGCGAGGTCCCGCGAAAGATCGCCCGCCAATTGCCGGCTGGCCGGATCATTACGCGATCCGACTGTCCTCCTCGAGCGCAAACCGGATCGAGCTCGCACCAGCGAGTGCCGACAACCACTCGAGGCTGATGATCAATGGCGACGGGACCACCGCCTGAATCGGCTGCCCATCCGCGACGCCGATCACGACCGTGGCCCCAACCGCGAGTCGGCAGGCGTCTTCCGATCGCGTCCGGCCGGAGAGATCTTCCGGTTGGCGGCCGACTGCGCTTGGCGCCGGGACCGCGGACGCCGAGGCGCAGTCACGTTTCAAGGCTTCGTCAATCGGATCGTCGTAGGTCCGCAGCGAGAGGCCTCGGGCCGCGCATTTCAGGGGCCGTATTGGAAAGCGATTTTGGCGAGCACCACCAAGCGAAGCCGAAACACCTGGTGGCGCGTTCGATTCAACGGTTTAGGCCTCCACGTTTCTGACTGCAAGCCCTCGTCGATGTGGTCCCGCCGGCTTCCGTCGATGCGATGACGTGGATCTGACACGCCGCCGGCTTCGCGGCGACGACAACACCAGCTATAGATGATGGTCGGTGGCGAGCCAACGTTTTCGTGGATCGTCCTTTGCTATGAATGATGCGGCTCACATCTGATGTGTGCGCCGGAGAACCACACAAGGGCCGCACGGCGATCGTCCAGCGAATTCTCTGGTGCAGCGTCGCTGTGATTTGTGCCCGAAGGGAGGCAATCATGGTGTTTTTCAGAAGGTGTCTGGCGATGATGCGCATCATCCCCGGCTTGCTGTTCCTGCTCTCGATCAGCGGGACCGCATCCGCTCAACAGTTGATCTGGGAGGTCGAGGAGCAGTTGAGCGACGGCGTCGATTATCCCGAGGCGATCGTACTCACCAAGGCTGGTGTGATGGTGGCCGGTCAGGCGAAAGGAGAGGGCGAGGGATTCGAATTCGTGGTCCAGACGCTCGGTCGGGCAACCGGTAAAGTGAAGTCGACGGTGGGGAACTTCGTCTCCTACAACTGTCCCCTTCGCTATGTTCGCTGCTATAACCGAAGGCTCGTCGCCCACGTCTCGCCGAATTTCTATATGGTCACGTTCGATGTGTCGCCCGATGGCAATCAAACGGATATCGCGGTGACAGCGTTCGATGAGAACTCGGCTGCCATCAAGTGGATGAGCTACTGGAATGCCGATAACCGCTACCCGGCCGCGATTGCCGCGAGTCGACAAGCGGTGATCGTCTCGAGTGAGGGCGGCGCGCTGCGCGCCTACGACGCCGTGAGCGGGACCATGCTGTGGGAGGATCAGCTGGACGCGCGTCTGGGTTACGGCGTGACGGTAGCCATTGCGGGAAATCGGGCGTTTGCCGCGGCGGCGACGCCGAATTCGGAATTGCAGGTGCGCTCCTACAACGCCCGTTCGGGCCGGCTGCGGTGGGAAGTCCGTCGACCGTTTCCCGTCAGACCGGTGAAGCTGCTCGTCAATGGCGCTGATTTGTTCGTGGCTGGCAGCTCCGATGTGTTCATCGCCGGCAACCTGACATGGTCCGGCACTGAACGGTTGCCCTACCTCGCCAGGCTCGAGGCTGGGACGGGCCTGACGGTCTGGGAGAACACGACTGACGTGGTGGAGACGTCGGGCGGACATCTGAGCGAGCTTGCCGTCGATGGCGACCGAATCGTCGCAGCAGGCGGGGTAGTCATGGGCCCGACTGTGTCGGGGTTTGTCAGATCATATCAAGTGTCGGACGGACAGGTGAACTGGACGACGGCGAGACTGTGGGGGGGGTACGACGAGCCTACCGCTATCGCTGTCCACGGCAACCGCGTGTACGGGGTGGGCGCACGCGGGGAGCTCGGCGGCCTCGCCGAAGTTCTGCTTCGTGCGTACGACGCTGGAACGGGCGCGATCGTGTGGGAGGACTTCTCTCACAGGGCTGCCCCATCAATCATCGGCCCCTCGCACGCGATCGACTTGGCCGTTGGCGAGCATCGTCTCTTCGTGGCGGGGTTCGTGCCGAATCACTTCCTGATTCGAGCCTACGACATCTCCGGCGATTGGTGACGCCCGATTGAGGAGGCCCTGACCAGTCCGATCCTGAGGACCGGTCGGATGCTCTCGACGGACCGGGATGACAGCGTTCCACTCCCCGAATCTGTCGGGAACACTCAGGGCGCCCGCGAAGCACGCGACGCCCTGAGGTCTCACGCTCGGGAGTATGCCGAAGCCTTCTCCGCCGCGAGCTGTTTCGCGGCAACGCGGAACCTGGCGGCGCGCGCCGCATCTGGGATGTGCTGGCTTCCGCCCACGCCGGCCAAGAAGCCGAGAAGGCGCGCGCAGGCCCCTTTTGTCGGGGCTGTCGGATGACGGATCGACGATGAGAGAGTGGCCGCCTCGGCCCTCTGCGTGATCGGCGTGGCGTACATTGTCACGCTCGCAGTCGGGTTTGCCTCTCGACCTTCTCGAGTGAGTTGTCCATGACCACGACCCCCGCCGCCGCCGCGGTCACGTCGCTGTTTTGGCCAATCGGCCCGTCCCGATACACCTGACTACCTGCACGGTGACGTCTCAATTACCGCAGACACGCGCGACGTCCAGCGCCACCCATCGAGCGGCGGCGTCTGTCGGGCGGCGGCTACCCTCTTCGCCGATCGGGACGGCGGCGCCTTCAGCTTCCGGCGATACGAGGCGGCGGCGGCACAGTTTGTTCCGCTCACCGGCCGTCACGTCGTGCTGGCGCTCTTCGCGGTTCACGTGACGGCGAATCGGCGGACCGCGTCCGAATTGACTCCCTGCTCGGGAGTCCGAACCGACAAGGAGATTCGGACCGCGAGAGGATCAATTCGCCAACGGTCCCTCGCGCTGAGTAGACTGACCGCCAGACCGTGACCATCGATGTGACAACGCTCTCGGGAATTTTCGCAGCTGCGTTGGGCGGCGCGGCGATCGGCGTCGAGCGCCAGCGATCGGGACACGCGAGCGGCGCTCACGCCCGACTCGGCGGCGTGCGTACCTTCACGTTACTGGGCGGCATCGCCGGAATCGCGGGTTGGCTGGTCACGATCGGGTTGGGTGGTCTCGCGATCGTGCTCTCGGCAGGCGAGGTCGCCCTGGTCGTCGCCGGCTACGTGGCCGCCAGCCGTCACGACGTCGATGCCACGACTGAAGCGGCCGCGCTCGTTGTGATCGCTGCCGGTCTCGCCGCCGGGATGGGATGGCTGGTGCTGGCGAGTGCCTCCATCGCCGTGACAGCACTACTTCTCGTGGAGAAATCACGGCTTCACGCCTTCGTCGGCCGCCTGGACGATGAGGAGCTCCGGGCGGCCGCACGGTTCGCCGTGATGGCGGTCGTGATCCTTCCGCTCCTTCCGGCGGGACCCGTGGCCCAGCTGGGCGGTGTCAAGCCGCGCGAACTGTGGATGCTGGTGTTGTTTTTTACGGGGCTCAGCTTCGCGGGCTACATCGCGCGGCGCGCGTTTGGAGTCCGGCAGGGCTATCCACTCGCGGGTGCGCTGGCGGGGCTCATCTCATCGACCAGCGTGACGTTCACGTTTGCGCGTCTGAGCCGGACCGGGCCGGCGCTGTCGCGGACGCTCGCGGTCGGCACGATCGCGGCGTGCACCATGCTGTTCCCCCGCGTGCTCATCGCCACCTTCGTACTCGACACCGCGGTTGCGCGATCCCTGCAACCGTATCTGATAGCGCCCTTCGCCGCCGGAGTCGTCGCGCTGGTCGTCTGGTTTCGGAGCCATCCCGACGACACGCCCACAGTGGAGACGCCGCGGAATCCGCTGCAACTTGGACCGGCCTTGCAGATGGCATTGACGTTTCAGATCGTGCTGTTTGCCGTGGCCTGGGTCCGCCGCACGTTTGGTGATCCGGGACTGCTCGCGTCGGGAGCGGTGTTGGGGCTGACGGACGTCGATGCCCTGACGATCTCGATGGCCCGAAGCGGGGCGAACGGCGTTTCACGAGGCGTCGCAGCGCAGGCGATCGCGATCGGAATCATGGCCAATTGCGGCCTGAAACTGTCGCTCGCGTTGGCATTCGGGACATCAGAGTACAGGCGTGTCGCCGGTCTCACGTTGGCGGCAATGACGCTGGCGATCGCGGTCACAGTCGTGGCACTTCATTGATCTGAGGCCTTCTCAGCGCTGTCGCGACGCGACGACGGATGCCGCGAAGCAGTTTCGGGATGGGCCACCATCTCATCACCCGGAGCGGAGCACCGCGCTCGTCGTCCTGTGTACCCCAGCGGATGTACCAGTCCAGGATGACATGCCGCCGCCACGTCTGGAGTCCGAGCGGAAGTCCGGCGACAAGCAACGCCAGATCGGAGGCATACCCAGCACGAACGCCGCCGATCCGGCCACCATCGTCCACGGCGCAGATCCATCGCTTCATGTGAACGCGGTCGAGCGGATGGAAGGCAATGATCTCGTCGATCCGGTTGATGAACTCTGGACGAAAGTGTCTCCGCACCGCGTCCATCACATCAGCTTCGCCTCGGCCCCATGGCATCGCGATCGAAAGGGGGCTGGTAATAGCATCGAGGCCGTTCAATCCATTATTCTTGGCCCGGGTCCTGAGACGCCGAGTTTGTAGAAGCGCGAAATCTCGTCGACCGTGGCGCGCACGGCGCGCTGCCCCGCTTCCCGGTCCGTGCCCTTCACCGGCACCTCGCGCCCGGCCGCGCTCCCGTCCAGTAGGTAGACATGTTCCCGCAACGACACCGCGTCGATGATGTACAGCCGCCGCCCATCGTCGAGCAGCGCACCATACACACTGCCGTAGCTCGAGGCGACGACCTCCGCGCTGTGACGGGTTGCCGGTCGGTCGAACGCACGATGGAATAGCGGGAGACCAAAGATCGTGGCGGGTGGTACCGGCACGTGCCCCAGCAGCGCGTACAACGACGGCGTGATGTCGCTGGTGAACGCCACTGCGGCGGGATTCGCTGCGAACGTGGGTCGAAGAGAGGCCGGCAGGTGCACCAGCAACGGCACCTGGATCACCTCCGGAAAGATCGTGTAGGCATGCCCCATCCGGCCCTCCTCACCGAGCGAGTCGCCGTGATCCGACGTCAGGATGATCAGGCTCTCGTCGTAGAGCCCGCGCCTCTTCAGGTCATCCAGGAACTCGCCGAAGCACGCATCCATCCGGCGTACCCGTGAGGCGTATGCCGCGTGGAATCCAAGGTAGTCGGCCGCGTCGATGGGGCGCGATCCTTCGCGGGCCAACGTCGCGACGTGAATGTCCTGCGGCAGCGTGTAGGCGAACACCGAAGATCCGGAGGCCGTCAGCCGACCGAGCCGACCACGGATTTCCTGCAAGGTACGGCAGAATCGATGGTCGCTCACGCTCACGCCGGCGTCGAGAGGGTCGATTGCTGGGGTCGCGGGCACGATCGTTTCGACGATGCGTTCCATGCTCAGCCACAGAGTGTAGTGCTCAGCGGCCAGGAGCTTCGCCAGTGCGTTCATCGGCGCGAACGGAGTGACGTACTGCTTGTGTAGGAGGAGGCCTCCAACCCAGATCGAGGGAACGGCGAGGCCGGTTCCTCCATACCGCGTGAACGCCCGCTCGAACACCGTACTCTCAACGGCAAACCGGCCGATCGCCGGGGTGAAGGCGACCGCGGCGTTGTAGGGCGAGAGGTAGTCGGATCGCAGGCTGTCGACCACGAACAGGAAAATGTGCGGCCGGCGCGCCGACGACGCCGCGACTGGAGCGAAGTCCACGCTCACCGGATCCACGTGCACGCTCCGGGGGATGTTGGTGTGGCGCTGCAGGTACTCGTAGAGTCCCGTCTCGACCGGTGCGGCTGGTGCCAGGGCATCGGCGATCAGCCGCGACGATGCATCGCGGCCGATCGGGTCGGCATTGTCTGACCTCGACAAGCGCGGCGATGCGAGCGGCAGCAGGGCCAGGACGGCGACACAGGCGATCAACGGCGCGACGGCGCCGGCCATCTGCGATCGGGCAGGAAGCTTCACCCAGCCGGGGACGACGCGAAGCGCCGCCGCCAGCGCCACGAGCCATGACCCGAGTGCGATCGTCTTCGCAACCGTGAAGTTCCAGTCGAATCCGGAAATCGCCCTGTGGGCGGCGGCTACCGTCGTCATCACCACAACGATCCAGACGGCCGCCAGGGCTGGCGACCTGGTGGCCCATCGCGGTACGCAGCCGCCGAGCGCCGCTTCGACCCCGCCGGGCGCGCGGGTGCCGCGCGGCCCCACCACCAGCGCGAGCGCGGTCCCGAACGCCGCCGCAGACGCGACAGCCAGGGGGCCCGTCATCGACAACGCTGACAACACGACGCCGTGCGCGAACCACGCCAGCATGGCGGCGAGGGCGGCGCGAGCGAGCCACGCTTCAGCCGCGGCCGGGCGCCGGGCCAGACGCGCCCCACCTCGAATCAGCGACAGCAGCAGGAAGATCGCCGAGAACACCACCAGGTGAAGGATGAGGCTGCGACCGACGTCGGCGATCCAGCGCGGTGTGGCCGGAACGCCGGTCGTCAGTGCGACGCCAGCATGAGTGCCCGCGACGATGAGAGCGGCGGCGGCGCAGGCCGTGAAATCGGCGAGTGCTCCGTCCCCGTCCGGTGCCGGCGCCTTGTCCGTGGCCGGGTCGCGCAGGTCGAGCAGCGCCAGCCAGATGGCAGGCACCAGCGCCGCGAACGACAGCGCCAGCGCGAGCATCGACGGCGCGAGCGCCGTCAGCCCGCTGGTGGCAAACGCCAGCAGGCTGACCACTCCCCAGACGACGAGGAGCAGCAGCACGGCAGCGTTTCGCGCCCGCACCTGCGGCGCCAATCCCGCGGCCGCCACTGTGAGAACCGCCATCGAGATCCATCGATGCCAGGAGGCGAACGCCGCCACTGCCGGGACGAGTTGCGGGCCGAGGAACTGCTCCGACGCGAACGGGATCGCGCTCAGCAGCGCATAAAGCGCCGTCGCCAGCCAGAACACCGATACCAGCGCACGAGTGAGTGCGACCCGCATCAACGACCCCCTTCGGTACGCGCCAGCCACGCGGCGAGGTCTCCCCGGCGCGCCGGATCGATCTGAACGGCGCGCTGAAAGTGCCGCCGCGCGTCGGCGACGCGACCCGAGTCGAAGTCGACGATTCCGAGCGCACTCAGGACGTCGGCCGAGTCCGGCGTGAGAGCGAGCGCGCGTTCCAGGTACTGTCGAGCCTCGGCAGTCCGGCCCAGGCGCTGGGCGCTGGTGCCGGCAACGAGCAGCGCGTCGCCGTGGTCGGGATGCAGCTCGAGCACCGCGCCGGCGGCCTGTCGCGCCGCCGCCGCGCGCCCGGCGCGGAGATCGAGACGGGCGAGACCCAGCAGGCTGTCGCTGTGCCGCGGGTCGAGGCCGATCACCTCGCGATACCCGGCCGCTGCCACGTCGGCATGCCCGGCACGCTCGTGCGCGCGGGCCAGGTAGAACAGCATGTCGGTGTTCCCGGCGTCGATCGCGGCACAGCGCTCAAAGGCCTTCAAGGCGACGTCGGGAAGACCGGCGCGGACGTAGGCGTCCGGCAATGCCGGGCAGGCATCGATTGGCGTCGGCGAGATATCCACGACCCGCTCCCACGCCGCCGCTTCCTCCGCCGGCCGACCGAGGTGCTGATAGATCAACGCGAGCCGTTCCGCATACACCTGTTGATTGGGAAACGCGCGCGTCAGTTCGATCGTCGGCGGCAGCGCATCCGGGAAGCGCGCGGCGGCGAAGGCCTCGCCGCTCGCCGACAGCCATCGGTCGGCAGATGAGCCGGTGGCGTCGGCCGGATCGGCGCCGCCGCGCGACCCCAGCACCCAGGCATACAGAAGCAGCACCAACAGCGCGCCGAGCGGCCGAACGGTCTGCGCTTTCAGCACTGCATCCCGCTCAGAACAGCACGGAGAATCCCGCGCTGGCCGAGATCTGCCACAACCGGGCGCGGAACTGGCGTGCCTGCTGGCTGGCGCCGCCAGTGACAAACAGGCGGACGCGCCGGACGAACTGCTGCTCGATCTCCGCGCGCACCGTATCGGACCCGAGCGTGGTCAGGTCGGCGGTGTTCCTGATCTCTTCCCGGCTGAATCCGTGGCTGTAGGTCAGGCCGACATAGCTGACGCCGTCACCCCGGACGTAGCGGCGGAACCCGCCATGGTACGACGTCGAATCGAGCGGCCCCTCGCCCGCGACATGGAAGACCTTGCCGGTGAACATCCAGTTGCCGAGATACTTGCTGGCGGTTCCGACATAGATACTCGCCGGATTGTCGAATCCCAGCCGGCGAAAGCCTCCGGACACTTCGAAGCCCGCTCCGACGGACTGATAGAAATCGAACGCGACGCGGTGCGACGGGTAGAACGTCGCATCGCCGGCCACGCCGACACCGATGAACGCGTAGGTGCCCGGCCGGACGCGCGGGTAGAACTCGACCTCGATCAGCCGATCGTCGAGGTTGAAGCGCCTCGCCTCGGTGGCGCGGAGGATGACCGAGCCGTGCGGCGTCAGCCTGGTCACGGAGGCGGCAACCTCGTGCCAGACGCTGCGGTCGTCGCTGAACGCGTCGTTGGCGTAGGTGATTCCCACCCACCAGGGCCGGCCGGCGGCGTCCAGCTGATCGCGGATGTGACGGGCCGTCTGGTTGCCGGCGTCTTCAGCGAGGATCACTTCGGCCACCTCCCTCGCCGCGGCGGTGTCCTCCGACCACCAGGCGACGTTCATCAGCGCGACGCGCGCGTCGGTGTAACCCGGCGCCTGATCGAGCACCTGCTGCAGTTCGTGGCGCGCTTCGAGGTAGCGCCCTTCCCACGACAGGATCAGACCGTAGAGGAGCCGCGCATCCACGTCGCCGGGGGCGGCAGTCAGATGAATTTCGAGGGCAGCGAGCGCCTCCGGCCGTCGGCCGGCGTTGGCGGATTCGCGCGCCGAGGTGAGGATGTCGGACGCCACAGTCGCCGCGTCGGCCGGCGGCACTGGCATCAGGCACAGCAGCAGGGCCACCAGCCACACCCTTCGCCGCGGGCGGGCACGGCGCCGCAGCGGTTCAGGCGTCATGGTCGGCACTCGCGCGCGCGAATCCGCGCCGGGTCATCGTTCCCCACTCCGCCCGGCCGCGGAGGTAGTCGAACGTGCCGCGCAGCCGCCACCACATGGTCAACTGCCGGTAGCCGAAGTTCTCCAGGACGCCGTACATCGACAGTCGGAGCAGGTCGAGAAGACGGGGATACTTTCGGAACGACACCTCTTCGAGGATCACCGCGCTGACCGAGATGAGCGCGCCGTACACCACCGCCGTCAGGAAGAACAGCTGGGCGAATCGCCAGTCCAGCCATCCGAGCGCCAGCGCGACGACCATGACCAGATACCCGATGACCTCGACGAGAGGCGCGAGCGCCTCGAAAATCAGGAAGTTCGGCATGGCGAAAATGCCGATCACGCCGAACCCCGGACGGAAGATCATCCGCCGATGGCGATGCAACGTCTCCAACGTCCCGCGCTGCCAGCGGTTGCGCTGACGCGCCAGCGTCTCGAACCGCTCCGGCACCTCGGTCCAGCAGACCGGGTCCGGCCGGAAGACGATCCGGTACCGCTCGCCACGCTCGCGGAAGTGCCGGTGCATCCGGACCACTATTTCCATGTCCTCGCCCACCGTGTCGGTGCTGAAACCGCCAACCGCGATCAGCGCGTCACGCCGGAACAGGCCGAATGCGCCCGAGATGATCAGGAGTCCGTTCAGCGCCGAATGCGCGACCCGGCCGATGAGAAAGCCGCGAAGGTACTCGGTCACCTGGAAACACGCCAGGTGGCTCGACGGCAGGCCGACGCCGACCACCCGGCCGTCCTCGACGCGGCACCCGTTGACAATCCGGATGATGCCGCCGGCGGCGACCGTGGCGGGATCCTCGAGAAACGGCAGTACCGCCCGCGTCAACGCGTGCTCCTCGAGCAGCGAGTCGGCGTCGATGACGCAGACCAGGCCATGGCTGGCCGAGTTGATGCCGGCGTTGATCGCGTCGGCCTTGCCGCCGTTGACCTTGTCGACCACCAGCAGGTCGCGATGAGTGAGCGAGCGATAGACGCCCCGCACCGCCTGCGTGCCCAGCACCCGCTCGTAGGAAACGTCCGCCCGGACGAGGTCGAAGGCGTTGATGACCGCGGCCAGCGTGCCGTCGGTCGAGCCATCGTTGACCACCACCGTTTCGTACTCGGGATAGTTCAGCAGCAGCAGCGAGCGGAGGTTGTGGATGATCGTCGCCTCTTCGTTGTGCGCCGGCACGATCAGGGAGATTCTCGGGGTGGCCGGCGAGCGGACGATGATGTCGAGATCGCGTGACGTCCAGCGGCGCCGATGCTGCCGGAGCGCGAAGAAGGAGACGACGGCGAACACCATATACAGCGAGTTCAGCGTCAGGAAGTAGAGGAGGATCATCCTTTCCGTCGCGACGATGAGGACGTAAGTGACCGTCGACCACACGTCGGCGAACATGATCAGGCTCCAATCTTCAGGAACGTGAGCTCCCACAACATCTGGCGCGCGAGATCGGCGCCGCGGCCTTCCGACCCGGCGCGCATCTCGAGGGCCGCAGTGCCCGGCGTCCCGAGCCGTCGGAGCCCGGTGGCGGTGTGCGCCGCCACGATCCACTCGTCGTCGAGGTGCGGGGCGAGGTACGGGACGCCTTCCTGCCTGCCGCTGCGGCCCAGGGCCCGGGCGGCCATGCTGCGCACATCGGGATCCGGGTCCTCGAGGCCGCGCAGGGCGTAGAAAAACGTCCGATCGTCGACGCCGATGGAGCCTAGCGCCCGGAGCGCAGCCGCTCGTACCGCTGGATGCGTGTCGCCACTCCATTCGAGCAGGGTCGCGACGGCGTCGCTCGCGCCGACGACGCCAAGAATGTCCGCCAACATCGCGGCATCGGACGGCTGCTGTCGCGCATGGGCCAGCAGGAGCGGGACGACAGGCGGGCCGATCGACCGAATCGCCTCGACCAGCCTCACACGCTGGTGCCGCGTTTCGTTGGGGAGCTGTGCCAGGAGCGCCGGACCCGACCGGACGGCGCCCAGTCGCCCGAGCGCATCGACGGCAGCCGCCCGCACCTCCTCGTGCGCGTCGTCGAGCGCGCCGAGCAGCCCGTCAAGGCTCGAGGGTTCACGAGCGAGTCCCAACGCCCGCGCCGCCCCGGCGCGAACCCACCACCGGTGGTCGTGCAGCGATTTCTTCCAGCGAACGACGAGGCCGAGGGTACCGGCCGCCTCGCGCAGGCGGTCGACGATGGCGCCGGTGGTCAGCCGGAGCGCCGCCAGGATCAGGTCGGCGAGAATCCGGTGGTGCCGCCGCGGCGCGCGGACCAGCCGCTCGACCGCATCCGGCGCGGACGTCGAGGTCAGCAGCGCGTCGATCTGCGGCCGGTATCGAGCGATGAGCCGCTGCCGGCGCAGGAAGCGCAGTTCGTCGACGACGCGCCACAGCACCAGGCCGAGCAATGCGACGAGGAGCGTGACGGCAAGGCCGGCCAGGGCAATGGCGACGAACTCCCCCGGCCGGTCGAGCCATCCGGTCACGCGACCGTCCCGATGACTGGTGTCACTGCCGGCGCCTCTGCGTTCGATCCGCTGTCTTGATGAGGCGGGCGATCCTCGCGAGCAGTTCCTGCGGGTTGAACGGCTTCAACATGAAATCGTCGGCGCCGAGGCTGAACGCCCGCATCACGTCCTCTTCGCGGTTGCGCGCGGAGAGCACGATCACCCGCGGCCGCGCCTCGCCGAGATCGCGCATGCTCGCCAGCACGTCGAATCCCGTCATCCGCGGCATCATCAGGTCGAGCACCACCACGTCCGGGTGCCGGACGCGTATTTCTTCCAGCGTCCGGGCGCCGTCGAACGTCAGCACCCGGCGATAGCCCTCGGCTCCCAGATGCGCGTCCACGATGCGCACCACTTCGGGATCGTCGTCGGCCACCAGCACCAGCGACTCGGTGCCCGCGCCCGCCGATGCTTCACGCGGTGTGTCGGGACGCCGGGCCACGGCCAGGTCTTCGTAGCGGGCGATGGCCAGCGCCTCGTCGGCCTCCTCCATCAGCTGCTCCAGCGTCCGCCCGCCGGCAACTTCCGAGGCGGCGATGCCGGCGTAGACGCCGCTGATGCCGCTGGCGCGGCACGATTCGACGATCGGCGCCAGGCGATCCAGCCCCGCCGCGGCGCCGACATCCGGCAGCAACACGATCACGTGGTTGCGGTCGTACTGGCCACAGATATCGCGCCGACGAATCTCCGCCTGCATGAAGGAGGCGACATCGAATGCCCGGTCGGCCGGCGTGCGGATCAGCGCCAGGACACACCGATAGCGTCCCAGCGATTCGCCCGCCAGACGGTGGAACGCCTCGTAGGTCAGCCAGCCGACGGCCTCCCGGTCGTCCTGGGGTTGGCCGCGCCTGTCCAGCCGCCGCAGCCGCAACGCCAGCTCGCGCGGATCGACCGGCTTGACGATGAAGTCGTCAGCGCCCAAGGAGTACCCGATCAGGCGATCGTCGACACTGCCATGCGCGCTCATGAAGGCGACCGGGATCCCGGCGAGGTCGGGATCTGCCTTCAGCATCCGGCACACGGCGTAGCCATCGATGCCCGGCAGTCCGATGTCGAGCAGGATGACGTCCGGGCGGGCGCTCCGCGCCGCCTCGAGCGCCTCTTCGCCCGAGACCGCCGTCACCGGCGTATGTCCGAGGACGCGGAGTTGGGCGGAGATGATGGCGCGCTGCACCCGGTCGTCCTCAACCAGCAGCACCGTCATCGCGGCGACCGCCGGCGGAGAGGACGGCAGCCCGGCGCCCGGGTCGGCGATGTCCGACGCGAACGCGAGGCGCAGCGCGGCGACGGCGTGGAGCAGCTCGACCCGGCCCATCGGCGTGCTTCTCCCAGCGTCCTCGAGTTCCGCCGCCTTGACGCTGACGCGCGGGAAGCCGACCGTGCCACCAAGGCCAGCCATCCGGTGGAGCACCTTCATGGCGTCCTCAGGTAACGGGGCGATCCCAGCCTGATCCGCCGGCGGTGCCAGACGCTCGCACTGGCTGGCAAACTCTTCCGCGAACCGCTGCCGCGCGTCGCGCAGCACGGTGTCGAGGTCTTCAGCGGGCGCGGCCGTCTCGGCCTGGGGCCGTGCGTTAGGCGCGACTGCAATCCTGGGATCTGCCACGTTCACCGCCGACCTCCTCCGTTCACCCTGTCCGGGCAATCGATGGACCGCGTGGTTTGTGTCCTCGAGAAAAAGGGTGGGTGCCAGTCGGCCCCACAACGGAGGGAGGATCGGCACGCCACGACCCTTAGAGCCCAAGCGTAGCAGGGCGGTGAACTGCTGGCTGTTTCCTTTGGAACACTCGCTGCGCGATCATGGCGTCGCCTTTCACATGGCGGCGTACCGAACGTCGGGGTGTGGTCAGGCGAATACCGGGCGTGTGATGTGAGCGCGTCAAGGAAAGGCCGCTGCCACTCCTGGTGACGCCGCGATCTGTTCACCGATTGGAACCCGGCTGGTGAGCGCATCAGGCCGTCAGATACACCGTTCTTTCCCTTCCGGCACATCGCGATACTTCTCGTGGCAGGCCGCGCACGCGTCGGAGACCGTGCCGCTGACCTCGACCATCGCGTCGAGATTCTTGGACTTCGCGGCCTGGCAGGCCGTTTTTCCGGCACCCGCGAGCCCCTGCGAAAATCTCTTGAAGTCGTCACGGTCCAGCGGCACCGGCTTGCCGTTCTCACAGAGGCGTCCCGGAATCAGGATCAGGTTGGCGGTCTCGGAGATGGCCACCGCGCTTTGTTCGACACCCTGCCATCCGCCAGACACGCTGGCATACGTGCTGGTGGTCGACGTGCCGGTGTTCCGCGGTTCGTCGGACTTCTTCCCGGCCGCGGGATCGTCCGTCTGCGTGTCGAAGATGATGTTCGAGCTGGGGAACGGGATGCTTCGCAGACGGGCCAGCTCGTCTACGCGACGACGCCGTTCGCTCGCCTCCATGGGATGGCCATCGGGACGCACCTGGATCATGGTGACAGTCGCGCCATGCCATCGCGCCATCATGATCGCCTGGGCGAGCGAGTGCTTCGAGGCGCCCGAGAAATCCATCGGGCACAGGATCTTGGTGATCTTCACCATGTCGGATGCATGAAAACGCGAGACAGGTGCGGCGCGCCAGGACTGATCGGATCCATTCCGGAGATCGACACTGACGGATTCTCGCCACGCCCGGCCAGACCGCTCCGCTCGCCGCTGGAAATCCGGCAGCAGCCGACTGTGGTCCCGAGCGGAATCGGGATCAGGTCTTGCGATCAAGCCCCCGAGAGACCCCTTTCAAGGAGGCTGTCATGCTTGAACGCGCTTTTGACTTCCTGTTCGCGCTCGCGCTCGTCGCGCCGCCGGCAACGGTGATCGTTTCCGTGTTGCTGCTGGCCTGGCCACGCCATAGGGTGCACGGCGCCGACCACACGGTCCGGACCCCTTCGCGCGCCTGAGGACGGGAGCAGCAGGCACAGCGATGGTGTTTTTCCCCAGTCTGGGGAATATCCCGCGCTGTCCGACGCGCTTCCTGACTTCAGAACCACGCTATCGACCGCACGGTCACTGGCATCGGCGTTGCGGAATGGGAAGACGAGGCGATTCATGTTTGACCTGATTACCGGCACCGGCGAGCGTCCATTGCGGGAGCGGTCGGTCACGTCGACGGTCGTGGCGGTCGCGACTCACGCGGTCGTCATCATCGTCGTCATCGCGATCCCGCTGCTGCGAGTCACCAACCAACTGCCCGAGCTGCCGACGATGAGGGCCTTCCTGGTCGCGCCGGCGGCGCCACCGCCGCCGCCACCTCCGCCCCCACCCCCAGCCGCCCCGTCGGGTGCGCGCGCCGCGATGAAGAAGCCGGTCGCTGCCACCACGGGGCAATTTGCGGCTCCGGTCGATGCACCCCATGCGATTGAGCCGGAACGTCTCATTGCCCGCGATGAATCAATCGCCGGCGCTCTCGGCGGAGTCGAGGGGGGAGTGCCGGGAGGAGTCGCCGGTGGCGTCGTTGGGGGCATCCTGTCGTCCGTGGCACCGCCGCCGCCGCCTCCCCCGCCGCCGCCGCCAGCGCCTGCGACGCGCGGCCCCGTGCGGATTGGCGGGCAGATCACGGCGCCGGCGCTGCTGACTCGCGTCGAGCCGACGTATCCCGACATCGCTCAGGTGGCCCGATTGAGCGGCATCGTGATTCTCGAGGCGACGGTGGGCACGGACGGTTGCGTCGAGTCGGTCCGGATCCTGCGCTCCCGCCATCTGCTGCTGGACAAGGCGTCCGAGGAGGCCCTCCGGCAGTGGCGCTATTCGCCACTGGTGCTCAACGGCTTCCCGACCCCGTTCGTGCTGACGGTGACCTTCAACTTCAGCGTGCCGAAGTAGCGGCGCCGGCGGCGATCGCGCTCGACGCCGTCGTCGCCTGCCTCACTGACAACATGACCGCTCTCGCTCAGCGTCTCCGACAATGACCGCGGATCAGCGACTCGTCGACGACGACGAGGATCCGCAGCGGTGCGGATTTTTTCGCGGCCTGGGGAATTTTTCCGATCTCCATAGAGGCTCCCGGCGTTTGGTGGCAGAAACGCGATGGTCGAGAAGCCTTTTTGTCAAGCAGCAGCCAGCGCCGCGAGCTCGGCCGGCCGCGGCGATCAGGGCGCCGCCAGTGGCAACGAAATCACGACAGTGGTCCCGCCCTCGGAGGGGCAATCCACTCGAATCTCTCCCCCGTGCGCCTCCACCAGGCGCTTCACCGTCGACAGACCCAGCCCGGTCCCGCGCGATTTCGTCGTCACAAAGGGGGTGAACAGCCGGGCACGCACCTCAGGAGGAATTCCCGGTCCACTATCGATGACTGCGATCCGGCACGAGGCGTCCTCGGCCGTCAAGGAGACCCTGATGGCGCCCTCATGCCGCATCGCATGCGCGCTATTGAGGAACAGGTTCAGGAAGACGATCTTGAGGAGCTCGACGTCAGCCATGATCGACGGGCAACTGCCGGAGACCACCACGTGCACATCGCGACACGCGGCATCCTCGCGGATCAGCCGTCCGGTGACGGACAGCAACTCGGCGAGGTCGACCGGCGTCGGATTGGGGCGCGGCGGGCGCGCGAACAGCAACAGATCCCGCACCAGCTGGTTCAAGGCGTCGATGCGCGCGATGATGTCGGTGATCACCGACGCCTCGCGGCCGCCGGCCGGCAGCCGTTTGCCGATCACCTGAATGGCGCCCCGGACCGCCGCCAGCGGGTTCTTGACCTCGTGCGCAATCACTGCCGCCATCTCCCCCAGCCGCACCAGCGACGCCTGCTCCCGGAGCTGGCCCTCCACCTTCACGCGCGCAGTGAGGTCGTGCAGCAGCCCGGTGAACTTGCGCTCTCCGCCGACGACCATCTCGCCCACCGACAGATGCAACGGAAAAGTGGTGCCGTCCTTCCGCCTGCCGATCACATCACGACCGATACCGATGATTTTCGCCACTCCCGTGGCGAGGTAGTTCGCCATGTAGCGATCGTGTGCTTCCTGATACGGCGACGGCATCAACAGGTTGACATTGTGCGAGATCACCTCGCCGGCGCGGTAGCCGAACAGGCGCTCAGCCGCTGGATTGAAGCTCTCGATACGCCCCTGGGCGTCGATCACGACGATGCCGTCAACCGCCGACTCCAGAACCGATCGGAGACGGGCTTCGCTGTCCTTCAGCGCCTGCACCTCCCGTCGCCGCTCGGTGATCTCCCGGGCGATAGCGGACGCGCCGACGATGGTGCCGGACGCGTCACGGATCGGCGAGATGCTCAACGCCACATCGATCAGACCGCCCTGCTTCGTCACTCTGACGGTTTCGAAATTGCGCACGCGGTCGCCGACCCGGATCCGTTTGAGAATGTCCGAGAGCTCGGTGACATAGGCGGGCGGGACGATGACATAGATCGAACGGCCGATGATTTCCGCGGCGGCATAGCCGTACATCAGCTCCGCCCCGTGGTTCCAGCTCAGGATGGTGCCGTCCAGATCCTTCGCGATAATGGCATCGTCCGAGGATTCCACAATCGCCGCGAGGGTTGGCGCGGCATCATCTCCGGGGCGAATACGGGGGTCGGTCATCACGCTCCTGCAGGGAATTGCGACCGTTGAGGATACTCAATTCCCCGCCACCGACCAACGACGCGGGCTTATCGGTACAGCATGTAGGTGAACCGCCCCTGCAGCCAGGCCTCGCCGGTGTGCTCGCCGAGGACCTCCGCCGCCAGCGGCGGGAGGTCGCGGTGCCAGTAAATCCGCTGTTCCGCCGTGATGACGCTCATGACGTGCTCCTGACAATATCGGCCGGTCAGCCGCTCCTCGATTGCGCACCGATGCGACCCGCAGCCCGCTCCGCCAGCGGTCCCAGTTCGCCCATGTCGAAGGGTTTGTCGAGAACGGCGAACGCGCCCAGCGCATGGGCCGCCTCGGCCAGGTCGGGGGTGCCGTGGGCGGTCATCACGATCACCGGAGTGTCCGGCGAGAGACGCCGCATGGCCGCGAGGATGTGCAGATCGTCGCAGTCCGGCAACCGCAGATCGAGAAAGACCAGGCCGCTCGCCGCGGCGATATCCGGGAAAGCGACCATCGCCGATTCGGCGTCGGCGGCCTCGGTCACCTGCCAGCCCAGAGCGCCAAGTGTCTCCGCCACTGACCAGCGAAGGAGCCCCTCGTCATCGACAACCAGCACGCGTGGCGACCGGGATTTTTCCGCAGCGGACGCCAAACTCTCCGCATCAGCCGGCGTCCCCACGGCGCTTTTCAGTCGCGAATCATTCAGCATCATGCACCTGCGAGGGAACACTTCAAGACTCGGTCCACATGACGGCCGCCGGAAATCCGGCCGGTCGGTTTCCCGGGCCACGAAGGTAGACCACGACCAGGACAGTCATCGTTCCCTGTCGAACCGCATGGCACGACCCCTGCTGGTCAGCAGGGAACGCTCGTCTGGACCCAACCCGCGATGTGATCGCGTTGAGGAGCTGATGAAGACACAGACATCATGACAGGCTCAACTCGGCCGTCAGCACTCACCTGCCTCGCTCTCGGGGTCTTTACGGTCACCGCTCTGGCGCTGACTCGCGACAAACCGGTACTCGCGCAGTCGGCCGATCGCCAGACCTTGAACGATCCCATCTCACAACTGGTGCGGCAACTCGAGCGCGGCGAGGTGTCGCTCGATTTCCAGCCGGACTCCGGCTACCTGCTGAGCCTGCTGAACCGTCTCGACGTCAACGTCGATTCGCAGCTGCTGGTGTTTTCCAAGACCAGCTTTCAGCAGCGGCTGATCTCACCGAGGGCGCCGCGGGCCGTCTTCTTCAACGACCAGGTCGCCGTCGGATCGGTCCAGGGCGGGGACGTCCTGGAGTTGATGTCGCTCGACCCGCGTCAGGGGTTCATCTTTTACACCCTGGGCGCCCGCCAGTCGGACGTGCCGCGATTCGAGAAGCGTGGCGTGGAATGCGCCTTCTGTCATCTCCCTGGGAGTCACGGCGCTGCGGGCCTGGTCGTGGCCTCGGTAATACCTGATGCGCAAGGGACACCCTTCTTCACGGGCAGCTTCTTCGGCACCACCGACCAGCGGACGCCACTGGACCGGCGTTGGGGTGGCTGGTACGTCACGGGAACCCACGGGTCACAGACGCACATGGGCAACGCCGTCGCCCCGGATCCCGACCATCCCGTCGATCTGGATCAATCCGCCAGCGGGAATATCACCTCACTCGCGGGGAAGTTCGATCCCGCCGGCTACCTGACCACGACAAGTGACATCGTGGCCTTGATGACCCTGGAACATCAGGCTGGCGCCACCAATCGGATTGTCGGTCTGTCGCGACTATACGAGCGCACCCAGCGCGGCTGGGGGACCGACGGCCCAGAGCGGGTCATCGACGACGCGATCGACGATCTGGTCGGCCACCTGCTCTTCGTGGACGAGGCGCCCCTTCGAGAGGCGGTTGCCGGCGTGTCGACGTTCACGAAGACGTTCGCGGCCCGCGGTCCACGTGACAGTCGCGGCCGATCGCTCCGCGACTTCGACCTGCGGACGCGGCTGTTTCGCTACCACCTGTCCTACATGGTGTACAGCGAGGTGTTCGATGCCATGCCGGCACGTCTGCGGGAACGCGTCCTTCGACGCCTTCACGACGTGCTGATCGGCAGCGATACGCGCCACCGGTTTGCGGGTCTCTCCCCAGCGGATCGTCGCACCACGCTCGAGATCGTGCGCGAGACGAAGGCGGGTCTGCCCGTCTACTGGCAGCCATCGGATAGCGGTCAATGAACCGGCGGCGCAGTGGCGCCACGCCTGACCGGGAAAGAAGATACACGCGAAGCGCCGATGCGGACGCCTGGCACCAGCGCGCGATTCGCAAGAGCGGGCTCGAACGTGGCGCCTCGGGCAACCGCACACCGTCGTCCGGCCGCGCTCGACAAGGCCATTGAGCGCCCGATGATCCTAAGCTGCAGGCCCCCCCCGCCCGAGGCGCAGCCGTCAAGCTCCGTCTGCAGATCGACGTGCCTGCGGTGTCAGCAAGCAGTCTGACAACCAGATCGGCACGGACGACCTGCCGATCTCTGCAGACGGCGTGGGCGGAACCGCATCGCCATCCTCGCACTCACTCAGGAACTGGTCAGCAGCGAAGCACAGGATGGCGAGAAGCCTGGATTCGCATCACTAAGTACGTCCGCCGGGTCCCTCATTGTCGAGGCCTCGTCGAGTTGCCGGCCGCCGCCTGACGAGGAATTCGAGACCCACACCGCAGCCGCGCTGCGTCAAACGAGCGAAAGTCAGCCATCTCAAGGCAGCGGTCTTGGCGCCCATTCCGCCCCGATAACGGGTGCGACATTCGGACGTTATCAACGACATTGAGACACCGAGGTCGGGTTAATGACGGAGCACCGGCGTCGATCACGATCGTGGTCGATCGGCGCCTGCCTCGAGCATCTCGCCATGCTGGGGTTGTCCGGCCTGGCGATCGTGGGAGCCGCGACCGTCCAGACTTCAACCTTGAGACTTTCACGCTACACCGTTCTGAACCCGATGTAATCTGCCGAACCCGGCGCCAGCCGGCAAGAAGAACCAGAAACCGTAGAGGGGCGACGCTTCATTGACAAACGGCTCAAGAAGACGTTGAATCCGCGTTAAAGTTCGCGATCAGACTGGAAACCGCCCGCGTCGTCTGGAACCTACTCGGTCATCAGGAGGCCCCCATGCGTGGAGCGTCGGCGACATTCGTCCTGTTTCTAGCGGTGGCTGTCCTGCTACCGTCCCTCGCACTTGCACAAGGCACGCTGACAGGCACCGTCCGGGACGAATCAGGCGGCGTGCTCCCGGGAGTGACCGTCGAAGCGACCAGCCCCGTACTCATCGAGAAGGTGCGCACGGCCGTCACCGACGGTGCGGGACAGTACCGTATCACCAGTCTGAATCCGGGCACCTATTCGCTGACCTTCAAGCTTCCCGGCTTCAGCGTCGTCAAGCGTGACGGCCTCGAACTGAGCGGCACGGCGACGCTGACGATCCCCGCAGACATGAAAGTCGGCGCGCTCGCGGAGACGGTCACAGTCGCCGCCGAGACACCGGTGGTCGACGTGCAGACCGCCCAGCGCGAGACGGTGCTCAGCAACGAGGTGGTCAATTCCATTCCGGGGAACCGCACCGTCGGCACGCTGCTGAATGCCGTGCCGGGCCTTGTCGTCGGCGACACCGCACTGGCCGCGTCGCCGACGATGACGGCGTTCTCGTCCCGCGGTGGCCCTGGGAACGAGGGCCGCATGACAATCAACGGGATGATCATCGCGGCGCCGTTCAACGGCGGCGGCGTGTCCACCTACATCCTCGATTCGGTCAACGTCAACGAGGTGGCGGTGTCGGTCGGCGGCGGCCTCGGCGAAACGGACATCGGCGGGCCGGTGATGAATCTGCTCCCGCGCTCGGGTGGGAACACGTTTCGCGGCCAGGGGTTCTTCAGCAACGCGGGATCCTGGTCACGCGGCGACAACCTGACCGACCAATTGCGCGCGGTTGGCCTGACCAAGACGCCCGGCATCATCAGCGCCTACGACGCGAATATCTCGTACGACGGTCCGATCAAGCGCGACCGCCTCTGGTTCTTCGGCAGCTATCGCAGTCTCAGTACGGCGTCGGCGGTCCAGGGCGTGGTCGCCAACAAGAATGCCTTCGACGCATCGCGGTGGGACTGGGTCGGCGACTCAACCGTCTCGGGGCGGCAGTTACAGGGGCGAACGAGTTACGTCGGGCGGTTGACGGCCCAGCTGTCGAGCAAGCATCGCCTCACGATCAACGAGGAATACCAAAGCCGCTGCGATGGGTCGGCGCTGAAGGTCGCGAGCACGACCGCCTGCAACTCGCGGGAAGCCGACTGGATCGGGCTGGGGAGCGCCACTCAGTCGCCCGAAGCGAACCCGCAATACTTCGGCGACCTGCCGTACCACGTGCACCAGGCGCTGTGGAGCGCGCCGATGACGAGCCGCCTGCTGCTCGACGCCGGCTTCACCTATTACTCATTCAAAGGCGGCACGACCGGCATCGCGGCACCGGACGGGATCTTTAATCTGATCGCGGTGACCGAGCAGTCCACGGCGACGAATCCTGCGACGGGGCTGCAGTACGCGCCACGGGCGAACTACGTCTATCGCGCCGTGGCGACCGCGACGCCGAACTTCGCCAACCCCAACAGCTGGCGCGCGTCGGCCTCGTACGTCACCGGCTCTCACGATCTCAAGATCGGCTATCAGGGCGCCTTCATCAGGGTCGACTGGTGGGACCTTGTCTCCGAGCCGCAATTGTCCTATCGGTTCAACCTGGGTGTGCCGAATCAATTCACCTTCCGGCTACCGAGTGGGCGCCGGGCGGACCGGACGTCGACGGCGGCAGTGTTCATCCAGGACCGGTGGACGCGCGGGCGGTTGACTCTGCAGGGCGCGCTGCGCTACGACCGCGCCTCGAGCTTCAGCCCGGCGGAGAACAACGGAATACCGGAGACGTCGCCGTTCAATGCGGCGCCGATTTCCTTTCCGCGGACGGTCGGCGTCGACGCCTTCAACGACCTCACGCCACGCATGGGTCTGGCGTACGATCTGTTCGGCAACGGCAAGACCGCATTGAAGTTCAATCTTGGCCACTACCTCGATGCCGCGACGAACGACGGCGAGTACACGAGCAATAGTCCCGTCGTCCGCCTCGTTCGCACGGCCACGCGGAACTGGGGGGACAGCAACAACAACAAGGTCATCGACTGCGACATCATGAACTTCGCCGGCAACGGCGAGTGCCCCGCGCTGACCGGCGACGCGCTGAATTTCGGCGGCGTCTCTGACAACCTGACGCAAGTGAATCCGGAGACGCTTCACGGTTGGGGCGTCCGTCAGCACGATTGGCAGTACGGCATCACCCTCCAGCAGCAGGTGATCCCGCGCGTGTCGGCGGAGGTCGCCTACAACCGCCGCTGGTTCCATGGCGCAAAGGTCACCGACAACACGCTTCGCGGGCCCGGCGACGATCAGCAGTTCACGATCCAGGCTCCACAGGATCCGCGGCTGCCCGGCGGCGGCGGCTATCCGATCGCCTTGTCGATGGTGACGGCGGCGGCCGCCAATCGCGGCGCGCAGAACTACACCACGTTCGAGACCGACTTCGGGCCGGAGCGGACCAACTACTGGCACGGCGTCGACTTCACGCTGAACGCGCGTCTTCGTCAAGGACTGACGCTGCAGTTCGGCACACAGACCGGCCGGTCGGTTCTGGATAGCTGCGCCACCGCGAACGTGATCGACACCGCGGCCCAGACGACGATCAAGGACGTGCGCAGCTGTCACGACGCCGCACCCTTCCAGACGACGATCCGCGGACTGGCCTCGTACATGGTACCGAAGGTCGATGTGCTCGTCAGCGCCACCGTGCGCTCGCAGCCGCCGCTTGCGCTCTCCGCGTCCTGGGCCGTGCCGAATACCGTGATCCAGAGCATCACCGGCCGGCTGCCGCCGGGAGGCCTCGCCACCGGCAATACGACCATCGCGATTCTGGACACCGATCATCGGCTGTACGCCGACAATCGGAAGACACAAATCGACATGCGCTTCGCGAAGATTTTCCGCTTTGGGAAGCGCCGGGCGGATCTCGGGATCGATCTGGCCAACCTACTGAATACCAACTACTCGACGACGTACGAGGGCAACTATCAGTACAGTGTCGGCAATACGGCCCAGGGCGGCACGTGGAACAACCCGACGGCGATTTACACGCCGCGGTTCGTCCGCTGGAATCTCACGGTGAACTTCTAACAGGCCGCTGAGAAGCCGGCCTGATGGCAGATGGCGGATGGCAGGAACAGGCGCGTTTCAGCCAGCCGCCATTTGCCACCATCTGCCATGATGGCTGCGGTCGTCTGCTGTGGGCTCGCGCTCAGCGTAGTCGATGACGAGGACTTCGACCGGCAGCCTGCGGGCCATCGCGCGATCGGCCGCGCCCGCAGAGTCGGAGGGCCTCTTACCGATCACGAGCCTGAATATCGTCGCGATGCGGCTTCGGGTGGGACTCAACCTGATTGTTGGACCCAACCCACCGACAAGGAGCCAAGATGCTCGCAGGGAGGTGGCGCCGTAGACGCGATAACGGAAGAAATGGTGCGCCCGGGGGGACTTGCCGAAGATTGCATCTGCCGTTTCTCGGGGATTGCTGCGTGATCGGTGGCAAAACCCGGGAGGATTCTGGAGGATTGACGAAGACGACAGTATGAAAATGAACAACTTGACAACATGTTCATTTTCAGTGGACCTGATTCGTCCCAAACTCGGGATAGACTCTCGTCATGCCGCTCGCGATTTACCGGCGCCATTCTGACGATTGTCAGTTCTGACAGCGTTCAGAATGACTGACGCCGCGCGTTGGATGCGGTCCAAGGATCTGGCAAGCGCCTCACGGTCGCCGTTGTTCAGAATCTGGATACGTTCGCCGGTCGGCGTCCCGAGCGCCCCGCCGAGATCACTCGCTCGCCTCCCCCCGGCCACAGCGGCGGGGCGGTCGGCTCGCCGCTCCCGGCCGCAGCCATTCCACGTGCGCAACCGTCACGCGATGTTCGCCCGTGTCGCGCCCATCTCGGGCTTCGTGGCACACACGACCGCATAGCCAAGTCGATGCTCCGCGACCGCGACGAGCGCCTGCCTCGTCATCTGTTTCGCCGCGTCGAAGTCGAACCCGCCGAGCTCGATCTTCTGAAGACCGCGGAGCACATCCACCGCGAACAGACGACTCCCGATGGCGCGAATCATCTCGACAAGCACCGCGTCGTGGTTCTCCATCGCCACATTGACGAAACCAGCCTCATCGAGCAGAGCGGCGTACGCGAGGGCAGGACGCGCGTCAGCCAGGCAGGCGACCCACGCCATCAGATCGGCGAGTTCTCCGGCCGGACCAGGTGCGCGGGTGATGTCGCTCAGACCG
>JBDTRR010000070.1:0-26872 GCA_039931615.1 Acidobacteriota bacterium
GGGAACGCCGACCGCCACCGCCGAGTCCGGCACTCCCTCCCGCACCACGGCGCCGGCGCCGATCACGGCCTGGCTGCCGATCGCGACGCCGTCCAGTATCTTGGCCCCGGCGCCTACCCAGGCGCCGGCGCCGATACTCACGCCGGCCGAGGTGCGGGTCTGCTCCTGGACGGGCTTCGATGGGTCTGAGAGGTCGTGATCGCCGCCGATGACGTAGACATACGCCGCCAGCAGGACGCCCGGACCGATGACGACGCGGCTGGCTGAGAAGAGCTCGCAGTTGAACCCGATGTTCGCCTGGTCGGCGACGTCGATATCGCCGTTCTTGCACGACAGGATGGTATTGCGGCCGATGAACACGCCGTCGCCGATCCTGATGCCGCGGTTCGCCTCGCCTTTTGCGTCGAGGAGGCAGTTGTCGTCGATCACCACGTTGCTGCCGACGTGAATCTTGTGCGGATGGCGCAGGACGACGTTCTGACCGAACACGACGTTGCGGCCGCACGACCCGAGCAGGAAGGGATACAGCGCCTTCCGAAGTACCAGTCCCCACGCGCCAACCCTGGCCTGGGCGAGCGACACGATCAGCTCGTGCTTCAGCAGCGCGCCGAGACCGGGCCGGCCGACGACCAGATCGGCGTATTTGGCACGGCTGGACCTGCCGGGGGCGAACAGCTGGTCCTGCGCCTTCGCAATGACTGGCGGACCGGCCGGAGCCGTCCCGCCGATCCCGGGAGGGCGATTGGAGAATTCAGAGCCAGCCATGCTCGCGGTACCAGGTCAACGTCCGGCTGATGCCTTCGCGCAGGGTCGTCGGCGGAGCATAGCCAATTTCGGTTCGCGCCCGGGTGATGTCGAACGCCCGGCTCTTGGTGAAGAAATCGACGCGGCGGCGATAGATCGGCGGCTCGATGCCGATTGGCGTGCAGACGGCTTCGCACAGCGCGCCGGCGGCCCAGAACGGCCAGACCGGCAGATGCCATGGCTGCGGCGCCACGCCGGCGGCGCTCGCAATCAGCGCCACCGTTTCGTTCAACGTGGTCACCTCGCCGCCAGCCAGGATGTAGGTGCGATTGGCGGCGGCGGGATGCTCGCCGCAGAGCCGGAAGCCGGCGACCAGATCGTCGATGTAGGTCAGATGGTAATAGATCTCGCCGCGGCCCAGTGTCGGAAAGCGGTGAATGGTGTTGCGGAACAGCTTCAACAGGCGCCGATCGCCGGGACCGAAGATCCCGGACGGCCGCACGATCGTGACCTCGATGCCTGATCGGACCGCCTCCGCCCGCGCCCGCTCTTCCCCTTCGACCTTGGTGCGCTGATAGACATCGCCCGGCCGGATCGGCGCGTCTTCGTTGGCTGGCGGGTGCTCGATGTCGCCGTGAACGCCGACCGTGCTGCAGTGCACGACCCGCCTGACGCCGGCGCGCGCCGACTGCGCGACCAGTTCCCCCACCGCGGTGGCGTTGACGGCGCGATAGGTATCCTCAGACAGTCCAGCCTGCCGATAGATCGCCGCCACGTGATACACCACCTCGACGCCGGAGACGGCGCGCGCGATCGCGGCGGCGTCGCGCAGATCGCCGGCGGCGATCTCGATCCCGGCAGCGCGCCGGTCCTCAAGGCCGCCGGCGCGCACGAGGGCGCGGACCTCGTGCCCGGCCGCCGCCAGCCCGCGCGCCAGGTGGCCGCCCGTAAACCCCGTCGCTCCGGTAACTAGGATGCGCACCGTTCGGCAACGAGCGTGACTGGTGTACCGAACAGACGCAGCAGGCCCAGACTGTCGGAGAGGTTTCGCGAGAGTCCGGTGAAGCGCGGCGACCCGATCGCCTTGTGCAGCGCAATCGGCAGGACGAATTGCCGATGCACGGAGCGGACGCGAAATCCCGATCGCTCGAGTTCGCGCGCGATCGCGCGGTCGCCCAGCACGCGGTACGGCTCGGTCCGCGCGCCGATGGTGTGAGTGGCCCGCCGGGCCAGCGACTGCAGCAGGGCGAAACTGACCGCCGCCGGATAATCGATGATGACCAGCTGGTCGGCGACGCGGCACAGCTCGGCGATCGAGCGGCGCCAGTCGGCCGCGTGCATCAGCACCCTGAGGCTGATGACGACCTCGAAGGCGCGATCGCCGAACTCGAGCCGATGGACGTCGCCGGGCAGGAAATCGACGGCGAGATGCGCCGCCGCCGCCCGCTGCCGGGCCACCGCCAGCATTTCCGCCGAGGCGTCGACGCCGGTGACGCGGCCGCCGCCGCCGGCCAGCATCAGCGCCGCCCGCCCGGTGCCGGTTCCGACGTCGAGGATCGTCCGGTCCTCGATCCGGCCGACGAAGTCGGTCAGCACGCGTCCCTGCTCGGCGGCGATCAGTTCGCCGATCGGCCCGCCAAACCGCCGCCGGTCGAACGTCTGCGCGGTGTCCGGATCGGCGTAGACCGTGTAGCTGTAGTGCGTCGGCTCCGGCTTGCTCACGCGACGTCCTTGGCCACCACGACGCCCGCCGGCGACGGCAGCAGCGCCGCGCAGGCCTGGCGCGTCCGGTCGAGATACGCGGTATAGCTGTACTTCGTCTCGGCCAGCTCGCGGGCCCGCTGCCCCACCGCCGCGGCTCGATCGGGATCGCGAAGCGCGCCGATGATCCCGGCGGCGAACTCGCCCGGCGAAGGGCCGGTCAGGAACGCGGTCTCGTCGCCGAGGACCTGGGTGTGCGTCTGCAGCCGGGTGGCGACGATCGGCTTGCCGGATCGCAGGTACTGATAGATCTTGAGCGGCGTGTTGGTGCCGCGCGATCGCGGCGACACCAGCACGTCACTGGCCAGCAGGAACGCCGGCATCTCCTCGGGCGGCCGCTCGCCGGCGAAGATGGTCACGTCCTCGATTCCAGCACTGGCGGCCTGGCGGCGCGCCTTCTCGACCTGGTTGGTCTGGCCGCCCGCCACCAGCAGCCGCGCTTGCGGCACCGCGGCGCGGACCAGCGCCATCGCCTGGTAAAGCAGATCGAGCCCCTGATAGGCCTCGAACGTTCCGGTGTAGAGGATGAGTGGCGCCGCGGGCGGCACTCCGAACCGGCGGCGGACGGCGGCCGCGTCGGCCGGCGTGGCGCCCTCGCCGGACGAACCCGGTGCGTTCTCAATCAGCACGGTCGTCGCGTCCGGATCGACCCGGTGCACCGTGTCTTCCAGCGACGGACAGATCACAATCACCACCCGCGACTGGCGAATCATCAGCCGCTCGGCGACAAGGAACGCGGCACGAATCAGCCGCGATCCGGTGAAGGCAAAGTTGGTCAGCTGCTGCGGCAGGCTGGAGTGCATGTCGTACAGATGCGGCACCCGCAGCAGCGCCGCGACGAAGATGCCGATCAGTCCGCCTTCCTCGTGCGAGTGGACGGCGTCGTAGCGCCCGCTGACGGCGCGGCGCAGCACGCTGCAGGCGAGCAGGACGTCGAGCGGCAGCTTGGCCAGCGACGGGCCGATCCCGACCCGGTGGATCAGCGGCGGACGCAGGCTGCGGAAGACGCGCAGGCCAGGCATCGACACGTCGCGGCCGAAGGGATAGGTGACCAGATCGACCTGGTGCCCGAGCTCGGTGAGCGCCCGGATCCGGTGGAACTCGCTGAACGGAGTGCCGCGGGGCTCGAAGAACGGCTCGGGCGCAATCATCAGGAGGCGCACGATCTGTCATTTTTGCACGGATCCGTAGTACATTGCCCGCTGTTGCCGGAGCCGCCCGACACCTCCCCCGCACGCCAGTACGCGTTGATGGCGATCAAGCTGGTCGTCAGCATCGCCCTGCTCGCATTCCTGTTCTCGCGCATCGACGTGGCGCGCCTGTGGGCGAGCGCGCGCCGCGCCTCGCCGCCGTGGCTGCTCGCGGCGATGGCGGTCTACCTGGTCAACGTGATTGCGAGTACGTGGCGCTGGCATCTGCTGCTCGATGCCCAGGATGTGCACGTCGGCCGGCGCTCGCTGTTCGGTTCGTTCCTGGTGGCGCTGTACTTCAACAACTTCCTGCCCAGCAATATCGGCGGCGATGTCATCCGGATTGGCGACACCGCGAAAGCCGCCGGATCGAAGACACTGGCCGCGACGGTCGTCCTGGTCGACCGCGGGCTCGGACTGATGGGGCTGGTGCTGGTCGCCGCCGTCGGGTCGACGATCGCGGAAAGCACCCGGCACGTCGTCACCCCAATCTGGCCGTCGTGGCTGTGGGTCGGATTTCTCGTCGCCGCCGCGGCGTCGGCGCCGGCCGTGCTCGCGCCGGCCGGCTTCGGCCGGATGCTGCAGCCGCTGACGGTGTTCCATCCCGAGTGGGTCGGCAACCGCATCGAGAAGGTGACGGCGGTGCTGGCCCGCTTCCACGACCGCCCGGCCGCTCTGGCTGGCTGCTTTGGCGGCGCCCTCTTCGTCCAGACCACGGTCGTCGTCTTCTATTTCATCGTCGCGCACGCGCTGCGGCTGGACATGACGATCTGGGATCTGGCGGTGATCGTGCCGATGTCGTTCGTCGTGCAGATGCTGCCGGTGTCGGTGAACGGGTTCGGGATCCGGGAAGCGACGTTCGCGTTCTACTTCACGCGGATCGGTCAACCGTTGGAAAACGCGCTGCTCGTCTCGCTGGTCCCGACCGCCCTGATCATGATCTTCTCGCTGGCCGGGGCCGCGGTCTACGTCAGCCGGCGAGGTTGAGAAATTAGGAATTAGGAATTAGGAATTAGGAATTAGGAATGGCTGGTCAGCGGCCCGGGTTATCGGCCGGGCAGCGACCAGAACGTCGTTTCGGCGTCGGCGTACTGCGGCACCAGATGGACCCGGGCGCCCAGGAAGCGGCTGTCCATTGAGCCGGGCGCCTCGAGAAACGGGACGAAGCCGCTGGTCGTCTCGACCGAGATTGCGTAGACATAGCTGGTCGGCTGCTCGTCGCGCCGGTACGGCACTCCGTCTTCGACCGCCAGGGTCATCCGCGCGACTTCTTCCGGCTTCATGGTCAGCGTCCGCGATTCACGGCCGGTCGAGATCGTCACGCGATCTGGCCTGGCGCCGTTCTGAACCTCGATGGTCAGCGCCGTGATCGCCTTGGAGACGAACCGATCGGCGCCGAGGTCGGCGACCGGCGCGCGGAGGATCACGTCGGCCCGCGACTTGCCCTTCACCCAGAACCACTCGCCCTCCGGCGCGAACGCGTTGTCGTCGGGAAAATAGGCCATCACCGGCGGCTCTCCCCCGAGGAGCTTCCGCGACCGGTCCGGGCTGGCCGCCATCGGGAGATCGTTGAGCAGCGTCAGCTCGATCGGCAGCCAGCGCAGCGGCCCGACCTTGGTGTGCTCGCCGGGATTGAACGACGCGTAGAACGGGTTGATCAGGATCTGCGCCGTAAACAGCGCGCCGACGACCAGCGCGACCGCCGGACTGGTCAGGCCGGGCAGGGCCGGGGTCAGGAACAGGAACAGCGGGTAGAAACTCAGGAAGTAGCGATTGCCGACCGGGCCGCCGCCGCCGGAATAGGTGAACGGGGTCAGCAGCAGCAGCGCGACGGCTGCGCCGACAATCGTCGCCCCCACCAGCCACTGCCAGGGCTGGCGCGATCGCGTCGCGAGAAACAGCAGCAGGCTGACCACGCCAGGAAACAGGTAGGGCAGCAGCCCGCTGAATCGGCCGGCGACGAAATACGTCAGATTGTGGCGGAATACCGTCAGCGTGTGCCGGTTGACCAGGATATCGCCGAGCAGCACGCCTTCGCGTCCCCGCACCGGGCCGATGTTTTCGAATGTCTCCCGATCGTTGGCGAAAGGAAAGCCGGTCGAGCTGTAGAACGTCTTCCGGTCGCCGCCCTGGTAGTTGAATTCCCCGGTAATCGCGGCGTTGGCCGAAACCAGGGCGCCGGCCACCACCGCCCAGCTGATCACCATGAGCGTGGCCCGCCGCCACTGCAGCCGGCCGATCGCCAGCGCGACCAGCGGGAACATGAGCAGCGCGTGGGTGGGTTTCGAGAAGGTCACGACGCCGACCAGCGCGGCCGCGGCGTAGTCGGATCCGCTGCCGCGAAGAAACATCGCCCAGCGCGTCGCCGGGCCGCCGGCGGGACGTTCCTTGGCGCTCCACAGGAACAGCGCGTAGAGCACGATCGAAAAATTGAACAGCTCCGGGGTCAGCCAGACGTAGTAGACCGGCACCACCGAGGCCGCCAGGAACACGGTCGCATAGGCCAGCGCCGCGGACCGAGTGCTCCCACGGCAGGCCAGGAACGTATAGGCGACGAAGAGATCCAGGCCCAGCAGCAGCGCGTGAAAGACAAGGAAGCCGTTGGTCCCGAACAGGAAGACGAACGGGGCGGCGGCCAGCGGGTAGATGAAGGACTTGGCGTAGTAGAGCCGGCTCCGAACCGGATCTTCCCTCTTCACCCTCCGGACGAAGGGAAAGCGACGCTGCGCCTGAATCCGGAAGGTCTTCCCGCGCTTCAGGAAGATTCCTTCCGGACCGGGAAAGTCCTCCCAGACGCGGATCAGGTCCCGGCGCTCGTACTTGAAGTCGAAGTCATGCGCCAGGCTGTGCGCCAGACTGTAGTAGGTGGCCTCGTCGCCCTTGAAGCCGCGGGCGCTCTTCGGGACGTCGATGGTCAGCGCGATGGCCGTCAGCACGATCGCCAAGCCGACCGCCGCGGCCGCGCCGGCGTTCAGCTCGACGCGACCCGCCTCGCGTCGCTCGGCAGTCTGAGGCGGAGTCTCGCCCGCTGTCACCCCGAAACTCCGGTCGCCAGGAAGGACAGGTCGGCCCGCAGCACGCCCCGCCGCCGCGTCGAGCGGGAGACCGCATGGAGCAGCGTGTAGAGCCGTTCCATCTTGCGCACGAAGGCGCCGATATCGTACTGCCGGCCGGTGAGCCGCGCCGCGGCGCCGAGCCGGGCCCGTTCCTCGGGGCGATCGATCGCCCAGACGATCTTCGCCGCCAGCGCCTCGGCATCGCGCCGCGGGACGATCACCGCGTCGCGGGTATCGGTGAGGATGTCGAGCAGGCCGTCGGCATCGGTGGCGACGATCGGCTTGCCCATGGCGAGCGCTTCGAAGGCGGTGATCGGCGTGCCTTCCCACAACGACGGAAACACGCTGAGGTCGAAGGCCGAGAGCGTGCGCGCCACGTCGCGCTGGAAGCCGGCGAACACGAACCGATCGCCGAGACCGAGCCGCGCCGCCTGCTCCTGCAGGCCGGCGAGCAGCGGTCCTTCCCCGACCAGGAAGAACCGGGCGGCCGGCCGCTCCCGGACGACCCGGGCTGCCGCCTCGATCAGGTAGGAATTGCCTTTCGACTCGTGGAGACGGGTCACCGTGCCGATCGTGAGATCGTCGGGCTGGATCCCGAGCTCCGATCGTGCCGCCGCGATGTCGCCAGCGGTCCGGATCGGGGTGAACTCTTCGAGCGGCACGCCGAGATAGACGACCTTCACCTTTGACGCCGGCACCTGACGCGCGCCGATGACGAACTCGGCGGTGCTCTTCGAGACGGCGATGGCGATGTCGGTATACGGCTCGAGCAGGCGATCGGCGACCTTCTGAAACCAGGGCGTGTCGGTGAGGTTCGCGTGCTCGTGCAGGATCGCCGGAATCCGGCGTCTTGCGGCCGCCAGCCGGCCGAACGTGGTGGCCCCGTAGCCGTGCAGGTGGAGCACGTCGATCTGCTTGCGATCGACGATCTCGAGCAGGGCCGGCAGGGTCAGTGGGTCGAATTTCGAGCGCTCGAGGTAGGTAATGTCCACACCCAACCCCTCGAGCGTCTCTTCCGACAGGTCCTTCCGGCGCAGGCTGACCAGCGAGACATTGAACCGTTCGCGGTCGAACCGTGGGATCATCCACGCGAACAGGCGCTTGACCCCGTGCATCCGCGATCCCTCCCAGCCGAGGTGATCGCAGACCTGCAGGACGTTGAGGGGTCGATTGATCATGCGCGGGACGTGAACAGGTGCCGTGCCCCTTTCCCTCGGGGCCTGGCGATTATATCGTGTCTTGACAGCATCTTACGGCTCCCATACCATCGGCTCTCCCCCCGGACGGACGGATCCGCGGTTCCGCGGCGGCGCCACGTGCTATCGGCGGCGGCGGCCCGCGTCGATAAGTCGATCGGCCTGGAGCACGTCACGCGGCGGCGCGGCGGCGTCTGCCTGTTCGCCACTGAGAGTCTGATATATGTCGAGGAAGTTGAGCGTTCTGCTGATCCTGCCGGTCGTCCTGCTCGCCGTGGCGGGCTGCGAGTCTTCGAAAAGCGCCAACCCGCTGAGCCCGGCGGTGGCCGGTCCGATTCCAGGTGTCAACATCACGCCGCCGATGGCGGTCGAGCCGAAGGCCGCCAAGGTGGCGGTCGACAAACAGCCGATCACGCTGGTGGTCGAGAACGCGGCGTCCAACGGGCAGAGGCCGCTGAGCTATGTCTTCGAGGTGGCGACCGACGCCGCCTTCACCAACACCGTCTGGTCGCGCACCGGGGTCGCCCCCGGCGACGGCCGGACGACGATGCGTCTCCCAGACGCGCTGGCGACCGAACGCAGCTACTACTGGCGGGCCCGGGCCGAGGACGGCGCCAACACCGGCCCGTTTTCCGCACCGGCGAATTTCGATGTCTTCACGCCGATCGTGATCCAGGCGCCGGAACTGGGCTCACCCGCCCACAACAGCCTGGTGACCAGTCTGCGGCCGTTCTTCAGCTTCAGCAACGCCGTGCGGTCGGGTCCGGTCGGCCCGATTACGTATTCGATCGAGCTGTCGACGACGTCCACCTTCGCCACCGGATTCGACTGGACCGCCGCCGAGCAGGCCGGCATCGGGACCCTCACCCAGATGCCGATCGAAGGACAGTTCGGTCAGTACTTGTTCTGGCGCGTCCGCGCCGCCGATCCGACGACGGTGGGACCGTGGTCGGAGACGCGGGCATTCTCGATGCCGGAGCCGCCGCCGGCACCGGTGGTGCCCGATCCGGGCCCGTTCACCGGCCCCGTCGGCGACTGGCAAAGCTGCCCCCCGACCGCCGGCGAAGCACTGGTCCAATGCGTCCATCGGGCGATCAACCCGGCCCGCACCGAAGCCGGCGCCTTCGAGGTCGTCAAGCGGGTCGCCTGGCTGCTGCGCGGTCAGGGCGCGGGACTGCTGATCAAGAACGGCGGCGAGAACATCGTGCCGTGGAAGGGCTACAGCTTCTCAGCCTCGCGCATCTGCTATCCGGACGGCCACATCTACAAGTTGCTGTCGGACGTGCCGACGACGAACGGACCGAGCTGGCAGGACAACGACTTCGTCGACCGGAGCCTCTACCTGCCGGCGATTGACCCGCGGTGACTAGTCGGAAATTCGGCATGCAGAATGGGGATTGCAGATTGACAGTCCGCACTCTGCGTGCCTGCTCTGCATTCCGCACTCCGCACGCTGCATTTTAGAATCGCAGTCTCGCCCCGATGCCGAGCTGCAATCCGCCGGCCTTCACGTCGGCGACCTGGTCGAGATCGACCGAGCCGCCGTTGTAGCGGACGAAGGCGCCGGCGCCGAGCCACTTGAGAAACAGGTAGGTGCCGTCCACCCCGATGTTGACCCCCTTCGCGGTCGCCGATTGCGTCGCGAGAAAGGGCACCGCGTTGGACGTCCCGGCAGGAATCGTGATGTCGGTGACGAGCTGCTGCTTGACCTTCGTGAACGAGGGCCCGATCGAAATCGCCAGATCGATCTTGTCCATGACCGGCACGAACCACACGGCGGCGATGTAGACGTTTCGATCGCTGCGCTCCGTCGTCGACAGATCCAGGGTGACGGTATTGGGGCGGTTGAAGAAGATTGGGCTGGGCACGACGGCGATGCCGGCCGCTGCGCCGGAGTTCGTGAAGCGGGAAAATCCCACCTGGAGGCCGAGGTTGTTCCACACCTTATAGCCGACGCTGATGTCGAACAGCCCGCCGCGGTCGATATTCTCGGTCGCCGTCCAGGTCGCCGTCTGGTTGTAGATGGTGAGGGCGTTGCCGGTGGACAGCGTGTCGGTCGACATCTGGCCACCGCCGCTGACGTTGATAAAAAGCTTGCCTGCCAACGGTGTCTGCGCGGCGGACGGGGAGGCGCCGGCCAGCAGCAGTCCCGCGATCAGTATCATCAGGCTCGTCGTCTTCTTCATCAAAAATCCTCGCGTGGGTTGGAAGATAAAAGTCGCGTCGGAAGTCCGCGAACGCGGAGCGATGGTAGCACGGACGTCGCGCGTGATTACCGCCGAGCTCACGGTTTTGCGGGCGCAACTCGCGGCGAATCGGCTACAATGCTCCCCAACCCGGCAGCCCCCGCTAATTCTGTGGAGCAACTGAATGGAACGTAGATCACTGGCCCTTCTAGGTATGTACGCGCTCATCGCGGGAGCTGTCGCCTGCAGTTCGAGCAAGCCGGCGACACCGGTTGCGCCGACAAACACCGGCGCGACGTCGGCATCGGACGGCTCGACGCTGAAGGTATCGCCGGCGTCAATCCAGTCGCCGAACTTCGATCAGAAGCAGACGACGCCGGTCGTGACGTTGAATGCGGGAGCGGCGAGTGGACAGTTCGCCTCCGGCCTGGCGCTGCAGTACCGCTTCCAGGTCCACACCAGCGCGGGCATCGTCGTCCAGGAAGCGCTGGTCGGCACCACCACCTGGCAGGTCACCGCCAACCTGCTGCCGAATACGCGCTACACCTGGCGCGTCCGGCCCGAGTACCAGGGCGAAGCCGGCCCCTGGTCGGGACTGGGCTCGTTCGTCACGCTCGATCCGCTGATCATCGATGATCCGCTGACCAACTTCCGGACCGTCGGCACCCAGATCGGCGGCCGCTTCACCGGCGACGGATGGCAATCGCTCGGCACCACCGATGCCATCGACTACGATCTCGCGACACCGTGCCGCGACTGCCGGCTCGAATTCGATGCGACGAATTTTGGCGGCCAGGAAGGCTTCAGCATCCAGCGCGACATCAAATGGCTGTCGATGGGCGAGGCCAGCTCGTTTGGCAGCTTTGGCGCCTTCCGCGATCACCCCTGGAAGATGCACCTGATTCAGCGGGCCGACTTCTCGACCGGCATGGAAATCATCTGGCGGAACGGCGGCAACAACGACGGCGGCGGCGACCCCGGCGATCACCGCATCAAGTTGAACGAGACCGGCGTCACGTTTTCCAGCTCGCGCAACTATCACTTTCAGCTCGACTGGAATAAAGAGGGGTATACGATCGCGGTCAACGGCGAGGAAGTCTTCGAGGAAGGGTGGGACTACTGGTACGAACCGGCCCACCACCGCATCTCGCTTGGCTGCTATCCGCGCGGCGAGTCGTTCACCGGCATCATCTACCGGAACATCAAGCTGAAGAATCACTAGTGTTCTCTTGCCCCGCCTCCGGCGGGGCGAGACGTCTCGAGGGCCGGCCAAAGACCCGACTCATTCGCACGGATCCGGCCTTCAAGACGTCTGACTCTGTGTCGGGTTCCCGCATCGAGAAGGGCGCGCGGCGGCCACGCCACGCGCCCTTCTCGTGTACACTGATTCCCACTGAACATGGCCACTGTTACCATCCTGCGGCCGCCCCTGCTCGTGCCGACCTGGTCGGACTCGGGCCCGCTGACGCCGCCGATCGGGCCCGCCTACCTGGCCGCGAGCCTGCGTCAAGCCGGCCATGTCGCTCGGATCGTCGACGGTCTGGGCGAGAACCCGTCCCAGGTGACGCGGCTGTTCGACGACCGGGTGATGGCCATCGGCCTGCGCTCCGAGGAGATCGTCGAGCGGATCGAGCCGTCCGACCTGATCGGCATCAGCTGCATGTTCTCGCAGGACTGGCCAGAGATCCGCCGCCTGATCCAGATGGTGCGCCGCCGCTTCCCCGGCGTCCCGATCGTCGCCGGCGGCGAGCACATCACCGCCACCGCCGCGTTCACGCTCGACTCGACGCCCGAAGTCGACGTCTGCGTGATTGGCGAAGGCGAGGAAACGATCGTCGAGCTGGCCGCCGCCGTCCAGAACGGGACGCCGTTCGACTCGATTCCCGGTCTGGTCCTTCGCGTCGAGCAGGGGTCGCGGCCCGGCCTGCCGATGCACTCGGACAAGACCACGCGATCGACCGGATCGCGTACTCGCATCCGCAATCTCGACGACATTCCGTGGCCGGCCTGGGATCTCGTGCCGCTCGCCAACTATCTCGACAACGGGCTCGGCTACGGCGTCGACCGCGGCCGCAGCATGCCGATGATCGCCACGCGCGGCTGCCCCTATCAGTGCACGTTCTGCTCGAACCCCGAGATGTGGACGACACGCTGGTACGCACGGGATCCCGAGAAGGTGCTGGAAGAGATCCAGACCTACCGGGAGCGCTACAACGCGACCAACTTCGACTTCTACGACCTGACCGCGATCGTCAAGCGCAGCTGGATCATCCAGTTCACCAACCGGATCCTCGAGCGCAAGATGGAGTTCACCTGGCAGCTCCCGAGCGGCACCCGCTCCGAGGCGATCGACGACGAGGTCAGCCGGCTGCTCTACGAGTCGGGCTGCCGGAACATGAGCTACGCGCCCGAGAGCGGCTCGCCGGAAGTGCTCAAGCGCATCAAGAAGGTGGTCAAGCTCGATCGGCTGGAAGCGTCGGTCCGCGGCGCCGTGCGCAGTGGCCTGAACGTCAAGCTGAACATCATCATGGGGTTCCCCAACGAATCCCGATCGGAGCTCGGTCAGACGGTGCGGTTTCTCGCCCGGATGGGTTTCATCGGCGTCCACGACATGAGCGTGTCGCTGTTCTCTCCTTATCCCGGGTCCGAGCTCTATCACGAACTGCGCAAATCGGGGCGGATCCCCGAACTGTCGGACGAGTATTTCCTCGGGCTGTGCGCCTACAAGGACTTCTCGCAGTCGGTGTCCTACACCGACGGTCTCAGCCCGGGCGTGCTCAACGTCTACCGCATCCTCGGGTTCCTGGTGTTCTACGGCACCCAGTACGCCGTGCGGCCGTGGCGGATGGCCCGGCTGCTGATGAACCTGGTGCAGCATCGCCAGGAGTCGCGGCTCGACAAGTCGCTGCAGGATCTGGCGCACCGCATCAGGAACCGCCGCAGCACCGGGCCGACTCCCAAGCGCGCGGACGCCGCCGGCTGACCGACAGCGGGGCGTCGCTGCCGCCCGATGCAACACAGACCCGATGCGACACAGGTGTATGACGGGCTGATGGGTTCTGTTTTTCGCCTGCCGCCGTCGTGAAGAAACGCCTGTTCGGGGCGGCGTTGGCGGTCGCCGCCGCTGTTCTTACGACGGTCAGCCTGCCACCCGCCGCCTTGACGCTGGAGACGCCGTTCTCCGACGGCACCATCCCCGGCATCGTTCACGTCCACACCAACCGGTCCGACGGGCGCGGCACTCCCGACGAGATCGCCGCCGCGGCGGCCCGGGCCGGCCTGAAATTCGTCGTCTTCACCGACCACGGCGACGCCACCCGGCCGCCCGATGCCCCGGCCTACCGATCCGGGGTGTTGTGCCTCGATGCCGTCGAGATCAGCACCACCGGCGGCCACTACCTCGCGCTCGATATGCCGGCCTCGCCATATCCGCTCGGTGGCGAGGCGCGGGACGTCGCCGAGGACGTCAAACGGCTGGGCGGGTTCGGCGTCGCGGCCCATCCGAACTCGCCGAAGCCGACGCTCAGCTGGCGTGATTGGGACGCTCCGTTCGACGGCGTCGAGTGGCTCAATCCGGATACGAGCTGGCGGATCAAGCTGCGCCAGTCCGGATGGCGGCAGGGATGGAATGTCATCACGACGCTGTCGGCCTACGCGTTTCGATCACCGGAAACAGTCACGCGCTTGCTCGGCGACACCGGGATTGGCGCCGCCGCCTGGGAATCATTCGCCCACCAGCGGCGGGTCGTGCTGCTCGCCGGCGCCGATGCGCACGCCAACCTGCCGCTGACCAGCGGGGATCCGAGCGACACCGGTTTCGCCCTGCCCATCCCCAGCTACGAGACGACGTTTCGCGTGCTGTCGATCCGCGTCCGGCCGGATCGGCCGCTGACCGGCGAGGCGGTCCGGGATGCCACCACCATCATGCAGGCGATCCGCCGCGGCCACCTGTACGTGGCCATCGACGGCCGCGCCACACCGCCTGCCTTCCAGTTCACGGCGACCAATGCGCGCGGCACCGCCGGCGCAGGGGATGCGCTGGAGTCCGGCGGCAGCGTCACGCTGCGCATCCGCAGCAACGCGCCTTCGTCCTTCGTCACCAGGTTGTGGCGCGACGGCGAACCGATCGCCGAAGCGCGCGATGAAGTGGACCTGACCCGCACGGTGCCGGACGGGCCGGCAGTTTATCGCGCGGAGATCGTCACCGCAGCGGGTCCTGGGGCGATTCCCTGGATCATCAGCAACCCGATCTATGTCGGGGTGACGTTTCCCGCGGCCGCACCTCCGCCAGCCGCCACGGAATCGCGGCTGCTGTTCGATGGCCAGGCGACGAAATGGTGGCGCTCCGAAGTGTCACCGCAGTCGAGCCTCGGTCTGGACGCCACGCCCGCCGGTGAACTGCGGATCCGCTATCAGCTGTCGAGCGTGAATCCACCCGGCCCGTACGCGGCGGCCGGCGTCGAGCTGCCGGACGGCGCCGCACCCTCCGATCGCCTCTCCTTCACCGCTCGCGCCGACCGGCCGATGAGACTTTCGGTCCGCTTCCGCCGCGTCGGGCCGCCGGCGGAACACTGGCAGCGCTCCGTCTACATCGATGAAACGCCTCGCGACCGCACCATCAGATTCGCTGATGTGACCGCCGTCGACGCCGCGCGCACGCCACAGCCGGTCCCCCGCGACATCCACGACATCCTGTTCGTGGTCGAAACGACAAACTCGAAAGCGGGATCGGCGGGACAGGTGTGGCTCCAGAACGTGCGGCTCCAGCGGTAAGCACTACGGAACAATCCGGCTGAAGCCGGATCCCACGTACGAAGAAAGGAAACACAAGACCCGGCCGTGGCGTCAGCGTCGTACGTGGCGTCCGACTTTAGTCGGACTACAGAGCAGGCCTGCGGAGAAGCGGGATTCACGTCCGGATAGATTCAGGGGGCTTTATGCGCGTGGAACACAGCGCGGTCCTGGCGGAACGCGCGCTCGAGGCTGTTCCGTCCCCGCCACCAATGGGCCACGGCGCGAGCCGCTCGGTATGGCGCCAGCGGCAGCGCGGTGACGGTTCGACACCGCGTGAAGCCGACGCTGCGCAGCAGCGCGTGGACGGCAGGCACATTGGGCCCCCACCAATTCGTCGGATCCTGATTGAGCTCACGGTCCGGGTAATAGGCCATCGCCGGCCGTCTGATGCCGACCATGTCGACGACGGTCTCGAGAATCAGGAGGTCGCGGCTGACCGATGCCACCCGTTCGAGCGCCAGCAGGGGGTGCGGCAGGTGGTAGAGGACTCCGAGGAACAGCACGACGTCGAAGATGCCGACGCGCTCAGGCGACAGATCCATGACGTCGATGTCGATGTCTTCGACTCGCGAGCCGAGCGTGCTTCGCGCGAACTCGAAGCCGGCTTTCGATCCCCAGCCGCCGCCCTGCCAGGAGAAATGGTCGGAAGCCACGACGCGCGAGGCGCCACGCCGCTCGGCCTCGAACGAGAAGAAGCCATCCCACGCGCCCACGTCGAGCACGGTCCGGCCAGCCAGCGACGCCGGAAGATCGAGACGGGCAAGGCGCTGCGGCGTATCGTCGACGCCCCTGGTAACGACGCCCTTCCCGAGGTCGATGGTGTGGTACCAGCGGAGGGCTTCGGCCTGGGATCGAAGGAGCGAGTCCATCGCCGTCGATCATAAACGAGACTCCGCGCTCTGCTCTGGCCGGCATGAAAATGGGCGCGTGCCGGTGAGGACACGCGCCCTTCGATCAATGGGACACTAGCGTCCGGCGCGCGTGACCTTCACGTAAAACGCCCCGCTGTTGTCCCCGACACCGTCGTCGTTGATGCCAAGATAGAGCCGGCCGTTGTCGGGCATGCTGATCGGGGTGCCAATCGACCCGATCGCGAACGGCTTGTCGTTGCCGACCTTGGCGACCAGCCCACCCACGGCCATCCCCGGATAGGGATAGTTGTTGCGCGGCGCCTGAAACGCGGCCGCGCCGTCCGGGCCCGCCACGGCGTCGGGCGAGTCTCCGCCCGCGACGCGTACCTGCCCGGTGGCCGAGAAGACATAGGAATCGCCCTTCTTGACCGTAATCTGCGCGTCGGTCCACGCTTGGTTGCCATTGATGACGATGCTGCCGGCCGGCGCGGCTGCCACCACACCGGTGGTCGCCACAGCCTGGGGTCCGGCGCGCAGGATGTTGTTGTAGACACTGCGCGCGGCGCCCGGATTGATGTAGATGCGGGCCAGGTCGTTGGCCGAGATGTCCCGACGCCCGCCGTCGCGCGCGTCGAAGGTGATGGTCTCGCCATCCGGGCTGAACTTGTAGAGCTTGCCCAGCATGACCTGCCCGGCCCGGGTCACGAAGGCGTGCCGGTCCAGCTCGTTCGGGTTGTTGTCCTGCGTGGAAATCTTCCCCAGCTCGTCAGCAGACGGCTCACCGTCGACGAACGCGACGATGGCAACATCCCGCGCCTCGTAGTCACGGCCGCTCAAGGTGTAGGCGGAGCCACCCTTGTAGCTGAGGTCGCCGTTCAACCTGTCACCATTTCTCATGATGAATGTGGCTGGATGATTGGCCAACGCCACGCCGACGGCGCTGGCGGCTAGAACACATGTGGTAATAAATCGACGCATATTTGCCCCCTTTTTTTCGCTGGTGAAGCACTTCCGCTCAATCGAGCAATAATTGAGCAAAAGCCGCACCAGACTGGAAGCGGTGGCCGGCTCAGCTGGGCACAACGTGCGCCGCGACGTTGAAGACGACGCCTCTTACGGTCCAATCGTCGGCGGCACCGCGTACAGCGTGACGTCGGGGAAGGTGACCAGCGGCTTCAGCCGAGCCAGAACGGCCGGATGCACGCTGTCCTCACTCCTCACGATCAGGTGCGTGACGTGGTAGCGGCGAAGCACGTCGAAGGCGGCCTCCGGATCGCCGCGGCTCGAACCAAAGAACGCGTTGACGTCGGCAAGGCGCTCTTCCCCACCGACCGCCGAATAGCGGACATCCCACCCGAGCACGATGCGCCGTCCGGCGACAATCGTCGTCAATGACGGGGCGAGCGGGCGATCGTGAAGGATGACGGTCGTCTCCGGATCGTATCGGCGAAGGTGCTCGGCGATCGCGTTTTCGTTGCGCGTCAGGGTGACGCGCGGCGGACGCTCGGCGTCGGTCCACTTGCGCGACAGGAAGTGAATCGAGGACGGGACGGCGACGGCGATTGCCGCCGCGACGGCGATCGCCCCGGTCCGGCGGTGCGCGCGCGCGAACGCGACCAGCCCCGCCGCCGCGAAGATCCACAGCAGATACAGCCCGGTGAGATGGAACTGCAGCGTGTCGACGTAGGGCTCTGTGGCGACGACGCATGGGATGGCGATGCCGGCGACAACGCCCCATCCCAGCAGACGCCAGCCGGCGGCGTCCGGACCGGCCGGCCCACGGCCGCGGATCGCTCGCCACACCCCCGGCGCGCCCACCCACCGCACGCCGATCCCGACCGCCAGGAACACCACGGTGGCCAGCAGCAGGAAGACCGGTGTCTCCAGCACCGGCCACGGCGACAGCCGGCGCGCCGCGTCGGCGAACGCCGTCGTGAGGTCGATCTTGATCAGCATCCGCTTCGGCAGCAGCAGGACATCGAACACCAGCCGCGATCGGCGGTCGCTCGGATCGATCGAGATCGCACCGATCACGAACGGCAGTGAGAACAGGACGCCGAGCGCGACCGTCGCCGCGTATCGGCGCCGGGCTGGCCAGTCGGCGCCGGCAAAGACCGCCGCGGCGCAGAGCGCTGCCATCAGCACGATGAAGGCGAACGGTTTGAATTCGAACAGGACGCCGAGGACAAAGGACCCCAGGACGATCCAGCCCCATTGCCGGGTCTGGAGCCCGCGGACGAGGGCGTACAGCGTGACGAAGAACAGCGGCAGCGACGGCCCCCAGGTGGAGAAATGCTGCACCTCCATCGTCGGCGACAGGAAATTTGTCGGCCACAGCACGTAGTCCCAGTTGAAATTCGCGTGTGGCAGATAGCGGGCCGCCAGATAGGAAAAGTCACCGCCGACGAGCAACAGCACCACCGACAGCGCGGCGACGCCGGGCGTGCTGAGCGATCGCACCAGCGCGAAGCTGGTCAGGGCGGTGAGGCCGAGGAAGGTCGGCCAGGCGTAGCGGTAGTAGATCGGCAGCACCGGCACGGCCGCGAAGCGATGGATCATGCCGAGGACCAGATGCGGGTAATAGGCGGCGTTGAGGCGATGACCCGAGTAGTACGACGCCGTCGGCGGGACGGTATGCGCCGCTTCCGAGGCCTCGGCCGCGTAGTAGCCGAGATCCGCGGTGTCGTAGTCGCCGTACAGGATGACGCCGCCCGAGCTGACATCCAGTCGATGCCAGAACACGATGGCGCCAAGCCCGACTGCCAGCACGACCAGCGCCGCGGACCACGCGATGTCGACCCTCGGCGTCGAGGCGGTGCGCCCGGCGGTGCGGCCGGTCCACCACGCCAGGCCGCCGCCGGCGAGCGCCGCCGCCAGGTAGGGGAAGGCCGGCACGAGGTGCAGCCGGCCGAGGACGTCGATCAGGACCGGCGTCGCGGCGCTGCCGACGCCGAGCACGACGATGAGCCGGCGCAACGGATCGAGCTCGCGCGTGAGCGCACCGGCCAGCCCGATCCCCGGGCCGAAGGTAAAGAGCAGCCAGGCGATCAGGAATCGCACCGGGGGCGGCACGAACGGAAAGGCGGCGCTCAGCAGTGGCCAGATCCCCGCCCCAAGCAGCGCTCCGGCGCTGAGACGTATCGCGGTCGGCGGGGTCTGAAGAGCCATGGTGTGTGCGTGGAATCCGGCGCCAGCCAGTCAGCGCGCGCTCCGGCGTCGTGGCGGCGTCGTGGCGGCGTCGATTATACCGTTGTGGTTTGCGGTCCCGGGTACGGTCGGCCCTCATCCCTGCGTGTACAATAGTGGGACCGCATGTCCAAAAACGGGTTCACGCTGCGCTACCTGGCACAGACCGCCGCCGGCGTTCCCCGTGACCTCGCCAACACGCTGGTGGTGTCGAAGTTCAAGGCGATCCGGCCAACCGTCCTGATCTACAACTGCACGTGGGTCTGCGACGCGAAATGCGAGATGTGCAACAACTGGAAGCACGGCGACCGCAAGTCTGACATGACGCTCGCCCAGCTCGAACCGGCGATGGCCGATCCGTTCTGGGGGGCCGTGGAGAACCTGAACATCTCCGGGGGCGAGCCGACCACCCGCAACGATCTGCCCGAGATGGTGGAACTGTTCCAGCGGCACCTGCCGCGGCTGCGGAAGATCGGCATCAACACCACCGGCCTCACCCCGCATCGCGCCATCCCGATGCTCACCCGGATCGTCGAGTTCTGCGCCAGCCACGACCTGCTGATCAGCGCCCGCGTCTCGCTCGACGGTATCGGCGACATCCACGACCAGGTGCGCCACGTCAAGCGCGGTTTCGACAAGGCCAGCCAGACGATCGAGGCGATGCAGGCGCTGGCCGAGCAGCATGCCAACTTCCAGTTCGGCATCGCGGCGACGATCTTCGCGACCAATATCGACGACGCCAAGAACATCCTGGCGTGGGCCCGGACCAAGAAGCTCGACGTCGTGTTCAACATGCTGCGCTTCACCGATGCGATGCTGAACAACAAGGAGCTCGAGCAGAAGATCGGCTTCCACGAGCGCGAGGAAGAGTTCATGCGGACGTTCTTCCTCGATCGGGTCGGCGAGGAATCGGTGCTGAGCGGTCAGGCGTTCCTGTATCTCCACTACGCGGACATGATCGCCAACGGCTACAAGCGGACCATGCCGTGCCCGTTCCGGACGCAGGGACTCCTGCTCAATCCGTACGGCGACCTGTACTACTGTGAGAACTCCGAGGCGATCGGCAACATCCTGACGACCCCGGCCGGGGAGCTGTATTTCAAGGCCGAGAACCTCGCCCACCGTGACCATGTCACGGAGACGGTCTGTCCGACGTGCCTGAGCCCGTGCCAGGTGAACGTCGGCGCCATGAAGCAGTTTGTGCCCTATGCCAAGTTCCTGGTCCGCGCCTACCAGGTCAAGCACGATCCGGCCCGGCATCTGAACACGCTGCCGACCCCGACTCCTTGACCTGGCGCGGCCGGGCCGTCCGGTTGGCTGATCACCGGACGACCCATTGATCAATCCCCTGGCACGGCTTCCCGGCGACCCGATTGCCCGCGTCATCCTGCGCGTCGCCATCGCGGCGGGGCTCACCGCCTATATCCTGTGGAAGAGTGAGCCGCGCGCCGTACTGGCGGCGGCCGCCGGCGCGGACTGGCGGCCGATCGGCGTGGCCTGTCTGCTGGTGCTGGCCGATCGCGCCTTGATGGCCTATCGCTGGGTGGCGCTGCTCTGGACGATCGATCGTGAGGCCCGCCCGCCGCTGCCCGACGTGATCCGGATCTTCTTCGTCAGCTCGTTCCTCGGCACCTTCCTGCCGGCCAGCATCGGCGGCGATGCCGTGCGCGCCTATCGCCTCGCCCGGTTGAACGTCGGCGGCGCCGACGCGGTCGCCTCGGTCTTCATGGACCGCATGCTCGGGGTCGCGTCGGTGCTGGCCATGGCGGTGGTCGGCCTCGGGATCGCACGCGACCTGGCGGCGAACACGACCATCGTCGCCGCGCTCGCGGTCACATCGGCGGTCTGCGTCGTCACGCTGGTGGTGATCTTCTGCCGGCAGACAGCGGCGATCGCCGCGCGGGTGATCGCCAGATTCCCGGTCGCGTTGCAGCGTCCCGGCCACCGGATGCTCGAGTCAGTCCGCCGTTACGCCAGCCACCGCGGCGCTCTGGCCAACGTGCTGGGGTGCTCGCTGGCGGTGCAGCTGCTGCGCATCGTCCAGGCCTATTGCCTGGGCCTGGGCCTCGGCATCGCCCTGCCGCTGACCACCTACCTCGCGTTCATCCCGCTGATCCTGCTCGTGATGCTGCTGCCGGTGACGTTCAACGGCATCGGCACGAGCCAGGTGGCGTTCGTCTGGTTCTTCGCCCGGGCCGGCGTGCCGGCGGCGTCGGCGTTCGCGCTGTCGGTGCTGTTCGTCGCGCTCGGCATCCTCGGCAACCTGCCGGGCGGCATCCTCTATGCCTTCGATCGCGGCGGACAGACGAGAGCGATACACTAGGCTCCGATGCGGTCGCTTTCGATTATCATTCCAGCCTACAATGAGTCCGGGAACATCATCGATACCCTCGGCAACGTCGCGGCAGCTCTCGAGCCGCTGTCGATCACACACGAGATCCTCGTGATCGATGACGGCAGCAGGGACGGCACCGCCGGCCTGGTCACAGCGAATCTCCACCGGTTCCCAGCCGTCAGACTCCTGGTCAACGATCGCAATATGGGGTTCGGCTGGTCGTACCGCCGTGGGGTCGAGGCGGCGGCGCTGGATCACATCGTCATGGTCCATGGCGACAACGCGTGGGGGTACCGGACGCTCCGCGACCTGTTCAGCCACGTCGGCGAGGCGGATGTGGTCATCGGCTACACCCGGGACATGTGGCGATCGCGGACCTGGACCCGGACGCTGATCTCGAAGGGGTTTACGTTCCTGGTGAACCGGATCACCGGGCGCCGCCTCCGGTACTACAACGGCTTGCAGGTTCACCCGGCGGCGGTGCTCAAGGGGCTGCGCATCGAGTCGAGCGGCTATGGCTTTCAGGCCGAAGTGCTGGTCAAGGCGCTTCGGCGGACCACGACGTTGCGGGAAGTGCCGATGGAATTGACCGAGCGGGCCAAGGGCGAGAGCAAGGCGTTTCGCGTCAAGAACGTCGTCGACGTGCTGCGCACCATCCGGGTGTTGTGGGCGGTGCAGCGGGGCCGTGATGCTTGATCCCTCGCGGCCCGGCGGCGCCGCCGCCGAGCCGACCGGGCTGAAGCGCGAGCGATCCGGATCCCGCAAGATCCTGACGCTCGCCGAGCTGACCGCGCTGCGCCAGCGTCTGCGCCACCAGACGATCGTGCTCTGTCACGGCGCCTTCGACCTGGTCCACATGGGCCACGTGCTCCATTTCGAGGAAGCCGCGTCGCTCGGCGACATCCTGGTCGTGACCATCACTGCCGACAAGTTCATCACCAAGAAGCGCTCGGTGTCGTTCACCGAAGAGTACCGGATGCGGCAGGTGGCGGCGCTCGAGATCGTCGACTACGTCGCCCTGGTCAGCGACCCGTCGGCGGTGCCCGCCCTCGAGGCGCTCGAGCCGGATGTCTACGTGAAAGGCTCGGAGTACGCCAACCTGGTGCTCGACAAGACCGCGAACATCTTCCGCGAAAAGCACGTCGTCGAAGCCTACGGCGGCCGCATCCATTTTACGACCGGCGAGACGTTCTCCTCGACCAAGCTGTCGCACTTCCTGCTGGCGTCCCCGGAGGCGGTGCAGGACAACCCGCTGCTCCGCAACGAGCGCGTCCTGTTCCGCGATCTGTCGGAGTTCTCGTATCAGCTCGAAGAGCTCAAGGAGTTCCTGGTGCGGGCCAGCCGGCTCCGCGTCTGTCTGCTCGGCGAGACCATCGTCGACGAGTGGGTGGACATCACGGTCACCAACCTGTCGCAGAAATCACGGTGCGTGGCGGGCCAGGAGACAGCCCGGATCCAGCAGATCGGCGCGACCGGCATCATCGCCCTCCATCTGTCCGGCTTCGTCCAGCAGATCGACTGCTTCACCAACGGATCGCTGGGCACGGTGCCGCCGAATGTCGCGGTGACGCCGCTCAGCCGGAGTCCACTGGTCAAGACCCGCTTCGTCGACCGGGACAGCGGGTCGCCGCTGTTCGAGGCGAAGATCCTGGACATTCCCGATGTGTCGCGGCAGCTGCCCGATTTCGACGACTACGATCTCGTGCTGGTGGCCGATTTCGGGCATGGCCTGCTCGACGCCAAGGGCGTCAACCGGAGCATCGCCGTCAGGAAGACGGCGTTCGTCACGGCGATGGCCCAGGTCAACTCGAGCAACTACGGCTACAACCTGCCGGGCAAGTATGTCGGGGCGGACTACTACAGCCTGAATCGCACCGAGGCCGAGCTGTCCCTGCACGAAAAGGATCTGCCGTTCGACGAGCTGCTGGAGCGGATGGCCGGGCTGCTGAAGTGCCGGGCGCTGTCGGTGACCGACGGCAAGCAGGGCGTCGCCGTGAGGATCGGCGACGACCAGTTCGAGCTGCCGACGCTGAGCACCAGCGTCATCGACACGATCGGCTGCGGCGATGCCTACTTCGCGCTGAGCAGCGTGGCGGCCTGCCTCGGCCTGCCGGCCCGGCTCGTCGCCCTGGCCGGCAGCATCGCCGCCGCGGCGATGACCCAGCGGCGGTGCAACGAGCGTCCGGTCACCGAGCAGGAGTTCATGACGATCGCCAAGATCGTCATCTAGCCTGGTTGTGCCTGCACATCCGAGAGGGCGAAGAACGTGTCGTTGACCGGCCGGCCCGGCGTGGAACGCTGGGCGGACTACTTCGCCGCCCTCTGCTCCGGCCTGAACGATCTGGCGATCACGGACAAGAGCGGCCGGCAGCTGACCGTCGAGGACGGTTTCGAGCGGTGGGTGGCGATCACCCACGACGTGCAGACGCGCGGGCAGAACCTGTATCTGATCGGCAACGGCGCCAGCGCGTCGATGGCCAGCCATTTCTCCGCCGATGCCTGCAAGAACGGTCGCCTGAGAGCGCAGGCGTTCAACGACATCTCGCTCGTCACCGCCACCGCCAACGACGAGGTCTACGAGGAGGTGTTTGCGCTCCCCCTCGACCGGCTGGCCCGGGCCGGCGACCTGCTGATTGCGATCAGCAGCTCCGGCAGCTCGCCGAACATCGTGCGGGCGCTGGAGCGGGCGCAGGAGATGCGGCTGCGGATCGTCACGTTGTCGGGGCGGAACCCGGACAATCCGGCCCGGCGCCTCGGCGACGTCAACGTCTATGTCCCGAACCAGCGCTACGGATGGATCGAACCGTCCCATCACGTCGTCCTGCACTATTGGCTCGATCAGTATCTGAATGTGCACGGTCAGGGTGCGAAATGAGGGCTGAATATCGCGGAGGACGCGGAGGACGCAGAGGACACCCATCGTGAACGTACTCATCACCGGAGGCTGCGGCTACGTCGGCACGAGGCTGACGCAGGCGATGCTGGCGCGCACCGATCATCAGGTCTGCGTGCTGGACACGCAGTGGTTCGGCAACCACCTGATGCCGGACCCGCGGTTGACGATCTGTACCGCGGACGTCCGGACGATCGATGATTTCGACCTGGCCCGGTTCGACACCATCTTTCACCTCGCCAACATCGCCAACGATCCGTCGGTCGATCTCAACCCGTACTCCTCCTGGGAGGTCAACGTCCTCGCCGGCATGCGGCTGATCGAGCGGGCGGCGCGCCACGGCGTGAAGCAGTTCATCTTCGCCTCCTCGGCCAGCGTCTACGGGCTGAAATCCGAGGCGCGGGTCACCGAGGATCTGGATCTGGTGCCCCTCTCCGAATACAACAAGACCAAGATGGTGGCCGAGCGGGTGGTGCTGAGCTACGCCGGCGCGATGACGACGACGATCATCCGCCCCGCCACGGTCTGCGGCTACTCGCCGCGGATGCGGCTCGATCTGGTCGTCAACCTGCTGACCATCCAGGCACTGACGAAGGGGGCGATCACCGTCCTCGGCGGCGACCAGACGCGGCCCAACATCCACATCGACGACCTGGTCGATCTCTATCTGTTCGCGTTCGACCAGCGCCTGGCCGGGGTCTACAACGCCGGCTTCGAGAACATCGCCGTGCGCGACATCGCCTCGCTGATCACGCGCCACGTGCCGGCCGAGGTCACCGTCCTGCCGTCGAACGACCCACGCTCGTATTCAGTCTGTTCGGATCGGCTGCTGGCGACCGGTTTCGCGCCGAAGAAGGACGTCTCGACCGCGATCCGCGAGATGGTGGCCGCCTATCGCGACGGGCGGATCAAGGACGACGACCGCTCGTACAACGTCAACTGGATGAAGCAGCACCACTTCGGCTGATGGGGAGAGTGGCTTGATTCGTCTGGCCGTGCCGCTGGCGGGCGCGTCGGCGTTCTTCCTGGTGTCGCTGATCACGGTGCGCCTGCTCCGTCCGGCGGACCCGAAGCGCTTCTTCCTCGGCTACGGCTCGGCGCTGCTGGCCGTCGCCGCCTACGTCTACGTCCAGCTCTGGCCGCTCGAGACGATCGATGCCGCGGCCGGACTGACCGCCTGCCTGCTGCTCCAGGCGCTGATCTGCCTGACGATGTGGAATGCGTTCTACAGTCTGCTGTGGGGATTCTCCGGCGGGCTGATGCACGACCTCTACAATCACGCGGCGCTGCGCGATATCGATCGTCTGGTCCGCTCGTACCAGGGAACCGGCGGGTTCGATCGGATTCTGGCGCGGCGTCTCCCCAACCTCGCCGCCGGCGGCTTCATCGAGCTGCAGGGTCAGACGCTTCGCCTGCCGTGGAAGGGGCGTGTCATCGCCTGGGGCACGCTCGCCGCGTTCAAGGCGTTCTCGCTCGGGATGGGCGGAGGCGTCAAGTAGCGCATGCTGACCAGCCTGGCGATCGTCGTCATCGCCTCCGTCGCGTGCCAGGTCCTGCTCGTCGCCGCGCTCAGCGCCTGGCGCCGCGCCGGTAACGTCTACCGGACGATTGTCGTCGTCTGCTTCATCACCGTCCCCCTGGCCTGGTTCGCCGATCGCCTGCTGCTGGGACAGGTGCTCGATCGGGACACCAGGCTGTTTTTCATGCTGATTCACCTCGCGCTGGGGGGCTTCTTCTTTCATTTCATGACGCTGCCCGATCGCTCGGTGACGCTGCGCATCCTGGTCGAGCTGCTGGTCGCTCCCGGGCAGGCGCTGACGGCAAAGGAGCTGGGCCGCCGCTACGGCGTGAAGACCATGATCACCTCGCGGCTCGAGCAGTTGTCCGCTGGCCGGTTCCTGGCCATCGACGGCAGCGGGCGCATCGAGCTGACCGCCAAGGGCGCCTGGTTCGGGCGGTTCGTCACGGCCGGCCGCAAGCTGTTCCGCATCGCCAGTGCAAATTAGGCGAAAAGGGGTCGGGAGTCATTTTCGGTTTTTGCCATCGACAAGCGGTTCGGCATCGCCAGTGCAAATTGAGACAGCACAGTCGTCGCGCAGACTTCTAGTCTGCAGGGAAGGGTATCGAGCGTGAACAAGAAGGTGTTGATCCTGGGCGGCGGTGTCGCCGGATCGTCGATGGCCTACTACCTCACGGAGAAGGGGTACGACGTCACCCTGATCGAGAAGAACCGCCGGGTCGGCGGCCTGGCGCGGACCTGCTACTACAGCGGCCACCCCTACGAGTTCGGGCCGCACATCTGGTTCTGGCCCGGCGGCAAGGACGATCCGGTCAACAACACGATCGTCAAGCTGACCAACGACGAACTGCTGCACATCGATCGGCGGCTGTTCACCTATATCGAGGCCGATCGCAGGAAGTACCGCTACCCGGTCCACTACCAGGACATCGATCAGATGCCGGAGGCCGAACAGATCCATCGCGAGCTGGGCCGGAATCGCGACAGCGCGATGAAGCTGATCCAGGAACAGATGCCCGAGATCGGGCACTGCAAGTTCGCCGACTACTTCACCGCGGCGATCGGCCAGACGCTGTACCAGAAATTCATGGCCAACTACACCTGGAAGATGTGGAACATCCCGGGCGACGAGCTCGAGACGTCGATGGTCTGGGCCGATCG
>JBDTRR010000071.1:0-26611 GCA_039931615.1 Acidobacteriota bacterium
AGGGGACATTTCTATCGAGGGAAGGATGGGGACATTTCTAACGAGGCTTGACACGTGTTGTGGAGTGACGTTGACAACCCTCGAGCATCTCCATTAAGCTCGGCGTTCGTTGTCGGAAACAGTAGTCGGAAACCGATAATAGATCCCCCAAACGGCGTTGCCGGCCCAGCCGTCAGGGACCTTCGTGTCTTTGGCGATCTGTTCCGCACCGGCAAGCCAAGGTGTCCAGTCCGCCGATGAAACGAATTCGTCGAGCCGTCGTGTTCGCCAGTGTCGTGGCGTTGAGCACGCCCGCGCGCGCGCAGGTGGACGGCGCGCCACGCGCGCCGACAGCGCTGACACTGGATCAGGCCCTCCAGTACGCGCTGGAGCACTATCCCACCGTACGAGCCGCGCTTGAGCAGGTCAGTGCCTCGATGGTCAACGTGAGCGTGGCCAAATCCGCCTATCTGCCGCGCTTCGATTCGGTCTGGCAGACGAACCGGGCCACCGCCAACAACATCTTCGGTCAGCTCCTGCCGCAATCCGTCCTGCCGTCAATCTCGGGCCCGGTATTGTCGTCGGCGTCAGGCGAGGGTGTCTGGGGCAGTGCCGTTGGCGGGCTGTTGTCCTGGGAGCCCGTCGACTTCGGCCTTCGGAGCGCCATGGTGCGCGAGGCAGAGGCGGGCGTCGTCCGGGCTCGTGCCGAAGCAGGGTTGACCCGACTCGCCGTGCAGAGTGCCGTCGGCGGCGCTTTTCTCGCCGTCGCCAGCGCACAGCAGGCACTCGCCACAGGCAACGCCGACGTGCAGCGCCGCGAGGTCCTCGCTCGTGCGGCGCACACCCTGGCGGACAATCAGCTGCGGCCAGGTGCCGAAGCCTCCCGCGCCGATGCCGAACTCGCTGCCGCCCGGACGCGCGAGATCCAGGCACGGGCAGCGGTGACATTGGGCCAGACGACTCTGGCGCGACTGCTCGGCCTGCCAGACGGCCAAATGACCGTGAATACGGCGAGGTTGCTGGACAATGTCGTGTCGACGACCCCGCCGACGGTTCCGGCGCCACGGCATCCGCTCGTGCAATCTGAACAAGCGGCCGTCGACCTCGCACGCGCCAGAGAGACGGTGCTGACCAAGACCGATCGACCGCGGCTCTATCTTCAATCGAGTGTCTCGGCACGGGGCAGCGGCGCCAACACGGACGGAGTCTTTGACGGCGGTGCCGATGGCTTGGGCCTCGAGCGCGTCAACTGGGCGGCGGGCGTGCAAGTCGTGTTTCCGAACCCGTTCGACTTCTCAACCCTGCGGTCCCGCCGTGCCGCAGCGGGCGCACTGACGCGCGCCGAGAGCGCCCGCTACGACGAAGCCGTCTTGACGGTCACCAGTCAACAGCGAGCGGCAGACGTCATGGTCGACGCGGCTCGCGCCGTTGCGCAGAACACGCCCATCCAGCTGACGGCCGCGCAACAAAGCGAGGCGCAGGCGCGTGCCCGCTACGACGCGGGCCTCGCGGCCATCATCGAAGTCGCCGAGGCCCAGAATCTCCTCGCTGGCGCTGAGTATCAGGATGCGGCGGCGCGATTGGATGTGTGGCGCGCGCTCTTGGCGAAAGCCGTGGCGCAGGGCAACCTCGCTCCGCTCGTCGACCTCCTGCGCCGCTCGGGAGTGCAATAGCCATGTGGTTGATCCGAGCGGCGCTTCGACGACCCATCACGGTCCTGGTCGCGATCATCGCGGTCGCACTGACGGCCGGATTCGCCGCCACCCGGATGCGAGCGGACATCTTCCCTGATCTCGATCTGCCGGTCATCTACGTGGCGCAGCCCTACGGCGGCATGAGCCCCGCGCAGATGGAAGGCTTCATCACGTACTACTACGAGTACCACTTCCTGTACATCAACGGCATTGACAGCGTCGAGTCGAAGTCGATTCAGAACACCTCGCTGCTGAAGCTGACGTTTCATCCGGGCACGGACATGTCCGAGGCCCTCGCGCAAACGGTTGGCTACGCGAATCGCGCCCGTGCCTTCATGCCGCCGGGCACCGTCGGTCCGTTCATCATGCGCTTCGACGCCGGCACGGTGCCGGTTGGGTATCTCGTGTTCAGGAGCGAGACCCGCAGTCTGGGTGAGATCCAGGACCTGGCGCTGAACCGTGTCCGGCCGCAGTTTGCGACGCTCCCTGGCTTGACGTCGCCGCCGCCGTTCGGCGGCAGTCAGCGCACGATCGTGATCCGCGTCGATCCAGACCGCCTGCGGTCATATGGTCTGGCGCCCGACGACGTGATTCGCGCCGTGAGCACGGGCAATGTGATCATGCCTTCCGGGAGCGTCAATATCGGCGACGAAACGCGCATCTCGCCGATGAACTCGGTCGTCGGCCCCATCAACGATCTGCTCGAACTGCCGATTCGCAGTGGGGCCGGGACGCCCGTGTCTATCCGCGACGTCGGCTCGGTCAGCGACAGTACCGACATTCCCACCGCGTATGCGCTGGTGAACGGAAGGCGGGCCGTCTACATCCCGGTGACAAAGCGCCCGAATGCGTCAACCCTGAGCGTCGTGCGCGAAGTCAAGGCCAATCTGAGTCGATTCCAGGCGCTGGTCCCCGATGACATCACGGTGTCCTACGAGCTGGACCAGTCGAGGAGCGTGTCTGCCGCGCTCGAGTCCGTGCTGCGGGAAGCCGTGCTCGGTGCGCTCCTGACCGGACTGGTGGTGCTCGTGTTCCTGCGCGACTGGAGAAGCTCCGCGATCGTCGTGATCACGATCCCGTTGGCGTTGCTCGCGGCGGTCGTCGCGCTCTGGGGCGCCGGGCAGACGATCAACATCATGACGCTGGGCGGCCTGGCGCTGGCCGTCGGCATCCTTGTCGATGAAGCTACCGTGGCGATCGAGAACATTCACACGCACTTATCCCGCGGGACACCCCTCGCGCGTGCCGTGCTCGACGCCAGCGGCGAGGTGGTCGTGCCGCGCATCCTCGCCATGCTGTCGGTGGTCGCCGTCTTCGTGCCGTCCTTCTTCATGACCGGCGTCTCACGATCGCTGTTCGTGCCCCTGTCGCTCGCGGTCGGCTTCGCCATGATCGCGTCCTTCTTCCTCTCGAGTTCGTTGGTGCCGGTACTCTCGGTCTGGTGGCTCGGCCAGCGCCATCGCATTCACGAACAGGACGTGCCGGCGCGCGACTGGGTCGAGCGCCTTCGCAATCGGCTGGCCGCGTTCCTTCGTCGAGTGGCACCAGCGCGCGGCCTGCTGGTGGCGGCATACCTTGTTGTCACCGTCGGGGTCGTGGTGACGGTCGGAATGGCGCTCGGCCGCGAAATCTTCCCGCCGAGCGGCGTCAAAGCGTTCCAGCTGAGGTTCCGCGCGCCCGCCGGGACAAAATTCGAGTCGACCGAGCGTCTGGGCCGCGACGTTCTGGGCGTCATCCGCGATACGGCAGGCCCGGACAATGTCGACATCACCCTCGGATACGTCGGCGTGCAGCCCTCGTCGTACCCGATCAACACCATCTTCCTGTGGACCAGCGGCTCTCATGAAGGGGTGCTGCAGGTCGCGCTCAAGCCCGATGCGCCGATCGAGCTCGAAGCGCTTCAGGAGAACCTTCGCCACGCCTTTCATGGCAAGTTTCCCGAGGCGCAATTCTCCTTCGAGCCGGGTGACATCGTCAGCCGGATCATGAACTTCGGCGCGCCGACACCGGTCGAAGTCGCGGTGATGGGCCCCGACTTTGCCGCCATTCGGGCGTTCGCGACGAAGGCTCGGAATGAACTGTCGCAGATCGGATCCTTGCGCGACCTGCAGTATGGCCAGACGCTCGACTCCCCGGCCATTCAGGTGAACGTCAACCGTCAGATGGCGGGACAGCTCGGCGTCACGGTTGATCAAGTCGGACGGTCGTTCGCGGCCGCCACCTCGTCCAGCCGGTTTGTCGCGCCGAACTACTGGGCGGACCCCCGGACCGGGATCGCCTTCCAGGTACAGGTGCAGGTTCCACAGCCACGCGTGACGACGCTCGAGGATCTGCGCGTCATGCCCGTGTCCGCCGGCGGCCTCGGTAAGCCACTGCTCGGCGACGTGGCGCGCATCGAGAACGCCACGATTGTCGGCGAATACGACCGCGTCAACGGACAGCGGATGGTCACACTGACGGCGAATGTCGCCGGGGAGGATCTCGGCCGCGCCCTTGCTCGAGTGAACTCGGCGATTCGACGTGCGGGTGATCTACCTCGTGGTGCCACCGTGACGATACGCGGACAGATCGCGGCGATGGCGGAGACGTTTCTCAACATCACCGCGGGTCTCGTCGTGGCCGTCGTCGTGATTTTTCTCCTGCTCGCCGCGAACTTCCAGTCGCTTCGGCTCGCCGTTGTCGTGATCTCGACCGTTCCGGCGGTGCTCGCGGGGGTGGTGGTCGTCCTGTGGCTGACGGGGACCACGCTGAATGTCCAGTCGTTCATGGGCGCCATCATGGCGATCGGTGTGGCGGTCGCGAACGCGATCCTGCTCGTCACATTTGCCGAGCAGTCGCGGCGGCGGGGGGAATCTCCCCTGCAGACCGCCATCGATGCGGCGCGCGCCCGTCTGCGTCCCGTCTTGATGACGAGCGCCGCCATGATTGCAGGCATGATCCCGATGGCGCTCGCGCTTGGCGAAGGTGCTGAGGCGACCGCGCCACTGGGCCGCGCCGTGATCGGGGGCCTGGCAGCGGCCACCCTCGCCACATTGATTGTGCTGCCGTCGGTGTACTCGTTGATCCAGCAGTCGGCGAGCCCCACGTCACCGTCGCTTGATCCGGACGACCCGGAGAGCGCCTTCCGAACACAACTGGGCTGACCATGACATCGGCGAAGCGAGATATGTGGCGTGTGCGGGACATCCTCACCGCTGGGTTGGTAGCAACGCTGGCTGCCGCGGCGTGCGGAGGTGGCGACGGCTCTTCCCGTGCCGCGCCGGTCACCGCGGCGGCCGGCCCTGCCGCGATCGATGTCGTTCGCGTCGTCGAGCAATCGCTTGACGTGCCACTGTCGCTGCCGGGTGAGCTGACGGCGTTTCAGTCGGTGGCCATGTTTCCGAGGGTCACCGGATTCGTGAAGGCCGTCCACGTCGACCGCGGGTCCAGAGTCCGCGCGGGACAGCTGCTGGCCTCACTTGAAGCCCCTGAACTCGTGGCGCAGCGGTCCGAAGCGCAGTCGAAACTGTCGGCGGCAGAGGCCCAGCTGTCGGTGGCGCGTGCGAAGGCCGACGCAGACAAGGGCACGTTCGCCAGGCTCAAGGCCGCGTCGGCGACGCCGGGTGTGGTGGCCGGGAATGACGTCGTGATCGCGGAGAAGACGGCGGATGGGAGCGCCAACCAGGTCCTCGCCGCCGAGCAGAGTGTCGAAGCGGCGCGGCAGGCGCTCAACGCCATTCAAGACATCGAAGGGTACCTGCGGATGACGGCCCCGTTCGCCGGCGTGATCACCGAACGGAATGTACACCCCGGAGCCCTCGTCGGACCGTCGACAAGTGGCGCCGGCGCGACGCCGTTGCTGCGGCTCGTCGACACCGAACGCCTCCGGCTTGTCGTGCCAGTGCCGGAAGCCTACACAGCCGAGATCCGGCCTGGCGCCGAGATCCGGTTTACGGTGGCCGCGTATCCCGGACAGACTTTCTCAGGCAAGGTCGCGCGCATCGCGCAGGCGGTAGACGTCGGCACGCGAACCATGGCGGTGGAGTTGGACGTGGCGAACGGCGAGCGCGGGCTCGCACCGGGGACCTTCTGCCAGGTGCAATGGCCAGTTCGACGCTCGGGACCTTCGCTGTTCGTGCCGAGTACGAGCGTCGCGACGACGACGGACCGGACGTTTGTGATCCGTATCCGCAATGGCAGGACGGAGTGGATCGACGTGAAGACTGGGCTCACGTCGGGAGCGCTGCTGGAGGTCTTTGGCGATCTGCGGGCTGGTGACGAGATCGCGGGACGCGGCACCGACGAGTTGCGGCCTGGGACTGACGTGCGGCCCAGAGAGAGCAAGCCGGCGGCCTAGGTTCTGGAGTACAAGAGTAGCGATGACCGACCCCGTCGTCCGCGAGTTTCTCCTTGGATTCTGGAAAATCCACATCCTGCACCATGCTGAAGAGCAGGGAGTGTACGGGCAATGGATGCTCGAGGAACTGCAGCGGCACGGCTACCGACTGAGCCCCGGCACGTTGTACCCGTTGCTGGCCCGAATGGCGCGCCGAGGATGGCTGCGAGCGACCGAACCCAAGCGATCGCGTGACGCGCGTGTGTACCGGATCACGCCAGCTGGGGCCGAAGTCTTGAAGCGTCTGCGCGCGTCACTGGCCGAACTGCATCACGAAGTCGGACCGCGTCCATCAAGGGCCTCGCGCCCGAGCGCGCGAACGTCCACGTCGCGGAAACCAGGGTCATAACTACGTTGGCACGACCGCAAACGTGGACGAGCGGCTCGAATGGCACAACGACGGTCCCGTCGGAGACACGGTCAATCACCGACCATGGCGAGTCGTCGTATCGCTCGAATTCCCTAGCGAGGAGGCGGCACGATTCGAGCGGTATCTCAAATCCGCATCGGGTCGCGCCTGTGCGAAGCGGCACTTCGCTCTGGCATGAATGCGGGGAGAGTCACAATGTCGAACGATCACGACGAAATCATCGAACGCCTGAAGGCGCAAGCCGCGGCGGCCGCCGGCCGGATGGTCGTCCACGAGTCAGAAGACATGGCCCCGTCGCTGCGCGAGCGGTTCTGGCGGCAACGTGGTCGCCTGCGAAACCGCAAGCACGACCGAGCTCCTCAAGGAACGGCATCGGGCATCGCGTCGGCTTCATGACGCTCGCCGTCAATCTGGGTCTGGCTCTCATGCTCGCGTTCGGTGCGCGTCTGGATCCGGCGATGCTCACACGATGAGCGCAGGCGCGAAGGACTCGACACGGAGAACGACGATGTGGCCACGATCGCTTCGAGCGACAGCCCTGGAACGAACGTGCGGCCCCTTCCGGGCGACGAGTTGATTCCGGAACCCATCGGCAAACCGGCGGCAGCTCCTGGGCATCGCATCCCGCGCCGAGTCGCGACACGCCGGCGGCAACAACACGCCGCGTTCGGAGGCGGCATGAGCCGGACACACGGTATGTCGCACGTAGTGCGGTAGAACAGCCGGGGGCCTCGGGCTGATGACGGTCGGTTCCGCAACGGTCGTCGGAACGACATGGTCCCGCTATGGCCGGATTCCGCCAGCCAGCCCTGACGAGCGAGATCCCGTGCGACGTGACGATGGGAGGGGTTGACGATGCGAGCCGCGGACCGAATGGCGTCACTTCTCCTGGTGCCAGCGGCTGTCCACAATCGAACATCCAGTCTCGACGCCGCTCTCTATACTCGACGCTCGAGCCTCGAGTGCAGCGGCGCTGACGAGAGAACACATCATGATGATCCGCATGAGGCTCCCCATCAGGGGAATGCTGGCCGCCTGCCTGGTCGTGCTGTCGCAGCTCGAAGGGCACACGCAGAATCAAGCCGTCCCGCGCGCGGGTTCGGCCGGGCCACAGAACATCCTGTTCATCATGCTCGATGACGTGGGCAAGGATCAGCTGGCGATCTTCAACCCGTCCGCAGGCACCGCGGCGCTGACGCCGAATATCAACGCCATCGCCGCCGCCGGCGTGAAGTTCACCCACCTCGACACGATGCCGGAGTGCTCACCCAGCCGCGCCGCGTTCTTCACCGGACGGTCCCCCCTCCGCACCGGTGTGACCGCCGCCATCCTCGATCAGGACCTCGCGGCGGCACAGGTCTCGCCGTCTGAAACGACCACGCCGCGCGTGCTCGCCACGGCTGGCTACAGAAGCGCCTTGATCGGGAAGTATCACCTCGGCGGGCCGGAGAACAATCCGGCCGGGAACGGCGCGCCGCTGGCGCTCGGCTGGGACTATTTCGATGGCAATCTGCGGGGAGGGCCGCCGTCGATCGATGTCTCGCTCGGAGGCCAATACACGCGGGACACGAAGAAATACTCGTGCGGATTCCCGACCGGCGCCGCGCGAGGCGCCGTCTGGTTCCCCAGCTCGAGCGGGCAGGCTCAATGCGACGACAACCGCGGCGCCGGCTATACCGGACAACAGGGCGTCGCCCTGGGCGGCATCGCGGCGCTCGATGCGGACGGGGAGTTGGCGCCCACCTGCAATAAGGCGGCTGGCGCCGCGCCGGACTTCACCACGGCCAATGGCTACTACGTCTGGCCCAAGGCCGTCGCCGACTCGGGCGGGCTCCAGACGCTCAGGTCGCGTCGATACATGACGACCGATCAGACCGACGCAGCGGTGGCATGGATCCGCGCGCAGTCGACCGGCCGCGTGCTGCATCATTGGATGGCCACCGTGAGCTACAACGCGATCCATACCCCGTATCAGCAGCCACCCCTCGATCTCTATCCTCCGGGTTTCGTCTGGCCGGCCAACATCCCTGAGAACTGCACGGATCCGGCATCGCAGCGCGTCCTCAGCGATCTCATGCTCGCGGCGATGGATCGGGACATCGGCCGCCTGCTGGTCAGTGTCGGCCTCGCGCAGCGGGATGCGAGCGGGGGGCTGCTCTACGAGCCCGAGACGACCAACACCATGGTCGTCATTGTCGGCGACAACGGCACTCTGTCGACGAGCGTGAAGTCTCCCTACGATGCGTCCAGATCGAAAGGCACGGCCTACGAGACCGGCGTCACGGCGCCGATGATCGTCTCCGGCCCGCTGGTCGCCGGCCGAGGCCGGAGCGTCGAGCACATGGTCAATGCGGTCGATCTCTTCCAGCTGTTCGGCGAAATCGCCCGGGTCGATGTGCGCCGGGTGGTTCCGCCCTCGCATGCGCTCGACGCCGAACCGGTGCTGGCCTACCTGACGAACCCGAATCAGCCGGCCGCGCGTCGATACAACTTCACCCAGATCGGCAACGGCCTCAAGCCGCCGTCGGTAAAGCAGTGGCCCTGCGTGCAGCACGTCGGCTCGATCAACATCGCCAACGACATCCTCTTCACGTCAGCGGGCCCGTGCGTGGATCTGGGTGCGACGTGGTTCGGACCAACGGTCGACCAACCGATTCCCATCTACCCGACCGCCTGCGACATCAAGGACGCGCGTCTCTACAGCAACCTGCTGATCACCCCGACCCGGGTGTGGGCCCTCCGCAACAACCGGTACAAGCTGGTGAAGGTGGACCGTCCCTCGTGCGATCGCGGCCTGGGCGAATTCGAGTTCTACGACCTCTCGCCGAATCCGCCGTCGAATCCGATCGGACTCGACCTTGCCACGGCCGAACTCCTGACGAACGGGCAGCCCACGTTCCTGGGGCCTGAGCAGATGACGAACTTCACCGACCTGAAGGCTCGATTGCAAGGCCTGCTCGACTCGGAGCTGGTCTGCTACGGCGACGGCAACCTCGACAAGCATGTCGATGCCGCGGATCTGGCGGGCGTCACTCGCTACTCGGGGCAGCCGAGCGTCTTCGACTTCAACCAGGACGGGGTGACCAACAACGATGACGCGATGTGCGTCTCGAGGAACTTCGGGAACGACTGCAGCCTCCGCGGTCCTGGCACGCCGTGTCGGTGAGGTAATCGTTACGAGCGCGCCGCCTGGCGCGGGCGCGTCGGCGATCTTACGCAGCGGAAGCCGAGGTGATTCGTGCCGGTGCTGACTTCTCCCTTGCCACGCGTACCCACCATGTATCGCGAACAGTACTGGTCGGTGCACAAGAACGATCCGCCGCGATGGACGCGCTTGCTGGCCGTCGGCTCACTCGGATCGTACGGTGAATCCGGGCCCTGCGGGTTGCGCGCCACACCGCCCGCTGTGGCCAGCTGCGCGTAGTAGTCGGGCCGATACCAGTCGCTGGTCCATTCCCACACGCTCCCCGCCACGTCGAACAGGCCGTAGCCGTTGGGCGGAAACTGCGCCACCGGGCCGATGCCAGAGAACAGGTCCTCGGCCGTGTCCTGATTCGGGAAACTTCCCTGGTACGTATTGGCCATCCATCGGCCGTTCGGCCGAAACTCATCCCCCCAGACGTACGGTTTTCCCACCAGCCCTCCGCGCGCCGAGAACTCCCATTCGGCCTCGGTCGGCAGCCGCTTGCCCGCCCATGAAGCGTAAGCCGACGCATCGTCATAGGCGATGTGGACCGCGGGATGGTGCTCGCGCCCGTTCAGGTCGCTCGCCGATCCGAGTGGATGGCGCCAGCTCGCACCGTTCCCGTACGACCACCATTGAAACTGATCGTTCAGCGGCACCGGATGATCGGGCGGCGAAAAGAGCAACGAGCCGGCGACCAGCTTTTCTGGAGGCGCGCCCGGAAAATCCTCCCCGCGCGGCGTCCGCTCGGCAACGGTCACATAGCCGGTCGCCGTCACGAATTTCTGGAACTCACCGTTCGTGACCTCGGTCGTGTCCACCCAGAAGCCGTCCACAGAAACGCGATGGATGGGCCGGGAGTCATCGGTCGCGTGCATCCCCACGTCGTTCATGTCGAGGCCGTGCGGATCGGCGGCACCCATGGAAAACTCGCCGCCGGGAATCCAGACCATGCCCTCGGGCGCGGGACCGGGCAAGGGAGCCGCGTTGACGACGGTCGGCTGGAAGACGCCGCTCGCTGACAACGCAGACGGCCCGGCGATCGGCGCGCCCGGTGGCCGTGCCACGATTGCCCAGGCTACGACGCCGACGAGCGCGAGCGTCGCGATGCCGACAAGCCACCACCAGGTTCGTTTCGCACGCATCATCGACCGACCCTTCAGGGTGGGCGCGTGCCCACGAGCGTCAACGGATCGTCTGCTCATCCATCGTCCTGACGCTGTCTGACGTCCCGATCGCTTGGCTTCGGGCGGTGCATCCGGGCGCAGGTGATGGGCTACGGCATCCGGCACACGAAGTTGGCGGCGTCGTCGCTGCTGCCGGTTCCTGTGTATCGAGCCACCTGTGGATACGGACACAGGGGCCGCGTGCGGTCGACGTTCCCGGCCGTGCTGTGAGAGGCGACGATCTGCACGGGCGCCTGGCCTTTTTCCACCCACTGCTCGAGCGCCGTCAGCATGTCGAAGCTGTTCGGACCCTCGCCGCCGCCGCAGTGGCCCATTCCCGGCACCATGAAGAGGCGGTACCAATCCTGGGTCTTCGAGGCGCCGCCCATCGTCTCGAGCACACGTTCGTAGTACGCGATGCTGGCGTGCGACGGAATGGTCGTGTCGGCCCAGCCGTGATAGGTGATGAGCTTGCCGCCGTGAAACGCGAACGGCTTGAGGTTCGGGTCGTTCGCGTTGATGAGCCCGCCGTACGCGTTCTGCGCGCGGGCGACGTCGGTCTTCGCGTCAAAGGTCCGCCAGTCCCAGTCCGGATTTTCGAACACGATGTATTTGAACTGACCGATGCCGTCGCCGTTTGGCTCTGGACCGCCGGTCAGGCCGCCCCAGCCCAGCTCGCCGCCGCGCTCGAGGCCCAGGAAGACTTCCGATCCCGTGCGGGATTCAGGCGCCATGATCTTCCTGGCCGTCTCGACTTGCGCCGCCGTCAGACACTCCGCCCCCTCGGTGCCCTGGCATTGCAGGACCTTGGGATCGAAGTGGCAGCGGGTCGGGTCGTCGATGAGCCCGTCCTTGAGTCCGTCGAGCGCATCGCAGGACTCGAGAACGGCTTTGTGAATAGCCGGATACATGGTCCGGGGAATCGAGCTGCCCGGATCCTTCAGCGCGGCCTGCCCGACCCACACCACGCCCGACAGGAGCTCTGGCTGGATGTGCGGCGCCGCCCCGGCGATAATGCCGTTGAAGTCGCTCGGGAAACGCTGCGCTTCCTGAAGTGCCTGCCGCCCGCCCGTGGAGCAGCCGTTGAAATACGACTGCTGGGGACCACTGCCGTAGAACGCGCCGACGATGGCCTTGGCGGCGACGGTCATCTCGTGAACCGACCGGTATCCGAAGTCGATCAGCTTCTCGGGATGGCCCATCGCGAAATTGGCGCCGCCGCCGCTGTGGCCGGTATCGGTCGAGCTGGTCGCGTACCCACGTCGCAACGCCTGCGCCATCGCCGGATAGCTGATCGAACCCGCGAATCCACCGTTGCCGACCGCCTCGAACTTGCCGTTCCACCCCGCCGCCGGCAGCCACACCTCGACCCTGATGTCGGAATCCGACGACGGCTTGAGCGTCGCGGCCACGCGGCAGAACGCGGGCAATCCGGCGAAGGCCTGCCCGCCTCCACCCAGGCCTCCCGCGCGTCCCGGCGATGCCGGCGGCATGAACCCTCCGGCCGCCACGGCTTGCGACGAGGTGATCGTCGTGTTCGGCAGCACCAGCGAGGACAGGCTCTCGCATGACGTCGCCCCGGCCGCCACAATCGAATGAGGGGTCACGGCAACGGCGATGAACCCGGCACAGAGAGTCATAATGCTCAGTGCGCGTGCGAAACTGAGGGTCGGGAGGAGCGGGAGCAGCACCGACATCATCGCCCAGCAGCGTATCCATCGTCGACCGCAACGTCAACCTGATGTAGCCAGAAACTGATCAACCAGAACGGCCTTTCAGCAGCCACTCGTGAACGGCACGACCTGCGACTCGAAGCGCTCGCGCCCGCAGGAAGCCCAGCCGGTTCCAAGATATGATTCCCGCCTCCTGCCCATGAGACGAGGAGCGACATGAAAACGACGAGAAGGCTCGCGTCTCCGAGCCGGCGGTTGTTTCTTCGATCAGCGGGAGGTGTCTTGCTGACGATCGGCTCGGTTGCCAGGCGAGTCGAACCGGTCGGCGCTCAGTCGTTTGATATGTTCGAAAAGAGCATACGGGACCTCCAGGCGGCGATGACCTCCCGTCAGCTCACGTCGGTTCAGCTCGTTCAATTCTATTTGGACCGCATCGCCGCATACGATCAGGCCGGTCCCGGCTTGAACGCCGTCTTGTCCATCAATCCCAGTGCCTTGGCGAGTGCGCGCGCGCTCGACGCTGAACGAAGGAGGCGCGGCGCTCGCGGTCCCTTGCACGGCATCCCGGTGCTCTTGAAGGACAACTTCGACACGATGGACATGCCGACGACCGGCGGGGCGCTGGCGCTTTCAGGCGTCGTGCCAAAGGCTGACGCCTTTCAAGTCAGGAAGCTACGCCAGGCCGGAGTGGTGATCCTCGGCAAGGTCAACCTTCACGAGTTCGCGCTCGGCCTCACCACCATCAGCTCGCTCGGTGGCCAAACGCTGGATCCGTACGACCTGACACGAGCGCCCGGGGGATCCAGCGGGGGCTCCGGCGTCGCTGTCGCCGCCAACTTCGCCCCGTTCGCCATGGGTACCGACACGAGCGGGTCCATTCGAATACCCAGCTCCCACAACAGCATCGTCGGACTGAGGCCGTCTGCAGGTCTTTCGAGTCGAGCGGGCATCATCCCGTTCGGCCATACACAGGACTCAGCGGGGCCGATGGCTCGAACTGTCGCGGACATCGCGATCATCCTTGACGCAACAGTGGGGTACGACCCGGCCGATCCGGTGACCGCAGCCAGCCGGGGGCAAATCCCGCGCACGTACACTTCTTCTCTGAAACGCGATGCCCTCGAACGAGTACGAATCGGTGTGCTCAGCCAGTTCTTCGGCGACGTCCCTGATGACCAGGAAGTTGGCAGCATCGTTCGGCGCGCCATCGAGGACATGAAGGCTGCCGGCGCGACTGCGGTGGACGTGGTGGTTCCTGACCTTACAGCGCAGCTGACGGCTTCGAATCTTCTGGTCCAGGAGCTCAAGTTCTATCTCGGGGCGTATCTCAAGAACACGCCGGGTTCTCCGGTCAAGTCGGTCGAGGAGCTCCTTGCGTCTGGCCTTCATTCCGCACAGCTGCAGGGATTCCTCGAAAGTGCCAACGCCGTGCCCGACGACTACTTGAGCAGTGGGGACTATCGCAACAGACTGGCGGCGCGTGACGCTCTGGGTCAGGCCATCGTCAGGACGATGGACGAAAACCGCCTTGATGCCATCGCCTATCCCACCACTCGCCGCATCGCACCGCGGATCGGCGGGAATCAGATCGGCACCAATGCCGGACTTTCAGCTCAGACCGGGTTCCCGGCGATCACGGTGCCAGCCGGCTTCACGCCGAGCGGCTTTCCGGTTGGCATCGAGCTGTTGGGGCGGCGATTTGCGGAACCAACCCTGATCGGGTTGGCCTACGCGTATGAGCAGGCGACGCGACATCGCCATCCGCCGTCCACGACCCCGCCGCCTGGTGCAGCGACGCCGAGCACGAGCGAAGCGCTTGGATTCAGCCTGGAGCCAGGTGCTGTAACCTTCGGAGCGACCGCAGAGGGAGGCAATTCCGATCCGCCGGCCCCCTTCGATGTCGTGGCCAGATTCACATTCAATAGCCGGACGCGCCAGCTTGGCTATGACGTTCGCACGTCCGGCGCGTCACCCGGCGAAATTGGCGGGATCTATCTCCACCGCCGCGCCGGCCGGATGAACGGTGGCGTCGCGTACATCCTGTCGAAGGCATCCCGGTCGCCAGCTGCCGGCGTTGTGACCTTGACAGAGGGCGAGGCGGCTGATCTCGTTGCCGGGAAGTTCTACATTGCCGCAATGAGCAGGAAGAGCCCGCGTTTGAGTGCTCGAGCCAATCTCACCCCGTCAGCCAGGTGACGCCGCTCGCTCCTCTCGACGTCGGGGTGAAGCGCTGTCCGGGAAGAAGGTCGCGAGGAAATGCTTGAAAATGGCCAGACAGGCTAGCGGCTGAAGGATGGACCGCTGGCGTCAGCGCCCGCGGCCGGGCAGGCGAATCTTCGCGAGCTGGTCGAGGCCAAGCTCGACGGCCCCCGCTGGAAAATCGTTGGCTTGAAAGACGTAGGCCAGGATGTCCAGATAGGCCGCGTCGCTCAACGTTGACGGGTCGTCTGCGGGCATTGTGGTCTTGATGTAGTCGAACAGCCGGCGCGCGTCCCAGCCGTCGATGAACGAGACGAACGGCTCGCCGCGAAGCGGCGGAGCGCCCGCGTCGCCAGCCAGTGTTCCACTGAGATCGCCGAGGTGGCAGGCGGCGCAGGACGCGTCGTAGCGGGTCTTGCCGCGCCGAGCCTGGTCCGCGGTATAGACGCCGTCGAGGAGCGACGTCTGTTGTGCCATTGCCGCTCCCGCTGTGGCCATCGCCATCGCCAGGGCGACGGCACCGAGGAGGCGTGGCACCTACGGGCCGGTCTCGCCCGTCTTGGCGGGCGCGATGCGAAGCCCCTGCTTCTCCATCAGTTCGGTGAGCAGCGCCGCCGTGTCCGGATGGGGATCGTTCTGCGCACCGTCGACGTTGGCCAGACCGCGGAGCGCCTCTTCCCGCGGCGTCCGCCCCTGGCCGTTCTTCGCTTCCAGCCTGGCGCCGCGCTCCACCAGGAACCGGACGACGCCGTTGGCGCCGACCATCGCCGCGGCATGGAGCGCGGTTTGCCCGGCGTCGTTGGCGGCGTTGAGGTCGGCTCCCCGATCGAGCAGCAGGGAGATCGCCTGCATTGCGTTCTTCTCTTCCTCGGGGCTCACCTGCAGATCCGCGCCGTACTTGCGGCCCAGGCCGCCGACCAGCGCCATCAAGGGGGTGACATGGCCGCGGGTGGCGAGGTTGGGATCGGCGCCCTGCTCGAGCAGCAGGCGCATCGCCGGTTGGTCGGCGTTCTTCGCGGCGCGGAGGAACGGCGTTGACCCGGCCGACAGCACGCCGCCAAACGTATTCTGCGCGCCGACCGCGTCGCCCTTCCAGCCGGGCGGCGCCGTCTTGAGCTGGGCGTCAGCACTCGCGCCTTTTTCGAGCAGCAGCCGTGCGACGTCGAGGCTGTCGAGCTGGCCCGATGGCTGGGCGGTCGGCCGATTCTGAATCCAGTCGAGCGAGTGCATGTCGACCGACATGTACAGCGGCGTTCTGCCGGCGGCGTCGGCGGCGTTGACGTTCGCGCCTTTGGCGACGAGCGCCGCGGCGACGTCGTAGTGCCCGTTGCGGATGGCGAGAATCATCGGCGTGATGCCGTCCGGGTCGCCGAGGTTCAGGTCGGCGCCCGCGTCTGCGAGGACGCGGACCGCATCCACGGCGCCCTGCCGCGCCGCGAACAGCAGCGGCGTCAGCCCCTGCTTGGGAAAGGTCGTCAACAGCGTCTGGAGCGCCAGGCCATTCTTGTCGGTTCTGAAATCGGCGATGTCGCGCTTCGGCGGCCCGAGCAGGTCGGCACGGGCATCGACGGTCGCGCCCGCGTCGATCAGCGCCCGAACCACCGCCGCATGGTTCTCGGCGGCGGCCCACATCAGGGCGGTCTGCCCGTACCAGCGCTCCTTCGCGTTGACGTCGGCGCCGCGGGCCAGCAGCAGGCGGACCACTTCCACGCGACCCGTCCGTGACGCGATCATCAGCGCGGTCTCGCCCTCCGGGCCGGTGAAGCGCGCGTCGGCCCCGGCCTTCACCAGTGCCTCGACGATGACCGGGTTGCCGATGCCGACCGCGATCGAGAGGGGCGTCACGCCATAGCGGTTCGCCGCGTTCGCCTTCGCCCCGGCTCGAATCAACTGTGCCACCGTCCCGGCATCGTCGGCGCGGACCGCCCAGTGCAGGGCGGTGGTGCCGTCCACTTCAGGCGCGTTGACGTCGGCCTTCCGCTCGAGCAGCGAGCGTACTGCCGCGGCGTCCCCGTCGCGGACGGCCTGCACCACCCGGACGTCGCTCGCGCCGGCGATGCCGACCGACAGCAACAGCAGCGCCCCTACATTGCCGACGATTGATCGTGTCTCGATCACGGCTTGCCCTCCTGAACCACCACTCGTGTCGTCGTGCCTTCGCGGTTGCCGGTGCGCTCTCAGCTTAGAGATCGACGCGACCCGTGCTGAGTCCGACGCGGTCGCGGGCGATGCCGAACTTGTCGATGACGCTGAGCAGGAGGTTCCCGCTCGGGTCGGGCGTGCGCGCCTTGATGTGCCGGCCGCCCTGAATCGTGCCGGCCCCGGTGCCCGCGACCAGGTAGGGAAGCGCGATATGGCTGTGCACGTTCGCGTTGCCCATGCCGCTGCCATAGAGGATGACGGAATGGTCCAGGACCGAGCCGTCGCCGTCGGGTGCCGCCTTGAGCTTGTCGAGGAACTTCCCGAACAGGCTGACGTGGTAGGCATTGATGCGGGCGAAGCGCGCGATCTTGTCGGCCTTGTTCTGGTGATGGGACAGCCCGTGATGCGGCTCGTCGACGCCGATCTGCGGGTAGGTGCGGTTGTGGAGATCCCGCGCCATCATGAACGTGAAGACGCGCGTCAGGTCGGCCTGGTACGCCACCGCGAGCAGGTCGAACATCAACCCGACGTGGTCCTCGAAGGCATCGGGGACGCCGATCGGCGCGGCGGGCACGGCCAGATCGGTGGCGCGCGTTTGCGCCGATCGCTCGATCCGCCGCTCGATTTCCCGCAGATCCTCCAGGTATTCGCTCAGTCGCGATTGGTCCCGTGCGCCGAGCCGCTGTTTCAGCTGCGTCGCCGACTGCGAGACCGAATCGAGGATGCTGCGGCGCGTGCGGATGCGTTCGATCCGCTGCTCGAGCGTCCCGGTGCCGCCGAACAGCCGCTCGAAGACGACGCGCGGATTGATTTCCATCGGCAGCGGCGCCGTCGGTCCGGCCCACGCGATGGTGTTCATGTAGGTGCAGCTGTAGCCGACGTCGCAGGCGCCGATGAAGCCGGTGAAGTCTTCGGTCGCCAGTTCGAGGGACGGGAACGGCGTCTCCTGGCCGATCGCCTTGGCGATGAGCTGATCGATGGTCGTGTCGTTGCGGACGTCCACGCCCTCGGTCTTCTTCGGCGAGGCGCCAGTCAGCCACATCGCGGGCGCGGTGGCGTGGCCGCCGGCTGCCGGATCCTTCGGACCATCCAGCCCGCTGACCACGCACACGTGATCGCGGTGCGCTTCGAGCGGCTTCAGAATGGGCGAGAACGCGAAGCCGGGGCCATCACCCGTGGGCGTCCATTGATCGAGGATCTTGCCGTGCGGCACGTAGACGGCGCCGAAGCGGAGGGCCGGGTTGGCGGCCGTTTTGGCGGTCGCCGTCAACGCCGGGACCATCGCTTCCAGTATCGGCAGCGCCACGGTGGCGCCCATGCCGCGGAGGAACGTGCGGCGGGGCAGCGACATTTTCGTGATGAACATAGCGTTTCTCCGAATCTGAGCATCGAGTCATCCGTTCATCCCGTCATGGAGTGAACGCCCCATGACCACGTCAGATGAACTGACTCATCACCGCCGGCGCATTTGAAACGGCGTGCTGTTGACGACGCCGAGCACGAGGGATGAAAACCGGTAGTTGCCGCGGTTCGCGTTCCTGACGATGGAGCGGACCGCCGGCTGGTCGTAAGACTCCAGGCCGCGGCCGAGGGCGTAGGTCAGCAACTTCCCGGTCATGGTGCTGACAAACGCGTCCGGATGGCGCAGCAGCGTCTGCCGCAGCGCGACCGGACCGTCGACCTTCGTGCCGTCGGCGAGCTGCGACGAGGGATCGATCGGGCTGTTGGCGTCGGTGGTGCGCCAGGCGCCAATCGCGTCGAAGTTCTCGAGCGCGAAGCCGAGCGGGTCCATCAGCTTGTGGCACGACGCGCACGCGGCGTTCGCCCGGTGCTCCTCCATCTGCTCGCGCATCGTCAGCGGACGCTCGCGTTCGGCGTTGGCCTTGAGCGGCGGCACGTCGGCCGGCGGCGGTGGGGGCGGGCTGCCGAGCAGATTGTCGAGCAGCCATTTCCCTCGCAGGACCGGCGACGTACGGTTCGCCTGCGAAGTGACGGTGAGGATGCTGCCGTGCCCGAGCAGGCCGCGGCGGGCGTCGCTCGCGACCGGGACGCGGCGGAACTGGCTCCCGTAGACATTCGGAATGCCGTAGTGCTTCGCCAGGCGCTCGTTCACGAAGGTGTAGTCGGCGGTCAGGAGATCGAGCACGCTGCGGTCATCGTGCATGACGCTCTCGACCAGCAGTTCCGTCTCGCGCTGAAACGCCTGGCGCAGGTTGTCGTCGAACTCCGGAAACTGGTCCTTGCTGGGCACGACGTTCTTGAGATTCCTGAGATACAGCCACTGCCCCGCGAAGTTGCTGACGAGCGCCTGGCCCCGCCGGTCGAGCAGCATCCGCCGGACCTGCTGCTCCAGCACCGCCGGGTCACGGAGCTTGCCGCGGCTGGCCAGCGCCAGCAGCGGCTCATCCGGAATGCTGCTCCAGAGGAAGAACGAGAGGCGCGAGGCCAGTTCGAGATCGGTGACGCGGAACGCCGTGCCAGGCGTCAGGTCGGCTGGCTCGTGTTCGGCCCGGAACACGAATTGGGGATCCGAGAGCAGCCGCTCGACGGCGAGCTGGATCCCGGCGTCGAAACTCTTTTTCTGGCGTCCGGTCTCGTAGAAGGCGAGCAGCGGGGCGAGGTCGGCGTCGCCGACGGGGCGACGATACGCGAGGCGCGCGAGCGCCGACAGGATCTGTTTCGCGCAGGCGGTGTCGCTGCCCGGGCGCCAGGATGGGCCGCCCTTCGACTCGCTCGAGGCCGTTCCGCCCGCTGCCGCAGGCCGGCAGCTGAAAATGCGGCGGCGGCTCGGCGTGTCGCCGGGGCCGCTGACCGAGAAGGGACCGCTCACCGTCACCGCCTCGAGCTGCGGCACGCCCTCGGAATCGACCGGGTCGAGCGTCGAGAGGTACGGCCGCAGGAGCGTCGGCGGCATCGCTTCCGACTTCTCGACGAAGGCCACGCCGATCGTGCGCGGCCCCGCCTTGATCGGCACACGCACCTGCATCCGCTCCTCGATCATCTTCACCGCGTTCTGCGGGCCCATCAGGGAGGTCGCGAAATCCTCCGGCGTGCCGACCGTCACCAGGTGGACGCGTGCGCCGTCGACCGTGATCTCGATCTGGTGTGGATAGGCGAGGCCGCGGATGAAGCCGACGTTCGTGCGCCAGAGCTTCGGCTTGATGATGTACTCGCCGTCGAGTGGAAACGTCTCACGGACCAGCGTGCCGCCGCGGGTACCGAGCGGCAGGCCGTCGATGTGGCGCGTCTGCGTCAGGTCGAAGCGGACGCGGTAGGTCTGGTCGGTGGGCGGGAGCGACGGGTCGCCGATCGCCAGCGCGCTGATTTTCTCGGCGGCGCCCAGGTAGCGCTCGAGCAGCGCCGGTGAGACGCCGAGCACGTCCGCCACGTTGTCGAAGCCGTAGCTCGAATCATCGGGCGGCAGCAGCGCCGCGGCGTCGACGTCGAGGGCGAGCAGGTCGCGGATGGCGTTCTGGTACTCGGCGCGATTGAGCCGATGCAACGCCGGGCGCCCCGGATTCGGCCGCGCCGCGCTGTCGCGGTCGATCGTCGCCTCGAGCCAGGTGACGAGCGCCCCCTGGGTCGCTTCGTCCGGTCGCGGCGCGCCCTGCGGAGGCATCGTGCCGGCGCGCAGCTTCTTGACGACTTTCTCCCACGCCTCGGCGTCATCCGGCACCCGGGCGAGATCCAGCCCGTCGAGCATCAGGCCGGCGGTTTTCACACGCGCGTTGTGGCAGGTGACGCAGTACCGATCGAGGACCGCCCGGTGCGTGGCCGCCGAGTCAGCGGGCGCTTGCGCGGCCGGCGTTCGAGCGCCGGCGGCGGGCCCGTTCCACCCCGCTGCCGCGATCCATGAGGCTACCAGGAGCGAGCTCCCAATGCGCCTTTTCCTCTCGGCAGTCATATCCCTTGACGATACAACGGATTATTGACCGCCAGGCTGCTTTTCTCGCAAATTCTGCTCAAATCGCCGCCGCGCCGAGGCTGCCCCGCGTGTCGAGGAGGACCCTCTTGGCATATCCTCGCGGACAGGCGAATCGCGTTCGCCCTTGCTCTGGAGAGAATCTCAGTGAAGAAAGCACCGCTTGTCCGCTGGGTGGTCCTCGGCATCGTCCTCGCCGGATCGGGTCTCGCGATCGTCGACCAGGTTGGCGGGAGCCTGACGGCGCAGTCGCTCGTGGCGCCGTCCTTCACCGCGCTCCAGCAGACCGCCGGTCAGGCCGCCTACGCGCAGAACTGTGCGTCGTGCCACGGCGCCAACATGGATGACGGCCAGTTCGGGCCGCCGCTCAAGGGCGTCGAATTCCGCGGCATCTGGTTCGGCAAGCCGGCCGACGCCCTCTTCACCAAAATCGAGACGATGCCGCCGGCGGCGCCCGGATCGTTGGGTGCGCAGAAGCACGCCGAGGTGCTGGCGTTCGTCATGTCGCAGAACCAGCTGGCGGCCAGCGACAAGCCGGTGCCGTCTGATCCCAATCAGCTGAAGGGCATGCTGCTTCCCGGCTTCGCCGGAGGCCCGAGCGGCGGACTGTCCGGCGGGGTGAGTCTGCCGTCGTCGCCGGTGCGCGTCAACCCGCTCGACACCTACACGCCGGTGACCGAGGCGATGCTGCAGAATCCGTCGGCGGGGGACTGGCTGACGTGGCGCCGCGGCTTCAACGGCCAGGGCTACAGCCCGTTGCAGCAGATCACCAGGCAGAACGTCGGCGATCTGCGCGCCGCGTGGAGCTGGTCGCTGCCGAACGGCCCGAACGAAGGGACGCCGCTCTTCCACGACGGCGTGCTGTTCGTGCACGCCTTCGGCGACAAGGTGCAGGCGCTCGACGCCGCCACCGGGGATCTGCTCTGGCAGTACTCGCGCCGCCTGCCGATGGGGGTCAACCCCGGCGTCAAGCGCTCGATCGCGATTTACGGCGACAAGGTCTACACCGGCACGAGCGACGCCCACATCGTCGCGCTCGACGTGAAGACCGGCCGGATGGTCTGGGACAAGCCGATCGCGGACACCAAGGGCGGCTTCGCGCTCAGCGGCGGCGTGACGATCGCCAAGGGGAAGGTGATCGCCAGCACCACCGGCCGCGCCGGCGGCGGCAACTTCATCGTCGCGCTCGATGCGAGCACCGGCGCCGAAGCCTGGCGCTTCAACACCATCCCGAGGGAGAACGAGCCGGGCGGCAACACCTGGAACGGCGTGCCGTACACGATGCGCAACGGCGGCTCGGTCTGGGTGCCGGGTACCTACGACCCGTCAACCGGGCTGGTCTATTTCGGCGTCGCGCAGACGTATGACACCGGCCCGTATCGGAACCGCGCGCCCAACCAGAACAACGACCTGCTCTACACCGACTCGACGATCGCGCTCAATCCCGACACCGGCAGGTTGGTGTGGCACTTCCAGCACCAGCCCAACGATCAGTGGGACTACGACTGGGCGTTCGGCCGTGTCCTGCTGACGGGGGCGAACGGCAGGACGCTCGTCGGCACCGGCGGCAAGCAGGCGATCTTCGACTTCATGGAAGCCGACTCGGGTAAGTACGCCTTCTCCTTCGACCTCGGCGTACAGGACGTGGTCATCGGTATCGATCCGGTCACCGGCGCGAAGGAGATCAACCCCCGGCTGATTCCGGGCGGCGGCGACACGATCACCACCTGCCCGCACGCGGGCGGCGCCAAGTCGTGGATTCCGGAGTCGTACAACCCGGACACCAAGGTGATGTTCGTGCCGCTGGTCGAAGCGTGCATGGATCTGACGCCGGTGGCTCCCGGTGGCCGTGGGAGCCTCTCGACCGGCGTGCGCTGGACACTTCGTCCGCGCCCGGACAGCGACGGCAAGTACGGCCGCGTGCAGGCGGTGAATGTCGAGACGAAGAAGACGATCTGGACGATGCGCCAGCGCGCGCCGCAGACCAGCGGCGTGCTGGCGACGGCCGGCGGCCTGGTGTTCGCCGGGTCGCTCGATCGCGTGTTCGCGGCATACGACGATGCGAACGGCCGCGAGCTCTGGCGGGTGCGGCTGAACGACGTGCCGAACTCGGCGCCCATTGCCTATGCGGTGAACGGCCGTCAGTTCGTCGCCGTCGTGGTCGGCAACGGCGGCGCGCAGGCGGCGACGTTTCCTGCTCTGGTGCCCGAGATCAAGAACCCGCCTGACCGCAGCGCGGCCATCTGGGTGTTCGAACTGCCAGATCGGGGCAGGTAATCGCTCAGTGCGACCCGGTCGCCATCGCGCCGACGCGACCGATGGATCATCGCGGTTCCGCGGATGGGCAGTCGCGGAGATCGTCCGCTGACGAGCAGCTCGAAGCGTCTAAATGGCCCGCATGCGATTGTTCCGCGGTTTGTGTTCAACCTCCGCCAGGCCGAGCGCCTCCATCAGCGGTGGAATGTATGTTCCGAACCTCCCGCGCAAGCCCTTCCTCCTCCCGTACCAGCCCGCGACCGGATTCTTCGGCGAACGTCCCCACGCTTCGACGGTGCCCGGCGTGGCCGGCTTCTGCTCGTCAGCTGGTCCGAGCTCCATCCAATCGTCGTGCGCCTTCAGCATCGCGTGAAGGTCCTTGAGGCAGCGGTACTCGTAGTGCAGCACCGTCTTGCCCACAGTACAGATCAACATGTCGATGCCATCGATCGTGTCGCGGTGCATCGTGAACGCCGAATTCCCTGGAGGGGTTTTCAGCAACCAGGGATTGGCGGCGGTGCCTGTCACTGTGGCCATCGCTTCACTCCTGTGCGCACTGATTGGGTCGAGTACTCTCGCGACGTGTCGGCGGTCACGATCCCCTCACGAGTTCCGCGATCGCCGGGCGCCCCTGCTCACGCCGGATCGCGCCGATGGCACCGATGTGATATGCCTCGTGCCACGTCAGGAATAGCACGGTGTCCAGGATGCGTTTCTCATCATGCGGCCCGGGGCCGGGCATCATTGCCTCAAGCCGGTCGCCGGACGAAGCGAGCGCGGCGCAGACGTCGTCGTTCAGCCCCGAATAGCTCGCGGCGAAATCTGCCAGCGGCGGGTAGTCCGATCCGTCGCTGGCGGCGGTGTGTTCGAATTGAGCCGTGAACGGATTCTCGCGAGGCTGACCCAGCATTCCCAGTATCTCGATCTTGTAGTGACAGAGGTGCCCCATCGTCCAGGCGATCGACGGTCCGGCACCGCCGCGGGACCGGGCTTTCGCGCTCTGATCGGTCAAGTCGCCGATGCCGGTGGCCAGGATGCTGTTCGAGACTCGGTGCAGCGCGATGATGGGTCGAATCAATGCGTCCATGAAGAATCCTCCTGAAATCTGTGTCATGGGCATGACGAATGGGGAGCTCGAAACGATGCGGGTGTCGATCCCGGATCCTTTCAGGCCCATCGATCGTCTTTGGGACATCGGCGGATCGAGTGTGCTGACGCAGGCCGCCGGCGGGGAGAGCAGACCATGGATTTCGAGGCGCTGGCCAAGGCGCGGGCCGATTTCGACGAGCTCGTGGCCGATGTGCGGCCACAGCTGCTGCGTTACTGCGCCCGTATGACGGGTTCCGCCGTCGACGGCGAGGACATCGTCCAGGAAGCGCTGGCGAAGGTGTACTTTCGCCTGCCGCAGCTCGGGGAGGTGAAGAACCTGCGCGCGTGGCTGTTCCGCGTGGCGCACAACAAGGCACTCGACTACCTGCGCCGCTATGACGTGCGGTTCGGTGAGACGCTGGAAGGCGAACTTCCGGCGCCGACCGAAGGCTCGCCGCTCGCCGCCGCTGAAGTCGCGCAATGGGGGCTGTCACATTTCGTGCGGCTGACCGCGTTGCAGCGCAGCTGCGTGATCCTCAAGGACGTCTTGTCGTACCGTCTCGAGGAGATCTCCGAGATCCTCGACGTCAGCGTGCCGTCGATCAAGGGCGCGCTGCATCGGGGCCGCGCGACCCTGCGGCGTCAGGCCGCCGCTGACGATGCGCGGCCGGCGCCGTCCGTGCTGCCTCAGGAGCAGGCCGCGCTGCTCGGGAGGTATGTGGCGCTCTTCAACGCCCGCGATTTCGATGCCTTGCGGGCGATGCTTGCCGAGGACGTTCAACTCGAGCTGGTCGGAATGACCGAGAAGAGCGGCGCGACCGATGTCGGCGGCTACTTCAGCAACTACGCGCGGCTGGACCACACGCGTCTGCAGCTGGGCGAGGTGGACGGCCGCCCGGCGCTCCTCGTGCTCGAACAGCCGGCCGGACCGCCGGGCTACTTTCTGTTCGTCCACTTCCGCAGCGATCGGATTCGGTTCATCCGGGACTACCGCTATGCGCGGCACGTTTTCGATGAAGCGCAGTGGACCTGTGCGACGAAGGAGCCGTGAGGTCGACGGAGATCCCGCACCGACGGTCGGGGCAGGCACCGTGGTTGACCAACGGGACGGCGTGCTACCCTGACAGCAAGACATATGGCACGGTCATTTCCACGTCTGGTGATAGCCACGGCTGCCGTTGTTGCGCTTCTTCCCGCGCCCGCGCGCACCCAGAGTGCATCGATGCTCGCCGGCATCTGGGCGCTCAACCGTTCGCTCAGCGAACTCCCGCGTGAGATCGGATTCAAGGCCGACTGGATTTCCGCGCCGGGCGCTGGCGCTCAAAGCGGCGGCGGCCGCGGCCGCCGGGGATCGGGCGGCGAGGGCGGGAGTCGCGGCGGCGCCGCGGCGCCGTTTGCTCCAGGCCGCCAGAGCTATGAGGACGCGCAGCGGCTCCAGCTGCTGACCGCCGAAGTCCGCAATCCTCCGGCCCGCCTGATCATCGTCGACACGCCGGCCGCGGTGACGATCACGAACGAGCTCGGCCAGTCGCGGACGCTGCATCCCGATGGCAAAGAAGAGGCGATCGTGCTGCAAGGCGTGCCGTTCTCGGTCACCACGAAGCGCGACGGCGATCATCTCGTCGTCGACTACCGGGTGGAACAGGACCGCGAGGTCCGTTACACCTATTCACGCACCACAACCACAGGCTCGCAGCTGATTGTCGAGGTGCAATTCCTCGAGCGCGGCGCCGGCGACAAAGCGCGACGGGTCTACGAACCGGGGGTCGAAACCGCGGCCGCCACGCCACCCACCGCCGCCCCGGCCGCAGCCGCACCACCCACGACCGCGGCTGCTGCTTCATCGCTCAGGCCGCCAGCGCCGGAGGCGTTCGACCCGCGGCCCGGCGCCGAGCTGATAGGCCTGAAGAGCCTGGGTGTGCTGGTCGAAGATCTCGGCGCGCAGGCGGTCGCGTGCGGGTTGAATCAGGAGATTCTCGAAACCGCGGTGTCCAAGCGGCTCACCGATGCCGGATTCAGCGTCCGTAAGAACTCGGACGACGACACTTACGTGTACGTCAATGTGATCAGCACCGGCCTCGCCAGTGGCACGTGCGTCTCGCGGTACGACGTCTTTCTCTACACGCACGCGACCGCCAAACTGTCCTACCACGATCAGCCGGTGCTGGTGCAGGTGTCGCTGATCCATCGCGGCGGGATCGGCAGCAGCGTGCCGGCGGCACACGCCGGGGCGGTCGGACGGGGGCTGGAAGGCTACATCGACCTGTTCCTGACGCAGATCCGCGCCGCCAACAAGTGAGCGATTCGCCTCCTGCGGACGAGGCTCGATTCGGCACACAATCGGTCCGGCATTCCTGTTGACCACAGCGCGGGGACAGGACACCCAGGAGGAGGCTGAATGAAGAGGGTCATTGTTCTCGCCACGTTACTGGCAGCCGGCGCCCTGTCGCTGGCGGTCACCGCGTCGCAGCAGCCGGCCGCCGGTGCGGCCGCGCCGGCGGAGGGGCCGAAGGTCGTCGAGGTCGAGAAGCTCCGCGACAACCTGTTCATGCTGAAGGGCGG
>JBDTRR010000072.1:0-26593 GCA_039931615.1 Acidobacteriota bacterium
CCTGCCAGATGCCGCTGAAGTCCGGCTTGCCGTCGGCGGTCCGCGGCAGGTTGGCAGGCGCGGCCGTCCTGGCCGCCTGTGCCGCCGCCGTGTCTGGAGCGATCAGGATCGCGGCCGCGAGGAGCGCCGGAGAGATTGTGTAGAAACGACGGACCGTAGGCATGCGAAGCTCACTCTCTGTTGTCGTGAAACGCGGGCGCTGATTCACCCGGGAGCGCTACTGTCCCGCGGGCTTGCCGGGCGAGCCCGTGCCCGACGAACCGGCAAACAGCTGGCGGCCGCTCGGCAGCTTGATGTTGGTGGCGTTGACGTGCGTCGAGCCGTCGCGCGCACGGAACCCCTCGATCGTGACCATTTCGCCGACCGGCAGGTCTTCCTTCTTCCAGCCGCGCCGGTACAGCGCGTTGGCGCCGCCGGTTTCGAAGGCCCAGTTCACCATCTTGCCGTCCGCGCCTTTCACGTCGACGTAGACCCAGGCGTGCGGATTCGACCACAGCATCTTGGTGATCGGTCCGGAGAGCGTGATCGGCTTGCTGGCGTCGTATTCGGCCGCGAATGAATGATGCGCGCTGGCGGTTGGCCCGGTTATCAGCAGGGCGGCAAGGCCCGCCAGCGGAATGATGATCGTGGTCAGCTTGGTCAACGGAAGCCTCCTCATGAGTGGTGTGACGGGTCGATACGGTCTGCGATAGTTTTCACAGCGGTCTCGGTGCTCGCCGGGACTTTCACCACGGGCTGTTAGAACTCGACACGGAACCCGAGCTGGCCCGATCGCGGGACATAGGCGTTGCCCGAGTTGGCCACCTGTTGCCCGAAGTTGACTGAGTCGAGCTGCGAGGTGTAGCTGCCGAAATTGTCCCGGTTGAGCAGGTTGAACACCTCGCCGAGCAGCGTGACCTTGACACTGCCGACCGCCCTGATGGTGGTCGAGACGCGCAGGTCGACCTTGTGCAATGCCAGGCCGTGCAGCGCATTGCGCGGCCAGACGGCGCCGGTGGCGATGACAGCGGGACCGTCCCAGCGATCGAGGACAGCGGCTGGAATGACGATCGGCGCCCCGAGGTTCAGGCGGTTGGTACCCGGCTTGTTGTACGGGCGGCCCGACAACGTCGCGTTGTAATAGGTGCCCGATCCGTAGAAGTACGACGCGGCGACGGTCACCTGCAGCGGTAGCCGGATGATGCCGTTGGCGCGCAGGGTGTCGCGCTGAAAGTCGGCCGATCGCGACCAGTCGTCATCGAGGTTGAACTGGTTGTTGGCCTGGATGCCGAAGCCGGTCGTGTTGTCGTTGCGCTTGAGGGTGCGGGTGTAGGTGATTCCGCCCTGGAAATTGTTCTTGAACCGGCGGGTGAACGACGTCGCCAGCAGCATCGTCTCGGTCTTGCCGGTGCTCTCCATCCACTGCACCTCGCCGTAGACGGGGTTGGGCCGCCCGAACCGCGCGGGGTCGAGGTTGTAGCCGGTGACCGGGTCGTAGAAGAGATTTGGATCGCGGCCGCGGACCTGATCGCGCTCGCTCAGGTAGGTCAGGTCGGCGTCGAATCCCATCACCGGTCCGAGCTGCTTCTGGAAGCCGATCGAGTTCTGCCAGCTGTAGGGCATCACGTAGTCGTTGGCGATGACCCGGACGGTCTGCACCGGCAGCGGCGCGCGGCCGGAGAGATAGTCGTCCGCCGTCACGCCGCGGGTCGGATCCTCCATGAATCCCGGTCCGTTCGGGGCGAACGTCGCGGCTACCGCGCGGTTGTAGAACTGGTGGCTGTAGGTCACGTTCGAGACCGGGGTGTTGTAATAAAGGCCGCTGCCCCCCCGGATCACCAGGGTGTTCCGGCCGCCGACGTTGTAGGCGAACCCGACTCGGGGCGCGACGTTGTTGAGATCGCGGATGCCGGTCTTGAAGCCGAAGTCGCGCGACTCGACGCCGTTGTCGATCAAGATCACGTTGTCGGTGACGAACGGCGGATTTGTCGCCCCCCAATCGGCGTCGTAGCGGACGCCGAAATTGACCGACAGGTTGCTGGCGGCCCGCCAGTTGTCGCCGTACCACAGGGCGAGCGTCGGCCGCGGCGTGTCGACGAGGTAGTCGGGATGGAAGTTGATGTCGAAGCGCTGGAGGTACGGCTCGAGGCCGCTGATATCCCAGGCTGCCGGGCTGTTCCAGGTGTCCGCCGGGAAACGGCGCTCCAGCTCGGCATCAGACGGCCGGGTCGAGAAGACGTAGGTGCCGCGCCGGTTGAGCGACCAGTTCTTGGTGTCCCTGACCCGCAGGAACTCACCGCCGAACTTTGTTTCATGCCGTCCCAGATGCCAGTTCACATCCAGCCGGCTGCTGTAGGTGTCCTGCCAGGTGTAGTTCGGATAGTTCCGCTGCCCGCCGACGGTCAAGCCGGGAAACTGGAATTCGGGGACGAAGAACGGGGTGTCGTGGAACGGCACGTCATTCGACGGAATCGCATCGTTGTACCAGGAGAAGCCGTTGTAGCCGCCGTGCAGCTGCATGATCAGGCCGGAGCCGACGACGTGCGACCAGGTGCCGAAGACGTTCGTCGATCGCTGCCTGAGCTGCTCGGCGGTCGATGGATGCGCCGCACCGCTGCCGATCACGAACGGGTTGTCGAACGTCCAGCGCTGGCCGCGCACCGAAAAGGTATCGGTCGATGACAGCTGGTAGTCGACCCGGCCGAGATAGTTCTTGTTGATCGGCTTGGTCTCGAACTCGAACGTCTCGTGCGGCAGCCGGGTCGGCTGCAGGAACGCCGTCGACGGCTGACGCTCGTACTCGTAGGACGCGAAGAAGTGCATCCGGCTCTGGATGATCGGTCCGCCCAGGGTGCCGCCGACCTGCTGATTCTCGAATGGCAGCACCTTCTGCGCGACCGGATCGGCGGCGTTGAAGCTGTCGCTGCGGAAGAAGCCGTAGGTCACGCCGGTCATGTCGTTGGTTCCCGATCGGGAAATCGCCTGCACCTGCATCCCGGTGGAGCGCCCCTGCGTGATGTCGAACATGTTGGTCACGATCTGGAACTCGGCGATCGCCTCGCGGCTGATCTTGGGCTGGCCGAATCCCGAGCCGGAGACCCGCTGCGTGATCTGCTGGCCGTCGAGGTTGAGCTGGAACTGATCGTCGCTCGCACCCGGTGTGTTGGTGACGTTGTTGGCGGTCACCCCCTTGACCATCAGCGACAGTTCCTGCCAGTTGCGGCCCTGCAGCGGCAGCTCCGACATCTGGCGGCGATCGATGTTGCCGGCGACCTGCGACGACAGCACGTCGACCAGCGGCACCTGCTGGCTCACCACGACCGTCTCCTGCAACGCCGCGACCTTCAACGCCACCGTCGGCACCGTCGCATTGGTGCCGACCAGCAGTTCGATGCCGGTCAGCTCCGCGCCGGCAAATCCCGACAGCTCGATCTTGATCCGGTAGCGGCCCGGCGCCAGGTTGTCGAACCGGTAGCGGCCATCCCCGGCGGTGACGGCAACGGTCTGGAGACCGGTACTGATCTCTGACGCGGTAACGGTGGCGCCCGGCAGCACGCCCTGTGACTCATCGGCGACGATGCCCTGCACGGTGGCGTTCTGCTGTCCGGCGAGATGTAGCGGTAGCAGCAACGCGAACGCGATCAACCAGCTGATGTAGCGGGCCATCAAGGCCTCCTTCGCGGAACGTGGGTAATGGGTATGGAGCGATCGCACGCGCACGCACACCGGAAGAGCGAAACGCTCAGTGGCCGCCGCTGATGTCGATCATTCGATCTCGGTCCGTCGAGCGCTGGAGCAAGCGCGGGGCCATCGAGCATTGATGCTGTCGTCCCGTCGATCCGCGCCTGAAATGCGCCGATGCCGTTCGAAGATCGACAACGTTGTGGCTCGCCGCAATCAGGTCGGGACGGATTTGTCGGCTGGCGGGTGAGAGCAAAGGGCCGGTCGGCGTGGTCGAAGAAGATCGACAACTTTGTTGCCGGCCGGCAGCGGCCGCCCGACGGATTTGTCCGGAACGCGCGCCGGGCCGGTCGCGTCCGCTGCGCGCGGCCAGAGGTCGATGCGTGCGGGCCGCCGGTGCCGTTACTGCGTCCGACGTAATTGGCGGCATGGCCTGGCAAAAGTCGACAAAACTGTGCGGCTGGAATCAGCGCATCCTGCCGGCGCAATGCGCTGGAGGAGGCAAACGCTCGTCTGGCATCGGGTTACTCGATCGCGGGGATCCGCCGGCCTGGTGACGACGCGGTGGAATCGGCCTTGCAGTGACGCACGGTGTTCGGCTGGGTCGATCGCACAGGACAGCTGCGATCGCAGGACAGTCACTGCGCACATTGCCAATCGCTCGATCACACGGCGGCGACAACGGCCCGGCGAACCCATGAAGCGATCCGTCGCGTTTCCATGGTCGTGTTTGTGAGGATTCGTTTCGTGGCTGGCGACGAGCCGGAGGTCGCATGAAGATTCGCTGGGGTCAGATCGTCCTCGCCTGGTGGGCCGTGCTCGCGTCGACGGCAGTCAGCACCGCGCCCGGAGGGCCGCCGCTTCCATCGTCCCGGATCGCCATGCCGGCGGCGGCTGGGCACATGCGGGCGGCCGGGCAGAGTGCGTCTATCGCGCCGCAGCCCGTGCCGGCGGTACTCCAGTCCGCCCCGGCGGTGCCCTCGAAGGCGTTCGTCGATTCCTACTGTGTGACGTGTCACAACCAGCGGCTCAAGACGGCTGGCCTGCTCCTCGACGGCATGGACGTGACGGATGTCGCGGCCCACGCGCCGGAGTGGGAGAAGGTCGTCGTCAAGCTGCGGGCCGGCCTGATGCCGCCGTCCGGGGTGCGGCGTCCGGCGCAGTCGGTGATCGACGGCTTCGCCACCTCGGTCGAGACGGCCCTCGACCTGGCGGCGCGGGTCGATCCCGATCCGGGACGGACCGAGCCCTTCCACCGCCTCAATCGCGCCGAGTATCAGAATGCGATCCGCGACCTGCTGGGAGTGGAGATCGACGCCACGACGATGCTGCCGACCGACGAGATCAGCTACGGCTTCGACAACATCGCGGGTGTCCTGAAACTGTCGCCGCTCCTGACCGAGCGCTATCTGAACGCGGCGCGGAAGGTGGCGCGCCTGGCGCTGGGAACGCCGGCGCCGCCCAATGGCGACCTGTTCCGCGTCCCCGATCAGCTCGATCAGGATGTGCGCCTCGAGGGCATGCCGCCGGGCACGCGCGGCGGCATCCGGATCGACTATTTCGTGCCGCGCGACGGCGACTACGACATCAAGGCGCGCATCGGGCGGGGCATCGATTCCGACATCCCGCACTTCATCGGCGAGCAGAATCTCGAGCTCAGCATCGATGGCGAGCGGGTGCACATGTTCACGCTGCCGGCGACGCCGGACGAGGATCTCAACATCGAGCGTCAGGTCTTCAAGGCGCCGGGGACCGGGCGGGTCCGCGCCCCGCGTGTGGTCGACGCCAATGGCGATCCGGTGCCCGATGCCGCCGCGCTGGCGCGGCGAACCCTCGACGACAACTGGGTGTTCCGGGTGCCGCTCAAGGCGGGTCTGCGCGAGATTCGCGCCACCTTCATCATGAAGACCGACGCGGTTTCAGAGGGCTTCCGCAAGCCGTTCCTGAAGCCGTATATCGGCCGTGGTCCGACCGACAACCGGGAAACCCGGGAAGGCGCGTCGCTGCGGGAGCTCGAAATCATGGGCCCGCTCAACCCGGGCAGCGCCGAAGAATCGCCGAGCCATCGGCGTGTCTTCGTCTGCCATCCGGCCAGCGCCGCCGAGGAGGCGGGCCCCGCCTCCGCCATCGCAGCGGCGCGGTCGCGTCGAAGCTCGCAAGACATCGTCAAGGCGAGCGAAGACGGCTGCGCGAAAACCATTCTCTCGACGCTGGCGCGGCGCGCCTATCGCCGCCCGGTGACCGATGCGGACGTGCAGGTGCTGCTCAACTTCTACAACGAGGGGCGCTCTGCCAAGGACTTCGAGGCCGGCATCGAGCTGGCAGTGCAGCGCATCCTGGTCAGTGCCTCGTTCCTCTTCCGCACCGAGTTCACGCCGGCCACGACTGCTGCCGCCGCACCGCGGCCCCGGGCGTATCGCATCAGCGATGTCGAACTCGCCTCGCGCCTCTCGTTCTTTCTGTGGAGCAGCATCCCCGACGACGAACTGCTCGACCTGGCGACGCAGGGCAAGCTCCGGGATCCGGCGGTGCTCGAGCGCCAGACGCGGCGAATGCTTGCCGATCCGCGCTCGCAGGCGTTCACCACCAACTTCGCCGGACAGTGGCTGTCGCTGCGCCGGCTGGTGGACATCGTGCCGGATCCGTTCCTGTTTCCGGATTACGGCGACACGCTGGCGCTGGCATTCCAGCGGGAGGCCGAGCTGTTCTTCGACAGCGTCGTGCGTGAGGATCGGCCGACCGTCGATCTGTTGAACGCGAACTACACGTTCGTCAACGAACGGCTCGCCCAGCACTACGGCATCGCCAACGTCAAGGGCGTCAACTTCCGTCGTGTCACTCTCGCTGACGACAGTCCCCGACGCGGCCTGCTCGGGAAGGGCGCCATCCTGACGGTGACCGCGCTGCCGAACCGGACATCGCCGGTGGTCCGGGGCAAATGGGTGCTGCAGAACCTGCTGGGTACGCCGCCGCCCGACCCGCCGCCGAACGTCCCGGCGCTCGAGGAGAACGGCAACCTGATCACCAAGGTCAAGACGATGCGGGCGCGCCTCGAGCAGCACCGGGCGAACAGCGTCTGCGCCGCGTGCCACAAGCTGATGGATCCGATCGGCTTCGCCCTCGAGAGCTTCGATGCGGTCGGCAAGTATCGAACCGTCGACGAGAATTTCGAGCCGATCGACAACACTGGCGTCTACGCCGACGGTACCGCGATCGACGGCCTGGCCGGGCTTCGGCTGGTGTTGACCAACCACTCCACCCAGTTCGTCACCAACGTGGCGAACACGCTGATGACCTATGCGCTGGGGCGCGGGGTTGAGTACTACGATGCGCCGGCGGTCCGCGCCATTCTGCGCGACGCCGCGCCTCGCGACTACCGCTTCTCGTCGATCGTTCTCGGCATCGTCAAGAGCGCGCCATTCCAGATGAGGAGATTCGAGTCATGATCATTACCAAAATGGCGCTGCCGCGCCGGACGTTCCTGCGCGGCGTCGGGGTGACGCTGGCCCTCCCGCTGCTCGACGCCATGGTGCCCGCCCTGTCGACGATGGTCAGCGCCGCCAAACCGGTCCGCCGCTACGGCTTCTTCTACATGCCGAACGGTGTGGCGATGAACCATACCGGCGTGAACTACTGGAAGCCGACGACCGTCGGCGCCGACTTCGAGTTCTCGCAGATCCTGAAGCCGCTCGAGCCGTTCCGCAATCAGGTGACGGTGGTCAGCGGACTCCACAATCGATCGGCCGAGAGTCTCGGGGACGGCAACGGCGACCACACGCGCAGCACCGGGTCGTGGCTGACCGGGACGCACATCAAGAGGACCGAGGGATCGGACCTGCGGGCCGGCGTGTCGGTCGATCAACTCATCGCCGCGCAGTTCAAGAAGGACACGCCGCTGCCGTCGCTCGAGCTGGCGATCCTCCCGAACTCCGTCACCGGCGGCTGCGACACCGGCTACAGCTGCGCCTACGGCACCACGCTGGCCTGGGCGTCGCCGACGACGCCGCTGCCCACCCAGAGCAGTCCGCGGCTGGTGTTCGAGCAGTTGTTCGGCGACGGCGGACCGGCCGCGCAGCAGATCGAGGCGGCGCGCACCAAGAGCAGCCTGCTCGACTCGGCGATCCAGGAGATTTCCGGACTGCAGGCGAAGCTCGGACCAGCGGACCGCTCGACGGTGTCGGACTACCTCGAGGTGCTCCGGGAAGTCGAGCGGCGCATCCAGCAGACCGAAGAGAAGAATGCGCTGTCGCCGCTGCCGGCCTACGACCGTCCCGGGATCGGCGTGCCGGAGCGGTTCGACGAGCATGCCAAGCTGATGTTCGACCTGCAGTGCCTGGCGTTCCAGGGCGACATCACCCGGGTCACCACGTTCATGTACGGTGCGGAACAGCGCGCCCGGATGTACCCGGAGATCGGGTTGAACGAGTCGCACCATTCGATGTCGCATCATGGCGACAACCCGGAGAACCTGGCGAAGTACGCCAAGTTGTGCACCTGGCACGTCGACCTGTTCGCCTACCTGATCGAGAAGATGCGGAACACGCCGGACGGCGACGGCTCCCTGCTCGATCACTCGCTGATGATGATTGGCGGCGGCATGAGCAACGGCAACATCCACTCGCACATGGATGTCCCGATCGCGTTGGTTGGCGGCGCGGGCGAGCACAGGGGCAACCGCCACGTCGCGGCGCCGATGGGCACGCCGCTGTCGAACCTGCTGGTCAGCGTCGTGAACAAGGCCGGAGTGCCGATCCAGGAGTTCGGAGACAGTACGGGCGCAATCGATTTGGACAGTGTGCCCAAGAAGGCGGCCTCGACCGCGTAGTGCATTGTCCGGTTGGTACGTGGCGTCCGACTTCAGTCGGACTACGGATCAATCCGGCTGAAGCCGGATCCCACGTACGAGGGGGGCGTGCCCGCCTTGCCTTGGCTCGTTCGTGGCGTCCGGTGCGTGACGGTAGTAGTGCAGGCCTTCCGCCTTCGCGCGTGTTTTCAGGTGCAAGCGCTTCGGCGGACCGCCGTAGCCTTGGCGGAGGCTGGTCAGGCCTGCCGTGATCGCAGGAGAAACGATGCAGATGAAACGAGTTGCCGGATGGTTGACCGTGGCGCTGCTGCCGGCCGTTCATGCCGCGCCGCTTGACGCCGCGGGCGCCCGGACGCCGTTGCTCGAAGCCGTCAAGCGCGGCGACACGATGGCGGTGCGGGTCCTCCTGAAGCAGCCGGGCTCGGTCAACGCCGCTGAAGCGGACGGGACGACTCCGCTGCACTGGGCGACCGACCGCGATGATGTGACCACGGCGGACCTGTTGATCCGGGCGGGAGCCGACGTCAAGGCCGCCAACCGTTATGGGGTCACGCCGATGTACTCGGCCGCCGTCAACGGCAACGCGGCGATGCTCGATTTGCTGCTCAAGGCTGGCGCTGATGTCGAGACGCCGCTGCCGGAGGGCGAGACGCCGCTGATGGCGGCCGCCCGCACCGGCAAGGTCGACGCCGTGCGGATGCTGCTGGCGCACGGCGCCCAGGTCAACACCAAAGAACGCTGGAAGCAGCAGACCGCGCTGATGTGGGCCGCCCACGAAGGCAACGCCGAGACGGTCAAACTGCTGGTCGACGCCGGCGCCAGGCTCGACGATCGATCGATCTTCGGCTGGACGCCGCTGTTGTTCGCCGCCCGCCAGGGCCAGCCAGGCGCCATCGCGGCGCTGCTCGCCGCCGGCGCGGACATCAACGAGACGCTGCCGGACAAGACCAGCGCGCTGATCACCGCGATTCAGGGCCTCAACTACGAAACGGCCGGCGTGCTGCTGGAATACGGGATCGATCCGAACGCGGCCGGCCAGGGCTGGACCGCGCTGCACCAGCTGGTGTGGTCCCGGCGGCCGCAGCGCGGCCAGAACAATCCCGGCCAGAAGCCGCGCGGCGATCTGAGCAGCCTCGACCTGGCGAAGAAGCTGGTCGCCTACGGCGCCGACATCAACTCGCGCGAGACCAAGGAGCCCAACTCGGACATGGAAGGCCGCAACAGCCTGAACCGGTTCGGCGCGACCGCGTTCTTCCTGGCCGCCAAGTCGTGCGATGTGCCGATGATGGAAGTGCTGGTCGAGCTCGGCGCCGATCCGTTCATCGGCAATATCGACGGCGACACGCCGCTGATGGTCGCCGCCGGGGTCGGTGTCTACTCGCAGGGAGAGAGCCCGGGCGAGCCTGAGGAATCGGCCGAAGCGGTGAAGATGCTGCTGGCCCTGGGCGCGGATGTCAACGACGTCGACCGGAACGGCGAGACCGCGCTGCACGGCCCGGCCTGGCGGGGATCGAACGAGGCGGTGACGCTGCTGGTCGAGGCCGGCGCCAGGCTCGATGTCCGCAATAAACGCGGCTGGCTGCCGCTGACCATCGCCGACGGCGTCTACTACAACGCCCGCGTCATGATGAATCTGCACACGGCCAAGCTGCTGCGCGATCTGATGGTCGCGCGCGGGCTGGATGCCAGCGACGAAGGCACCAGCCGCGGCGGCGCGCTGCGCGACAACCTGGTGATCGACGACGAGATCGAGGCGCAGAACCCGTCGGAGGTGCAGCGCAAGCTGCTCGATCTGCAGCAGAAGCGAACCGAGGACCTGAAACAACACCTCGAGAATCCAGAAAAGAAGTAGGCGATCACATGAGGAAGGTCATGAAACCTCTGTTGCACGGCCTGACGGTGCTGGGCCTGGTTACCGCCACCGCGACCCTCCGCGCCGACACGCACCGTTTCGTGCCGACCGCGTTCTACAGCACGTTCTCGGGAGACCATGCGCCGGCGCTGCGCATCAAGAGCGGCGATCGGGTGATCACGGCGACCGTCGACGATGTCGGCGTTGGCGCCGACGGCAGGGCGCTGGCGACCGGGCAGAATCCGCAGACGGGACCGTTCTACATCGAGGGGGCCGAACCGGGCGATGTGCTGGTCGTCACGCTGGAGAAGCTGGCGCCGAATCGGACGACCGGGCAGTCGACGTCGCTCGTGTCACCCAATGCAATCGCCGCCGGCGGCCTGGACGGCAAACCCGATCCGACCCGTTTCCCCTGGACCATCGACAAGGCGAAGGGTGTGGTCCGCTTCGATCTGTATGCGATGGCGCCCAAGGTCGATTGGCGCAGCCGCTTTGCCGCGACGGAATTCGAGCTGCCGCTGAAGCCGACGCTCGGATCGATCGGCGTGGCGCCGGCGGCCGACGCGCCGGCGGCCACCATGACCGGGCCGTTCGGCGGCAACCTGGTGACGACCGATCTCGCGACCGGGGCCAGGGTGATGCTGCCGGTGTATCAGCCCGGCGCGCTGCTGTTTCTGGGCCACGGCCACGCGCGCCAGGGCGACGGCGTCGTCAGCGGCACCGGCATCGAAACGTCGATGGACGTCGAGTTCAGCGTCGAGGTGGTGAAGAAGAAGGCCTGGCCGCACAGCAGCATCATGCGGGCGTCGACGGTGGCGGGCGAGTTCGAGCTGGGCTGGCCGCGGATCGAGACCGCCGACTACATCATGACCGTCGGCAGCGCGGCGGCGTTGCCGCAGGCGCTGCAGCGCGCCACGCTCGAAATGCATCACTGGCTGGACGACGACTACGGGTTGAGCGAGAAGACAGTGTCGCTGTTCGTCGGCCAGGCGATCGAATACGAGATCGGCAGCATCGCCGGTCAGGAGGCGACCGTCGTGGCCAAGGTGCGGAAGTCCTACCTGCCCAGGCCGGCCGGCGCGCTGGAAACAGTTGCCAACTAGTGTGTTTTGCCCCGCCTCCGGCCGGGCGATGATCGGCCGGGGCAGGTAAGATGCGGGTGATGAGTCCCGGCGGCCCGACCAAGGCCAGCCTTAACGCCGACTACGCCCGTACCGAGATCAGCCGCTGGCAGGCGCGCTCGATGGCCGTCTCCACCAGCGGGGTGGTCGCGGCGGAGAGTCCGCTGGCGGCGCAGGCCGGTGCGATCGTCCTGGCGCGCGGCGGGCATGCGGTCGACGCCGCGATTGCCGCCAACGCCGTGATGGGTGTCGTCGCGCCGATGATGAACGGCATCGGCGGCGACCTGTTCGCGATCGTCCACGACGCCGCCAGCGACACCGTGCACGGCCTGAACGCCAGCGGGTGGTCGCCGGCCGGAGCATCGATCGAGCGCCTGACCGCGCGCGGGATGAGCGCGATGCCGCAGCAGGGCATTCACGCCGTTACCGTTCCCGGCGCGGTGTCCGGCTGGATGGCGCTGCACGAGAAGTTCGGCAGAGCGCCGCTCGCAGCCATCCTGTCTGCGGCGATCGCGCACGCCGAGAGCGGATTCCCGGTGTCGGAAATCACCGCGCTCGAATGGCTGGGCAGCCTGCCGCAGTTGCGCAGCGACGCCAGCGCCGGCGCCACCTACCTGCCGGATGGCCGCGTGCCGGAAAGCGGAGAGGTTTTCCGCAACCCCGATCTGGCGCGCTCGCTGCGCGCCATCGCGGCGGCCGGCGGCGAGGCGTTCTATCGGGGGGACATCGCCCGGCGCATCCTCGGCTGCTCGCAGCAGCGCGGCGGCGTCTTCGCGCCGGAGGATCTGTCCGAGTACCGCGCCGAGTGGGTCACGCCGCTGACGACAAACTACCGCGGCTGGGACGTCTACGAGATCCCGCCGAACAGCCAGGGGATCGCGGCCCTGGTCATGCTCAACATCCTCGAGAACTTTCCGCTGGGCGAGTATGGACGGGGCACGCCGGAAACGTTGCATACGCTGATCGAAGCCAAGAAGCTGGCCTATGCCGACATGCAGCGTCACGTCGGCGATCCCCGCTTCGTCTCCGTCCCAATCGCGGCGATGTTGTCGAAGGCCTATGGGCACAAGCGGGCCGCGTTGATCGACCCGAGCCGTGCCGCCACCGGTGCGACGGCCGGAACGCTGCCGATGCACGGCGGCGATACGACCTATCTTTGTGCGGTCGACGCTGCCGGGAACGTCGCCTCGCTGATCCAGAGCAACTTCGCGAATTTCGGCTCGGGGGTGGTGCCGGACGGCGCCGGGTTCGTCCTCCAGAGCCGCGGCGGCCTGTTCACGTTCGACCGCGCCCTCCCGAATGCGCTGGCGCCGCGGAAGCGGCCGCTGCAGACCGTGATTCCGGCGTTCATGAAGCGCGAGCACGTGCGGGTCGGCTTCGGCGTCATGGGTGGATGGAACCAGCCGCAGGCGCACGTCCAGGTCATCTCGAACATCGTCGATCACGGCCTGAACATCCAGCAGGCGCTCGAGGCGCCGCGCTTCGTGAAGCTGACCTTTGCCGGGACCGATGTGATGATGGAAGCGCGGTTTCCAGCCGATGTTCGCGAGGAACTGGCGCGGCGCGGCCACGAGATCGATCTGCAGGGGGAATTTTCCAACATGGTCGGCGGCGGCCAGGCGGTGCTGCGCGACCACCGTGCCGGAGTGAATTACGGTGCGTCCGATCCGCGCAAGGACGGCGCCGCGCTCCCCGAGCCGATCCTGTAGTTCCGAGCGTGGGGTCCGGCTGAAAGGGGCCCTACCCTTTTTCAACGGCTTCGTACGTGGTGTCCGGCTTCAGCCGGACCGTGGGAGGTCCGCCTGAAGGCGGACACTACATGCATTCTGGAAAATTCAAGGCGCGGGCGGCCGCCAGTCCTTCCACCGCGAACACCAGCGGGTGGAGCTCCTCGTAGTACCAGAGCCGCGCAAAGGGTTCCGGATCTCCTCTCGACCGCCACCGCGCTCCGCTCGTGAACATCACATCGCCGCGGCGGCTGGCGACGACCGCGGCAACGCGATAGTCAGCCATCAGGGTCCATGATGCACGAGAATGTCGAAGAGAACGGGCTCGATCCGGAAGAGCGGCTGAGCCGCGAATGGATGCTGCCGCAGATTCCGCTGCACGACGAAACGGTAGCCTGGTCTGTCTGCGGCAACTTGGCAGGCCGAGAGGGCATATGCATAATGACGCACATGTTTTCATCGGATCCAGGCCCCTTTACTGAGCGCGTCCCCGGCGTCTTGCTGGCCCGGCCAGCACGAATTCGTCAATCGCATGTCCATGCCGTCTGGCTCGCGCTGGCAGTCGTCGTGCTGTCAGCCCCGTCGAATGCACAGACCGCGGCGGCGCCGCAAACGCAGTCGTCCGCCTCGCCCCAGGACGATCCGCTGCGCTTCGAGATGCCGACCGTCACGGTCATCGCGCAGAAAGAGCCGGAAGACAAGCAGAAGCTGCCGCTGAGCGTCACCGCCGTCCCGCGCGCAGCGATCGAGAACGCCGGCATCCAGATCGTGAGCGAGGCGGCCATCTTCGCGCCGAACACCTACTTCACCGAGTGGACGGCGCGGAAGCTGAGCACTGCGCGCTTCCGGGGCATCAGCTCCAGCCCGGGCAACCCGGGCATCACCACCTATATCGACGGCGTGCCCCAGTTCAACACCAACTCCTCGAGTATCGAGCTGCTCGAGGTCGATCAGATCGAGTTCGTACGCGGTCCGCAGAGCGCGCTGTTCGGCCGGAACACGCTGGGCGGCCTGGTCAACGTCACCAGCAGCCGGCCGTCGCTGTCGAAATGGTCCGGCACGCTGTCCGTTCCGTTCGGCAACCACGGGTCGTGGGCGGTCCGGGGTAGCGCCTCGGGCCCGATCGTCGGCGACACGGTCAGCCTCGGCGTCTCGTTCGCGCAGGTGACGCGCGAGGGGTTCACCGTCAACGACGTCACCGGCAACGCCATCGACCGGCGCGATGCGTTTTCCGCCAAGGCGCAGCTGTTGTGGATCCCCAGCCGCACGTGGGAGGCCCGCGTCATCTTCACCGGGGAGCGGGCCCGCGACGGCGACTACGGGCTCAACGACGTGGCGGCGCTGCGCGCCAACCCGTTCCATGCGGCGCGCGACTTCGAAGGCGACGCCAACCGTGACGTGCTCGGGACGACCATCCAGGCGAAGCGGATGGGCGGACCGGTGGTGTTCACCAGCACCACCGGCTTTCTCCACTGGAAGACGCAGGACGTCACCGACCTCGATTACACGCCCGCGCCCGTCCTGACGCGCGACAACACCGAGAAGGACTTCCAGTTCACCGAGGAGGTCCGCTTCGCGTCGGCGGACAATCAGCCGATCCGGCTCGGCGACAGCGCCCGGCTGCGGTGGCAGAGCGGCGTGTTTCTCTTCACCCAGGCCTACCGGCAGGACGCCGTCAACAGTTACGCGCCGTTCGTGTTCGCGCCGTTTCCGGTCAGCCAGCACACGCCGCTGTCCAGCCTCGATGACTTCGGTCTCGGCGTGTTCGGACAGGGGACGATCACTGTCAACGACCGGCTGGACCTGACCGCCGGCGCGCGCGTCGATTACGAGGAGAAGAGCGCCACGCTCCAGGACTTCTTCGATCCGCCGATTGTTCCCGCCGCGTCGATTGACGCCGACAGGAACTTCTCGAACGTCTCGCCGCAGGCGGCCGTGGCCTATCGACTGCAGCCGGACCAGACGGTCTATGCGACCGCCGGGCGGGGCTACAAGGCCGGCGGGTTCAACCCCGCGTCGCCGGCCGGCACCGAAACCTACGGCGAAGAGCGGACCTGGCACTTCGAAGCCGGCGTGAAAACACTGTTCGCCGGCGGCCGCGTGTCCGCCAACGCCGCCATCTTCTACATCGACTGGGAAGACCTGCAGCTGAACCTCCCCAACCCGGCCGTGCCGACGCAGTTCTACATCGCCAACATCGGCGGCGCCGTCAGCAAGGGCGTCGAACTGGAAGTCAACGCACGGCCCGCCCCGGGGGTCGATCTGTTCACCGCGGTCGGCTACACGCATGCACGATTCTCGGCCGGCAGTGCCTCCAGCGGAGCGGATGTGGCGGGCAACACCCTCCCCAGCACCCCGGACTACACGGCCAGCGCCGGCGTCCAGTACTCGCGGACGGCCGGTCCGGCGACCGTGCACGGCCGTGCCGACGTGGTGTTCTACGGCGCCTTCAAGTACGACGATCGCAACAGCGCCGGCCAGGACGCGTATTCGCTGGTCAACCTGCGGTTCGGCATCACGCGGGGGCTGCTGACCGGAGAGGTGTTCATGCGGAACGCCTTCGACACCCGCTACATTCCGCTGGCATTTTCCTATCCGAACTTCGCGCCGTCGGGCTTCATCGGCGAGATGGGGGCGCCGCGCACCGCCGGGGTGAGCATCGGCGTGCGTTTCTAGATGGGCGACATCATGACGGCACCTGCCAGCAGCGCGCCCTTCTGCCGATGACGGGATCGGCCGCGGCGCGGGCGGGAGATGCCGCGGCAGCGTCCGCGGCCGGCAGTGACGCTGGTTCAGCCTCGGCCGGCTGGATCAACGTCGTTGTCGCGGCGGTGATCATGCTGGCGACGCTGCCGGGGCGGACCCAGGGGCTCGGGCTGATCACCGAGCCGATGCTGCGCGACCTCCGGCTCGACCACGTGACCTACGCGAACATCAACCTGTGGGCGACGCTGCTCGGCGCGGCGGTCTGCCTGCCGATCGGCCGGCTGTTCGATCGCGCCGGTCTGCGCGCCGCCGCGTTCGTGCTGACCGGGCTGCTCGCCGCGGTGGTCTGGACCATGAGCCGCCTGGCGGGTGGGGCGCTGCTGCTGTTTCTGCTGGTGCTGGCCACTCGTGCGATCGGACAGAGCGCATTATCGGTCGCCAGCATCACCGCAGTGGGCAAGTCGTTCGATCGGCGCCTCGGCGTGGCGATGGGCGTCTATTCAGTGTTGCTGAGCGTGCTGTTTGCGGCGGCGTTCGTCGCGGTCGGCACGTCCGTCCGCGTCAGCGGCTGGCGCACCGCCTGGGCCCAGGTCGCGTTCGGGCTGGCGCTGTTCGCCGCGCCGGTCGTCCTGCTGTTGACCACTCCCCGAAAAGGGGCCGTAGCCCTTTTTCCGGCCGCCGAAGACGGGATGTCGCTTGCGGCGGCACTTCGCACGCCGACATTCTGGGTCTTCGGCGGCGCGACATCGATGTTCGGCCTGGTGTCCTCCGGTCTGGGACTGTTCAACGAGGCCGTCCTGGCGGAGCGGGGCTTCGATCAGCAGACCTACGTCACCTTTCTGGCGGCGACTTCGATCGTCGCCCTGGCCGGTCAGATGGTCTGCGGCTGGCTGACGCTGCATTGGCCGATGTCCCGTCTCCTCGGCATCGCGCTGTTCATCTACGCGGCGGCGCTCGCCACCCTGCCGCTGCTGACGACGCTGTCGGAGCTGTGGGTGTTTGCCGCGCTGATTGGCTTGTCCGGCGGCATGATCACCGTGCTGTTCTTCGCGGTCTGGCGGCGGGCATTTGGGGCGGCGCACCTCGGCCGGATCCAGGGCGCCGCGCAGATGCTGACGGTCCTGGCGTCGGCGATCGGGCCGCTGATCTTCGCGCAGTGTGCCGCGCTGACCGGGTCGTATACCCTGGCGCTCTGGACGCTGGCGCCGTGCGTCATGCTCCTGAGCCTGTCGGCGTTCCGGGTCCGGATGCCGGCCCCGGCGAATCCGGGGCTGTGAGGTTGAAGAAGATGGCTGCGACGATCGACGACGCCCGGAACCAGGGAAGATGGCGAACGCTGCCGGCGTGGGCCCGGTTGCCGGAGGCAAGGGCGGGCGACGCGCGGGTGTCGCGCTGAGAGGAGAACATGATGGCGCTTGTTCGACGCGTGCTGGGAATCGGGCTGGTCGTGCTGCTGGCGCTGGTGATCTTCGGCGGCGGCTGGCTGACCGGGCGGCTGGGCATCGGGTCGGTGGTCAATCCGGCGTCGCTGAGCGATCTCGAGCGCCAGTTCACGGAGCGGATGACAGACGTGAGCCTGGTCGGGTCGTTCACGGTGGCGGGCCGCGAGCCGAACACGCCGCGGGCGGATCGCTACGACATCAACAGTGTCGAGAAGGTCGGCGACAACCTGTGGCGGTTCAACGCCGGCATGGCGTGCTGTGGCGTCAACGGCGCCATTCCGATCGTCGTGCCGATGCAGTGGATCGGCGACACGCCGATGATCATGATGACCGACGCCAGCCTGCCCGGGTTGGGGACCTTCACCGTACGGGTGTTCTTCTACGGCGATCGCTATGCCGGCACCTGGCAGCACGGCGCGGTTGGCGGCGGCATGTCGGGGCGGCTCGAGAAGCAGACCAGGAAGGATCCGTAGCGGCGGCGACGTATTTCTAATTCCTAATTCCTAATTCCTAATTCCTAATTTCTGGTTCCCAGCGCCGCCTTCACCCGCTCCGGGGTAAACGGCGCCTGGCGGATCCGCGCGCCGGTGGCGTCGAAAATCGCGTTGCCGATTGCCCCGGCGGCAACCGTAACCGCCGTCTCACCGGCGCCCATCGCGCTCGCTTCGAGCCGGTTGATCAGGACCGTCTCGATCACGGGCACATCGGCGCCGAGATAAAGCGGTCGGTAGGTCCGCCAGTCCACCGACGTCACCTTCTGATCGTCCCAGGTCACCTCTTCGAGCAGCGCGCGGCTCATCCCCTGCAGCGCGCCGCCCTCGAGCTGATTCCTCAACCCGTCCGGGTTCGAGATCGGCCCGCAGTCGTTGGCGATCACCAGGCGCTTGACCGTGACCCGGCCGCTGTCCTGATCGACGTCGACTTCGGCGACCATCGCGCAGTAGCCGTTGTCTCCCTCGTAAAGGACGCACGACAGGCCGCGCCCGCTGGCGACGCCGCTGCGGCGGCGGTTCGGACGCGGTGATGGCCGCGTCTCCCACTTCGCCGCATTGGCCGCCGCCTTGACGACATCGATCAGGCGCGGATCGCTCAGGTGCCGCAGCCGATACGCCACCGCGTCGGCCTTCACCTGCGCCGCGATCTCGTCCATGAACGATTCGTGGGCGAAGGTGTTCTGCAGCCGCTCCGGCGATCGCAGCGGGCCGGTGAAGAACGGCGACTTGACGTTGTGCGTGAGGACGCGCTCGCTGGCGATCGTTCCGGTCCCGCCGCAGCGGCCGCCGACGCAGCCGCTGACGTAGGGAGGCACCGCGTTGCTGTTGTTGGCGAAGCCGGTCGGATCCGGCGCCGGACTCCGCGGCGTGAACGCCGCCGGCTCGAAGCCGGCCAGCAGCCCGGTGACGATGTTGCCCGGGTTGTTGGGCCCCGGCCGGCCGCCCAGCGTCGGCGACCACGCTTCCTGATCCCAGGCGACGATGGTGCCGTCGGCGCTCAGGCCGGCGCGCTGATCGATGACGAACGCGAAGCCGTAGTTCTCCCACGCCATCTCGTCCTTCCGCGTCAGCTGCACGCGGACCGGTTTACCGACGGCCTGCGACAGCAGCGCCGCGTCGTACGACACCGTATCCGCGCCGTTGACACCGTAGCAGCCCGCGCCCATCTTGAAAATCACGCGCACGCTGTCGGGCCGGATGCCGAGGACCCGGGCGGTGCTGTTCTTCAGCGGATGCACGGCCTGGGAGGCCGACCAGAGGGTCGCCTGGTCGCCGCGCACGTCGGCGACGCCGCAGGCGCTGCCGATCGATCCGTGCATCTGGTACGGATAGAGGTAGGTCGCCTTGACGACCTGCGCCGCCCGCCCGATTGTCTCGTCGACGTCTTTCGAGTTCACCATCGCGGTGTCCCGGGTCGGTTTCTGGCTGCGCAGGGAGTCGTGAAAGCTGCGCTGCGACGGCAGACCAACGCCTGGCGTCCACGTCGCCTTCAGCCTGGCGGCGGCCTGAATCGCCTGCCACGGCTTCTCGGCCACGACGCCGACGAAGTTCTTCTTGACGACGACTTTCACGAGACCCGGCATGCCGGCGACCGAACCTTCGTCGACCGTCACCAGGGTGGCGCCGACCGCCGGCGGCCGGACAACGCGCCCGTGCAGCATCCCGGGAACGCGGACGTTGTGGACGTACTCGAAGCGGCCGGTCACCATGTCCGGAAAGTCGACGCGCGGCACCGCCGTGCCCAGAACCGTCCATTCGCTCGGATGGCGGCGTTTCGCCGCCGGATTGAGCGGCAGGGAGAACGGCCGTCCGCCAACCAGATCGCCGTAGCTCACCGTTTTCGAGGCGTCGGACTTGACCGAGATCACACCGGCGCTGATCGCGAGTTGATCGACCGGGGCGCCGAGGCGCGCCGCCGCGCGCTGCAGCAGCGCTTCGCGGGCGGTCGCGCCGGCGAGCGCCAGGTTGGCCTGGTTGAAGTTTGTCGGGTGCGACTGGGCGCCGGAGGTCGTTCCCTGGTCGGGTGCCAGGGCAGTGTCGCATTGGATCAGCTTGACGCGATTGAAAGGCACGACCAGCTCTTCGGCGATCAGCTGCATCTGCGCGGTGTAGAGCCCGTGGCCCAGCTCGCACTTGCCGGTGTACGCCGTCACGATGCCGTCGGCGCCGATCGCGATCCAGGAGTCGAGCTGGTTGCTGCCCGCGCCGTCGAGCCGCTGCGCCAGGGCCGCGCCTGGCGCGATGCCGAGGACTGGGCCGAGCGGCTCAATCACTCCCGAGACGCTGAAGCCGACCACCAGCGCACCCGATCCCCTGATGAACGCGCGGCGCGACAGACCGGCCCGGTCGAGCGCGGCACGGGCCTCCTCCGAAAAGGGGCCGTCGCCCACTCTCGCGCCGTTTTTCGTCCCGTTCATGCCTTCACCTCCTGGGCGTAGCGCGTGATGGCGCGCAGCATCCGGACGTTCGCCGCACAGCGGCACAGCACGCCGGACATCGCCTGCCGGATGTCGGCGTCGGCCGCCTTCGGGTTCCGATCGAGGAACGCCTTGGCGGTCATGATCACGCCGTTGATGCAGAAGCCGCACTGCATCGCCTGTTCAGCGATGAACGCCTGCTGAATCGGGTGCGGCCGGTCGACGGTGCCCAGCCCTTCGAGCGTGGTGATGTCCGACTCCGCCACGCTGGCCACCGTCGTGATGCACGAGCGGGTCGCCTGTCCCTTGACGATCACCGTGCAGGCGCCGCACTGGCCGAGGCCGCAGCCGAATTTCGGGCCGCGCAGCTCGAGGTCGTCGCTGAGCACGTAGAGCAGCGGCGTCGCCGGATCGACGTCGACGGTGTGCGGCCGGCCGTTGACCCTCAGGTTGATGACGCTCATGACACATCCTCGGCCCGCGGCAGAGCGGGCGCTACCCACGCGTATTCCAGAGAAGCCGCCGGGCTCTATCCTGTTTGCCAGGCCTGCTTGCCAGGCCGGCGCCCCAACTCTTCCGAACCTGCGGGGACGAACACGGCTATCATGAGCGCGGATCCAGAACGAAGGCAATACTTTCGGACTCCCGCGGTTTGGTGGTTGGACTTGAGGACGCACGACATGAACAGAACGCTCCGTTTCTCGACCCCCGCGGCGGCCGCCTTGCTGCTCCTGGTCGCCCTGGCCGCTCTGCCCCGGGCCGGAGAGCTGGTGGCGACGACGACGCCGGAGGAGGTCGGGCTCTCCTCGGAACGGCTGACGCGGATCAACGAGATGATGAAACGTCATCTGGCCGCGGGCGAGCTCGCCGGCGGCGTCACGCTGGTCGCGCGGAAGGGGAAGATCGCCCACCTGGAAGCGCACGGCGTGATGGACCTGGAATCGAAGCTGCCGATGCCGAAGAACGCCGTGTTCCGCATCGCCTCGATGACCAAGCCGGTCACCGGCGTCGCCATCATGATGATGATGGAGGAAGGCAAGCTCCGCATCACCGATCCGGTGTCCAAGTTCATCCCCGAGTTCAAGGACATGAAGGTGGCGGTGGCATCGCCGGTCCAGGGCCCACCCCCGGCTGCGGCCGCCGGCCAGCCGGCGGCGCCACGCTTCTACACGGTGCCGGCCGAGCGCCAGATCACGATCCGCGACCTGCTCACGCACACGTCGGGGCTGGCCAGCGGCCCGATGGGCAGCAGCGACGTCAGGAAAGTCGCGCGCAAGGGAACCGAGACGCTGGCCGACTACATTCCCCGCCTCGCCCTCACCGCGCTGGAATTCCAGCCGGGCGCGCGCTGGATGTACAGCGCCCAGGCCGGGATGGACACTCTCGGCCGCATCGTCGAGATCGCGTCCGGCCAGCCGTTCGATCAGTTCCTGCGGCAGCACGTGTTCGACCCGCTCGGGATGAAGGAGATCTCCTTCTATCCCACCGAGCCGCTCGAGCCGCGCATGCCGACCGTCTACCAGGCGGGTGCGAAGGGCCTGCAGAAGAACCAGAATCCCAACTCGATGTCGAGCAAGGTCTACTTCATGGGATCGGGCGGTCTGATCACGACCGCGGAGGAGTACGCCAAGTTCGGGCAGATGCTGCTGAACGGCGGCGAGTTGAACGGCAAGCGGCTGCTCAGCCCGAGGACGGTCGAGTTCATGAGCGCCGCTCACATCCCGGACACGCTGCCGGGCCGTCCGGTCGGCGAAGCCTTCGGTCTCAGCGTCCGCGTCGTCAATCACGCGGTGGCCGGCGGCGCGCGCGTGTCCGACGGCAGCTTCGGCTGGAGCGGCGTCTACGGCACCCACTTCTGGGTCGATCCGAAGGAAGAGATCGTCGCCATCATGATGACCCAGACGTCGGTGGCGGCGATGCGGCCGGAGTTCGAAAACCTGGTGATGTCGGCGATCGTGAAGTAGGGATTCCGATGAAGGTGCGGAGCATCGTCGCAGCCACGGCCGCCGCCGCCCTGCTGCTGATTGGTCACCCGGCCGCGCAACAGCCGTCGGCGGTCCGCGTCCTCGCCTCCAACGGTGTCAAGGCGGTGATCGAGGAGCTGGCGCCCCGGGCCGAGCGGGCGATCGGGCGTCCGCTGGCGATCACCTTCAACTCGTCGGCCGCGCTCAGGCAGGGGATCGACAAGGGTGAACCGTTCGACGTCGCGATCATGACAACCGACGCGATCGAGGCGCTGATGAAGCAGGGCAAGGTCGTCGCCGGCACGCCAGCCGGCGTGGCCCGATCCGGGATCGGCGTTGGCATCCGGTCGGGCGCCGCAAAGCCGGCGATCGACACCGCGGCGGCCATCAAACGGACGCTGCTGGCGGCCAGGGCCGTGACCTACGCCCAGGACGGCGCCAGCCGCGCCCACATCGTCACGATGCTCGACCGCCTCGGCATCGCCGACCCGGTCGGCCGCAAGACGATTCTCGAGCAGGGGTCGGTGCGATCGGCGGCGAGAGTCGCGGCTGGCGATGCGGATCTGATCGTGACGCTGATCAGCGAGATCCTGCCCAGCCCGGGCGTCGAGCTGGTCGGACCGCTGCCGGCGGAGTTCCAGAGCGACGTGGTTCTGGCGGCGGGCGTCGGCACGAAGGCCAGCAGTCCGGAGTCGGCCCGGGCGTTGATCACGTTCCTGACCGGTCCTGACATCGCGCCGACCCTGAAGGCCAAAGGCATGGAAGGGGTTACACGAAATTAGGAATTAGGAATTAGGAATTAGGAATTCAGAATTAGGAATCAGGAATTCAGAATTCGTCGCACGAATTTCTAATTTCTAATTTCTAATTCCTAATTTCTATCTTTCCATTCCCATCTTCTTGATCGCCGGCAGGGCGGACGGCGACCTTAGAAACGTGATCAGCTCGTTCGCTCCGGCTCCCTGTTTGGCAGAGGTGCCCGAACCGGCGACCATCAGCACGTAGGTCTGGAGATCGGCCGGGAACGGCGCCATCACTTCCAGCCCCTTGACCGGTAGGATCTCGCTGACCGGCAGCACGCCGAATTCAGACTCGCCGCGGACGACTGAGGCGCTCACCTCTTCGCCTGTCGCCGTCACCTTGCTCTTCGCCTTGAGATCCTGGGTGATGCCGAGCCGCTCGGCGAGCGCCGTGAACGCGACGCCGCTGGCGCCTTCGCCCGCATAGACGATCGACCGGGCGTTGAGCAGGGCGCGTTTGAAGGCGTCGGTCGTGCTGATGTCGGTCTTGGGCGCGCCGGATCGGATGGCGATCGCCAGGCCGGTTCGCGCGATCTGGGTGCGCGACGCGGCGGAGATCTTGCCGCCCTTGATCGCCTCGTCGAGGAACTGGGGCGTGAGGATGGCGACGTCGAACGGCTCGCCGGCGTCGATCTTCCGCTTCAGTCCGGCCGCCAGCCCGTAGGTCACCACCAGCTTGTGCCCGGTCGCCCGCTCGAACGTCGGCACGATCGCCTCGATCACTGCCTTGATGCCGTTGGAGCACAGGACCTTGACCTCGGCGGCGCTCGCCGAACCGGCCGGCGCCAGTACGGGCAGCGCGAGTCCCAGGATGAGAGAAACGAGGCGGCGGCGTGTCATGGAATCCTCCGGAAGTTGATCGCGATTCTACCTGACGATACTGCACAAGCTTTCGCCGCGCGCAAAAATCACCAGCCGGCGGTCGCCTCACTCCGTCGTACGATGCGTCGTGAATCGACGCCCACCTTGCCTGACCGCGCCCGCCGCCGGCCACCGTCGCTGATGCCCCAGGGCTTCACCGTCTGGTTGACCGGGCTGTCCGCGTCGGGCAAGACGACGGCCGCGCGACTGCTGGAGAAGCGGTTGCGGGCCTCGGGTGTGCCGGTCGAAGTATTGGACGGCGACGTCGTCCGCACCCAACTCTGCAAGGGACTCGGTTTCAGCAAGGCTGATCGGGACGAGAACGTGCGGCGGATCGGATTCGTCTGCGAGCTGCTGTCGCGCAACGGGGTGACGGCGATTGCGGCAACCATTTCGCCGTATCGCGCCGCGCGCGACGAGGTCAGGGCGCGGATCCCGAACTTCGTCGAGGTCTACATGGAGTGTCCCCTGGAGGTGCTGATCGCCCGCGACGTGAAGGGGTTGTACAGGAAGGCGCTGGCTGGAGAGATTGCGCAGTTCACAGGGGTGTCGGATCCGTACGAGCCGCCGGTTGCGGCGGAGGTGGTGATTCACTCGGGACGGGAATCAGCCGAGGACGGTGTGGGGCGGATCTGGACGGCGCTCGAACGTCTCGGCCTGGCCGGCGATCGTCACAGCGCCTCGCCGGTCGCGCCAGGCCGCAGCGATTGACCCGGGACTAGACAACGCTGCCACTGGATCTAGGGTTTGGCCAGAACCTGCAGCGCCCTGACCAGCCATGGATCATCGCCCGGCCGATTGAGATCGGCGAGCGTCAGCCGCCCCGTCGGCACGAAGTCTTCGCGCGGCGTGCCGTTCACGTGGAACAGCCGTTCGACCGGCAGGTTCACGCCGATGTGCGACTGCGGCAGTTCGAAGTGGCTGGTGGCGCCGAGCAGCCCGGCCATCGGCGTGCCGACGATGGTGGCGGCGTTGATGGCGTCGAAACCGAGGGCCAGCCCCTCACCCATGCTTCCGGTCCAGTGGCTGACCAGCACGACGGCAGGCTGCCGGTAGGTAAACGGTCCGCGCGGCGTGACCAGCTCGAGCCAGCTCCGGCGAACGCCGGTGTCCCGCTCCTCGTTCGGCAGGACATGCTTCTGATAAGGCTGCTCGGTGCGGGTGAAGCGTCCCAGGATCGCGCGGGCGACGGTCGTGTTGCCGCCGCCCGGCGTGTCCCGGAGATCGAGGATCAATCCGGCAGTCGCCTGGTGGTGGGCCAGCGCCGCATCGAATTCGCCGATCAGCCGCTGGTCGCCGAGCGAGTCGTGCACTCGGATGTAACCGATGTTGTTCGGCAGGTCGCGTACTTCCAGGCGCGTCTCGTGTTCGATGACCTGATCGGGCGCCGGCAGGCTGGTGATCCAGACGGTGTCGCCAGTCTTGAACTGGATCCGCCGCAGCTGATCGTGATGACCGGCCAGGACCGCCCGCAGCGACCACGACCGGACTGCGTCGTCGGCGGCGCGGATCGAGCGGCCGATCCGGGCGCGGACGGCCTGTTCGATCGGCACCGCATCGAACGCGAGCACCTCGGCCCCGGGCTGAATCCCGGATCGCTGCGCGTCCGATCCGTTTCGCACTTCTGTGACGATCGCCCGCCCGGACTGCCACTCTGCCCAGATATCGGCTCCGGACGGAACGAGCCGCGGCGAGTCGGCGGTGTTGGCGGTCAGCTGGGCGTGGCCGTCGTAGAGCTCGTCGAGGAGACGCTCGAGCAGAGCGATGAGATCCGAACGAGTCTTGACGCGGGCCAGATCAGACTTGTACAACGCCGGCACCGCCGACCAGTCCGTGACGCGCGGCTTGAAGTAGGCGTAGTTCTCGTCGACGTCGCGCCAGAGCGCATCGAAATCGGCCTGCGCGGCCGCCGGCGTGATCCCGGACTGTGCCGGTGCGGCGCCGCCGCACGAGGCGATAGCCAGCGTCGCGAGGACGGCGGCGATGCATCGCATCTCGACCTGACGTCCGCTTATCTCTTCTCCGCTTGCGCCGCGTCCTTGATCGCTTTCAGCCGCGGCAGATCCTGGTCGTCCTCGTGACACGCGACTTCCAGCAGCTCGCCGCTCTGGCGTTTCATTGAGAAGCCGATGGTCCATGGACGGGTGTAGACGATCGGATCGGTGACCGTGGCCTCATAGGCAATCGTCTCCCCATCGATCGGGGTAAACCGTTCGACCACGGTTTCGGCGTGGCTGACGATCTCGCCGACCTCGTTCAGCCAGGTCTTGCCGTTCAGGTTGCTGGTGTCGACCACCAGGGTATCGCCGTCCCAGCGGCCGACTGAATCACCCTGCCACAGGCGGACCCGATCCGGGAGGTGGGCGCGGCCATCGGTGGGCACGATCCGCCACGCCATCCGTTCGAACAGGAACACCACCTGGTTGGCGGTCTGGGTGATGTAGAACGGCGACGGCACGTACATCGACCGTGGCACGCCGGCGACGAAACAGTGAGCGGTCGGGTCGTCGTAGCCGCGCTCGGGGAGCCGCCGGCTTTGATTCTCGGCCCGTGCCCAGGTCTGCAGCGGCAGCTTGCCGTCCGGCGGGTCGACGATCACCCCACGGCCGCCCGGAGTCAATGCGGTCGCGGCATGCTGCTCGACGCCGTAATTGGCCCCTCCGCCATCCGACATGTACATCCCCTGCAGGTCCGGTTTGCCGTCCGGCCGGCGCCGGATCGCCGCCGCGTTGGCGGCGGGCTTCG
>JBDTRR010000073.1:0-26505 GCA_039931615.1 Acidobacteriota bacterium
GCCTTCACCGGCAACAAGTTCGAGTTCCGCGCCGTGTCGTCCAACCAGAGCATCGGCTACCCGAACATCGCGCTGAATATCGCGGTCACCGAGTCGCTCGATTACATGGCGACCGAGCTGGAAGCGCTGATCAAGGGCGGCAAGTCGCTCCCCCAGGCGGTCGCCGAACTGCTGCCGAAGGTGATCAAGGAGAACAAACAGATCATCTTCAACGGCAACGGCTATTCCGATGAGTGGACCGCCGAAGCGGCGGCGCGCGGCCTGCTCAACCTGAAGAATACCGTCGACGCCCTGCCCGAGATGGTCTCGGACGGGGTGATTGGACTGTTCGAGAAGTACGGCGTGCTGACCGGCCGCGAGCTGCACGCGCGCTACGAGATCATGCTCGAGACCTACAACAAGACGGTCAACGTCGAAGGCCAGCTGATGGTGCTGATGGCCAACCGCTACATCCTGCCGGCGGCGTTCCGCTATCAGAAGGAGGTTGGGGAGAGCGTGGTCGCGGTCATGGCGGCCGGCGGCGACTCGGCGGCAGGCAAGAAGGCGCTCGATCGGCTGTCCGGTCTGATCAATGTCTTCAAGCAGCGCACCGACACGCTGGCGACGGCGCTCGAGCACGAGGGCGGCGCGGCGGAAGCGCACGCGAAGCATTTCCGCGATCAGGTGGTGCCGGCGATGACGGCGCTGCGGGAGACCGGCGACTCGCTCGAGCTGATGATCCCGCACGATCTGTGGCCGCTGGCGACCTATCGCGAGATGTTGTTCGTGAAGTAGCAGCAGACGGATGGGCAGTGCCGCGCGCGTCGCCCGGTGGCGACGCCGGTCCGGCCGCCGGTCCGAAGTCAGACAATCTCGACCGGCGCGCCGCCCGCATCGCGGTGCGCCGTTAATTCCCGGTTATCAGGCGAGGCTGGAGGACGGCTATGAAACTGATCAAGTCGATCGTGCGCCCGAACAAAATCGACGAGGTGAAGGACGCACTGTCGAAGCTGAACGTGTCGGGCGTGACGGTCACCGAAGTGCGCGGCCACGGCAAGCAGAAAGGACATACCGCGATCTATCGCGGCCAGGAATACAACGTCAGCCTGCTGCCGAAGATGGAGCTCGAGGTGGTCGTGCCCGACGAGCTGGTGGACGATGCGGTCAAGGCGATCATCCAGGCGGCGCGGACGGGAGAGATTGGCGACGGCCGGGTTTTCGTGCTGCCGGTCGGCCAGAGCTTTCGCATCCGCACCGGCGAGCTGGAGAGCGATTAATTCACCCCGACTGCCGCCGGCGTGCGAGGCGCCGGCGTCCATCGCGCGGCGCCCGTTCCCGGACGGGCCTGGCCGCGCCCTGCGCCGGGCGCAGGAGAACGCAAGAGCCTGGACCAGTGAAGAAGCGCTGCACGTTCATGATCGATACCGAGGTGCTCGACAAGCTGCAGTCGATCACCGTCCGGACTGGTCTGTCGAAGTCGGAGCAGATCCGGCAGGGCATCCAGTGGTGGCTGGAGTCGCGCGAATGGCCGCCGAAAGGCGCGCGCATCGAGGCCGTCGCCGGGGCGGAAACGTGGCGCCCCGCGTCCGACCGGCCGGGCGGACGGCGGAGACGGCGGTGAGGGTTCAACACACGCACATGAAGAGGAGCCGAGCGATGAATACTCAAGGCGAGCGGGACTCGTCCGGGTCACATAACCAACAAGAGAGAAATCATGGAGGTGCTGACGTGTATCGATCACAGAGAGCTGCTTCTCGACCAGGCCGGGCCCGCACGCTGGTGCCGGCGGCGCTGATCGCGCTTGGGTGCGTTCTGGGTGCGCGGCCGGCAGCGGCGCAATCGACACTCTTCAATATTCCGAGCACCGATACCGTGTCGGCGGGCAAGGTCTATGGCGAATTCGATTTCCTGCCCCAGGCGACGACATTTGATGGCGCGGCCCGAATTTTCTTCTTCAATCCGCGTGTCATCGTCGGGCTGAAGCACGACATCGAAGTCGGCCTCAATTTTCCCATTTATCACAGCGGCGATTTCTCCGATCCGTCGAGCTTCGCGTATATCCAACCCAACGTCAAATGGAAGTTCTTCAACAACGACGCCATGGGCGTGGCGGCCAGCGCCGGTGTAGTCGTGAATACACCACTCAATAGCCGCGAAGGCCAGGGGACGTGGAGCTACATCTACGGCAACATCAGCAAGAAAATCCCGGCCGCCAAAGGGGCGCGAGTGACGGTCGGGCCGTACGGAGTCGTGGCTGACCAGGACAGCGGAGATTCCACCTTCGTCGGCAAGAAGGGGGGCGTGCTGGTTGGGTACGAGCAGCCGCTGGGCGGTCCGGTCAGCTTTGTCGCCGACTGGTTCAGCAGCAAGAACTCGCTCGGCTACTTCACACCCGGCGTCTCGATCGTCCTGCCCCACAGCGGTCTGCTGAATATCGGCTACAGCTTCGGCAATGACAGCTGGGAAGACTCGAACGCGACAAAGAACCGCTATGTGTTCGTCTACTACGGCATCGTGTTCTAGGCGATCAACGGCATAGCGGCTGGAGGCTGGGGGCCAGGGGCTAGGAGAGGGCTGGGGGCTGGAGGTCAGAAGCGGGGCCAGAGGCGAGAGGAAACACTAGCCTTTGCCAGACCCCAGCCCCAGCCCCCAGTCTTACGTCCTGAACCGCGCCGAGTCGATGGCGTACTTCCGGACCTTGTAGTTGAAGACCCGCTCGGTCGTATCGAGCAGGCGCGCCGCCTTGGCCCGGTTCCCGCGCGTGGTCTTGAGCGCGTCCTGGATCAGGTCGCGCTCGTAGGCGCCGACCGCGTCGGTCATCGAGACGCGGGTCACCGTGCCGGACGACTCGGCGGTCTGCAGCGACGGCGGCAGATGATGCCCGTGAATCACCTGGCCGTCGCACACCAGCACCGAGCGTTCGAGCGCGTTTTCCAGCTCGCGGACGTTGCCCGGCCAGTGATAGCTCATCAGCATGTCGATCGCCGGCGTCGAGATGCGCTTGATCATCTTGCCGTGTTCGCGCGAGAACTTTTCGACGAAGTGATCGGCGAGCAGCAGCAGGTCGGCCTTGCGGTCGCGCAGCGGCGGCACGAAGATGGTGAAGACGTTGAGCCGGTAGAACAGATCCTCGCGGAAGGTGCCTTCGGCGATCGCCTTCTCCATCTCCTGGTTGGTGGCGGCGATCAGACGGACGTTCACCTTTGTCGTCTCGGTGCCGCCAAGCCGCTCGAACTCCCGCTCCTGCAGGACGCGCAGCAGCTTGACCTGGGTGCCGAGGTTGATGTCGCCGATCTCGTCGAGAAACAGCGTCCCGCCCTCGGCCATCTCGAAGCGCCCCTTCTTGCGCGCCTGCGCGCCGGTGAAGGCGCCCTTCTCGTAGCCGAACAGCTCTGATTCGATCAGGGTGTCGGGCAGGGCGGCGCAGCTGACCTTGACGAACGGCTTCTTGGCGCGCAGCGAGTTGTAGTGGATGGCGTGCGCGATCAGCTCCTTGCCGGTGCCCGACTCGCCCCGGATCAGCACGGTCGTGTTGGTCTTGGCGACCTGCGCGACCTGCTCGTACATCTCGCGCACCGGCCCGCTGGTGCCGATGATGTTGGAGAAGTCGTAGCGCTCGCGCAGTTCCTGGCGCAGGTGGGTGTTCTCCGCCAGCAGGCGCCGGCGCTCGTCCTCGACCGCGCGCTGCACCTTGAGCGCCTGGGCGATCATCGACGCCACCACCCCCATGAACTTGACGCTGCTGTCGAAGTCGCGCTCCGCTTTGAACCGGAGATCGACGCCGAGCGCGCCGGCCGCCTTGCGGTTGACCAGGATCGGCACGCAGACGAAGCTGAGCTCCTCGCGCGACAGATCGGACCGCCGTGCCGTGCGATGCTGCAGATCCGGCTCGCGGCTGACCCGCGGGACGACCACCGGCTTGCTGCTCTCGACCACCCGGCCGGTAATGCCTTCACCGATCCGGTAGCGGACGCTCTGCGGCGGCTCGTCGAGGCCGTCGGCCGCTTCGACGTAGAGCTCCCCCTCATCCCCGAGGAAGGTGACGACGCTGCGCACCGCACCGTGATGCTTGCTGAGGATCTCGAGCACGCGGTGGAGCGCCGATTTCAGATTGAGGGTTCCGGACAGCGCCTGGCTGACTTCGAGCAGTGTCGCCAGCCGCCGGGTCTCTCGGGTATCGTTGCCGTTGCTGCTCTTGTTGGGTTTCATAGACGTCAGGGAGTTCATTCGACCGACAGAACCGTAGGACGATGAAATGCATGGTACATCAATGTGGGTGATCTGATTCCAGACGAGCGGTTTGGCCGATGGTTGAGCTCGCTCGAGGCGCGGCACCTCGCCGATCTCACGTTCCCGGAAGTGTCGCGCGCGCTGCGCGCGCTGTCCGCGACCTACGTCGAGCGCCGGCAGCGGCTGGCCGAGGGGGCGGCGCTGGCCGGCGCCGGGAAGCGGGCCGCCTTCGCCCTGTTCTACGGGCCGCTCCACTATCTGCTGATCCGCCGGATCGTCACCGCCTTGCCAGGGGCGGGCGCCGCCGGTCCCGCTGGGGCGGGCCGGCACCCATGGACGCTCGTCGATCTCGGCTGCGGCACCGGCGCGGCGGGCGCCGGCTGGGCCGCCGGATGTGACCCGCCGCCATCAATCGTCGGAATCGATCGGCACCCCTGGGCGCTGGCCGAGGCGGCGGAGACCTACCGGGCGTTCGGCTGGCCGGCGCGGACCCGCCAGGGCGACGTCGCCGGCGTCCAGCTGCCGGGATCGCCGGCGGCGCTGCTGGCCGCCTTCACCGTCAACGAGCTCGCCGCCTCCGCCCGGGATCGCCTGCTGCGCCGGCTCATCGGCCGCGCCAGGGAAGGCGATCGCGTGTTGGTCGTCGAGCCGCTTGCGGGCTTCGTCGCGCCGTGGTGGAAGGACTGGCGCCAGGCGTTCCAGGCGGCCGGCGGACGCGACGACGAGTGGCGGTTCCGGGTCGAGCTGCCGGCGATTGTCGCCAAGCTCGATCGGGCCGCCGGGCTGAACCACCGGGAGTTGAAGGCGCGGTCGTTGTGGTTGCCCGGCACTTGAAGGCAAAAGGCAAAAGGGCGGCGCGGCGACGACAATCTCCAGCTGCTGCAGCTCATCGGCCTTCGGCTCATGATGACAACGAGAGCAAATCTCCGTCCAGGAATCTGAACCAGTTCTGCGCGTCTGCCAGTGCGCGATCGCGCGCCTGCTCGATCTTCATGGCCGATGAGGGGTCCGGTGATTTGAGCGTTTACCTGCTTGACGCCAGCGGCGCGCTTCGTCAGACTAGCGGCCCAATCTCTTTTTTTCAGACTGGAAGGCGCATCATGGATGATTTTGACGGCGGTATGGGACTTCCCGACGACGAGTTGATGGGCGACGAACCGGGCGCGGCCGACGCCGACGCCGACGCGGTCGGCGACCTCGAGGCGGCGGCACCAAAGCGCGGCGGGCGCTCGAGTGGCAAGGGTGGCCGCAAGACCGCCAGCCGACCCGCGAAGAAGGCCAAGCCGGCGGCCAGCAGGAAGAGCGTGGTCGCGAAGGCGGCCAAGAAGGCCGCTCCGAAGAAGGCCGCGCTGAAGAAGGCCGCTCCCAAGAAGGGTGTCGCCAAAGCCCCGGCCCGTCCGGTCCGCAAGGCCGCACGCAAGAGCGCACCCGTCAAGAAGAGCAGCGCCAAGAAGAGCAGCGTCAAAAAGAGCGGCGCCAAGAAGAGCGTCAAGGCTGCCGGCGGAAAGAAGAAGAAGGCCGGCGCCAGGGCCAGGAAGTAGACACGTCGGCCGGCGAGGTCAATGACTCCGCACGGGAGGTGGCCGAGAGGCTGAACGCGGCGGTTCGCCCGGACCCGTCGCCTTCTCGGCTGCCCTCGTACTTCTTCCGGCTCTTCCAGGACGCCGCAGTCCATCCTCAGGACCGCCCACGCGCCCACCTCGTTTTCTGCCGCTGTCCATCCGAACGGAACCATGCGCAGGGACCCGGAATTTTTCGGGGAGCAGGAACTGACCCTGCTGTATGTGGCGCAAAAGCTCAAGCAGGCGCTGCGCCTCGAACAGCTGCTCACCGACGCGGGAGTGGAGTATCTGGTCGAGTCGGACGAGTACGCCGTCGGCACCCTCTTTCGGCGGGTGCGGGCCGGCGCGTTCTTCTATGTCGCGCCCGACAGCGACGGCGCCGCCCGCGAGGTGCTGCGCCGCGGCGGCTTCAGGCCGTCGCCATGAACCGACCGGCCGGGTCGAGACGATACACGCTATGATCGGGTCACCGGATTCCCGGTCCACCACCATGTCCATTGCTGTCGAAGTCAACTTGAAGATCCCTGGACTGACGATCCGGTCGGCCGATCAGCCAGTCCGCGTGATCAACAACAGCGCCGTGCGATTCGCCAGGATGATCGAGGTGCCGGCCATTCCAAAACCCGGCGCCCCGCTGGAGGTTCCCGTCGGTGCCGGCTTGACGTTCGGGTGTACGGTCACCCGGGCTGAATGGCATGAGGAACGCGCGATTTTCATCATTTCGTGTCAGTTCGCCAAGGCCAGGATCTCACCCGACGACTATCACGCCCTGATCGGCAACGCCGATTGGACCCAGAAGATACTGGGTGCCTGATCGCGCTGCGTTGTTGGCGCCGCCGCCAAGCCCCAACTGTGCCGTTCTGAACACCATCGAGCTGAGGCCGGTTGCTATGCTTCGGCGATGCCGTTTCGCCACCCTCCGCGCCGGACGCGCAGCACGACAACGCTGCCACTTGCGTGGTGAAGCCGCACCGCCCCGCGTTTCCCGGTCGTCTGAGGCGGAGCCTCGGTAGTGCGCCAGCAATCTGGAAGAACGCCACGGCGCGCGTCGTTCTGGCGGCAGGGCTGGCGTGTGCCGCGCCGGCGGCCGCCCAGACCGGACCCCCCATCGACCTGAGTGCCGCCACCATCGAGGAATTGCTGACGATCCAGATCACGACGGCCTCCCGCGTCCCGGAGGGGATCGCCGCCGCACCGGCGCGGATTCAGGTCGTCACCGCGGCGCAAATCGAGCGGCGCGGCTACCGCTCGGTGCTGGATGTCTTGAAGACCTGGTCGACTTCAAGGTCGACCTGGCTGGGGATCCGGACTATCCGGTTCAACTCGCCGTCCAGGGCACGTCGGGGTCGAACCTCGTGATCCTGCTGCTTGATGGCATCCGGGTGTCGTCCCCGACCAATGAGCCGCTGCCGATCATGGCGAACTACCCGGTGCACAACGCCCGGCAGGTCGAGGTCGTCTACGGCCCGGCGTCCGCGCTCTACGGCGCGGACGCGTTCTCCGCCGTCGTCAACATCATCAGCAAGGACGCGACCGAGGCGCCCGGCCTGGAGGTGGCGACGTCGATCGGTCAGTTCGGGCTCTACAACCAGACGGCGTCGTATGGCCTCCGTCTGGGCGCGAATGCCTCCCTGATGCTGTCGGGACAGTTCTTCTACGATCGCCAGCCCGATCTCACCCGATCCTACCCGGGTGCGCTCGGCGATCCGCAGGGCCTGCGCACCGGGACGTTCAATACCATTTTCGGACCGATGACGGCGAGCCGCACCGTCTCACCCGACTACGACATCCCGATGTCAGCGCATTCGCTGCGCGCCCGCTTCAAGGCCGGCGGGTTCGACCTGTCGCTGTTCGAGAACGGCGCGCGAGCGTCGACCGCGCCGCCCAATACACTGGACAACGCCGTCTACAACGCTGCCGCCTTCGAGGAGAACCATCTGCTGGTGGCGTCAGGCACCTACACGCGCGCCCTGGGCCGGGCGACGAGCACCTCGACACTGGTCTTCAGCCGGCACGAGCTCGACCCGGAGTCCGGTTACTGGAACCTGTTCAGCAACATGAAAAAGAGTTTCAAGTATGCCTACGGCAGGATGATCAAGGCGGAGCAGCAGCTGTCCTGGAAACCGTCGTCGTCAATCGCGCTGACAACCGGCGCGACGTTCGAGCATTTCTTTTCGATTCCGCAAGGCGCTGATCTGAACGCGGCGGTCCAGTCGCAGGATCGCCCGGGCACGATCCTCGACACCAACATCCCGGACGCGTTCAACCAGCTGCACTATGCCAATACTGGCGCCTACGCCCAGATGCAGTACGCGCTGCGGCCGAGGGTGACGCTGACGCTCGGCGCCCGCGGCGACTACAACTCCCGCTTCGGCGCCTCGTTCAATCCGCGGCTCGGGATGGTGGCGCGGCCCACCGACCGCACGACGCTGAAGGCGCTCTACGGCACCGCCTACCTGGCGCCATCGCCGTATCAGTCGTACTCGCATTACGGATCGTTCAACTCGACCGACGGCGGCCAGACATTCGCGTCGGCCTACTGGCATCTGCCGAATCCCGATCTCAAGCCGCAGGAAAAGCGGACCGTCGAGGTCAACGTCCTGCAGACGCTGACCAGAAATATCCAGGTTTCCGGCTCGGTCTTCTATTCCCGCTTCTCGAATCTCATCAAGACCTACGGTCCGGACGGGACGGTTGGCGGCCGCTACCTCGGCTGGCCGGTTGACTACATCGACTACACCGTCAACGAGGGACGCTCGGTCACCTACGGCGCCACGCTTGGGCTCGACTACCTGGATACCTTTGGACCCGCACGCCGCGTCGAGTGGCACGTGACAGCGGGGCTGGCCGATGGGCGGACCTGGCCGGGGCACGATGCGCTTGATGCCAGCCTGCCGATTGGCGCGATGGCGCCGGTGCAGTTCCGGGTTGGTGCCGATGTCGACTGGGAAGGATGGCGCTTTGCGCCGCGCCTGTCGGTCGAGGGCAGGCAGCGCGTTCTGGCGACGACCGAGGTGGCTGGATCGCTCGAGCGCCGGACCCTGCCGGGGTATGCGACGCTCGACGTCAATCTGCGGCGGCGTCTGTTTCGAGCCCTCGACGCATTCGTGACGGTCGAGAACGCGCTGGATCGCCGCTACCGGACGATCAACCCGTTTGCCTATACCAACACCCAGGAAGCCGTCGGGATGCCGCAGAATCCGCGCCGTGTCACCGTCGGGTTCAGTGTCCGGGCGTGGTGACGACTACGAATGAATGCGCGTCAAAAAGGGGCCGCGCCCTTTTGCCCGAGTGCCCCGGGGAAAAGGGGTACGGCCCTATTTCCTCAGTGTTTGGTCGCCTGGGGAATCTTCAGGACCTGGCCCGGCTTGATCTTGTCCGGGTCGCTCAGCTGATCCTTGTTGGCGTTGAAGATCTGCGGATAGGAACTGGCGTCGCCCAGAAGCTCCTTCGCGATCTTGCTGAGCGTGTCGCCCGCCTTGACGGTGTAGGTGGTCGCAGCCGCCTCAGCCGGCGCGCCAGTGGCCTTGATGTCGGCGGCCACTTCTGACGCCCAATCCGGAATGGTCTTGATCGCGTCCCAGATCTTGTTGGCCTCTGCCTGGGTGTTGACGGTGCCGTGAAAGTGCAGCTTGCCGTCCCGCTCGTCGGCGGATCCCTGCATTCTCAGATCTTTTGCGGTCTGAATCGCGTAGGCGTACTTGTCGCGAAGTCCCATCGGTTTGTCCTCCTCGTGCCGTGTTGTCTGAGAGCCCAACCGTTACGCAGCGAGCCCAGCCGAATCGTTGCAACGCGCCTGCCACGCACCGGCCACGGACCGCGGGTCACCCCTCTTCGCCTGCCGCCGCGGTGAGCCAGCCGCCCCTGAACCCGGCGCGGCGCAGGCCCGCCACGATGTAAGGGCAGCTGCGCATGAGTCGCCAGATCAGGCCGGAGGCATAGTTCTCGATCGTCAGGACGATGGGTCCCTGATCGATCGCGAAGTGGTCCTGGGAGATCCAACCGGCGCCTCCGGAGCCATGGGTGGGAAAGGTCGGATTGACACTGCAGACCAGTCCGTACTCCCGTTCCATGGCCGGGTAGGTCACCGCCCAGTGCTGCAGCGTGGGCAGGACGATTTCGGGCGCGAAGGGCAGCGATGCGACCACCGCCCAGGGCGCCACCGTGCCGTCGTCGGGACCACTCGGCACGCCGCGCGCGGCATATCCCAGGAATCGTCGCCTGATGCCCCCAACCCGGCGGGTTGCCGGTCCCGGCCCGTTGCTCGCCGTGATGCCCCAGACGTGCTCACCGTAGGCGCGAAAGCCCTTCGGATTCCGGATCGCATACTGCTGATTCGCATAGGTGGCGCGGCGGCTGTTCTCGAAGTAGTCGAGCGCCCGCCGGCGCATGAACGGGTCCTGGATGCCGCGAAAGTCGATCCATTGGTGTGAGAGCTGATGCATGAACAGCGGCGCGCCATAAAGGAACTCGTTGCCGTACAGCTTCTTCCAGCGGTAGGTCGAGGCCCAGGCCGGATAGCTCGCCGCCGGCAGCGGGTGCGTCGGCGATCCCAGGCCGAGCACGTACAGAATCAGCGCCTCGTTATAGCCCTGCCAGCGATGGCGCAGAAAGCCGGTTTCCGGCTTCCATCCGAGGGTCACCGTCGCGGCGCCGTTCCGCGCCCAGCGCCAGTCGACCCGCCGGTAGAGGGCATCGGCGAGCCGACGCACCTCTCGCTCGTCGTCGGTTTCCCGATCGAAATAGGCGGCGGCCGTGAGCGCGCCGGCGATCAGGATGGTGGTATCGATCGTCGACAGTTCGCACTGCCACGCCCGCCGCCCGGTCCTGATATCGAGGAAGTGATAGAAGAAGCCGCGATGACCGGCCGCGTCCGGCATCGGTCCCTGCGGCGCCGTCCACAGGAAGCGGAGCGTCGCCAGTGTTCGCTCGATCGTTTGGGCGCGGGGCACGAACCCGCGCTCGGCGGCGACCGGATAGCTGGCCAGCGCGAATCCGACGCCGGCGATGCTGGCGGGGATGTCGTTGGCAGCGGTGTTGTCGGGAACCAGCCCGTTTTCCGGGTTGGTTTCGTCCCAGAAGTATCGGAAGGTGTTTCGCTGAAGCGTCTGGAGCTGGTCGTCACCATAGTCGAGGCATGGCCCGGTCACGCGCGACGTCTCGTCATCGGAGCATCGTAGCGTGACGCGCCGCCAGCGGCTTGCGTCACACGAGACAGCGAGACAGCGAGACAGACAGACAGACAGACAGACAAACTGCCCTGGCGGACGGGCGCCTGAAGCGGCCGCCCGGTGCGGCTGCGTCGCGGTTCTATTGCTCGACGATGGCGAGCTGCGACACGACGTTGATGAACGGGGAGAACGAGGCGGTGCGGCCGAACCGATCCGTGGCGGTCACGGAGTAGCTGATGGAGCCGATCGGCGCATCGGCGGGCACGACCCACGCGCCAGTCCACATCTCGGACGGCTGTCGCGGATATTCGGCGGCGGGAAAATTGCCCTGGCCGCGCCACCGCATCGGCACGTCGATGGTCTTGCCGGCGAGGGTGAGGTGGGCGGTCAGAACGGCGGTGTTCTCGACTTCGCCCGAGCCGCCGTCAATCGCCGTCATGCGGAAGCCGACGCGCTGGCCCCGCTTGAAGCGGTTCGTCAGGATGCAGTGGGTCGGCAGCGTCCCGGGTTGGTCGAAGCTCGCGAGATCGCCCCAGATCACCAGCTTGCCAGTGGGATGCCCTGCCTGGGCGGGCGGCGGCGGAGGTGGTGCGCCCCGTCCGCGGGCTGGGGCCGGCGGCGGGGGTTGATCCTGCCCGAACACCTCGAAGCCGGCGGCGACCGTGACCAGCGTCACAAGCGACAACATCGATGCGGTCTTGAGGAGTGTCGTCATGGCGGACGCCATCCTACCGGACTTGCCGCGGCTTTTCCAGCGGCGATGTGGACGAAGACGCCTGACGTGACGCGAACACGTCACAGTAGCGCCTTGAGAGTGTCCAGCACGACTTCGAGCTCGCGCCTGACGTCCGCGCTGGTCTGCAGGGCGACGCTGGTTTCGAGGTCCCTGATGGTCGTCGCCAGTTTCCACGCTACCGCCCCATCCTGCTCGACCTCGGTCATCAGTCTCTCGGCGGCGACGACATCGCCGGCGTCGAACGCCATGCCGAGCAGGGTCGGCCGCGCCCACTCGTCGGCGGGGTTCATCTCCTTGGCGCGCCGGCAGGCCAGCATCGCGACGGCGGCGGCGGTTCGGGCGCTCTCATCGTCGCCTCGATTGCCCCGTAGACGATACAGCCGGGGCAGATTCGACGACGGGTAGTAGTCGTTGAGGTCGAGCGTCATCCCCTGCTCATAGGCCGTGATCGCCGCGTTCAGATAGCGGCGCTTTTCTCTGGGGTCCTGCGTGTCGGCGGCGAATTTCTTGTAGCGGCCGCCGATCAGCCCCATCCGCTCGGACGACGGGCCGGTCGTCGCCACCAGCTCCTCGAGGGCGGCAATCGCGGTTCCGTGATCGCCGGTCTTCGACTGCGCGAGGCAGCGGGTTTCGATCACCACCGGAAGTCGGGCCAACGAGTCCGGCAGTCCGGCGATGTAGACCAGCGTGTCCTGCCAGCCGGCGTAGTCGCGCAGGACGTAGAGGACCTCGATCGCGACGGCGGGGACGATCGGCGGCCGGGATGCATGGTCCTGCTGCAGCGCGAGCGCGCGCGCCCGCTGCTCTGACGGCGGCGCCAGGCGCACCGCCCGCGCGGCGATCTGGAACTTCGACAATTCCTCGAGAAAGCCCCGCATGACGCCGGCGCGATCCGCCTTGACCGACACCGGGTAGCCGTCCAGCGTCTGAAACATCGGGCTGACGCCTTCCGCCAGCGGCGGCACCGACTGCATCAACACGGCGCGAATTCCCGCCGCGGTTTCGTCGTTGACGTCGCCTTCCGGCAGCGGATAGCGGATCTGCCGCATCTGATCGACGTCGAAGAGCGGCACCGACCAGCTCGCGCCGATCAGCACGCAGCCGGCGGTTTTCGCGGCGTGACGGATGCCGACCTCATAGTAGACATTGCCGTTGGGGATGGTCAGGTCGGCGATGACGAGATCGGCGAAGTAGAGCCGCTCGAGCATTTCCTTGATGATCAGCGCGCCGAGGTCCTGGTCGGCGCGGACCGGCTGATAGCCCAACTCCTCGATCACCGGCCGGAACGCCTTTTCCCACAACGCGTCGAAGCGGACTCGCTGAGGGGCGGGCAGCGGCGCCCGCGTCTCCTTGGTGCCGAACGGCATCACCACGAAACACACCGGACGAGGGGCGCGAGTGTTCATCAGGGGCAGTCTAAAGCAGAGGCGGGCCGGCCGTCAGCCGGACCGTCCGATCCGCTGCTGAATGTCGTCCGCGCGCTGGCTGGCGCGGAACTCGATGATCCGGAAGTCGGCGAGACCGTGCACGACGAACGGGTCCTGCTCGACGATCGCTTCGATCTGCCGCCGGCTCTCGCCGACCGCCAGAATGATCCCGCCATCGCGGGGGACCTTGCGCCCCGAGACCAGGAAGTGGCCGGCGGCGTAGTGCTTCTTCAAGAACCTGACGTGCGCGGCCATCCGCGCGTCGATGTCGGCCAGGTCGGTCTTGTAGATCAGCTCAATCACGAACATGGCGTCCAGCTTGCCTCAGACGGATCGCGGCGTAAAGGACCCCGGTCTGGGAATCAGGAACACCAGCATCGGCAGCACCGCCGCGACACCCATCCAGACCAGGGGGAATGGCGCGGCGCTGTCGTTCGAGACCACGAGCACCTTGACCGTCCGCGCGAACCACCTCCGCTCGCTCGCCAGCGTCGCTGCCACCACCAGGCCGCCGACCGTCAATCCCGCTTGACCGCGATCGCTGCCAAGAGCGGTGGCGACCCACTGGAAGCAGGCGAACACCGCGAACAGTCCCACCACGAGCCGCGCATCGAGGCCACGATTCCCGGCCGGCGGGACGTGCCACCGTGGAGCAACTGTGCCAGAATATCGGTCGATCGACTCCTGTTCCATCAACCTCCTTCACATCGCGAAAGTATCTACAGACATGACCCGGCTTCATTTCATCGGCGGCGAAAAGGGCGGCGTCGGCAAGTCCGTCGTCGCACGTCTCCTCGCCCAGTACTTCATCGATCGCAACATCCCGTTTCTCGCCTTCGATACCGACAAGTCGCACGGCTCACTGCGGCGCTTCTATGCTGATTTTGCCCAACCGGTGGCCATCGACACCTATGAAGGGCTCGACCGCATCGTCGAAGCCGCGGCTGAGCAGCCGGGCCGGCGCATCATTGTCGACCTCGCGGCCCAGACGCACCGGTTCCTGACCCAGTGGATCGAGGACTCCGGGCTGCTCGAGGTCAGCCACGAGCTCGGTTTGTCACCGACCTATTGGCACGTGGTCGATTCCGGCCGGGACTCGGCGGATCTGCTGACGAAGCTGCTCGACGAGTTCGGTCAACGACTGCCCCTGGTCGTGGTCCTCAACGAAGTGCGCGGCAGCGATTTTACGATTCTCGAATCCTCCGGAACGCTCGCCCGCGCGAGGGAAGCGGGCGCGGCCGTCGTCGGGGTCCGCCGGCTGCAGGATACGACGATGCAGAAGATCGACGCGCACAACACCAGCTTCTGGGCCGCCAGCAACCGGGGCGGCCTGGATGGGTCAACGCTCGGCCTGCTCGAGCGCCAGCGGGTCAAGAATTGGCTGCACAAGGCCTACGAGGAAATCGCCCGGCTCGACCCGTGACGCCGAATCGGCTCGCGGTCGGAACGGCCGGAATTTTGCTATCCGTTCGCGTCATGACTACGCACAATAGCCTGATCTTCGTGGCGCTCATCGCGGTATCGCTCTGCGCGGCTGAGGCACGCGCGCAGACGGACAATCGTCTGGCGCTGGGCGCCAGCGTCACCTCCAGGGTGGCGAGCTCCGACACCGCCGGCAGTAGTGCTTCGGTCGGCTTCGAATGGCGGCTCGGTCATCAAAAACAGGCGTGGGGATGGCAGACCACCCTGTTCAATTGGTTTGGCAGCGACGTCGAACAACAGACGACCGCCGGGCGGCCGACCGAGCTTGGGGAACTGCGGATCCGGCCGATGATGGTCGGCTACGGCTACACCATGATCCGCGGCCGCGCCGCGATCACTGCCGACATGGTCGCCGGCGTCGCGTTCAACTCGCTGCACGTCAACGGGGCCACCGCCGCGGAGTATCTGCGGCTGGGAGGCGCCAACATCAGCGCCGAGGCCACCAATACGTTCGCCGCCAAGCCCGAAGTGCAGGTCTGGTACGACCTCAATCGCCGGATCGGCCTCAAGATCAACGGCGGCTACCTGATCACCCGGCCGACCGTGACCATCAACAGCACGCTCGGAACGGACAAATGGAAGGTCAAAGCCGACTCGTTCCTGCTGACGTTCGGCGTGGTCTACTCAATTATTTGACGGGTCCATCGTACGGACGGACGATCAGTAGTTGATCGTGAAGTTGAGCCGCGCGAATCTTGGCGACAGAATCGACGTCGGGTTCTGCCACGTCCCGCCGTTCGGCTGCGTGTAGCTGTAGGTGCCTTCGTAGGCGGTCGCGTAGTTGCTGTTGAGCAGGTTGTAGAGGTCGACGCCGATATCGGTGCGGAGCCGTCCGAACCGCAGGATCTTGGCAAACCGCATGTCGATCTGCGTGCGGCGGTTGTCGGCGTAGAGCCGGTTGCCGCCGTTATCCAGCAGTTGCACCCCGGTATTGCCGGTCGCCAGGGCGCCCGGCGGCAGGCGGCCGAGCAGGCCGATCACCACCGTGTTGGGCACGTTCCAGATGGCGCCGGTGCCGGGAATCTGCACCGGCCGGCGGCCCGGTGCCCGCTCCGCCGGGATACGCGAGCCTGCGATTCCGGCTTCGAGCAGCAGCCGGCTCGTCACGGTCGACGTCCAGGTTCCCTGCGTCAGCCAGTAGGGGAAATCGAAATAGCGGTCGCTCGCCTCGGGGGACAGCGTCGTCGAGCCCATCGCCGTCCAATCGGACTCGCGGGCGCGGCAGCCGTCGCCGTTCAACGTGGCCGTCAGTGCGCCGGATCGAAGGCGTAGGCGTTGCCGAAGATGCCTTCGACGCCCTGCGCCGTCGTCAGCTTACGGTAGCTGCCGAAGAACCAGATCTTGTCGCGCTTGATTGGTCCGCCCAGCGCGCTGCTGACATCGTAGGCGCTGATGACGCCGCCGGCCTGACGGATGCCGATATTGCGCAGCGAGTCGTCGAGGTTGTCGCCGCTCGACCTGCCCGACGGAAATTTCCTGATCCCCCAGGGCCCCGGGACGAAGTTGTAGACGATTGATCACGGTCCGCATGCCGTCAATCGCGCCGTCGGGGATGGCGTTCTAACACCGGCAGCCAGTTTCCGGAATGGCAGGGAACCTGTGCATCGGCGCGATGGCCGGTCAGCACCTGGTCCGGCTGGTGCTGAACGGCGATCGGGTCGTGGCCGAAGAGAAACTGCTGATCGATCGCCGGCAGCGGATCCGCGAAGTGCGCCAGGGGCCGGACGGCAGCCTCTACATTTTCTCGGCGCCGACCCGGTGCGGCTGACGCCGAAAACGTAGCCGGCGGTCGCGTCGGCTCAGCGGCGGCGGTCGTTGTCGCGCCCGTTCGGACGAGGCCCGCGACGTTCGTCACGCTGCCGGCCGCGATCCCAGCGATGGTTATGGTTGAGGTTGCGACGGCCGTCCTCCCAGCGCCCGCCGAAATACTGTCCGCCATCGTAGTACGGATCGATCCAGTAGGCGCCGGCGAATGGCGGGCGCGTCCAGTAGCCATCGTGCCACTTGTAGTTGGATCTTTCCGGAAACCAGTAGCCCTGGACCCAGACGTAATCCGGACCCGGCTGGCGCGGCACCCGATACACGCGCGGTGCCGGCGGCGGGCCAATCCGGACGCCGATCGAAATCTGTGCCTCCGCCGCTGCGGCGGGACCGAGGAGCAGGGCCGAGATCGCGACGGTCTGCAAGAGCCTTTTCATGAGGCAACCTTAGCGTCATCGGCCCGTCGACCGCTGTTTCCTATTGCACGCCGGTTCACCGCGGATTCTGCCCCGGGCAGAACCCATCGCGACCCCCTCTGCGCGGCTCCGCGTGCTGATCGTCGACGACAACGCGACCAATGGATTTCTCTCAGTACGTAGTGTCCGCACTACTTCAGAATTGATTTTCTTCCCCCGATCGCATCGCGCGGCGCTCCAGCCAGCCGTGGACCTGCAGATAGAACGCCGGCAGCACCAGCAGCGTGAACAGCGTGGAGGTCACCAATCCACCGATCATCACCACCGCGAGGGGACGTTCGATCTCGGTGCCATGCAGGCGCAGCACCAGCATCGGGAGCAGGCCCAGGGTGGCGGTCGCCGCCGTCATCAGTTTCGGTCGCACCCGGCCGAGGCTGGCCTCGCGCACCGCATCCGCGAGCGTTCTGCCCTCGGCCAGCAGCCCTCGCGTCTGTGTGACGAGGACCAGGCTGTTCTGCACGGCGATGCCGAAGAGACCGATCAAACCCACCAGCGAGGAGACGTTCCAGGTTTCGCCGGCCAGCAGCAGCGCCAGGATGCCGCCGACCAGGGCAATCGGAACAGTGCCCAGAATCAGGCCGGCCTCGACCGCCGAACCGAGCGCCACGAGCAGCAGGAGGAACACGCCAAAGAGTGCGGCTCCGATCGCCAGGGCGAGCGCCCGGGACGCGCGATCCTGGCTTTCCACCCGGCCGCCCAGCTCGAAGAAATAGCCGGCGGGCAGGGTGAGTCGATCGGCGAGGATGCGGCGGACCTCGGCCGCCGTGCTGCCGAGATCGCGGCCGCTCACGGTCGCCTCGACCGAGATGCGGCGGGTGCCCGCTTCGCGGCGGATCGCCGCCGGGCCGAACGTCTGGGTCATCTCGGCGAGCTGTCCCAACGGAATGCGGGTGCCATCGTGGCCATCGATCAACAACGCGCGAATCGCGTCGAACGTGTCCCGCCGATCGTCCCGCAGCCGGACCAGCAGGTCGAAGCGCCGCTGGCCGATCCAGATCTGCGGGCCCTCCTCGCCGACCAGGCCGATCCGCACCGCTCGAATCACATCGCCCGGCGCCAGCCCGACCCGGGCCGTCGCATCCCGGTTCACCGCGATCTGCAGCTGCGGCAATCCCGTGAGCTGCTCGGCTCTCAGGTCGGTCAGCCCGTCGACGCCCCTGATCAGGGTCGCGGCCTGATCGGCCAGCCGCGACAGCGCGTCGAGATCGGGACCGAAGATCCGCACCGAGATGTCGGCTGGCGTGCCGCCGAGGCCCTCATCGATCCGCATGCCGAGTGGTGTCGTGAACAGGACAGCCACCCCCGGCACCCGTTTCAGCTGCTCGCGCATGTCGGCTTCAAGCGCCTCGAGGCTGCGGGCGCGGTCCGGCTTCAACACCACCAGGACGTCGGACAGGGTGTGCGGCATCGGATCTTCCGTGCGCTCCGCCCTGCCGGTTCGTCGCACGACGTCCTCGACCTCGGGAATCTCGCGCAGGATGTCTTCCACCCGGTGATTCAGCCGATCGACTTCCTCGAGCGCGGCCTCGGCGGGAAGGACGGTCTGCAGGAGGAACGCCCCTTCATCCAATTGCGGCATGAAGTCGCTGCCGATGCGAGATCCGATGGCGATGGCCGGCACGGCGACGAGAATCGTCACCAGTGCGACCAGCCCGGGGTGCCGCAGGCAGCGATCGAGCAGCGGCCCGTACCAGCGTTTGACCCAGCGGAGCAGCGCCACGTCATCGTCGGTTCCGGATCGCGATGGGCGCAGGATGATGGCAGCTGCGATCGGGACGAGCGTCAGCGCCAACCCGAGGGCGGCGATCATCGCCGCGATGACGGCCGCCGCCAGCGGCTGATACATCCGCCCCTCGATGCCCGTCATGCCGAACAGCGGCAGGAAGACGACGATCACGATGAAGGTGGCAAAGGCGATCGGCCGGGCCACTTCAACGGCGGCGGCGACGGCACGCTCGCGCCGTTCGCGCCGGGTCGTGGCGCCGCTGAGCCGGTGCAGGATGTTCTCGACCATGATGATCGCCGCGTCCACCAGCAAGCCGACGGCGATCGCCAGTCCGCCCAGCGTCATCGTGTTCAATCCGACCCCGAGCGGCCGCAGCAGCAGCCCGGCCAGCGCGATCGAGAACGGAATCGTCAACGTCACGACCAGGGCCGCCCGCAGGTTGCCGAGCAACAGCATGATCACCAGTACCACGAACCCGCCGCCCAGCATCACGGCCCGTCCGACGCCGCCCAGCGCCGAGTTGACGAGCTCCGACTGGTCGTAGACGGTCCGCAACTGGACGCCTTTGGGCAGGGTGCGTCGAATGTCCTCGATCGCCTGGCGGATTCCGGCCGCGACCCGTACCGTATCGGCGCCGAACTGCTTCATGACGCGGGCACTGACCACTTCCCCCATCAGCCGATGCGCGATCCCGCGGCGGACGGCGGCGGCCTCGCGGATGTCGGCAACATCACCGAGGACGACCGGCACATCTCCCCGCACGGTGACGACCGTGCGGCGGAGGTCATCGATCGTCTGCGCCCGGCCGATCGCCCGCACCGTCCATTCGATCGATCCCTGCGCGACGACGCCGCCGGAGGCGTTGAGATTCGATTCTTCGACGGCGTGCAGGACCTCATCGAGACTGATGCGCCGGGCCGACAGGCGCTCGGGATCCAGCTGAACTTGAAACTGCCGCAGGTAGCCGCCGAGCCGCTCGACGGCGGCGACGCCGGGGACGGCCACCAGACGATTGTTCACCTCGAACTCGGCGAGATCGCGCAGCGTCATCAGGTCGGCCGCCCCGGGCTCGGCCTCGAGCGTGAATTCGAAGATCTCGTTCAACCGGCCGGTCAGGCTGGAGATCAGCGGCGGATCGGTGCCGGCCGGAAGCTGGCCGCTGAGCTGGGCGACCCGCTCGGCGACGAACTGCCGGGAGCGGTAATAGTCGGTATTCGGCTCGAACTCAATCGTCACCTGGGCGACGCCGAGCTGGGAGTTGGACCGCACCCGACGGACATCGGGGAGACCGGCGAGGGCGACTTCGAGCGGAATGGCGATGGCGGTCTCGAGCTCTTCCGATCCCATTGCCGCGTTCTGCGTGATCACATTGAAGACGGGGGCGGAGAGATCGGGAAACACGTCGCGCGGCAGATCCTGCAGCCAGAACGCGCCGACCACCGTGCCCGCCGCGACCAGCAATGCCGTCAGGAGCGGGGCCTGGAACGACCCGCGAATCAGCCGGCTAATCATGGGCGGTCCTTGGGACCCTATTCTGGCCAGGGTCCTTAGTGGGCATCGTGGTCGCCCTCGCTCTTTTCCGCCTGCGCCTTGAGCAGAAACGCGCCATCGACGACAAGGTTCTCGCCGGGACGAAGGCCGGATAGCACTTCCACTTCGCCGCCGAGATCGCGGCCGCGGCCGATCTGCCGGATCTCGAACGTGCTCGCGTCCGTCGGCAGGAAGACACACCACTGATTCCGGACGCGCTGCACGGCCGCGACCGGCACGGTCAGGATCGGATCTCCTGACGCGCCGACCGGAAGGGCGGCGGTGGCGGACATGCCGGGACGGAGCACGTTCCCGGCGTTCCGCACGTTGATCCTCACCGGCACGGTGCGGGACTCCCGCTCGACCTGTCGCCCGACCACGGCCACCACGCCCCGGAAGTCCTGTCCGGGCAGCGCCGGAAACACCAGCCGGACCGCGACGCCGCTCTTGATCCGGACCGCGTCGCGCTCGAACGCGTGCACGGTCAACCACAGCGTCGAGAGCGCGCCGATGCGGAACGCCGGCATGGCCGGATCGAGCATCTGCCCGATCACCGCCGCCCGCTCGATCACCGCGCCGCCGATCGGTGAGCTGAGCACAAAGGACGAGGACGTCGCGCCGTCCCGTTCATCGGTCGGCGCCTGGACGCCGAAGGCGCCCACCGCGACGCGCGCCGATCGCAGGCCCGCGCGGGCCTCGGCGGCCTGCGACTCGGCCTCCTGAACTTCTCGAAGCGGAACGATGTTCTCCGCGGCCAGGCCACGCTTGCGTTCGAGCGCCGCCTCGGCGAGCGTCACCCGCGCTTCAGCCGAGAGATGGTCGGCGCGGGCCTTCCCCAGTTCCGGACTGTTCAATTCCAGCAGTGCCTGGCCCGGTTTGACGGTGTCGCCGGCGTTCGCCAGCAGTCGCGTCACCCGGGCCGCCACCGGAACACCCACTTCGGCGTACGCGCTCTGATCGACCACCAGCTCCCCGAGCAGCGTGATCTGTTCTCCACCGGGGCGCGATTCGACGCTCTGTGTCGTGATCCGCAGGTCGCGCAGCATTCCGGCGTCGATCCTCACTGTGTTGGGATCGGTCCCGGTGACGGCGTCGGTCTGAGCCGGAATCGGCGCTGCCGTGGGGGGCGCCGATTCCGTGGCCCGTCGACCGCACGCCAACAGTGGGATGGCGGCACACAGCAGCAGCAATTTGAGCAGTGTCATTGGGGTCATCGCAGTAACGCGGCACTGGCGTCGAGATCGACTCGCGCCAACGCCGCCTCGAGCAGGGCGTCGAGGTATTGGGAACGGGTGTCGAGAATCTCCCGGCGGATCAGCAGCAGCTCGGGTAACCCGAGCTGACCGACTTCGAAGCTGCGTGTCGTGAGCCGTTCGTTCTCATCAAGGCCGGGGATCGCCTCGGTCTCGAGCACGCGGACCGCCGCCAGCCTCCGCTGGTAGGTCTCGAAGGCCGCACGCACCTCCACTCGCACCCGGGCCCGCGCCGCCTCGAGCTCGGCGCCGAGGCGCGTCGCGCGCGCCGCGCCGGTCGCACGCAGCTCCTGCCCCTTGGAGAAGACCGGCAGCGTGACAGTCAGGGCGCCGAGGACGATCTGGTCGCCCTCTTCGCGCGAGTATCGGACGCCGATCCCATAGTCGGGCTTGGCATAGGTGCCGCCGAGCCGCACGTTGGCTTCTGCTTCGCGAACGCCCGCCTCGAGAGCCCGCAGTTCCGGCCGCTGCAAGGCGGCCTGGAGAACAGCATCCAGCTCCGTCTCGGCGGGGCGTCCCAGGTCTCCTTCGACGGCAAGATCTTGATCGAGAAGCAGGAGCTGCTGCAGCGCTCCGAGCGCCTGCGCTTTCATCGCCGCCGCGGCTTCCCGTTCCGCCCTCACCCGGCCGAGGGAGGCGCGCGCGATGTTGACATCCAGCACGGCGATGTCCCCCGCCCTGAATCGCCGATCCGCCACGGCATGGACGCGGGCGGCCAGCTCCTGGGTCGCGTCCAGTATGCGAATGCGCTGGCTGGCGTGCACCGTGCGGTAGTACGCGGCGGCGGCCGATCGCAGCACGAGCCGCGTGATCTCGTCGACGTCCGCGGCGCTCTGCTCGATCGCCGCCGCAGCCGCCGCGATCCTGGCAGTGCGCCGCCCGCCCGGTTCGAGGCTTTGACCAACGCCGAACTGGAAGTCGGTGAAGCGGCTGCCGGTGCCGTGCCGGTTGCCGAGCTCGAGGTCGAGTTCCGGATTGGCTTGAAAGCGGAGCGACGCACCAGGCAGCCGGCCGCGGGTTTCCGCCAACGCCAGACGAGCGCTCGCAATCTCCGGCGCCTGCCGGCGGGCGAGCGCGAGGACATCCGGGAGCGTCAACGAGCGGTTCTGCGCGCCCGCCATGCCGGCGTGTAGACACGCGGCCGCGCACACGGCGACGGCACTGCTTCCGAGGCGCATGACAGTTCCTCTGGACCGGCCTTGGGGACGGTCCTGCTGATCGATGTCGATGAGGGAAAGGGCTTACGCGAGGAGATGCTTGGGGACGTGCAGGATGTCGCGCGGGTCGGTGTCCGGCAATTGGGGCAGCGGCGGGGCGAGGTCGCCGATCGGCTGGTCGGGTGCGGTGATCGCCGCCAGCGTGAGCGTTTCAGCGGCCTGGGCGCAGCATCCGCACGTCATGCAGGTCGGCGGGCAGGCGCTATCACTCCGGCCGGCCGGTTCACTGGCAGCGCACGGCTCCGCCCTGACCAGGCTGACCACGCCGGACGCGCTGAATGTCAGCAACGAGACGATGAGGGCGAGAGCAAACCGGCGCACGTCGGTCAAGTGTAGCATTCAGGTTGACCGATGACCTTCGAATCACACAGGGTGGACCCGGCCGCGTCGCGTCCGTGACGCACGCGCCTCGACGTTGATTGAAGCACGGCATTCGACTGCTGGAACCGGTGTTCACGGCGTCTCGCCTCAGTGCCGCATCTGCGAGCTGACCTCTGAGAGTTCGCTCTCCGTGCAGCTTCCCCGCTCGGCGATGATGGTATTGGTGTTGGCGAGCCGCAAGGTCCGTGCAGGCATGACCCACGGCTCGACGAGCACCTCGGGATCCTCGATCGTGACTTCGTAGAGCATCTGATTGCCGGTGCGGGTGAACTTTTCCACGACCCGCATCTTGTCGGAGTGGAAGAAGCCGCCGCGGCCCAGCCAGGTCTCGTCGGAGAACCCGATGGAATCGAGGACCAGCGTGTCCCCTTCCCACTTTCCGACCGTGTACCCCATGTAGGTGTACTGCAGTGCCCGCTTTGGATCATGGGGACGTCCGTCTACCGGGATCATGCGGAACTCCGCGTACCCGCCGCCGCCGTCCACCCCGCCTCGGTAGACCATCGTGATGTCGTTCTCGGTCTGGAAGATGCGGGCCGGTGCTCCCTGCCGCGGAATGCCGAGCGGCAGGCAGGTCATCACCGGGTCGTACTTGTTCGTCCACTGGTCGAGCTCGATGATCCTGTCCCAGTGTTCGGGCTTGTAGAGCGGCTGGCGCTGATCGAGCCGGGTTGCCGACATGAACGGCCAATCCTCGCTCTGATTGGTCCACTCCATGCACTGTTTCGATTGGAACGGCGTGCACCGCCGGAACATATCGCCGCCGGACCCCTGCTGACCGCCGCCCGCCCCCTGCCAGGAGCCTGACAGGTCGGGCTTTCCGCTCGCCAACCTCGGTGTCTGAGCTGGCGCGGCGTTCTGCTGCGCCGGCGCCGGGCCCTGTGCCACCACCGGCGTGACGAGGAGACCGAGCACGATCGCCGCCATCATCGCCTTCATCGCAATCCTCACTTTCCAGCCGCCTTCTTCACACTGTCCGGAACCGGCACGACGACGTAGACCTGGCCGATTTCGGTCACCTTCGTCTTCAGGTCGCGAACGACCGTGCCGTTGCGGCGTTCGACGATCGTGCCGGCGTACAGGGCTTCGATCTTGAACAGGGGATTGTTCCAGTCTTCGAAGTTGCCGTAGACGAACTCCGTCGTGTTCGTCCCGTTCTTGACGATGATGCGCTCCGGCAGGAAGCCGCTATCGAGCGTCGCCGTGGCTGTCGCCCCGGCGACTCCCGGGATCAGATACGTCACCACGGCCCGTTCCCCCTGCCACGCCAGCGTCGTCGTTGCCTTCGCGGCGGCGGCGGCCTGGCGATCGATCAGGGTGGCTGGGTTCTGGCCGAGGGACTCGGAGAGCGGCACACCGGCCGCGCCGGCGATGGCGGCCTTCGGCGCGCCGTGAGGGCTGGCCCAGAGACGAATCAGCCGCTCAGCGAGCGCGTCGGGGCGTGGCGTCGCCTTGCCCTTGCCGGGAACGAGTTCCGCGCCCGGAATGTCTTCGTCCCACGCGTACTCGCCGCTCATCGTTTCCACGTTCGTATACTTCTGGCCATCGGGGCGCGTGCACTCGATCTGCGTCCGGTACCCGGGGATCTGGTAATTGGCGCTGATGCGGTACTTCGTCAGCGCGCAGGGCTGGCCGTTCACCTGGATCGTGCCGCCCTCGGCCTGGTACTCGAGCGTCTTGACGAGCTCGGACTCATTGCCGCTGCGCAGCATCCCCATGTGCCAGGTCCAGTTGTAGAGGACCGATTTCAGGTCCCTGGCCCCGGCGGCGGGCGTAAACGCCGCCCCCCGGCCGCCTCGGCCCGCCCCGCCGGGACCCTGGCCGCCTCGGCCCTGGGCCCCCTGGCCCTGGGCGCCGGCAGCTGGAGCAGGGGCCTGAGCCGCAGGGGCTTGTCCCCACGCGGTCACGCCGCTCATCGCCACGAGAACAGCGAGCACACCTGTCGTGAGAGATCGTCGATCAACCATGGCCAACTCCGAGGGTGTCCCGTCAGTCGCGGGAGTCGCCGAAGAAGAGCTTGATGTCGCGGTCGCCGAGCTGGAGACTCCTGATGAATCCCGCCGGGTTCCCGTTCCTCGCCGGGAGGATCGTCACCTTGAGGATCTCGCCGGGCTTCATGGAGGTCTTGTTGATGCCCTCCCGGGTCAGCGTCGTGATGGAGGCGGTCGTCAGCAGCCAGTCCGTGAACGTGCCGTCCGTCTTGTTCGGGACCGTCAGCTCGATGCTCGCGTGCGGATTCGTGAAGTTCAGTTTCTTGAGCCGGCCCTCGAGGACCACCTCTTTGGTCAGGTCGTACACGCCCGCCACGGCATGATGGGCCTGTAGCGTCCCTCCGGCTGTCACGATGCCCGCCACCAGGACCCCACATAGAACGGCCAGTCGAGCGACTCGTGTGCTCATGTTGAATTACTCCAGTGCGGTGTTCGCGTGCGGATCGTAGCAACATGACGTCGGCGCCGCAAGGCCTGAAACCCTGAAATCATTGAGTTTTTCCGAACACCTCTGCGACCTTCAGCGCGAGAGCGGACGTGTCCGCGTAGGAGATGTTCGACATCACGGCCACGACGAGCCCGCGTTCGCGAAACGTCATCAGCGACGCCACCCTCCCGCCCAACGAGTCGCCATCGTGGCCGACCGCCTGGACCGGTTCACCGGCCAGGGTAACGGCCTCGAGGTCCCAGCCGAGACCGTAACCCGTCTCCTGCCCGGAGGTGGTTCGCTGTGATGTCTGAAGTAATTGCACCGTGGCCGGCCGTAGCAGCTTGCCGCCGTTCATGGCCAGGCCGAAGCGCACCAGGTCGGGGGAGGTCGAGAGGAACGCCATGGATCCCGCGTAGCAGGACAGGTTGTGCGGGCGCATCGCGTGCAGCCCGAGGCGGGGATCCGCGCCGAACCTGGGGAAGTAGAAGGTCGCCCGATCCTGGGCCTCGCCCGTCGCGGACTTGCCCTTCGCGCCGCCCAGCCCGAGCGGCTGCAGGATCACCTGCTGGAAGAACGTCAGGAACGGCGCGTCCTCCTCGGGCTCGCCGACGTGCTCCGGATTCTCCTCCGACGCTGACTCGGCGCCGGTGGCGTCCATGCCCAGCGGCTGGAAGACCTGCTCGCGCATGAACGTCAGGAACGGCTCGCTTGCCGCGGCTTCGATGGCCGCGCTCACCAGGATCCAGCCGTACTTCGAATACCGGTATTGCGTCCCCGGCTCGAACAGCAGCTCGCGGTCCGCAAAGTGCCGCAGGGCGTCGACCGGCCGCTCACAGCGCTGCGAGAAGAGCGGGCCCTCGTCTCCGCTATCGGTCCTGACGCCCGCCACATGCCCCATCAACTGCCGCAGGGTGAGCGGCCACGGCTTCTTCGGAAATTGCGGGACGTAGGTCTGGATCTCTTCGTCCAGTTTCAAACGGTCCTGCTCGAGCAGCACGCCGACCGCGGCGGACGTCAGGACCTTCGAGGCGGTTCCGATCCTGAATTGTGTCCCCGGGGTGACGGGGACGCGCTTCTCGATGTCCGCCCAGCCGAAGCCTTCGGCCCAGACGATGTCGCCGCCGACGCCAACCGCCACTGAAAGTCCTGGCAG
>JBDTRR010000074.1:0-25792 GCA_039931615.1 Acidobacteriota bacterium
CCGGACGGCAAGCCGAATCTGAAGGCGCCGCCGCCGCGGCTGCCCGACGGCCGGCCGGACTTCTCCGGGCTGTGGGCGAAGGAATCCCCCAAGTACTCACGCAACATCGCTGCTGATCTCAAGCCCGACGAGATTCAGCCGTGGACACGCGAGGTGGTCGAGCAGCGCAAGGAGGATCTCGGAAAGGACGGCATGCAGGTGCGCTGCCTGCCGCTCGGCCCGGCCTACCCGACCTCGGGCGACAGCACCGGCTCCGAGATGATGCGGGTCGTCCAGTCGCCGCAGATCATCGTGATGCTCAATCCCGATCTCACGTATCGCCAGATCTGGATGGATGGCCGCGTGCTCGAGGCCGAACCGAATCCGTCCTGGATGGGATACTCCGTCGGCCGCTGGGAGGGCGACACGCTCGTCGTCGACAGCAACGGCTTTCATGCCGGAAGCTGGCTCGACCGGGACGGCCATCCGCACACGGAGCAGCTGCGTGTCACCGAACGCTACCGCCGCCAAAGCTTCGGGACGCTGGAGATCGAGGCGACGTTCTCCGATCCTGGCGCCTACACAAAACCATGGACGGTCAAGGTCAGCGCCGAATACGCCCCCGACACCGAGATGCTCGAGTGGGTGTGCAACGAGGGCGCGAACCGCAGCCTGGTGCATTGGATCGGCCAGGCGTCGGACGACCTCAAGAACGAAAAGAAGGTGGCGCCGGAGACGCTGGCGCGATACGTGGGGACCTACATCGAGCAGCCGCCATTCTGGAAGAGCGTTCAGATCTCAGGGGCAGCGCAGGCCGCCGGACGGACCGTTCAGATCACGCTGGAAGACGGCCGGCTCGCCGGCAACATGGATGGGCGAGGCAAGCAGGTGCTGATCGCGATGTCCGACGTCGATTTCACCGGCCTCTACGGACTCGGTGTGCAGTTCATCGACGGCGGCCTGTACGTGAAGCACGTGTCCGGCAATTATCGCTTTACCCGCAAATAGCAGCCGTTGCGGCCCAGGAAGACAGGGCCTGCCAGGTCACGGTTTCTGAGGGGGCGGTCAGCGCGCGACGCCCGTGGGTGACCGTGCCGGGCCGGTCTCCCGATTGGCGAGGGCAGCGGCGTCGTTGCCGCTCGCCTTGGAATCGCCTACGATCTCGCACGTGGGCGTTCCGACTGCCTCGAACCGCCTGGCCGCTTCCGCGCGGCGGACGCCGGCTGTCTACCTGCGTGGCATCGAAGCGGCGTCATATCTCAGCGCGGCCAGCCTGGCGATCCGGTTTCTGCCGTTCCGCAGGTTGATCCCGATCTTTACGCGTGTGTTGCCGGATCCGGAATTGACGGGACCGGCCCGGAGCCGCGCCATCGTGGACGTCCGACGCGCCGTGCGATCCGCGGCGGCTCGCCTGCCGAACCGGCCCGTCTGTTTTCCGCAGGCCGTCGCCGCTCAGGCGATGCTGAGACGACGCGGCGTCGGCTCGACGCTATGTTACGGTGTCAACACGGGCGACGGTGTCAACACGGCCGACGCCTTGAGCTCGGGCGACGCCGTGAACACGGGCGACAGCGTGAATATGGCGTCCGGCCGGGGGCTGAACGCGCATGTGTGGCTCGTGGCCGGAGACGAGGGCGTCGTCGGCCACGAACTCGCGACGCAGTTCCCGCTGGTCGCGGCGTTTTCGAACGCGCGCGCAGCCGGGGCGACGCCTACACGCTGAACCAGCCGGCAAAGACGCGGCGGGGTCCGCCACTCGTGACTGGTGTCACGCGGTGCCGAAGCCGCTGGTCGATCCGGAACAGGATGATCGATCCCGGTGGCAGGGCGCCTGTGCGGACCAGCAGCCGTCCGGACGCCTCGTCGCGCATTTCGAACACCCCGCCATCGTACGGCTCGTCGCTCAGATGGATCGTCACCGCCAGCCGGCGGCCGAGGGCACCTTCGTGAAGATCATTGTGCCACCCGAGCTCCTGCCCGGTGCCCGCGCCAATCTCGGCGACGACTCCCGCGAGCCGGCGGAGCGTCTCGCCGCCCGTCGCCGTCTCGAGCCAGCGCACGAACGCGGGGCGCTCGAGCGCAAAGCGCAGCGCGAAACCAGCGGTGTCGCGTTCCTCCACGGTGCGCCATCCGATCTGGCCGATCTGCTCCGGCACCACCGGCCCGCGGCGGCAGACGGTGAGAACGGTCCGAAGAAAGGCCGGCTCGAGCGCCGAAGGCAGCGTGATCGCGCCCGCGTCGGCGAATGCCGCACGGGCGCGCGCCAGCACCGCGGGCGCGCCATCGATGCGCGTCGATGCGGCCCCGATCACGACCGCATCCGCCACGGTAATGTCCGGCAGCGCCTCGGCAGCCATTACACTATTTTAGGCGCACGGTTCGGGCGTCGATCGTCGGACATTCAGACCCGGGCGCCGTTCCAGAAAGGATGCCTCAATGGATGCCACGCAACGGCGGCGCGGGTTCGACGCGTTGATCGCTCGCACCGAGGGGAATGCCCCGGCGATGGCGGCGCTGTCGCGCCTGCTGCGTACCGACGGCTTGAAGGAGCGTGCGGCCGATCTGGCCGCGCGCGCCCTCGCACTGGCACCGGACGACGGGGAGATCCGGGCGATTGCGGGCGAAATCCTGAGCGCCGACGTACCCTCGTGGCACTTCGTCATCGTCCGCGACGAGCCGCGCAATCTTGCCTACGAAGAGGCGCTGCGCCGCGCCGTCACGCCGGGGAGCCGAGTGCTCGAGATCGGCACCGGCACCGGGCTGCTCGCGATGATGGCGGCACGCGCCGGCGCGGCGCATGTCTTCACCTGCGAGATGGAGCCGGCGGTGGCACTGGCGGCCCGCGACGTGATCGCGCGGAATGGACTGTCCGAGCGGATTACCGTGCTCTCGAAACGTTCGACCGACGTCGATCCTGCGGAGCTGGGAGCGCTGGCCGACATCCTTGTCTCCGAGACCGTCAGCAATGACATGCTGGCCGAGGATACGCTGCCGTCTCTCGCCGACGCGATCGCCCGGCTGGTGAAACCCGGCGGGCGCGTGATTCCGGCGCGCGGGCGTGTGCGTGTCGCGCTGGCGCACGAGGTGCGGATGGAGTCCCGCCGGATCGGCGTGATCTCGGGCTTCGATCTCTCGTCGTTCAATCGGCTGGCCGGCCCGTGCTATCAAGTCGTGGTGGGCAGCCCGCAGCTGCAGCTTCGCAGCGACGCGGCCGACCTGTTCCACTTCGATTTTCAGTCGGGCGGTCCCTGGTCCGAGCAACGCAGCCGGGTCGAGGTGCGCGCACACGGCGGGCCGGTCAACGGCATCGTCCAATGGATTGCGCTCGACATGGATGAGGTCGGCCGCTACGAGAACCAGCCGGGTCCGACGGCGACGTCATCCTGGGCGGCGCTCTTTCATCCGTTCCCAACGGCGGTCGAGAGTCGTCCGGCTCAAGCGTGCACGATCCGGGCACGCCACGACAGCACCGCGTTGCGCATCTGGGGGAAGCTGGCGGACTAGCAGCCCGGCCGCTGGGAGCACGTATCAGGTCTGCCAGAAACCGCTGGCCTGAAGGCTTGCACTCCCTCGAGTTTTTCACACGCTCACACCGCCTCGCGCGTCGCCGGGCTCTCAGCGCAGCCTCGCCAGATTTACCGTGCATCGCCCGCGCGTTTCTTCAGTTATCTGCGGTAGTCTCGACGCTGGAACGATCGACGATGAAAGGAGCCGACATGGAGACGCCGAGAGACCAGAGCCAGGATGTCATCCCCGAACCAGCCATTGGCACCACCGAGAGCACGAAGGAGGCGTGGGTCAAGCCCGAAATCGTCGACTTCAAGCCGGTGACCGTCGCGCGTGGTATTTCCTACCGCATCGGCGACGGGCTCAGCAACCTGTCAGCCTGACTCCGTCCCTGGACGCCGGTGTTCTCCACGGCTTCGGCGGCCTGCTCGTCCGTTCGGTATTCCATCTGCCCGGGCTGAGCGCCATTCATCAGGATCGGCGTGACCAGCGCCCGGCCGATATTCACGTGTCCGTCAGCGCGGCGCCGCCTCCGGCCGGCCGGCAGGTCCACCAGTCGGGCGGCCGCTACCGCCTGACCCTCGACGCGTGCGGCGACGACTGGCTGATCCGCCACGCCGACGGGATAGGCGTGACAATCGCCGACTCAGGCCGCGTGATGCGGTGCCATTGCCCCGACGCCGCGCGGCTGCCGCTGCTGGCAGAGATCATCGTCCGCCGCGTCCTGCCGCGCGTCAGTGGATTCCACCGGCGGCTGCCAATGCATGGCGCCACGCTGGGCGACAGTGACGGGGCCATCATGCTGCTCGGTTCGTCCGGCGCCGGCAAGTCGACGATGACGGCCGCGCTGGCGCTCCGTCTGGGATGGCACATCTTCAGCGACGACATGTCGGTGCTCGACGGCGGGCCGCGGCCGTTGGTCTTCCCGACCCTCCCTGGAGTTTCGGTCTGGCCGCCATCGCAGCGCGCGCTGGCGCTGCCGACGAAGGATTGCCGGCCCCTTCGCGACCGTGACGGCAAAGTCTGGTACTCGCCGGCGTCCGCCGCGCCGCCGTTGCCGCAGCCGCTCGAGACGGTAATCCTGCTGTCGTTCAATCCCGCCGGCACGAGCATCGAGTACAAGCGCCTGGCGGGTCCGAGCGTCGCCGTGATGCTGTTGTCGCAGATCGTCCCGTTCAACCCGCAGGACGCCGGCCAGATCGCGCTCCTCGCGGCGCAGTGCACGCAGGTGATCGCCAAGGTCCCGGTCTATGGCCTCGTGTATCCGCGGGACTACCTGGCGCTGCCGGACGTCGTCGATGCCATCCGAAGAATCCGTCTCGACGCGCCCGGCGTTTCGAGCTAGGCGGACAGCCTCACGGCCGTCGAGGCGGCGGCGCCCAATGCCGCGACGTCGGCGGCAATCGCGGCGCGCGGGCGGACCACGACACTGAGGAGCCTGCCCTCGTATTCGATCAGGAAATCGCGCGCGAGCAGCCAGTCGGCCGCTGCCTCCAGCCGCGGATCGAGACCGACGCGAGAGCAGGGGCGCTCGAAGTGCCGCAGCGCGGCATGGTGCTCTGGGGACAGGTGTGTGACGGTGCTGCCCGCGATGCGACGGGTGTCGACGATCAGGATCGAGGTGCCCGTGGCAAACAGTTGCAGCACCGGGCGCGGGTCGCTGCTCCACGCGTGCCGCCACTGGGTGACCGCGATGCGCAGACGGCCGAGCAGGTCCGGGTTGTCGAGCAGCCCGGTCGAGTAGTCGGCGGAGAAGTGATAGGCGATGTCGGTGAGCGCCGCCTCAGGCGGATACAGCGGGCGATAGTTCGGGCGCGGCGTGATCGGGCCCAGACCCATCGCCTCCGGCTGGTTGAAATAGGGGCTGAAGCGATCGATCACGATGGGATGCGCGCCGTTGGCGGGTTGAAGATGGGCGATTCGCGGCAACAGCGCGATCGTGGCCTCGTAGTCTTCCGCCGTCTCGCCCGGAAATCCGTAAAGCAGATTCCAGATCACCCACATGCCGACGCCGGCGGCGCTGCGCAGGAGGGCGATATTCTGATGCGCGGAGACGCCCTTGCGCATCAGGCCCAGGACATTCGAGGAGAGCGACTCGATGCCCGGCTGGATGGCCGTGATCCCGGCTCGCGCCATCACGTCGATTTGCCCCTCGGTGAGGTTGGCCTTCACTTCATAGAAGAGCTGCAGCCGAGGCTCGGCGGCGGCCAGCACCGGCAGCAGCTCGGTCAGGTATCGGTGCGGCATGATGTTGTCGGTCATCCAGACGAGATTGACGCCCCAACCAGACAGCTCCGCCAGTTCCGACACCACCCGATCCGGAGATTTTTCGCGAAAGCCCATCCCGTCGGCGTTCAGCCCGCAGAACGTGCAATGGTGCTTGGCGCCCCACCAGCAGCCGCGGGAGCCCTCCATCGTCAGGTAGCGCGGGAACCAGTCAGGAAGAGTCCCGGCCGCCTGCAGCGGACGCAGGGCCGTAAAGTAGTCGACGAAGTCGGGCGAGAAGACCAGCCGCATGTCCTGAATCGGCTCGCTGCGGATGATGCGCTCGGCTGGCCGTTGGCCGTTCCGGATGACGCGTTCGCAAAACATCGGGAAGTCGACATCGGCCTCCCCCGCGAAGAAGTGGTCAACCCAGGGCAGCACATCAGCAAGGCCGCGCGCCATCGGCCAGGCGGTGTTGGGGCCACCCATCACGATGCAGATCTCGGGCGCCCTTGCCTTCACGTGCCGCGCCAGCGCGGCGGAGGCAAGATTCTGTTCGAAGCTCGACGAGATGCCGAGGATGCGCGGGCGGAGCGCCAGCACCTGATCGACGAACAGATCGAGCGCCGGTCCGACGGCGTCGGCGATGCCGTCGTAGATCGCCTGGAGATCGTCCGGCCAGGGTTCGGCTTCGGGCAGGCGCGCCACGGTCTCGGGCGGATAGGCATGCGCGCAGAACAGCCGGTCCCCGATCATCGCAGACTTACGGGCACGGCAGATCCGGTTGTAGGCTTCGAATCCGGCCAGGGCGGCGAGCGGGAACCCGCCGTAGACGACGGTGGCGGTGAAGCCGCGCGCTTCGCAGGCGCGCTTCAAGATCGAGACGCCAAGCGCCGGATAGTCGACCGGATGGAATGGGGGCACCGCGAAGCAGATATCCATGCCGAGGTCACAATATCCCCAAATCGTCACGCCCATTGAGGCGGCGTGCTACGCTGCGGACTTTCCGTGCAAGATCACCTGGCCCGGCCCTACGATCTGGCGCTCGCCGGCAGCGACTTCACGCGCTGGGACGGCCCGCCGCACCGCAGCATCGTCATCTGCAGCCACCCCCGCTCGGGCAGCACGCTGCTTGGCGAGGCGATCCATTTCGCCGGCGGCCTCGGGTGTCCGCTCGAATATCTTCATCGAGGATTCCGTCCGGCGATCGCGGAGCGCTGGGGCACGTCCGATGTCGATTCGTACGTGGCGGCGCTGCACCGGCACCGGACCGGGCCGAACGGCGTCCTCTCGATCAAGCTGTTCTGGCAGGACCTCGAGGCGGTGGCACACGAGCGGGCGCCGGGCCGTTTCCCCCTCCCGGCGTCCAGGCTTCCCGAGGAGACGGGCCCGCACGAATATCGCGATCTGCGGGCGCTGCTGGATGACATCCTGCCGAACGCCGCATTCGTGTATCTCGAGCGGCAGGACCGCGTACGCCAGGCCGTCTCGGCGATCGTCGCGACACAGACGGGGCAGTGGCGCTCCGTCCCCGGAATGGGCCGCCAGACGCCAGTCGGGGAGCCGGAGTACGACTACGACCGGATCCTCGGCATGATTGGGTTTGCCGACTACAGCCATGCGCATTGGCGCGGCTTCTTTGCGGCGAACGGCATCGAGCCGTATTGTCTGACCTACGAAGAGCTCGCCAGCGAGTTCGAGCGCGTCGTCGGCGCGCTGTTCGCCCGGCTCGGCAGTGCGTCCGTGCCGGCCCCGCGCCGGATGCAGCGGCAGTCCAACGACAGGACCGAGGGGATGGTGCTGCGCTTCCTGCGTGAGCATGCGGCGCGGACGGCCTGATTGCTCAGGCGCCCTGCAGCAGACCCTTGGCGACCAGCCCCTGCACGAACTCGGTGACGTCGCGCCGGCAGTCCTCGGCGTCGACGGCGAACCGCGCCCGCGCCGCCTCACAGAGCTCGGCAACGGTCAGCGGCGTTTCGAGCAGGGTCCAGAGGCGTGAGCCGGTGCTGTTCAGGTGGAAGAAATGGCCGCTGTCGATACTGAGGATCACGATCTCGCCGTTGACCTCGGAGGCGACCAACCCCTCGGCGCGCGCGAGCCGGGAGTCATCGGTGGCGTCGGGTCGCTCAGTCATGCCGGTTCCTCATGATGGCGGATCGGTCCGCGGACAGGGCTACATTCCAAAGGCATGTTCGAGCCAGAGATCGGTGGCGATCGCATTCCAGACCGGGGTGTAGGGCTCCATCGGTATATCGGCGGCCGTCCTGGCGTGACGCCAGGCTGCATGCGCGGCCTGATACTGCTCGAGGCGCACACCGTCGACCCACCCCAGTCTGACGCAGTGCAGCTCGCGGATTGGCCGTTCAGTGAGACGCGCCGTGACGCCATCGATGATCGGTGGCGCGATGTTCGCCTTGGTGGTGCGTGTGCGCACGACTTCGGGGAGGGTCCCGCGCATGGCTTCTCTCAGCAGGTGCTTCTTTTGTCCGGCGCGCCGCAGCATGTGGCCTGCCGCACCCATCAGGAATCGGGTGAGCCGGAGGTCGTGCAGCGGATGGCGCAGTTCCACGCCACGTCCCGCCGCATAGGCGATGGCGTTGTCAATATTGACGTGACGGCGCGCCAGCGCGTAGACGTGATACCGCTGCGCCTGCGCGAAGCAGCTGAGGGCTGGCGGCCGCGGGGCGCTGCGCCAGCGGTCGCTCAGGCCAATCCGTCCCGCCCACTCGCGGCCGATCCAGACGGGAGGTGCCGGGTTGAAATCGAGATGCGGCCGCAGCGTTCGCGCGCGCCGGCGCGGCGACACGATCGGACCCAGCGCGCTGGCGAGGATCGCGCGCAGGCCGCGCGTCCAGGACGCGCCGGGCCCGGCCGCCAGTCCTTCGCGGAACAGCGCCGGCCAGCGTCCCTGCAGCAGCAAATCGGGCCAATGCGCGCGCGACCCGCTGATCCAGTCGTCGCCGCCCTCGCCGGTCAGGAGGACGCGAATGCCACGATCGCGAAGGCGTTCGCAGACCGCGACGACGACGCTGGCGGTGTTGGGCCGCAGCGGCAGATGGAGCGTCGCCGCGCACCAGTTCGCCGCCGCCGCGGAGTCGAATGGCGCGCCGAACACCACTTCTGACCGGGTGCCGCTCTTCGCCTCGGCGGCGGCGATCCACTCGCCTTCGTCGGAGATCTCGTCTGGAAAGCGGGCCGAGTACGGCTGGACCATCCGCGCGATCCGTCCGGCGTCGACCAGTTCGCGGGTCCGGCACACCACCGTCGACGAGTCGAGTCCCCCCGACAAGTGGGCGGCCACCGGCCCGGCGCTCCGCGACACCGCGATCAGCGCCTGGTCGAGCAGGGTCTTGAAACGGTCGATATGGTCGGCGTCGGACAGTCGGGCGAGGTCCTCGAACGGCCCGGTATGCCAGCGCCAGCGCCGAACGTGGCCGTGTTCGAGGGCGAGCGCGTGGCCGGGCGGGAGGCGCTGCACGCCGTCCCAGAACGTGTCCGTCTCGGTCACGAAACGCGACGAGAGATGTTCACCAATCGCGCCTTCATTGAGCCGCCGCTCCAGCCCGAGACCGCGGATCAAGGTGGCCGGCTCGGTGGCGAACGCGAAGCGGTCACCCTGGTAGGTCCAAAGGAATGGCCGCCAGCCGATCGGCGAACGTGCGCAGAACAGCCGCCGGCGCGCCGGATTCCAGATCGCGAGGGCATAGTCGCCGACCAGTCGATTGACGACCGAATCGCCGAGGTGGAGAAACGCGGCCAGCACGATCGTGCAATCAGGCGCCGTCGCGGGTGGTGCCTCCGGCAGATCCAGCAGTTCCGCCCGGTTGTCGAGGCGGCCGTCGAACGCGATCGTCAGGCCCGATCGCGGCTCGGTGACTGGTTGGTTCTCGCCGACCGCTTCTGGCGTTGCCGCGAGCGCGAAGCGGATCAGGCCGGCGGGCCCGTTGTGCCACGTCTGCGCGCCATCGATGCCGGGAGGTGCGGTCGCCCGCACCATCGCATCGAGCGTGGCGATCTCGACCGGACGCTGATCCGTGTAGACAACGCCTGCGATCCCGCTCACGCCACCTCGGCGATCAAGCCCGCGGCGAGCGCGCTCGAGAGAAAGGCCGCCACGTCGCCAGCGAGGTCCGCCGCGAAGCGCTCGTTGAGCACGGTGACGACCTGACTCGCCGAACGGCCGTCGCCGAGCACTCGCCAGATAGCGGATGCGGAACCATTCAGGGCATGGTAGGTGCCCCGCCCGCGGTTGAAGATCACCAGCTCACCGCCGGCATCGGTCCAGCTCGCCGTGTCCGCCGGCGCGAAGCGCCGGTCATCAGGCAACTCGAACATCGTCGTCGCGTGGCGAACATCCATACACGCGGATTCCAGTGTGAGTGAACCGACCCCCGATTCGGGCTCGCATCCGGCGGCCCGATTCAGTGCGGATTATAGACCGCCGCTGCGGTCCCTCATCATCCGTTTGGGTCGATCGGCAAACGTACCGTGAAGACCGTCCGGCCCGGCGCCGATTCGACGTCGACGCGGCCGCCATGCTGCTGGGCGACGATGCGCTGGACGATGTCGAGGCCGAGACCCGTCCCTTCTCCGATCGGCTTGGTCGTGAAGAACGCCTCGAAGATCCGCGACTGCAGTTCCGGTGGAATGCCGACGCCGCTGTCGACGACGCGCACGACCGCCGTGCCACCGTCGCGGGCGGTCTCGACCCGCAGCACCCCCTGATCCGGCATCGCGTCGATCGCGTTGTCGGCCAGATTGGTCCAGACCTGATTGAGCTCGCCGGCCAACGCGCGCACCGGCGGCAGATCAGGTGCGTAGTCGCGCTCGAGCCTGATGTTCTTGCGTTTGAGCTTGTGGCCGAGCATCACCAGCGTGCTGTCGATCCCCTCGCGCAGGTCGGTCCGCTCGCGGTCGCCGGCCCGGTCCATGTGCGAGTAGACCTTCACCGAACCGACCAGCTCGGTGATGCGTCCCGAGGCGGCACGAATATCACGGGCGAGATTCTGCGCGGCAATCATCGCCGTGAACCAGGTGACGAAATCCGACAATGCGTCATCGGCGACGCCGTCGGTCAGCCGGCAGAGGTGGTCGGGGCTGAGCCCGGCGCCGACCAGCGGCTCGACCAGCAGCCAGCTTTCGTTGACGCGACGTTCGTCCAGCCAGGCGCCGATGTCCTGCTCGAGACGGCTCCGCTCGAGCGCGCCAGGCGCCGCCGTCTCGGACACGGCGCTCGTCGCGCTCCCGGCCGATGCCGCGAGCCACGCGCCGGCGCGCGCCAGCGCCGCGGCGTCGACCCCGTGAACGAGCAGCATCCGCGTCAATTCCGGCAGACGGCCCAGGTGTTCGTCGAGCGCCGCCGCGTCGCGGCGGACGGCCGTGGCGGGATTGTTCAACTCGTGCGCCAGTCCGGCCGACAACTTGCCGAGCGCCATCATCTTCTCGCGCTGCTGGGCCAGGCGGGTCGTCTCGCGCACGCGGTCGGTCATCATCGACACCAGCACGGGACCGAGGCTCGGCGCCCGGTGCAGCATCTCGTCGAAGAATGACTGATGCATGAGGTACAGGCGCGTCGGGCCGACGGCGCGCCCCGATCCGCTGAAGGCGCGCATCCGCGAGAACGGCAGCAGTCCCGACACCGTGCCCTGACGCTGGGTCGTGAACGGCACGAGCTGGCCGCCGACGTTGAAGACGATTTCGATCGCGCCCCCGAGGACGGCGATCATGTGCTCGGCGACGTGGCCGAGCTCGAAGACCGATTCACCCGATTCGTACTCGGTGACCTCGCCGTGCCCGGCCAGCCAGGCGAGTTGATCGGCGTTCAGCTCGGCGAACGCGGGGATGCGCTTCAGCTCTTCGACGTCGACAGGGCTTCCACTCACAGCGTCACTCCATCGGCATCGCGCCGCGTCCGCCCGGCTGGTCCGTCACAGCGACGCCAGATAACGGTGGATGAACGTCACCGCGACCGATCCTTCGCCGACCGCCGACGCCACGCGCTTGACCGATTCGTGACGGACGTCGCCCGCCGCAAACACGCCGGGCACACTGGCCTCGAGCAGGAACGGCGGGCGCTCGAGCGGCCAGGCCTTGAGGTCCCGGGCGGGATCGAGATCCGGGCCGGTCACGATGAAGCCGTGCGCGTCCCTCACCACCCGATCGCCGAGCCAGTCGGTGCGCGGCGCCGCGCCGATGAAGACGAACAGGAAACTGCTCTCCACCGGCGTCAGCTCGCCGGTCTCGAGATTCTTGAGGGTCAAGCCTTCCAGGCGATCGTGGCCGCGGCAGCCGACGACCTCGGTCCGGGTCAGCACCTCGATGCACGGCCCATGGTCGGTACACTCCCGAATCCGTTTGACGAGATATTGGGACATCCGATCGCCAAGCTCGCGGCCGCGCACGACCATGACGACCTTGCTGGCGTAGTCGACGAGGTGCATCGCCGCCTGACCGGCGGAATTGCCGGCGCCGACGATGTAGACCACCTGATCGCGGCAGTTCAGCGCTTCCGTGCTGGCGGCGCCGTAATAGATGCCCCGCCCTTCGAAGTCCGCGGCGCACTCGGCCGGCAGCCGCTGCCACGCCAGGCCCATCGTCAACACCAGCGCCTTGCAGGAGATCTCGCGGGCCACCGCGCCCGCTGGTCCGCTGCTGGTCTCGTCGAGCTCGAGGTGCTTGAATGGGCCGTCAATCCTGAGACTCCTGACGTCGATCGGGTTGAGCACTTCGACGTCGAAGCGATGCGCCTGCCGCAGCGCGTCGCGCGCCAGGTCGTTTCCCGACACGCCATCCGGAAAGCCGAGATAGTTTTCGATCCGGCTCGACGTCCCCGCCTGACCGCCCGGCGCCTCGCGGTCGAGCAGCACCGTCGTCAGGCCCTCCGAGGCGGCGTAGACGGCTGCCGCGAGACCGGCCGGACCAGCGCCGACGATCGCGACGTCGTAGGTCGTCTGCGTCGCTTCGGTCTTGAGCCCCGATCGCCGCGCCACCTCGTTGACGGCGGGATTGGTCAGGCGCGTCCCGTCGGGCATGATCACCAGCGGCAGGGCGTCGGCGCCGGCCGCCAACTCGCGGGTTTCCCGGCCGTGTTCGTCGGATGATTCGAGGTCGAAGAATTCGTACGGCAGGTGGTTGCGCGCCAGGAACTCCTTGAGCGTATGCACCGGCGGCATCCAGCGGCTGCCGACGATGCGGATGCCGCCCCAGCCGGGACGGTATTCGGCGCGCCAGTTCTCGAGCAGCTCGTCGACGATCGGGTAGAGCCGCTCCTGGGGCGGATCCCACGGCTTCTGCAGGTAGTAGTCGACCTGCGACGTGTTGATGGCGGCGATCGCGGCACCGGTGTCCGCGTAGGCGGTGAGCAGCGCCCGCCTGGCCGACGGGGCCAGCGCCCTCGTTTCGGCGAGGAACTGCACGCCTTCGAGGTGCGGCATGCGCTGATCGGAGAGGATCAGCGCAACCGGCTGCGCGCTGTCGCGTTCGTGGCGCAGCACGTCGAGCCCTTCGGCGCCGCTCTGGGCGCGCACCACCCGGAATTCCCGGCCATATCTGGTCACGAGATCCCGTCCAATCGCGCGCAGCACCTGCGGATCGTCATCGACGGCGAGGATCAGCGGTTTGATCATGAGGTCGTCGTCGATGATAGCGCGCGAGCGCGGGTCGCTGAAACCGGCTCGAGGAAGCGCTCGTCGTCGATCCGCGAGCCCCGGTGGCGCTCGAGATGAGAACCGGGCGTCACGTCCGGGACGGCCGTGTCACTCCGCCCGTCTCACCGTTGCAGCGAAATGTCATCCTGAGCGTTGCGGCCGGTTCGGAGTGTTCGCACACCCTTTCCGATCGCCAACGACGCCTTGAAGATCGAGTCCAGCGGGATCATCCCGCCCAGCCGATATTCGCCAAGCGCTTGCAGCCCGACCGACGCGATGCAGCCGCACTGGGAACAGTCGGGTGTGCCGCCGAATTGGCACGGCGCGATCGGCTGTTTCAGATCCGCTGACAGGCACATCGTGGTCTTCGAGAAGATGCAGGCATCCGGATTTGGCGGGGGATGAAGATATCCCCGCACCACCGACGGAATCATGTCGTGAAGCTTCGGCTCAGACGCATGAAGCCTGGCGATCTCATGGACCAGCAGTTCGCGGTCTTCCGGACGCAGCCGCTCTGGCGATTCCTCGCCGATCTGCGGCGTGTAGAGGCTGAACCAGATCCGTTTGACGTCCTGATTGGCGGCCCAGAATTGGGTGAAGGCGGCGACATAACCGGGGCGGGCCTGCTGCCGGGTCAACGTACAGTGCACCGTCACGTGCTGACCGGCAATGTGCTTCAGAATCCGCTCATAGGTCGCCGGCGCCCGTCGCGCGTCGTGTTCCGGCTGCAAGCCGTCGATCGAGACGACCACCTGCAGCTTGGGCAGGGTGGCCCATCCCGGCGGAATGGGACGGACGGCGCTGGTGACGACCTGCGTGTGCACGCCCATCTCCGTCAATTGCGGCAGCAGCACATCGAGCTCACGAAATCGCACCAAGGGTTCACCGCCGACGATCGACAGGTGGATCGGACGATGCTGGCGGACGACGCGGAGCATCCCATCGATCAGGGCCTGCCCCTTGAAGTCCGACAGTTCCCGGAGGACCACGCCGCCGCCCAGATGCGAGTCGCCGTAGGCATAGCACCCCGGGCACTGCAGCGGACACTCGCGAGTAATCTCAATCGACAGGTTCGGGTGATATCCGGTAAGGATTCGACTCCATCCCAGGAGTACGGCTGACGATTCCATCTTCGGCGGTCCTCTGGCCCTGGGGGGGGAATGAGGACGCCGAACCACGTCAGCCCGGGAAGGCGGGCGACGTCGAGAGGCGCACTCGGGGATCCCCGCCCGAGGACGAAAATAATGGCGACCACACGGCAGGTCTCCTGGCTCGCGGGTCCATGCGTGTGCGCCTGGCCTTCCCGGTGGCGGTACCACCAGTGGCGCGGGTTGCGCGCACAGCTCGCCGCTTACAGTTGCGGAGTCAGCTCCGGCTTTGCCGCATCGTGCGGCGCACCGGATTCCCTCTTTCGCCCGATCCGATGATCGGGACCGTGAACGCTATATATAGCCTTCAGTGAGGTGGTCCTGTCAACCATCGAGGCGAGGAGCGTGTCTGACCTCTCCTTGAATCGCCCGCCGGGATTGTCGGAGGGCCCATTTGATGGCATGGACCCATGGCACGACCGACCAAGTATTTTCCCGAAGTAGGCGAACGCGCGGTCCGCATGGTCCGCGAGCATGGCCCCGAGCTCTCGCGCCTCAGCCCCGAGGTCAAGGCGCGCATCGACACCATGGTCGAGAAGGGGCTTGACGATCCTGGTCGGCGACGCCAACGGCGCGGACAAGGATCTTGGGATCGGTCATGTCCCCATTCGAGCAGTGGCGGCGTGAGGCAGGCGCTCGAAAGGCTCTCAGCGGAGCCACCGGAGCAGGCCGTGATTGGCCCGCGGCCATATCCTGACACACACCTCTCAACCAACGGTCCAGACCGGAGGCGAGAAATCAAGCCCCTGCAGGCCCGCTCCGCTCGCCCCAGGCATGATCAGCGCGGGCGGCCGCCGCTTCGGTCGGTACTCAGCGATGACCGCCTGCGCTGCTCACGGTCATTTGTTGAGGTCGATGTGTCCCTCGAACGATCCAGATCCAGAAGCCGTGGCCTCTGCAAAGTCGATGCTGCTGATGTGATGCGCGGTAAACGTTCCACTGGCGGCGACGAATCGCCCGGTCCCACCCACAATCGTGGCAACGAAGCTGACGTGTGAGCTGTTTGGTGGGATGAATTGATCTTCTCGACCGACGGTCGTGGTGAACAGCTGGTCACCATTCGCGGCGGTGAAGTTGAAGGTGCCCGTGCTTCTGGTGGTCACGATATCCACGACGTCCAGAGACTCCGCCGTGAATCGACCGAGGTGGGTGGCATGACCCTCTTCGGTCCCGGTGATCCGAAGCGTGGTCGGCGGACAGGTCGGGGGACAATTGACCACCGCGCTGGTTTCTAGCGTGAATGAGCCGTTGAACGGCAGCTGCGTGGCGCCCTTCGCCTGGGTTTGAACCGGCGCGACGGTCGCGCTCGGGGACGACGTTGGTGAATTCGCAACGGCTGCGCTCGTGGGCGACGTCGGCGAATTCAAGCCTTGGCCGCCACATGCGGCGGTGCACAAACACACACCGAGAATGATCGTTCTCATGGGACTCCCTCCTGACGGAACGACGCGAATGGCGACGGCGGCTGGGTGCTGGGCCTCGCTTCGCGCGCTGAGCGGCCAGAAGGTAAATCGCGGGCGGTGCCCGCGTCTTTAGAAACGCCTTGAAAATCGCTTAAGTGTTGGTTTGAGCGTTCTTGGAGCGGTATTCGGGTGCCACCAGGCGGTTCGACGGAGCTGCAAGCGCCTCTTGTGCATGGAGGCGTGGCAGACGATCATATCGCTGTGGACACCAACAGTTCAGCGTCGAGCCTCACCTTCGGCTCGGTGACGCTCATCCCCGATGAACGCTTGGTGCTGAAGGACGGCCAGCCCGTGCCGTTCACCCCGAAGGCGTTCGACCTGCTGGCGGTCCTGGCGGCGAATCCTGGTCGTCTGCTCACGAAAGAGCACCTGATGCAGGCCGTCTGGTCCGACGCGGTCGTCGAAGAGTCGAACCTCACCTACCACGTCTTCGCAATCCGCAAGGCGCTTGGCGACACGGCTGAGAACGGACAGCTGATCCAAACGGTTCCGAAGCGCGGTTACCGGTTCACCGCCACGGTGACGCGCGTCACAGGCGGCAATGGCGGACCGCCATCGTTGGCAGGCGCGGCGGAAGCGCCGGCGCTGGAGGCCGTCGCTCCGTCAGGAGAGTTCGACCCGGGCGACGGACAGTCCGCACCGGAAGCGCCACGTGCTTGGAGTTCCTTTTCGGGCCGGCGTCGCTCGGCGGCCGCGTGGTTCGCCGCGGGCGTTCTGTGCGCCGGCGGCGTGCTGCTCATGTCGACACGCAGGGTGCCCGCTCCTTCGCCCATCCGAGCGCAGATCGTGCCAGGCGTGCAGCTATCAGAGGGGTCGCCGTTCGGTGTCTCGCCCGACGGCCAACAACTGGTGTTCGCCGGAACCGGGCCTGACGGAGTCAATCGTCTCTGGGTCCGGCGCATGGACGCTGAGGTCGCCCGCCCGCTCTCTGGTACCGAGACCGCACTCGGTGGGCTGACGCCGCCCATGTTCTGGTCTCCCGATAGTCAATCCGTTGCGTTCGACGCAATAGGCCAGCTCAAGCGGATCGACGTGCGCGGCGGCGCGCCACGGGTGGTGTGTGACCTCCCGCAACTCGCTGTCGGTGGGTCGTGGAGTGCCGACGGCGTGATCGTCGTCGGCCAGCCGTCCGGTGCGCTGCTCCGCTGCAACGCGGCCGGGGGCACGGTTTCAGCGGTCACCAGCCTTGATTCGACCAAGGGCGAGGGCCTGCATGTCTTCCCGTCCTTCCTGCCCGACGGGCGACACTTCCTGTACGTCCGCATCTCCAGGAACGCGCCGGAAACGTCGGGAGTATATGTCGGCTCTCTCGACGAGCCGCCGGGTGCCCAGCCGCCCAATCTTCTGCTCGCCACGGGATTTGGCGCCGCCTACGTCCCAACCAACGGGTCGTCGACAGGCCATGTCGTATTTCTTCGAGAGGGGACCCTGTTCGCACAAGCGTTCGACGAGCGCGCGCTCCAACTTCGCGCCGATCCCGTGCCTATCGCCCAGCCTGTGGGATCATTCCTGGATGGCGGCTTCTTCGGAGTGTCGCAAAACGACGTGATCGCATTCAGAGGGCCTGACAAAGAGTTTCAGCTCACCTGGGTCGACAGGCACGGCAACACGCTCGGTGTGGTTGGGGACGAGGGGCTTTATTCCGCTGTCGCCATTTCACCGGACGACTCGCGAGTCGCCACAGCCAAGCAGGTATTCAGCCCGAACATCGACCAGGACATCTGGATGTTCGAGGCATCCCGAACGGCGATGACGCGCGTGACCTTTCAGCCGCATCTCGAGGGATCGCCCGTGTGGTCAGCGGATGGCAAGCGGCTGATCTTCACGACTGCAGGCGACATTGGCGAACTCGTCGAACAGGCCGTTGATGACGCGTCGAGAACGAGCTCCCTCCTCAAGGAGAAGGAACACCTCATCCCGATGAGCGTGTCAGCGGACGGACGGTTTCTTCTGTATGCCGTTGTGACCATGGCGACGACTCGAGTCGACACCTGGGTTTTGCCCATCGATGATCCGGCCAGGCGGTTCCCGCTGGTTCAGCGTGACTTCGACCAGTGGCAGGCGCAGTTCTCGCCAGATGGCCGCTGGGTGGCGTACGTCTCCAACGAGTCCGGCCGCAACGAAGTGCTCGTGCGGCGATTCGTCGTGCCTTCCGATGGGGCGAGGTCGGAACCGGAGACCGTGGTCGTGTCGACAAGCGGCGGCATCGCGCCCCGCTGGCGGGGTGATGGGAAGGAGCTCTACTTCATTGTTGCCGACGGCACCGTGATGGCAGTCGATGTGAGAGCCGGCGCGGGATTGTCGGTGGGCGTGCCGCGAGCGCTCTTTCGAGTCCCCCGGTCACACGGAGACTGGGCGGTTGTGTCCGACGGTTCGCGCTTTCTGATCGCCATGCCAACCGGTTCCGGCACATCCGCTCCCTTCACGATCTTGTGGAACCACCTGGCAGCACTTCGGACGCGGTCCCCGTCCTGAATGCCAGGGCCGGCCATCAACCTCCGAGGCGAGAGCAAGGGGGACCCTCACGCGGCACCTCGGAGGCCGTCAAGCCGTCTCAGCCAGGCCGCGATCCGGTCCAACTGTCGCGAAGCCATCCACCACCGCCGTGCCGCGGTACGCGCCGAGCCGCCGGATCCCGATTTGAGGCAGGATCATCCACTATGAGTTTCAACCGATGGCTGAGCGGCGGCGCTGTCGCCGCCACCTTGTTGCTGGTCAGTGCCGGGGACGGCCGGATCGCCGCGCAGACGTCGCGAACGATTCCACGGACGCCCGACGGGCGGCCGAACCTCGACGGGATCTGGCAGGTGCGAAATCGGGCGTCGTACGATCTGCGCGATCACCTGTCCAGGAACATGATGCCAGCCGGCCTGGGCGTCGTCGACGGCGGCGAGATTCCATACCAGCCGTGGGCCGCCGCGAAGAAGGCGGAGAACCTGGCGAATCGGGCGACCGCGGACCCGCTGGGCAAGTGCTTCATGGCGGGCGTGCCCCGCATGATGTATCTGGAGTGGCCATTCCAGATCCTGCAGACACGCGATCACATCGCGATGGCCTTCGAATGGACGCAGGTCTACCGGTTGATTTTCACCAACGGCACGCCGCACGACGATCGGCTCCAGCCGTGGATGGGCGATTCGCGCGGCCGCTGGGAGGGCGACACGCTCGTCGTCGACGTCGCCAACCACAATGATCAGACGTGGCTCGATGCGGCGGGCGACTTCCACAGCGACGCGCTGCGGCTGGTCGAGCGCTACACGATGCGCGATGCCGATACGATTCAGTACGAGGTGACGATCGAGGATCCCAAGGTGTTCACCCGGCCCTGGAAGATCCGCATGCCGTTCCACCGTCAGCCGGGCATGGAGCGGATTCTCGAGTATCACTGCCAGGCGGAGAAGGAAGAAGCGGCCGGGGACTTCGAGCCAGAGCCTCGGACATGGTATCCGGGGCCAGCCGCTCCTGCGCCCACCCTCGCGTTCGGTCCGCCGGTTCAGCGGCCGCAGCCATGGACGGCGCCTGCCTCAGTGCCTCGCACCGCCGACGGCAAGCCCGACCTGAACGGGTTGTTCGAGTCCGACCACGGCGGATCCAACTACGGTCTCGAAAGCCGCGGCCCCTCGCCCGGCGGACTGACCCCGCCGGCCCGCGGCGTCGTCATCGATCCGCCGGACGGCAGACTTCCCTATCAGCCGTGGGCGCGCGCCGAACGGGAAGAACGCGATTCGTCGCTCCGCGGCTATGACGATCCGACCGCGCACTGCTTCCCGGCCGGCGTGCCGCGATCGATCTACGTGCCGACGCCGTTTCACATCGTCCAGACGCGCGATTGGGTGGCGACGTTGCACGAGCGGGTGTCGTGGCGGCTGATCTCGCTCGCCCGCACCACGCACCTGCCCGACGCCATCCGTTTGTGGCAGGGCGATTCAATCGGTCATTGGGACGGCGACGCGCTGGTGGTCGAGACGACAAATCTCAACGGCAAGACCTGGGGCAACGAAGTGGGTGATGTCTTCAGCCACGCGGAACACGTGGTCGAACGATTCAAGCCGGTGGCGGCCGACCGCATCGAGTACGAGGCGACGATCACCGATCCTCTCGTCTACACACGGCCGTTCACCGTCGCGATGCCGTTGAAGCGGTTGACGGGCGAACTGATGGAGGCGGCCTGCCACGAGGAGGAGCACGACCTGCCCGTGCTGAAGAGGATCAGGGACATGGAGCGCGCCAAGAAAGCGAACGCGCCCGCCGGCGGACGTTGACATGGAGACACGATGAGCCCGGCCAGGACGACGGCCACCCGGCTGCCGGGGCTGCACGTCGCCGACCGCCACGACCTGATCCGCGTGCAGGGCGCGCGCGTCAACAACCTCAAGGACGTCAGCGTCGAGCTGCCGAAGCGCCGGCTGACGGTGTTCACCGGCGTCTCCGGCTCCGGCAAGAGCTCGCTGGTGTTCGGCACGATCGCCGCGGAGTCGCAGCGGATGATCAACGAGACCTACAGCGCCTTCGTGCAGGGCTTCATGCCGACGCTGGCGCGGCCGGACGTCGACGTCCTCGATGGGCTGACGACCGCGATCATCGTCGACCAGGAGCGGATGGGCGCCAACGCCCGCTCCACCGTCGGCACCGCCACCGACGCCAACGCGATGCTGCGCATCCTCTTCAGCCGGATCGGGAAGCCGCACATCGGATCGGCCCAGGCGTTCGCCTTCAATGTCGCCTCGGCCCGCGGCGCCGGGGCCCTCACCGTCGAGCGTGGGTCGACCGGGACGGTGAAACGAAGCTTTTCCATCACCGGTGGCATGTGTCCGCGATGCGAGGGCATGGGTTCGGTCACCGACTTCGATCTGTCCCAGCTGTACGACGACAGCAAGTCGCTCAACCAGGGGGCGCTGACCATCCCCGGCTACAGCATGGACGGCTGGTTCGGCCGCATCTTCAACGGCTGCGGCTTCTTCGACCCCGACAAGCCGATCCGAAAGTTTACGAAGAAAGAGCTCCACGACCTGCTCCACAAGGAGCCGACGAAGATCAAGGTTGAGGGCATCAACCTGACATACGAGGGTCTGATCCCGCGGATCCAGAAATCGTTCCTGGCCAAGGATGTCGACGCCATGCAGCCGCACATCCGGGCGTTCGTGGCGCGCGCGGTCACCTTCACTGTCTGTCCCGAGTGCGGCGGCACCCGGCTCAACGCGGCCGCCCGGTCCTCCCGGATCAAGAAGGTCAACATCGCCGACGCCTGTGCGATGCAGATCAACGACCTCGCCGAGTGGGTGCGCGGCCTCGACGAGCCGTCGGTCGCCCCGCTGCTGGCGTCGCTGCACCACACCCTCGACGCGTTCGTGGAGATCGGGCTGGGCTACCTCTCGCTCGATCGGCCAGCTGGCACGCTGTCGGGCGGCGAGGCGCAGCGCACCAAGATGATCCGCCACCTTGGTTCGTCGCTGACCGACGTCACCTACGTCTTCGACGAGCCGACCATCGGCCTGCACCCCCATGACATCCAGCGGATGAACGATCTGCTGCTGCGGCTGCGCGACAAGGGCAACACGGTGCTCGTCGTGGAGCACAAGCCGGAGACCATCGCGATCGGCGATCATGTCGTCGACCTCGGGCCGGGCGCCGGCACGGAGGGTGGCGAGGTCGTCTTCGAGGGCACCGTCGACGGGCTGCGGGCCAGCGGCACCTTGACCGGGCGGCACCTGGACGACCGGGCCTCCTTGAAGCCGTCGGTGCGGACCGCATCGGGAACGCTGAAGGTGCGCGGCGCCGGCACCCACAACCTGAAGGACGTCGACGTCGATATCCCGCTCGGCGTGCTGGTGGTGGTGACGGGCGTGGCCGGGTCGGGAAAGAGCTCGCTGATTCACGGCTCGGTGTCGGGGCGGGACGGAGTGGTGTCGAGCGATCAGGGCGCGATCCGCGGATCGCGGCGCAGCAACCCGGCGACCTACACCGGGCTGCTCGACCCGATCCGCAACGCCTTCGCGAAAGCCAACGGCGTGAAGCCGGCGCTCTTCAGCGCCAACTCCGAAGGCGCCTGCCCCAACTGTAACGGCGCCGGCGTCATCTACACCGACCTGGGGATGATGGCCGGCGTCGCCACCACCTGCGAGGAGTGCGAGGGGAAGCGGTTCCAGGCATCGGTGCTGAACCACCGCCTCGGCGGCCGCGACATCAGCGAGGTGCTGGCGATGTCGGTCACGACGGCGACCGGATTCTTCCTGTCCGGGCCGGCGAAGACCCCGGCCGCCCACGCCATCCTGTCCCGGATGGCCGACGTCGGGCTGGGCTACCTCAGCCTCGGCCAGCCGCTCAACACGCTGTCCGGCGGCGAGCGGCAGCGGCTCAAGCTGGCCACCCACATGGCGGAGAAGGGTGGCGTCTACGTTCTCGACGAACCGACCACTGGTCTCCACCTGGCGGACGTCGAGCAGCTACTCGGCCTGCTCGACCGGCTCGTCGACTCCGGCAAGTCGGTGATCGTCATCGAACACCACCAGGCGGTCATGGCGCACGCCGACTGGATCATCGACCTCGGCCCCGGCGCCGGCCACGACGGCGGCCGGATCGTCTTCGAGGGCACACCCGCCGCGCTCGTCTCGACCCGCGCCACGCTGACCGGCGAGCACCTCGCGGCCTACGTCGGTGCCTGACCGCCGTCCCGATAATCAGCCTGAGAAAAATCTTCTAGAACGTCTTGAGGTACTCCACGATCGCCCAACGCTGGTCGTCGGTCAGGCGATCGAAGTTCCAGTCGTGCCCGGCGTTCGAGTTCCCCGGCAGCGACGTGTCGAGGAACGTCGGCGTGAGGGAGGGCGGCAGCTGGTACTTGGCGGGATCCTGCTGGTAGCCAATCTTCACCGGATCGTACTCGCGCTGGCCGACGGCAAATCGCTTCGGCCGCTGCGCGACAGGCAGGAGCAGATCGTAGAGGGTCGGGACCGAGCCGTTGTGCAGGTACGGGGCTGTGGCCCAGATGCCCGCGAGCGTCTTCGCCGGATACACCTTCCCGCCCTTGGTGTCCGGGTATTTCTCCGAATCGCGCAGCGGCGAGCGAAACATCGGCGCCGGCGGGGGTGGGCGCAGACTCCGGCGCTCCAGGCGCGCAATCGTGTCGTCGGAGAGCTTGTTCTTCTGATAGTAGCCCTGCTTCACGCCATCGATGATGGCGAACGCCGCCTCCGGAAAGCCCTGCGTCCCCGATGCGGTCCTGACCGGCTTTTCGAAATTGACCGCGGTCGCCGGGTCAGTACCGGCCTCCTCGAGTGAGTACAGCTGATACTGCCGGAGACCGGTTGGCGTGGTCACCCACGTCTCGTGGCAGGAGACGCACATCTGCCGGTACAACTCGCGCCCCTTCGCGGCTTTGTCGTCGTCGACCTTGGGGAACGCGGCGGGCCATTTCGGCGGCTGGATCGCATAGGCGAGCTCTTCCATCACGCCCAGATTCTCCAGCTTGACGGAGCTCATGTTGCCGCGGGTCCACGCGCCCGTGCCGATGATCTGCCCGATGTTACGCTGCAGCACCGAGTTGGTGTTGGCGCCCCACTGGAGCCAGGCGGTCTGTTCCATTCCCCAGAGATGCGGCAGACTGACGGGAGCGGTCGGCGGCACCGCATCCCTGCTGAACAGCTCGTTCCGGGCGTTGCCGAAGGCATCGGTCCGGCCAAATCCCTCCGGCGTCCCGGTGTCGGCCGCCTTCAGCGCGGGCACGGTCTTCAGCGTCGCGATCCGCGCCGCAATCGCGGTGATGGCTTGCTTGAGATCGCCCGGCGTCGGCTCGCCACCGTCCGGCGCGGCGGCGCGGTCGGCCAGCTGCTTCGCGCGGGCGGCTCGCGCCCCCTTGACGAATCGGAGGAGGCGCGCCGGACTCTTCGCGGTCTCGGTTGTTTCGGCCACGAGGGCCTTGATGAATGCCGGGACACTGATCAGATTGGGCCCGCCGTCGATGCGCATTTTCGAGCCCGCATACGTCAGCTCGCCGACGTGACACGCCGCGCAGTTCAACCCGACGGTGTCGAGCCCGGTGACGACCGATCGGGCGACGGTCATCCCGACCGGCAGCCCGTATGGATTGTCGCCGCTCGCGCCATCCGGCAGGAACCCGAAGCGCTCCACTGTCTGGAGGAACGGGCGCGTCTCGGTCCTGCCACCCTCGGTGACGGTGGCCTCGAGCGCGAGCAGCCAGTCGACCGGGTAGATCTCGCCCCCTTCAGGAACATGGTAGAAGCGGCTGCGCTGCTCCGCGCTGAGGCCGTTCGAGTATGGCTGCGTGGATTCGGACGCGGAACTCGATGTCGTCGCGGGAGTCTTGTTGTCGGTCGATGACGTATCGCCGCCACACCCGACAGAGCCGGCGGCGATCGCGACGACCAGCACAGAACCCGTCCACCACCTGGAGTCACCCATCGACCGCTCCTCCGTTTATTCAGCCACCCGTACAACGCTGCCACTCGCGAGTCCGAACAAGACCTGCTTCGCCTGTGTCGGCGGCCTGAGGCGGAGACTCGCGAGCACTGATAGCGACATACGCTACCTCGCACGTGCAGAATGTCAAGGCCCCATGCTCTCGCTTGCGCACTTATTCAATCTCTTTTCAATCTGGTGCGGGGAACGTGGGATGATTCCGGCGCACGCCGCCGGGCCCACGCCTTCAAGGGAGGAGCCGCATGGCCGGTCATGACTTCGGGGCAGAGCAGACGACCGACGCGGACCGCGCCTACGTCGGGTCGACGTATGCGGAGGTGCGCGCCGCCGTGCTGGCCAATCCCTATCAGCATCCGTGGCGCGGTGATCGGACGCAGCTGCCCGTCTACCCTGTCACCTTCGGCAGCGTGGTCCGCGGCGTGTGGTCACGGCGCGGCTCCCTGCTCCGGCAAGCCGCGGAGCGGACGGTCGATTCGCACGCGGACCTGCGCTGGGGACCCGACGGCAGCGGATACCGCCGCATCCTGCATCCGAACGGCGTCTGCCTGTTCGGCCGCTGGCGCATCACGGAGCCGACACCGTATACCGGGTATTTCGCCGCCGGCAGTACGGCACTCGTCGTCGGCCGGTACTCGACCTGCTGCACTGAGTCGCGGAGCGGCCGCATGCGTTCGCTGGCGCTCGTCGGCAAGCTGTTTCCGACCATCGACCCGGCCGATCCGACGCCGATGCGAACCGCCAACTTCATCACCCAGGAGGATATCGGCGGTTCGATCAGCGAGCGCATCAACGATGTCGTCCTCCTGAACGCGCCGGACACCACCGCCACACGTCGTGGCAGCGGCCTGCCCATCCTGGTCGTGTCCGGACTGGCGCTGGGGCGGGCGGACCGGGAGCCGACGATTCGCCAGCTGTATGCGATTGCGGAGCTGGGCAAGAGCGCGAGCGTTCCGACCCGCGCGCCAGCATTCATGCGGCTGCTGGTCGCAACGTCTCAGCCCCGGCTGCCCGGGGGCACGCTGGACTTTCGCGACGAGGTCATGGGCCACCTCTTCGATCCCGGCGATCCCACGCCAAAACGGACCCTGACGTTCGACATCGAGATCACAGACGAGGGATCGACGGCGGGCACGAAGCTGCGGGAGCGGCGCACCTTCGCGAATTGGCGGCGCGTCGGGAGGCTCGTCTTCTCCGATGGCGTGATCTCCCTCAACGGCGATCGGGTGCTGCATTTCAATCACCCGACCTGGCGCGACGATCGGAACGATCCGGCGACCGGCACGCGCGTGCAGGAACGGAAAGTGCGTTCGTAACGCGGCCGGCGCGGACGACCTCCTGAGGAGCACCAGCCATCGGTGCCGGCAGACCGGGACCACCATCCACCAGAACCCGATGGCAGAACCTTGTT
>JBDTRR010000075.1:0-25579 GCA_039931615.1 Acidobacteriota bacterium
CGGCAGCGCCGCGAGGATGGCGGGACCGTCGAGGTGGCTCTGGTGGTTGGCGGCAAAGATCACCGGGCCGCGAATCGGCTGGAGATGCTCGAGCCCTTCTATCCGCAGCCAGGCGAACGCGCGGGCGAGCGGCAGGATCCAGAGCGGCAGGTTGATGCGGCGGACCAGCCGCGCCGGGAGCGATCGGTTCCAGGCGGGGAACTCCACCGGATCGGCCGGCGGCGCGTCGCCGGTCGACGCGCTCTCGACCAGGGTGCGCAACTGGGCCACGTCGCGGACGCCGGCAAACGCCCCTTCGTCCAGATGGGTCTGGAACGCATCTTCGAGCGCGACCATCAGCTCGACCCGCTCGAGCGAGCTGAGCCCGAGCTCCTCGATCGTCGTGGCCGACGTGAGATCGGCGCGGCCGGCGTACTTCGCCACCAGCGCGCCGAGCTTGTCCGCATCGCCCGCCGCCGCGCGCGGCGGGGCGCCGGTCTGCACCCACTCGCGGATCGCCGCCCGTTTCAATTTTCGTGTGCCCTCGGTCCGCGGCAGCTCCGCCTCGGGCCAGATCACCGCCCGCCTGATCTTCTGGTGATCTTCCAACCCGGCGTTGGCCGTCCGCACCACGGCATCCGGATCGACGCCGGGGTCGACAATCAGGACGGCGTGGACGCGCTCTTCGCCGCCGGTGGTGACGCCGACCACGGCCGAGTCGCGCACGCCGGGCACGTGCTGCAGCGCCCGTTCGACGTCCTCCGGGAAGACGTTCAACCCTTCGGGCGTGACGATCATTTCCTTCTTCCGCCCGCGGATGAACATCTGGCCGTCGGCGGCGATCTCGCCGACATCGCCGGTGTGAAACCAGCCGTCCTGGAACGCCTTCGCCGTCTCGTCGGCGGCGTTGAAATAGCCGGTCGTCACGTTCTCGCCGCGCACCAGGATCTCGCCGTCGTCCGCGATCTTCACCTCGACGCCGGCCATCGCCTTGCCGACCGATCCCTTCTTCGTGCCGAACGGATGGTTCAGGCTGACGATCGGCGCCGTCTCGGTGAGCCCGTATCCCTGGATGACGACGAATCCGAGCTCCGACCAGAACGCCTCGAGCTCCGGCTCGAGCGGCGCGGCGCCGACGACGAAGCTCCAGAACTTGAAGCCGAACCGCCGATGGACGCCCCGGTACCGCCACCAGCGTTTGGCAACGTGCTGCTTCGGCCCCGGCGTGGCGCTTTCCGGCGCCATCCGCAGCACGTGCTCGCGCAGCACATCGAGAATCTTTGGCACGGAGACCAGCACCGAAACGCGGCGCGTCCTGATCTGCGCGACGATATCGGCCGGGTTGTAGCCGCGCATGAACAGCACCGTGCCCGGCAGCATCGGCGGGATGAACGTCGCCATCGCCTGCCCGAACATGTGACTCAACGGCAGCAGATTCAGGAACCGGAGCGGGAAGAAGGGCCGGCCCCAGCGCCGGTATTTCAATACTTCGCGCTCGACCGGGACGATGTTGGCCAGGACGTTCCGATGCGTGATCACGACCCCTTTGGGCTCGGCGGTGGCGCCGGAGGTGAAGATGATCTCGGCGACATCGTCGCGGCCGACCGGGGCCGGGGTGAAGTCCGGCGCGGCCGGATTGCCCGGCCAACCCAGCTCGTGCAGCTTCCACACCTCGACGCCGTCGATCGCGATCGCCGGCACGTCCTGACCGACCAGCACGAGCCTGGCGGCGACGATCCGGACCACGCGCGAGAGAAAGTCGGACGAGGCGCGATAGTCGACCGGTACCACGACGACGCCGTTGAGCAGACAGCCCCAGAACGCGACAATCCACTCGGGCCGGTTTTCACACCAGAACACCACTTTGTCGCCGGCGGTGAACCCGAGGCCGCGCAGACGGGCGGCAAAACCGCGCGCGGCGCGGCCGACCTCCTGGTAGGTGTAGCGGCGGGTCCTGAACCCGTCGTCGTGCACCAGAAAGTCGCCGCGGGCGCTGGCGAGGTCGTCGAAGAAATCGATCAGCGTGTGGCGGGCCACAATTTGGTCCTTGGTCCTTGGTCCTTGGTTCTTTGTCCTTGGTCCGTGCCTGGTCCTTGGTCGTCCTTGGTGCCTGGTCCTTGGTCGTGCCTGGTCCTTGGTCGTCCTTGGGGCCTGGTCCTTGGTCAGGTCCTGGGCCGCTCATTATCCTTGGTCCGGGCCAAGAACCAGGGACGACCCAGAACCAGGGACGACCAAGAACCAGGGACGACCAAGAACCAAGGACGACCAAGGACCAGGCCCCAAGGACGACTAAGGACCAAGGACGGACCAAGAACCAAGGACCAAGAACCAAGAACCTACCAGCCTCACCCCGGGACCAGGTAGAACGCCACGCCGAGAATGAGGTAGACCGCCATCAGCTGCAGCCCTTCGACCCAGTTGCTCTCGCCGTCGCCGACCACGATCACCGTGGCCAATACCGACAGGGTGATGGCGACGATCTCGAACGGATCGAACAGCAGCGACATCGGCCGCCCCAGCGCGTAGGAATAAAGCACGATCAGCGGCGCCACGAGCAGCGCGATCTGCGCACTGCTGCCAACGGCGATCTCGATCGCCAGCGTCATGTCGTTCCGGCGCGCCGCGGTGACGGCCGAGTAGTGTTCCGCGGCGTTGCCGACAATGGCGACGACGAAGACGCCGACGAACAGCTCGGTCAGACCGAATTGGCTCAGCGCCGGCCCGAGCGCGCTGACCAGCACTTCCGATTGCACCGCGGTCAGCACGGTGCCGACTGCCAGCAGTCCCATCGCGGCGCGGCTGGTCATCTGCGGGGCGTCGTGTTCGTCCTCCCGGCCCGCCCGCAGCAGATCATGTCCGGCCGAGAACGCGTAGATCAGGTTGCCGGCATAGGCGACCATCAGCACAAGCGCGGTGAAGAAGCTCAGCCGATCGATCGCCGGCGGCCGCGGCGTCAGGCTGCCGAACAGCGCCAGGTCGAACACCGCCGGCACGACCAGCGCGACGACGGCGAGAAACAGCATCACCGCCGTGTTGGTGGCGGTGGTGCGGTTGAACTTCTGCGATCGCCGGCCGATGCCGCCGACGAAACACGACAGGCCGAGCACCAGCAGGAGGTTGCCGACGATGCTGCCGGTGATCGAGGCCTTGACCAGGCCGATATGGCCCTGATTCAGGGCGATCACGCCGATGATCAGTTCCGCCGCATTGCCGAACGTGGCGTTGAGGAACCCGCCGAGCACCGGTCCGGACTGGCGCGCCAGCTGCTCGGTGCCCAGCCCGATCACGCCGGCCAGCGGCACCAGCGAGATCGCAGCGGTCAGGAAGATCCAGGGCGAGCCGGGCGCGACAGCGACCAGCACCCAGCACACCGGCGCGGCAACGGCGAGGAGATTGAGACGGTTGTCGCGAAGAGCGGCGAGCACCGGGCGAGCCTCCTGCGCAGGCCCCCCGGAACGCGAGGTGGAAACGCGAGGCGGATGGAGCCTCACCTCGCTCGTGCGAGTGGCAGCGTTGTCTGCCCCGCCTTGGGCGGGGCGAGAGGTCTAATCATTCTCCGAATGCTTCGACATCGTCGGCCTCGGCGCCCGGCAGCAGATCGAAGAACGCATCGAGGCTGCGATCGAGCGCCCGGCGCAACTGGGGGATGGTGCCGTCGATGGTGTGGAGGGTCAGGCCGGCACTGGAGCCGTCGGTCAGTTTCAGCCCGGCTTCTTCGATACCGGCGACCGATCCCTCGGGCACCAGCCGGACTCCGTAGACAAGGGTGTAACGGGACATGGATGCATTCTACCTTTGCCGACGTGTGGGACCGGTGATTGGCAGGGTGTCTGGAGTGCCACCCAGCAGCCTCACACCATGATCAACGTGCGCGCCGCGGCAATTGCTTGATCGAGGTCGGCGACCGAGCCGTCCATCTGCTGCTCGTAGACCGCCTTCAGAATCGCCCCGACCCGGGGACCGGGTGTCAGCCCCAGCTCGAGCAGATGACGCCCGAGCAGGATCGGCGGCGGCGGGCGACGCTCGACGCCGAGCGATCGCGCGCGCTCGAGGAACCAGCTCATCGCGCTGCAATCGAAGACGCCCGGGTGCCGGCCCTGGCAGTCCGACACGGCGACCCGCGCCAGCAGTTCCAGATCGACCTTCTGCGCCAGCCGGCGGAACGCGCCGTTGCCGACCACATCGCGCACCTTGAACCACGCGCCCGGCTTGAGATGATGCGCCACCAGTCCGGCGACCTGCTGGCGGACGTCGTAGCCGTCGATCGATCGCAGGTTGAGGCGGGCGAGGAAGGCGAGTGTCGGCGCGACGCCCTGTTCCTCGTGATCCATCGACCGGATGCGGCCGTCAATCACCGCGGTCGTGGCCGGCTTGCCGAGATCGTGGCAGACCGCCCCGAGCATGATCGCCAGCTGCTGCGGACGTGGCAGATCGTCGATCCGCCCGCGCGCCTGGTCGATGACCTGCAGGGTGTGCACCCAGACGTCCCCTTCCGGATGCCACTCCGGTTCCTGCGGACACCCGGCCAGCGCCTGCAGCTCCGGGAACAGTTTCGCGACGACGCCGAGCTCCATCGCCAGCGCGAAGCCGACGGATGGGCGGGGGGCGAAGATCAGCTTGTCGAATTCTCCCCACACCCGCTCGGCCGGCAGATCGTCGAGCGCCACGGTGCGGCACAGCTGCCGCGCCTCGTCGTCGAGCTGGAAGTCGAGGCGGGCGGCAAACTGCACCGCCCGCAGGACTCGCAGGCTGTCGTCGAGAAAGCGCTCCCGATCGACGACGCGAAGCAGGCGGCGGCTGATGTCGCCGCGGCCGTCGAACGGATCCAGGTAGCCGTCGGTCAGCGGATCCCAGGCGATGGCATTGACGGTGAAGTCGCGGCGGCGGGCGGCCTCCTCTATCGACATCGCCGGATCGCCGATGACGTCGAACGCGCGGTGGCCGCGGCCGGCCTTCGATTCGCGGCGCGGCAGCGACACGTCGATGTCGCCGCATTTGTAGACCTGGAAACTCTCGCCGACCAGATCGACGCGGCCGAACGACTCGAGCAGCCGCCGCAGCCGCGGCGCGTCGACGCCGTAGACTTCGAGGTCGAGATCTTTCGAGGCGCGCCCCATCAGCCGGTCGCGGACCCAGCCGCCGACGATCAGCGCGCGGCCGCCGGCGGCGCCGATCGCCGCGGCCAGCGTGCGCGCGCGCGGCAGCGGATCGCCGGTCACGACGGGCGGCACCCGGCGTGACGGAATGACTGTTGCGGCACGGGCGCTGTGGTGCACGGAGAGAGCGCGATCATGATCGGGCGACGCGCTGGCGCCCGAACCGCTTGACGAACCGATCGCAGTAGCCGGGCGCAATCGCGTTGAGCAGCACCAGACCGCGCGCCTTCCTGTAGGGGTAGACCTCGGGGGTCGGATTGGCGATGGCGGCGGCGATCGCGCCGGCGACATCCTCGGCCGTCTGCCGCGGGCCGTTGGCGCGCGAGGCCGAACCCGACTCCTGTTCCATCACCTCGGTGAACTCCGTGTCGGTCGACACCGGGAACACCAGGCTGACATGGATCCGCGATCCGGCCAACTCGGCGCGCAGCGACTCGGCCAGCCCGACCTGCGCGAACTTCGTCGCGGCATAGGCGCCCATGTAAGGCACGCCCCGCTTGCCGACAATCGACGACACGAAGATCAGATGCCCGGAGCCCTGCTGGCGGAAGACCGGCAGCGCGGCGCGTGCGGCCAGGAACGTGCCGAGGTAATTGATGTCCATCAGCTTTCGCATCAGATCGACGGACACATCGTCGGCCGATCCCTCGACGCCGAATCCGGCGTTGCAGATCATCACGTCGAGGCGTTGAAAGCGATCGAGGGCGCGCTGGACGAGCTGGCGCATGTCCTCTTCCTGTGTCACGTCGGCGACCACTGCCACTGCCTGGCCGTTTGCGGCCGTGATGTCGCGCACCAGGGCGTCGAGGCGGTCGCAGCGGCGGGCTGAGGCGACGATCGAGGCGCCGTCGCGGGCCAGCCGGCGCGCGGTCGCGCGGCCGATGCCGGCCGACGCGCCGGTGATCGCGACAACCGGATGCGGGAGCATGCCCCGCAGGATAGCATTTGGTACAGTTCTGTCGGGGGACTGAACAGATCTGCAGGTCGCTGACCTCGCCAGGTGCGCGCGCTGGCGCGGACCCGACAACGGTCGCCGTTCAGGTTGGAAGCCGCCAGCTCAACACTAGCGAGGCTCCGCCTCAGACCGCCGAGCGCCGCCAGGCGGGTGTTGCCTCCGCCTCGCTAGAGCAGCGTTGTTTGCCCCGCCTCCGGCGGGGCGGACGTCTCGAAGGCCGGTTGAGAAAACTTGACTCGTTCGCACGGATTTCCGGCCTTCAAGCCGTCTAGGCGACGCGCCGCTCGCTGATCATCTGAGGACGAACCAGCGCGTGCCGCCTGGCGTCGCCGCGAATCACTACCTTGGGCGGTGCCTGGGTCAGCGCCCATCCGGGCGATTCGTGGCCGCACGAGACGCACTCCATGAACAGCCGTTCCTTTTCGAAGTGCATCAGGTTGTCGTGACCGCGCAGGCCGCACCAGAACTCTCTGGATCGCGCGACCATCCGCCCGACGACCCCATCGTGCCTGTCGCCGAGGCCGGTCGTCGGGTTCGAGGTCCGGTTCAACGGGACGGGTTGGGAGTAGCAGGTCGCCATGATTCTCACCTTTCGCTTTCTTGCGTTGCGTCGGCTCTCTGGTAAAAGGACGCGAGCCGGTTCTGACGAGGTCCACCAATTCAAGAGGCGTGCCTGTGTCAGAACGCGACGATTCAGCGCCGGACCCGCAGAACACGGAATTTTCACGCCTGGACGTGCACGGATTCGTGCGCCGGGACGCACGGTATTGGCCGCAGCCCTGTCCTCGAGTCGGTACGGACGCGTTCCCGTAGTCGTACGTGGCGTCCGACTTCAGTCGGACTACGGATCAATCCGGCTGAAGCCGGATCCCACGTACGAGGGGGGAGCCACCTGACCTCGGTGCTCTGACGGACCGCATGCCCGCGCGTTTTTCATCACGCAGCGTGTTTCTTGGACCTGGGGCAAGTGTGAAAATCGAACGAAAGGCAGGCATGAGCCCGTTGACAGTCGTAGTGCAGGCCTTCAGGCCTGCCGTGTCGGGCAGACCTGAAGGTCTGCACTACTTCAGAAGCTGTTTTTCAACAGGTTCGCTGCCCGGACGCTACCAGTCTTCGCGGAGCAGGCTGCGCAGGATGAAGGCGACATTCGCCGGGCGTTCGCCCAGGCGGCGCATGAAATAGGGGAACCACTGGCGGCCGAAGGGGATGTAGACGCGGACGCGGTAGCCGGCCTTCACCAGCGACGATTGCAGGTCCCGGCGCACCCCGTAGAGCATCTGGAACTCGAACCGATCCGGGCCGACGCCGTGTCCAGCCGCCCACCGCTGGGTCAGCTCGATCATCGTCTCGTCGTGGGTGGCGATGGCGGGGTAGTGGCCCTCCAGGATCAGGGTCTTCATCATCCGGGCGAAGGCGGCGTCGACGTCGGCTTTGCGCGGATAGGCGATCGACCGCGGCTCGGTGTAGGCGCCCTTGACCAGCCGGACCCTTCCGCCAAGGGCGATGACCCGGCGGAGATCCTGCTCGCTGCGGCGCAGCGCCGCCTGGAGCACGACGCCGCTCGACCGATACCCTTCGTTCCAGAGCGCCTCGAAGATATCGAGCGTCAGATCCGTGTAGCGCGAGCTCTCCATGTCGAGGCGCACGAAGAAGTTTGCGGCGGCACCGTGCTCGAGGATGGTCCGGAGGTTGTCGACGGCCCTGGCCCGGTCGACGTCGAGGCCGAGCTGCGTCAGCTTCAGTGAGAGATTACGGCCGATGCTCGAGTCGACGATGGCCGCGATCATCGCCAGGTACTCGCGGGTCGCGGTCTCCGCTTCGGCCAGCGTGCTGATGTTCTCGCCCAGATGATCGAGCGTGATCATCAGGCCACGCGCTTCGACGGCCCGCGCCGCGGCGATGGCGTCTTCGATCGTTTCCCCGGCGATGAACCGCCGGGCAAAGCTCGACGGCCGGCGCATGCCGACCCGGGAAGCGAGGCGCTGTAACGTGCCGCTTCCTGCGAGGAGATGAAAGAAGGTTTTGGAAACCGCCTCGAGCATTGAGGCGTCGCCTCAATGCGGGCGGCCTGGAGTGGCGAGCAGGTGTTCGATGGTGTGGGCGTAGTAGCGCAGCACGCGCCGCTCCCGGACCCTGAACCGGCCGCCCTCGACGACGATGATGCCGCGGGTCGCCAGCGGCTCGGCCGCCTCGTCTATCGCCTGGCGTCCGCTGGTGACGCCGAGGTTGGCGTGGCGGGCCGCCAGCTCGTCAATCAGCCGGTCGATCCGGCCCTCGAGATCCTGGCGGGTGACCGACGGCCGCATCGCGGCCGCGAACACCGCCGTTGGCATCACCTTGACCAGCGCGCCAATCTTGGCGCGGACCAGCCGGGTCAGCTCGAGGACGTCGCTGCGCGATTCCGCCATCCGGTGATCGACGGCAATCGGGGCGCCGAAGGTGACGATCGCGCGCGAGCGGTAGCCGACGGCGTAGCGGACCATCTCCGCCAGCTCGCGGGTGAACGGCCGCTGCAGCTTCTTGACCCCCTGACGAGCCAGGATGTGATCCTCGAGCACGAGGTCGTAGGCGATGGCGTTCGGCATCAGGACCAGATTGGCGCCCTCGGCGGTGAGCGCGGCGTGGATCAAGCCGGTCTTGAAGGTCTTCAGCTCGCCGTTGTAGCTGCGCCCGCCCTCAGGATAGAAGAACAGATCCTGCTTCTTGAGCACCTCGGCGACATAGGCCTTGAGCGTGATCAGGTAGGCGGGGTCCTTGGTGTTCCTGCGGATCGGGATGGCGCCGGTGACGTGCCGCTGAATCAGTCCCAGCGGGCCGCCGAACAGGTTGATCCCGGCGGCGATCAGCGGCGGCCTGATCCCGTTGTCGTCGAGCACCAGCGGCTGCACCAGGTAGTCGATGTGGCTGCGGTGATTCGAGACGTAGACGAGGCGATGGGCGCGCTCGGCGGCGGCGACCTGCGCCAGGTTTTCGCCGATGCGCTCGATCTTGCGGAGGATCGGGTAGAGCGGGTGCTGCAGCGCGCGGTACATGCCGTACCGCTGCGTGGTCCGCAGCTCCTCGAGGTACTCGTTGACCCGTTCGCGAGCACGGGCGCTGGTTTCGCCGCCATGCCCGCTGTGCAGGTACTTGACGACTTCCTCGCGCGCTAGAACAGCCTGGGAGATGTCGTCCAGCATTCAATCAGTCGGGAGGACTATACCAGCAATTCGACGGCCCCGCGTACCGCATCCGCGAACTCCGTCGTCGTCGCGGTGCCCCCCAGATCGAGCGTCCGGACCGCACCGGCGGTCAGCACCTCGCCCAGCCCGCGCATGATCCGATCGGCCGCCTCGTCCTCCCCGATGTGCCGCAGCATCAGGACCGCCGACAGCAGCAGCGCCGTCGGGTTCGCCAGGTTCTTGCCGGCGATGTCCGGCGCGCTGCCGTGCACGGCTTCGAACACGGCGATCTCGGTGCCGAGATTCGCGGCGCCGACGACGCCGAGGCCGCCGACCAGCCCGGCGCAGAGATCGGAGACGATGTCGCCGTAGAGATTCGGCATCACCAGGACGTCGAACTGCGACGGGTTGAGCACCAGCTGCATGCAGGCGTTGTCGACAATCCGCTCGTCGTACCGGATGTCCGGCCAGGCCCGCGCCGTGATCCGCGCGCAGTCCAGGAACAGCCCGTCGCTCAGCTTCATGATGTTCGCCTTGTGCACCGCCGTCACCCTTTTCCGGCCGTGCTTCCGGGCATGGGCGAACGCGAACTGCGCGATCCGCGTCGAGGCGCGCTCGGTGATGATCTTCAGGCTCTCGACCACCCCCGGCACCACTTCGTGCTCGAGGCCGGCGTAGAGATCCTCGGTGTTCTCCCGGACGATGACCAGATCGACGCCGGAATACCTGGCGTTGACGCCGGGCAGGTTCCAGACCGGGCGGAGGTTGGCGTAGAGATCGAGCACCTTGCGCAGGCCGACGTTGACGCTGGTGAACCCTTCCGCGATCGGCGTCGTCACCGGTCCTTTCAACGCCACTTTGTTGCGGCGGATCGAATCGATCAGCTCGACCGGCAGCGCCGTCCCCGACCGCTTGAACGCCAGCACGCCGGCGATGTGGTGCTCCCAGTCAATCGAGACGCCGCTGGCGCTCAGGATCCGGATCACGGCCTCGGTGACTTCGGGCCCGATCCCGTCCCCTGGGATGAGCGTGATGGTGTGAGTCATAATGCCGATCGATTTTATGCCCAGCAGCGCCGATCCCGCAGCGATTGACTGGATCACCGGCCGGGTCGTCGCGGCGATCGAGCGCGGCGACCCCGGCGACGCGGCTGCGCTCCGGTTTCTGCTGCGCCGCTACTGCGCCACCGACCGCGCCGACCTGCGCGACGCGCTCGAGCCTGGGCTGGCCGAAGGGCTGCGCTGTCAGGCAGCGGCCGCGACGATCGACGAACGGGCCGCCTGGCTGACCCTGTTCGCCGAAGCGGCGGCGATCTCCGACGACGACCGCCTGCGGGCCGCCGGCGCCGATCTGAGCGGTGCATTGCGACGGGAGTGGGGCCGCGTCGCCGAGGTCGGCAGCGGCGCGGCTGGGGTCGAAGCCTGTCTGCTGGCCGGCAGCCACCTGCTCGATCCCCAGTCGATCGTGCCGGGCGCGATCGACGAGCTGGAACGGATCGTCGGGGCGGCCTACCGGCCCGGCGGCGGGCTGGCCCGGTCGGTGGACGATCCGGAGGGCGCTCGCGGGCGGCTCGCCGATCACGTCCGCACCGCGTCGGCGCTGCTGACGGCCTTCGACGTCTCGGACCGGCTGCCCTACCCGATGCTGGCCGAAGAGTTGATCCAGTTCGCGCGCGAATCAATGTGGAATGACGCGGCCGGTCTGTTTTGCGACCCGGCGGACGAAGCCCAGCGTTCGTTTGCGATCAACTGCGCCGCCGCGGGCGTCCTGTACCGGCTGGCCGCGCTGCACGGCCGGAGCGACTATCGCGCGGCCGCCGTGATCCGGCCGGACGCCGACTACGGCCGCGACGCCGCCGGCATCCTCCGCTCACTGGCCGGCACCTTCCGCGATCAGGATGCGACCGGTGCGGCGTACGGGCTGGCGCTGCTCGCGGTCGGGGAGTTCCAGAACCCCAATTGCTAATTGTTAATCATTGCCAATCGCCAATTGCTAATTCCTAATTGCTAATTCCTAATTCCTAATTGTTAATTGTTAATTGTTAATTGCCCTCCGGGACCCTACAATCGGCGATCAGTATTCACCGCCAGCCACACAGTCCAGCTGCAAAACCGAACGCTCAACCTGAAAACGTCAATGGATAGATCCCTGCTGATTCCCGCCCTGAAGAACATCGCCACGCGGCTCCGGATCGACTCGATCACGTCGACCTCGGAAGCCGGCAGCGGACACCCGACCAGCTGCTGTTCGGCGGCCGATATCGTCGCCGCGCTGTTCTTCGCCGAAATGCGCTTCGATCCAAAGGATCCGCACCAGATCGACAGCGACCGGTTCGTGCTGTCGAAAGGGCACGCCGCACCGGTCCTCTACGCGGCCTGGGCCGAGGCTGGCGCGTTCGATCGCCGCGAGCTGCTGAAGCTGCGCCGGATCGACTCGGATCTCGAAGGCCACCCGACGCCGCGGCTGCCGTTTGTCGACGTCGCCACCGGATCGCTCGGCCAGGGCATCTGCGCCGCGATCGGAACGGCGCTGAACGCGCGCCGGATCCAGTCCGGCTACCGGACTTACGTGATGCTCGGCGACGGCGAGTCGGCGGAAGGATCGGTGTGGGAGGCGGCCGATGTCGCCGCGATGGACAAGCTCGACAACCTGTGCGGCATCACCGACGTCAACGGCCTCGGCCAGAGCCGGCCGACGATGTGGCAGCACGATACCGATCAGTTCGCGCGCCGTTGGCGCGCCTTCGGCTGGCACGCCATCGTCGTCGACGGCCACGATGTGAATGCGCTGCTCGATGCCTTCGCCGAAGCGCGCGCGACTAAAGGTCAGCCGACGATGATCGTGGCGCGGACCATCAAGGGCAAGGGCGTCTCGTTCGTCGAAGGGAAGGAAGGCTGGCACGGCAAGGTGTTCAAGAAAGGCGAGGAGGCCGACCGCGCCATCGCCGAGCTCGAGCAGCAGCTGGTGCCCGAGCCGCCCGGCACCGACCTCGCCGGCGCGATCGCGAAGCCGCCGGCCGCGTCGCGGACGCCTGCCGCCAACCCGCCCTTGGCGGCCCCGGCCTACACGCTGGGCGATGAGGTCGCGACGCGCGAGGCCTACGGCGTTGCGCTCGCCAAACTGGGCGCCGCCGACCCTCGCGTCGTCGCGCTCGATGCCGACGTCAAGAACTCGACCTTCAGCGACAAGTTCGAGAAGGCGTTCCCCGACCGGTTCTACCAGAACTTCATCGCCGAGCAGGTGATGGTCGGCGCGGCAATGGGGCTCGCGGCGCGCGGCGCGATTCCGTTTCCGTCGACCTTTGCCTGCTTCCTGTCCCGCGCCGCCGATTTCATCAGGATGGCGGCGATCAGCAACGTCGGCATCAAGCTGTCCGGATCCCATGCCGGCGTCTCGATCGGCGAAGACGGGCCGTCGCAGATGGCGCTCGAGGACCTCGCGATGTGCCGCGCGCAGCCGAACATTGCGGTCTTCTATCCATGCGATGCGGTGAGCACCGAGCGGCTCCTGGCGCTGATGGCGGATCATCCGGGGCCCGCCTACATGCGGACGAGCCGGCCCAAGACTCCAGTGATCTATGCCAACGACGAGAGCTTCCGCATCGGCGGGCTGAAAGTCCTGCGCGAGAGCGCGGACGACGTCGCGACCGTCGTCGGCGCCGGCGTCACGGTGTTCGAAGCGCTCAAGGCGTACGAGGAGTTGAAGGCGGCCGGCACCGCGATTCGCGTCATCGATCTCTACGCGGTCGCGCCGGTCGATCGCGCCGGGCTCGTCGCCGCGGCAGCGGCGACGGGCGGCCGGGTCATCACCGTCGAGGATCACTATCCGGCGGGTGGGATTGGCGACGCCGTCGCCGAGGCCGTCGCCGATGCCGGCGTGACGGTGCAGCGCCTCGCGGTGCGCGAGATTCCACGCAGCGGCAAACCGGAAGAGCTGCTCGACCGCTTCGGGATCTCGGCCCGCCACATCGTCGACGCCGTGCGCGCGCTGAGTCGCGGGACGGTCTGAAGACCGTCCCCTACACCTGATGTAGGGCACCCGTATGGGGTAGGGCACGCCCTTCAGGGCGTGCCTAACGAGTCAGCAGCTTGCCGATCGTGTAGATGAGCACCGGACCGCCGAGGATGACCCACGCAAGCCAATTTTTCCGCAAGGTTTGTCATTGTAACTTGCGCTTTCCATTTGTACATCGCGACCCAGTCGCACGTGGCGTCCGGCGTTGGAGCCGATCAAAGAATCGAACGTAAGGCAGGCATCAGCCTTTGACGGTCGTAGTGCAGGCCTTCAGGCCTGCCGTGTCGAAAGTGTGAAACCGCCGGCTGTAACCTGCTGATGGGCTGTCGTTTACTTTTACTATTCTCTGCACCGTCGTGTAAGATGTCTGCACATTCCCGCTCGCCGGCGGGAATACCTTCAAAAAAACGGCGGGCCGCAGGTCCGCACTAGTACGGAGTCGCTCACGCGATCACCGGCCCGCCGGCCGTGCCGTGCGTCTACGACTCGAGCGGAGCGCCCGTGTTTTCTGGTAAACGGTCTCGCCGTCGGATCCTGTCCCTGGCCGGTGCCGGTCTCGTGATCCTGGCAGTCATCGGCCTCAAGATGTGGTCGAGCTTCGAGGCCGGCGCCGTCGAAGCGCCCTTCTCGGATCTGCTGCTCGCCGCGGAGCGGGGCGTCGTCGCCGAGGTGGTCATCCACGGCGATGCGCTCGACGTCAAGTTGACCGACGGGCGGACGATGCGGACCGTGGCGCCGCCGAACTACGTCGCGACGAACTCCGCCTTCATTTCCGAGCTGGCCAGGAAGAACGTACGGATCGCCGTGCGGACCTCGCCGGAGCAGACCGCCTACAGCTACGGCACCCTGGCGCTCGGCCTGGCCTTCATCACCGTCGTCGGCTTCACGCTCTACCGGGTGACCACCGGGCGGATTCCAGCGCTCGAAACCAAGACCCGCGAAGCGAATGCCGAGGAAACCACCGTCACGTTCGCCGACGTCGCCGGCGTCGACGAAGCGAAAGCGGAAGTGAAGGAGATCGTCGATTTCCTGCGCGAGCCGGGCCGCTTTTCGGCGATCGGCGGCCGGATTCCCAAGGGTGTGCTGCTGGTCGGGCCGCCCGGGACCGGCAAGACGCTGCTCGCCCGGTCGATCGCCGGCGAGGCGAAGGCGCCCTTCCTCTTCGCCAGCGGGTCGGACTTCGTCGAGGTCTATGCCGGCGTCGGGGCGTCCCGCATCCGCAAGCTGTTCCGGGATGCGCGGCGTCACACCACCTGCATCGTCTTCATCGACGAGATCGACGCGGTGGGGCGCAGCCGCGGCGGCAGTTCGCTCAGCCACGAGGAGCGCGAGCAGACGCTCAACCAGCTGCTCGTCGAGATGGACGGCTTCGCGCCGAACCAGGGTATCGTCGTCATCGCGGCGACCAACCGGCCCGACATTCTCGACCCGGCGCTGCTGCGTCCGGGCCGGTTCGATCGCCAGGTCACCGTCGGCGCGCCCGACGTGAAGGGGCGCGAGCAGATCCTGCGCATCCATACCAGGAAGGTGGCGGTCGATCCGGAAATCGATCTGCGGCAGATCGCACGCGGCACGCCCGGCTTTACCGGCGCCGAGCTCGCCAACCTGGTCAACGAAGCGGCGCTCTACGCCGTCCGCGCCGGCCGGACCGAGGTCGTCACCGACGACCTCGACCAGGCGCGGGACAAGGTGATGATGGGCGTCGAGCGGCGCTCGCTGACGATGAGCGAGTCCGAGCGCATCACCTGCGCCTATCACGAAGCGGGTCATGCGGTCGTCGCCGCGCTGCTGCCGGCCGCCGATCCGCTGCACAAGGTCACCATCATCCCGCGCGGCCGGGCGCTGGGCGTGACGATGCAGCTGCCCGAGGGCGACCGCCACACCCACACCCGCGACTTCCTCGAAGCCCAGATCGCGATTCTGATGGGCGGCCGGATTGCCGAGGAGCTGTTCCTGCAGCAGATGACCAGCGGCGCCGGCAACGACATCGAGCGGGCCACCGAGATCGCGCGCCGCATGGTCTGCGAGTTCGGCATGTCCACGCTCGGTCCGCTCGCCTACCACGCGCCGGGCGGCTCCTGGGACACCGAGCGCGGCATCGGCATCAGCCAGGCGACGGCACAGCGCGTCGACGAAGAAGTGCACGACCTGGTGATGTCCGGCTACGAAACCGCGCGGCAGGTCGTGGCGACGAACCGGCCGGCGGTGCGGGCGATGGCCGAGGAACTGCTCGTGGTCGAGTCGCTCGACGCCGGCGGCATCCGCGCCATCCTGGCCGCCGCATCGGCGGCGTGAAGAGCATGTAGAAAATCCGGTACGTAGTGTCCGGCTTCAGCCGGACCGTGATTGGTGATAGTGCAGTCCTTCAGGCCTGCCGTGCCACGGTCCACCTGAAGGTGGACACTGCGTACGGATCTTGCACGATGATCCCTCACGCGTACGTGCGGTCGGGCTTTAATTAAGCCGGACCTTGCGGAAGATCTTGTCCGCCGAATCCGTGTTATCCGTGTCATTCCGCGGATAGTTCTTTGGGGGCTTCGTACGTGGGATCCGGCTTCCGCCTTCGCATAAGCTTCGGCGGACCGCCGTAGCCCTTGGCGGAGGCTGGTCAGCCGGATTGACCCGTAGTCCGACTAAAGTCGGACGCTACGTACGATTCTGGAACGCGGCTGCCGATTGCCTCGGCCATCGGCGACTCCGGCCATACGGGGATGGGTGCGGCGACGTATCCGGCGTGGCCGAGGCGTCCCTGGAACAACGCCGTCTCCGACGCCCAGAACACCAGCTTCACCCACAACCGCGCCAGGACGTAGGCCTGCCCGATCGAGAACGCGAACCAGATTGACAAGCCGCCGCCACCGGCCCCCGGTGCGACGAGCGCGTAGGCGGCGAGCACGATTGCGAACAGGATGACGTTGATCAGGTAGAGGCCGCCGGCGGCCGGGAGGTTGCGCACGATGAAGCGCGCCGCCGCCGCGGTCGCGCCGAGCATGCTCCGCCGATCTTCGACCACCGCCCGGACCTTGGCGTAGTCGAACAGGACGTTGCAGGCGGCGAGGCCGACAGCGAACACCCCGTAGAACGCCACCCGTATCAGGAACGCCGTCCGCTCGACCGTCAGATCGTTGGTGATCCTCGGGTAGACGATCGTGAACAGCCACGGATGCAGATAGCGCAGGAGCAGTCCGTAGGCCAGACCCATCAGCGCGCCCAGCCGGAGGAACCGGAAGAAGAACACGCCCGATGCCGCGAAAAATCCCTGCGCACGGGTGCGGCGCTCGCGCGCGAAACGATCGATGATGCCGCCAGCGACGAAGACCCAGAGTCCGAGATACGTCGCCCCGGCGAACGCGATGACAATCGGCTCGGCCGTGTTGTCGAGGAAGCCGCTGAGGTTGTCGAGCACCGCGGCGAAGCCGAGGACCGCCGGCCCGAAGGTGACGCCGACGCCGCTCGCCTGGCTGGTGAACTCCTGCATCCAGTCGTAATTGACCCCGCCGGCAGCGCTGTCGCCAGCGAGACTGGCGCCCAGGTGGTCGCGCAGCATGCCGCGCAGCGCCGCCGCCAGAGGGAGGCTGATCAGGATGGTCATCACCCAGACGCCGGCCAGCACGGCCGGCGCGCGGTTGACCCGCCGGATCCCGTCGCGCCACGCGCCGAACGCCGTCATCGGCGCCGCCGGGCCCGGGCCGATCATGCGAAAAAGGCCCACGTCAGCAGCAGGTCCTGCAGCCAGACCATCCACTTCAGCGACCACTTGGTCGCCGCCTCGGGGCCGCGCGGCGTCAGGGTGCGCGAGTTGTTCGTGTAGTTGGTGTCGAGCAGCAGCACTCGTCCCGGATCCACCGCCGCCGCCGCCGCCCGCGACGGCCGATCGTAGGTGAACGCCTTCCAGCGATCGCGTCCGCTCCAGTGCTCGAGCACCTTTTCGCCGTCGGCAAACGTCACCAGCACGTCGACTGGAAGAATCGCTTCGCCGTTGCGGCGGACTACGACAGAGGTCCGGAAGCGCCCCTGTTCCGCCGTACTGCTGAGGCCCTGCACGGCATAATCGAACGTGTCCGAGCTCCGGTAGACCTGGTCGAAGAACCCGCCCATCTCCTGACCGGTCACCTCGGTGACCACGGCGAAGAAGTCGGCCGGCTTCGGATGCTTGAACCGCCATCTCTCGAAGTAGACGGACATCACCCGCTGCAGCGCCGGCCATCCGATTTGTCGCTCCAGCGTATTCAGCCACAGCGCCGTCTTGGCATAGGAGATGGCGTTGCGCGCGGCGCGGGAGGGAAAGGTCGCATAGCTCGGCGCCGACTGCGCGTCGGTTTTCGGCAGCGCGCGGTAGAGCCCCAGCCGGTTGCGATCGGTCTCGCGTTTGAGAACGATATCCCGCAGCAGGTAGGGCACGAACCCGCCGAAATAGCGCAGCGCCAGATAATTCGGATCGTAGGCCGCCGCTTCGACGCGCGCGGTCGAGAAGGTGTTGAGCCCCTCGTCCATCCAGCCGTCTTCGAACTCGTTGCTGCCGACCATCGCATACCACCACTGATGCCCGGCTTCGTGAATGGTCACGCTCTCGGGAGTGAGGTTGCGCGGAACGACAAGCCACCGGGTGCCGGCCGTGAACAGGGTCGGGTATTCCATCCCGTCCGCCTCGCTCTGGTAGGCCGGATCGACGATGGTGATGTGGCCGTAGGGGTAGGCGCCGAACCACTCGCCGTAGTGCTTCAGCGTATTCCGCGTCGCGTCGAAGTGCCGTTCGGCCTGGGCGGCGTGCTCGGGCTGGATCAGCAGCCGCATCTCGACCGGCGGCAGGCTCGGATGCTCGAACCGCGCGGTCCGCACCAGATAGTCGGGGCTCGTCGTCCAGGCGAAATCGTGGACGTCTTCCTGGTAGTAGCGGTGCGTCGACGTGTTGTCGGCGTTGTCGCGGCGGTCCTGTCCGACGCCGGTGGCGCCAAGCGGCCAGCCGGCGGGAACCGTCAGGCGCACGTCGTAGACGCCGTAATCGGAGAAGAACTCGGTCGTGGCGTGAAATTGATGACAGTTCCAGCCGTCGTCCTGGAGCACGCCGAGCTTGGGAAACCACTGGGCGATGAAGAAGAAATTCCCGATCGCGCCGGTCCGGGCGTAGGTGCGCGGCACGTGCGCGGTCCATTTCACCTCGACGGTGACGCTGCCGCCGGGGGCAACCGGCCGGGGCAGCGAGACCGCCATCACCGTCTGATCGTCCCGGTTGCCATCGTCCGGGGCGAGAAACCGTCTGGTCGACGTGATGTCGGTGCGGTCGGGTGCGCCGGCCGGCGTGGCGGGCTGCGCTGCCGGCCCGGTGTTGACGAGGATGACGGAGGTGACGTCCATGCGGCCGCGATCCTGCTCGACGCGGTTGCGGTAGACCGCGCCGCCGAGCGAGGCCTCGCGCATCCAGGTCGAGCGATCGTCCCGCCACGCGTTCCAGTAGAGATGGAACTGCAGGTCATCCACCGTCTTGGCCGTGATGTTCCGCCAGACGATGAGCTCGGAGCCGGTGATGGTTCGCGCTGCCGGATCCAGCCGTGCCTCGATCGAGTAGCTGGCGTTGCGCGGCGAGCGCGGCGGGCTGAGGGCGCCGGTGGCGGCCGGTTGGGCGGACGCGATCGAGGCGAGCAGCAGCGCGCCCGGCAGGAAGAACTGAACGCGCAACATCTTCGGAAATGCTACACCGATTCAGCCGATCGACTGCGCGGGTACGTCTATGTCCGTTCGTGTGCACGAACCGACGTCCGTTCCGAGCACGGGGGAAACGGAGCGCGCGGCCCGCGTCGATCGGGACCGAGCGGCTATAATCCGCGGTTCATGCCGATCCGCGTCATGCATTTCGGTCTCGGCCCGGTCGGTGCCGCCATCGTTCAGCAGATGGCGTCGCGCGTGGGCTTCAAGAGCGTCGGCGGCATCGACGTCGACGCGATGAAGGTGGGCCGCGACCTCGGCGACGTCGCCGGCCTGCCGCGGCGGATCGGAGTCAAGGTGTCGGCCGATGCCGACAAGGCGATGAAGACGGCCCGTCCGGACGTCGTCGTGTTGTGCACCAGCTCATCGATCAAGGAGCTGCTGCCGCAGATCGAGATGATCCTGAAGACCAGGACGCCGATCGTGACGACCAGCGAGGAGCTGTCGTATCCCGGTTATACCCACGTCCGGGCGTCGCGGCAGATCGATGGCTGGGCCCGGAAGGCCAAGGTGGCGCTGCTCGCGACCGGCGTCAATCCCGGCTTTGCGATGGACGCGCTGCCGATCATGCTGACCGCGGTGTGCCAGCGGGTCGATCGGGTCCTCGTTGATCGGGTGCAGGACGCGCGCTCGCGGCGGCTGCCGTTTCAGCAGAAGATCGGCGCCGGGCTGACCACCGAACAGTTCCAGCGCCAGGTGGACGAAGGGAGCGTCCGGCACGTCGGGTTGACCGAGTCGATCGCGATGATCGCGGACGCGCTGGGATGGCGGCTCGACCGGATCACGGAGAACATCGAGCCGAAGATCGCGGCGGTGACGATCTCCAGCGAGTTTCTCGCCGTCGATCCGGGTTACGTCTGCGGCATCATCCAGGACGGCGCCGGCTATCGGAAGAACGAACCGGTCATCCGGCTGCACATGGAGGCGTATCTGGGTGCGCCGGAATCGTACGATGCCATCCAGATTGACGGGTCGCCGCGTTTGTCGATGACGATTGCCGGCGGCATCCACGGCGACATCGCCACCGCGTCAATTGTGATCAACTCGATCCCGAAGGTGCTCGACGCGTCGCCCGGCCTGCAGACGATGCGCGATTTGCCGCTGCCGTCGTTCTTTCCGGGGCGCTGACGCAGATCGCCCCAGTGAACACATTCGTAGTGTCTTGCCCGTTCGCCAAGTGGTTGGCCACGAAGGCACGAAGCCACGAAGCCACGAAGAAGAACGTTTCTGATCTTTCTGAATGATCGTACGTAGTGTCCGGCTTTAGCCGGACCGCGGGAGGTCCGCCTGAAGGCGGACACTACGTACGATCGAAAATGCACGGACCACAAAAACACCTACGCCAAGTAGACAAATGTTCGTCATCGGTCTTGTCTTCTTCGTGTCTTCGCGTCTTCGTGGCTGCATTTTGATCGTGCGGGAATCCGGGTAAGATGATCGGCATCCATGCAGATTCTCGCGAAGTGTCCGGAGTGCGACGCCGGCCTGCCGGTGCCGGCAGGTGATGCGGACACGGCGATCCGCTGCGGCCGCTGCGGGCGTGACATACCTCTCCACGTCTCCGACAACCTGCGCGACGATCGCGCCGTCGACGTCTGTCCGGTGTGCCAGGGCGGCGATTTCTACGGGCGGAAGGACTTCGATCCAAAAGTCGGGCTGTCGGTGGTGATTGTCGGTGCGGTGATCAGCGCCGGCTTCTATTGGTTCAACCGCGATCTGATCGCCTACAGCATCCTCGGCGGCGCCGCGCTGATCGACCTGGTCGTCTACGGGCGGCTGAAGGACCTGACGGTCTGCTACCGCTGCCACAGCGAGTTCCGCGGCAATCCCCCCACCGCCCCCGCCTTCGACCTCCACACCGCCGACGTCCTGGAGCAGGAGTACGAACGGAAGATCGGACGCCGCTGACGGTCGGTCCCGACTCCCTTTGTAAATTGTTTTGTGAATTGTGAATTGTGAATCGTAAATTGGCGAGCGATCAGAACATCGTCACTTCCACCATCGCCCCCGCGTCCACCGTTTCCTGATCGGCCGGTATCTCGATGTAGCCGTCGGCCTGCGAGAGGCTGGTGATGTCGCCCGAGCCTTTGAAGGCGGGGTGAGCCCGGCCGTCGGCAAGGCGCACGGTGTAAATCTGATGGCGGCTGGCCACCGAGTCGATCCGGCGCGCCAGCGGCACCCGGACGATGCGCGGCTGGAACGGCGGCAGGTGGGCGATCGCACGCAGAAACGGCACCAGCAGGATGTAGGCGTTCGACAGGCACGACGTCGGATTGCCCGGCATGCCGAACAGCGGCCGGCCGTCGACCAGCGCGAACGCCGTCGGCTTGCCCGGCTTGATGGCGATGCCGTGGAAGACCATCTCGCCGCGCGCGGTGACAACGTCCAGAATCAGGTCGCGCTCCCCGACCGAGCTGCCGCCCGAGAAGACAATCACGTCCGCCCCGGCGCAGGCGTCCAGCGCCGTCGTCAACGCATCGAGCGAGTCTTCGACCGCCCGGTGCCGCTCGGCGGCGCCGCCGTGGGCGCCGGCGATGGCGGCCAGCGTAAAACTGTTGACGTCGAAGACCTGACCCGGCTCGAGCGTGCTACCGGGGGCGACGACTTCGTTGCCGGTGGATAGAATCGCCACCCGAGGGCGCTGGTAGACCTCGACATCCGTGCGGCCAACTGCGGCGAGGGATCCGATGCGGCCCGGCGTGAGCAGATCGCCGGGGTTGACGACCAGCGCGCCGGTGGTGATGTCGGCGCCACGGGGGCTGATGTTCTGACCGGCCGTCGCCGCGGTCAGGATGTCGACCAGGCTGCCGGTCTCGCGACGCCCGTCAGCGCTGCGAGTCTCCTCGACCATCACCACGGCGTCCGCGCCGGCCGGGAGGGGCGCGCCGGTCGCGATTTCCGCGCAGAGACCGGGCGCGATCCCGCGCTGCGGCATCTGGCCGGTGTAGATCCGCTCGGCGATGCCGAGCCGGACCGGCGTGTCGCGGCTGGCGCCGGCGGTGTCGGCGGCCACGACGGCGTATCCGTCCATCGCCGATCGGGCGAACGGTGGGACGTCGAGGCTGGACGTCACGCCGGAAGCGACGACGCGGCCGGATGCGTCGGCCAGCGGGACCCGCTCGGTCCGTGCGATCGGGCGGACCGCCGCCGCGAGACGCCGCCGCGCTTCCTCGAGGGAGATGGTCGAAGTGAAGGGACGCAACTAGTGTCCCGTGTCAGAGATCCGTTGCATGAGTCCCGGAGCGCGGCGCCCGGATGGCAAGGCGCGCCGAGCGAGAATACCGGGAGTATTTGAGTGAGGCGCAACGCCGCCAGCCGGGATGCCCCGCCCGGGAATTATGTGACGAATCTCTGACACGGGACACTAGCGTGATGCTTCGTGGACCAGGTGGCCGAGCTCGGGGATGAGCAGGCGATCCATCGCCAGGCGCACGGCGTTCTCCGAGCCCGGGAGCGCCACCACGATGCGTCCCGCGACCAGGCCGGCGCAGGCGCGGCTCATCATGGCGGCGGCGCCAATCTGCTGATAGCTCAGCATCCGGAACAGCTCGCCGAAGCCGTCCAGCCGTTTGTCGAACAGGCCGGAGATCACCTCGTAGGTGCTGTCGCGCGAGGTGATGCCGGTCCCGCCGGTCATGATGATCACCTGGACGGCCGGGTTGGCGAGCTGACGCTCGATCGTACCGCGCACGAGATCGGGGTCGTCGCCGACGATTGTGTGGGCGGCGACCTCGTGGCCCGCCCGACGTAGCAGATCGCAGATCGCCCTGCCGGCAGTATCGGTTGCCACGGTGCGGGTGTCGCTGATCGTGATGACGTAGCAGCGCACGGTGCGTGGCGCGTCCTGCTTGTGCTCGGCGTGTCCCACGTCCCGCATTCTAACCCGGGCGGCGCGCCGGGTTACGATTCCAGACCGGGCATGCTTCTGAGGGACCGACTCCGTGCGCGGCTCGCCGAGATGGGCGATGCTCCCGATCACCAGCGGCTTGCCGCCGAGGTGCTCGGGATCCGCAACGCGCCGCCCGACCTGGCGCGGCGGCTGGTCGCGCAGGCGCTGGTCGTCGAGGAGCGGCAGGAGCGGTGGCAGCAGGTGGGCGAACGGGTCTGCGCCGCGGCGCCAGACGGGCCCGGCGTCTACATCCTGCGCGACGAGCAGGGCAGCGCGTTGTACGTCGGGAAGGCAACGAACCTGCGGCGCCGGCTGCGCGCGCACTTCGCCCGGCGGCGATGGCCGGCGTTGAAGGCCGCCATGGCCCGGGCGGTCGAGGCCGAGTGGCAGGTGGTCGGGTCCGAGCTCGAGGCCTTGCTCCGGGAGGCGGCGCTGATCGCGGCGCTGGCGCCGGCGGTGAACGTCCAGATCGGTCCGCCGGTGCTCCACACCCGCGCCGTCCCGCGTGCCCTGCTGCGCGATCTGATCGTGGTCTTACCGTCGGTCGACGAAGAGTCCGTCGAACTGGTCGCCGTGCGTGCCGACGGACCGTCGCTGATTCAGCGGACCAGGCGGGACGGCGCCGATCTGACGGTGCAGACCTCCCGCCTGATGCGCTTCTTTTACTCGCCGCTGGGGCGGGATCGGGTGCGCCGCTCGCCGGCCGGCGGCGCGGAATCCGGCGCGGGAATCGATGCGGCGCCGATCGTGTTCTCGTGGCTGGCCGGGCGCGGCGCGGCCTCAACCCGGCTCGACCCGCACGATGCGCCGACCCGGCACGATCTGGCCGCCCGCCTCGCCGGGCTGCTCGGCGACGAGCGGCTGTTCAGCGAGCGGATCGATCAGCGGGGATCGGCCGGAGGGCGCACGCGTTCGTAAGGGGAGGAGCTTCGGAGCGGGCGAACCCCTGTGCTAGACTCATGGTTCGGATCGGCCTCACTACGCGCCCATAGCTCAGTTGGATAGAGCGTCTGGCTACGAACCAGGAGGTCGCACGTTCGAGTCGTGCTGGGCGCACCATCTTTTCAACGAGTTAGCGTACCCGCCTGTCGGTGGCGAATTCCTAATTGTGCGGGTCAAGCATCTTTGAACAAGGTGACGTTGCAGTGAGTCAGCGCCCGAATGCCCATGCCCGCCAGGTTTTCACGCCGGCACTCGGCACATGGTGGCATTCAATTGGTCAGCACCGCGAGTTTCGGCAGTCGCCCAGGTGCATCCGTCGCGCACATCACGCCGCAATCGGCGTTTGATAAAGGCCACGACAGTGCGGCTGCCAGCGATACGAACGGATATTCGCGTGTCCGCCGCCCGGGTCCGTGCGCGGCTCGGGCGGACGCCCATCCAGCCCCGCATGCGTGCGATACCCGTTGAAATATCGTTGGAAATCAAGAAGCTTCCCCTCCGGATCCGCGGCCGTCCAAAACAGCGTCCGATCCAGACATTCGCGCCGAACGGTGCCAATCAGCCGCTCAACGAACGGATGCGACAGCGGCACGTACGGCACCGTCTTGATTTCCTTCACGTCGAGGATCCGGAGATTCGCCTGCCCTTGATGGAAACGATACAGCGGATCATGGTCCGAGCTGAGGTGGGTCGGCGTGGTGTGGCACCGAGTCGCCCGATTGAACATCCCGCACAGCCCCACGCCATCCACGACGCCACAGCAGATGCAGAAACAGGACGGCCAGATCGAGCACCAGACGATCTTAGCAATATCGCTATGCCCCAAGAAAATGCTGAGGAATTTAGGAATTCGCCACGCACAGGAATGGCTCCAGGGCCGCCAGGGTACGCACTTCGCGCGACATTTCGCTGCTGAATGCGCGATGCAGCGACTGCACCTCGCTGTCGCTCCAGCCATACGACGCAATCTCGTCGGTGATCTCGAACAACCGGCGCGAGAGCTCGTCTCGCATCGTCTCGTAGTCCTCGAGGGCGGCATCCGTCCCGCGGATGACGGCGCGCGCGACGAGTTCCGCATCGCGCAGCGCGTCGGTAATGCCGTGCGCCGTGAGTGGATCCTTGAAGTATCCGGCGTCGCCGTCAGGCATGTGCGTTCTCCTTGTGCCGCGATTGCGGCGGTTCTCCGACCGGGACGATTTCCTCCTTGTGTATACGCGTCAGCCGCGGACAAAACCCGCAGCTGTGCGTGGCGAAATTCGAGCACGCCGGGCTGGGCGGGATGACACCGGAACCGCGGACGGGCGCGGTCGGCGCACGGGCGAGTATTCGTCGGTACGGCTGGCGGCCCCACTGTCGTGGGCTGTATCAGACGCCGATCGCGGCATGCGGTGTGGTCGCGCGGCGCATGCAATCGGCCAACTTCAAAGATTGCGCCGTGTCGACCGATTTCCTGCCACCGTGTGAGCCGTCTATTGAGTGAACCCAGCGTGGAACGCGCACACCACGGATTCGGATCAAGCCGAATGACCGAAATGCGAGTGCGTTCCGGTGTCCGTGAGGGAATTCGCCACCGACAGCCGCTGCTGACGGTATGCTGAACGCCAGACGGCTAACTGTTCTGTCGCCTGCAGGTGCGAGCAGCGTCGTGGCGGGGGCAACGAAGACGAGAACGACTCAGCTGGCGTGTGAGCCAAGGCGTCGAGACTGATGGTTGGACCCAACCGTGCTAATTGGCGATCGCTGAACCTGCCGCGAAAGTGGTCCGCCGACGCCCTACCGG
>JBDTRR010000076.1:0-25507 GCA_039931615.1 Acidobacteriota bacterium
CCGGGCGCCGCGCCCGGAATATTTGTCACCGAATCTCTGATTCGGGACACTAGCGTTGGTCCAGGCCGTGCTCGGCGAGGAACTTCGAGAGCAGATCCGCCACGGCGACGTTGTTCATGTCGGCAAACGGGATGTGCGTGTTGCCCTTGAGGCCGGCGTCGGGCAACATCAGCACCTGCGCCTTGCCGCCGTATTTGTTGATCTTCTCGGCGAACAGCTTCGACAGCTTGACGCTGTTCGTCGAGCTCGCCGACTTGTCGACATTGTCGCCCCAGACCATCTGCATCGGGACCTTCGTCAGCTTCTTGAACTCCTCGAGCGGCACCTCGATGGGACCGAACCCGCCGACCGGTCCCCCCGGCCCTTCCCCCTGCGGATAGACGTAGCCGACGTTCTCGTACATCACGATACCGGCCATGTTGTTGGTCTTGAGCGCCGTCAGGATGGCGCGCATGCCGCCGGCGGAGTTGGTGAGCGCGACGCTGGGGCCAATCCTGTCCAGCAGTTTGGCCGCGGCGCCCGACTGCAACTGCGCGTTGTCGACCGTATCGAACTCGAGGTAGCGCGCTCGCGACGCCTGGTTCCACGCCTCGGGGTCCTTGGTCGGGAACTGCACCCCCTCGAACCAGTTCGGGTACTGGGCACCGAATCGCCACGCGGTGAAGTTCCCCTGATCCCGCCCGACGCCAGGCCGGTAGGTGCTTTCCGTGCAGCCCCAGTTGGCGCGGCCCACCTGGGGGCCATCCCAGATGTACACAGGGTAGCCGCGGCGCAGGAAGATGCTCTGGTAGCCCTCGCCGCCGTCCCAGCGATTCATCCACGCCGCCGCCGCGGCGCTGTGCCACATCACCAGGTTGATGCGGCGCGGGTTCACTGGAACCTGATACTCGACGTAGCCGTGATCGCAGTGGAGCGATGCCGCCTCGGCGCCCAGGACCTTGCCGCCGACCGCGAAGGATCCCTGCTTCTGGATCGTGAGAGGCGCGGCGGCTCTCTGGGCTTGCGCCGCCACGTTACCGTTCGCGAGCACTGCCAGCGCGGCCGCCGCCAGAACGCCAACGAATAATCCGGACCGGTTGATGTCTCGCATGGGGTTCTTTGTCTCCGCGTGGACCGTCCTATTGAACAGGCAGGCCGACCAGGCGAGCCGGGGTCTGCTTGAACATCAGGTTCAGGTCCGGTTCGGTGAATCCGGCGGCGCGCAGCCCCTTCGCCGCCTGGGCCATCGCATCCGGATGGTTGGGCGTCCCGACCAGCCCGCTGTCGCTCGCCACGAAGACGTTCTGCGTGCCCAGCGCCTTGATGACTTCGACCGCGCGGGACCTGGCAGGTCCCTCGCGGCTGACGGCGCCCGCCGTGATCTCGACGGCGCCGCCCAGCTTCACAGCCGCCTGCAGCTGCGGCAGGGACATGAACGTGAACTGCGCTCCGAGCAGCGGATGCGTGACGATGATCCTGGTGATGCCGCGCTGCCTGGCCTCGGCCATGATCATCAGCGCTTCCTCAGGCGTGACGTGGCCCGTGGCCAGCGTGAGATTGTGCTGCTTGATCAGGTCGAGCACTTCGAAGACCTCGGGAATCAGTTTGCCGTTGCGCGAGACGATGGCCTTGGCCCGCGTTTCTTTGTTGTAGTCCACCTCGTGCTCGGAATCGTGGGTCGGCATCCACACGATCCGCCCCCAGCCGCCTTCCACGTCAGCCATGTAGCGGACCGCCATCGGGTTCACGCCACCGACCGGGGTGTCGAGGGTCACGCTGCCGAAGACCTCGAAGCCGGGCGTGGCGTACTTGCGGGCCATCCAGGCGAGGCCCGCCGTCTCCGTCCAGTGGTTCTTGAGCACGATGCCGCGCATGCCCCGCTCCTTCGCGAGCCTGGCCACCTCGAACGCATCCCACTGCCTGTCGTAGCTGTCGGGTCCGTGGTGTGCGTGCAGGTCGATGGACCCGATGAGGGCGGGATCGGTGAGCTTCTGGTCGACCGACGGCTTGGGGGTCCGCGATTTGTACGGCTCCCAGTGCGCCTTGGGGGAGATCTGCGCGGCCAGACGCCCCCACCCGTAGAGCCCGCCCACCGCCGTGGCCGTCAGCACCGCACAAGACACACCGATCAGAACTCGCGCGGCTTTCATCGCGGCCATGGTTGCTCGCTCCTCGATCCGGATCGCCGCCGTTCGCCTCGGAGAGAGACCGGCCCGTTCATGCGGGCGGCAGCAGGTAGCCGTGGTTTTTCATGCTGGTCTCGGGGTGCTGCAGACATGGCACGCAGTCCGGCCAGTAGTGCTCGGGGAGGCGCCCGCTGACGGGGTTCTTGTAGTGGAACCACATCGGGAGGATTCCGGGCCAGACGACCATGTCGCCGGTGCCGCCGCGGAAGCCCCGCTCGCGCTCACCCAGCGTGGTGAGGGGGATGTCCGGCGGGTAGCCGTTCGACGGCGTTGCCGGCCGACGCGCGGTGGCCGGGTCGGGATCCTTGGCCGACGACCAGCCGCCTTCGTAGGTGGGCGACGAGAAGTAGTGTTCGTCGATCGTGACGCTCCACAATTTCCAGACGCCATCTTCGAGGACCGCCTGGTTGTGGTACATGCCTCCCGCGAGGCCGGAGCCGCGGGTGCGGCTCGAGCCGGGCTGGAACAGGCGCGTGCGCATGGACGCCGAGCGTCCATCGCTGGCGACGAGAATCACCGGCTGGGTCAGCCAATGCAGCGGCAGCGACGTTCGCGGGCGTGATCCGGGCGGCGGCGATGTCGCATCGCGGGCGGAGATGCGATCGCGTCCCACGTAGTAGCCGCTGAACGGCACCTCCTTGTTGCCCTTCCTGGCGAACAGCTTCCCGAGCGGCCCGAAGTCGAGATCGTCGAGGTAGTCGCCATAGGCCGACGACAGGTTCTCGGCGGCATCCCAGGCCTTGGAGACGGCCAGCCGCCGTTCGGCTTCCTCGAGGCGCGCGTCCATGGCGCCCGACGGGGCGGCGCGGCGCGGCGCGGCCGCGGCTGTCAGCAGACGCTCGCGGCCGACAGTCCTGGCGCCAGCCGGCAGACTCACCGGTTTGCCCGTCGCCGGGTTCGGTGCGAAGAACACGGGGATGGCGCCGGGGGTCATCACGTCGGATGCCGGCACCGGTCGATCCGGCGCCTGCTCCCCGGCGGGTGGCGGATCGACGACCTGGCTCTTCGCCCAGCCGTGCGCGTACGCGGTCTTCATCAGCGGGAAGATCCGGCTCTCGCGGATTCGCCAGATGTCGTTCTGCTTCACGTAGCGGTTCTCGAAGATGGCCAGCGTGTAGAACGCGGTCCCCTTGTCGGCCTCGCCGAGCAGGCCGAACTCGAGGCCGCGCGACCGCGCTTCCATCCCGCCGGGTTCGATCGCCACCGTCATGTCGAGCTGCATGAGCTCGTTCAGCTCGCCGTGTCGCAACCCGGCCGGGCCGCTCCGTTCGAGCGCCCGGCGGATACTCCCGGGACCTGCGTAGACGCCGACGTCGGCGATCGCCAGCGCGCCGTCCGCCGTAAACAGGTCCGTCACGTCGTCCCACATCTTCCGGTCCAGGTAGTAGCCGTAGGCGTTCTGCAGGTTGCGGACCGCGTCCTCGTCGTTCATGACCGCGATGCGCTGCTCCAGCGCGGCCAGCTCGGTGGCTGGATTCATCTTCGGGTCCACTTTCAGATCCCGGGGCAGTGCCGACGCGGGCAGATCGGGCACAGGGATGCCGGTCTCATCCGGAGTGAAGTGGTACGGGACGACCTTCTGGTCGTCGTCAAGGTTGCGCCACCCGGTCGCGTACGGCCCGGCGAACATCGGGTTGTAGCGCAGGCGCGCGATCTTCCAGATGCCGCGCTCGCGGACGTACTCGTTCTCGAAGATCCCGGCCGCCCAGTCGGCCTTCACGCCGTGCTGGCCCGTCATCGAGAATTCCCACCAGCGGCCCTTCGCGCTCTGGCCGTCGGCCGAGACGTTGATGAGCGGCCGCAGGACCATCTGCGTGTGCAGGCCGCCGGCCTTGAGGCCGGCCGTTCCCTCGCCGAATCTGGTCAGGAAGTAGGTCGAGATCGCCGGGCGTCCCTGTTCGTGGTCGTGGCCGTACGAGAGCTGGGCGTTGTCAGCGAACAGCGCCGCCATTTCGCTCCACAGCCCGAACTGCGAGTACTGCGCGTACGCCTCCTGCAGCCGCTTGACGGCTCGCACCGATTCGGCGCGCTCGACGTTCTGCGCCAGCAGATGGACGCGGTGGGCAGTGTCCACGCTGGGGTTCGTGCCGGGGCTGTTGTCGCCGGCGACGGCCACCTGCAGGGCGCCGAGCGCCACGAGCAGCGCCAGCCCGCTGCAGTTCAGGCGATGGAACGGGGACCGATTGCGCATAAAGGGATCTCCCGGCGCTGACGAATCACGGCAACCATCTCCACGCCAGTGGAGCCGGATTATACGGGAACTCCAGGGACATGCCCCGCGCAAAACGGACCGTGACAATTGGTGACAAATGCGGCTGCTGAAGAGTCGCGGTCTGCAGCTGATAATTCGCCCGCGCCGCTTGCCGGCGCCTTCGTCGTGTTCGCCGCTGCCGTCTGCCTTCCAGGCACAGCGTCCGCGCAGGCGATCGTCCAGGGGGTCGTGACAGGGAGGGATACGAGGATGACAGGATCAAGGCAGGCGTTGGCTGGAGCATTGCTGGCGGTTCTCCTGGTGCCAGCGGTGGCACTCGGACAGGGTATCGGCGCCGCCAGTATCGTCGGAATCGTCCGGGACACCTCCGGGGGAGTGCTGCCCGGCGTGACCGTTGAGGCCGCAAGCCCCGTGCTCATCGAGAAGGCGCGGGGGACAGTGACCGATGGCGAGGGCCGCTACCGGATTGCGGAACTTCGCCCGGGCATCTATTCGGTCACGTTCACGCTGGCCGGATTCGGCACGTTCAGGCGCGACGGGCTTGAAATCACCCCGAACTTCGTGGCGACGATCAACGCCGAGCTGCGCGTCGGCACCCTGTCTGAGACGATCGTGGTGACCGGGGAAACGCCGCTCGTCGACGCGCGGAGCGTGGCCAAGGGCGCCGTCATCAGTCAAGCCACCCTGACCGCGCTGCCGACCAGCAAGAGCGTCGGCAGCATGCTGGCGTTCGTCCCTGGCGCCGTCTCTCCGACCAACGGGGTCGACACGGGCGGCACGAAAGGCGAACAGTCCGTGCGCATCTCCGTTTTCGGCGCCCGGCCCAACGATATGCGTCAGATGACCAATGGCATGCAGTACACCAACCTCAACGGTGACGGCGGCGGCCGGCTCTATTTCGTCAATCCCGTGACGATTCAGGAGAACGTCATCGACCTGGGCGCGGCAGGCTCGGCTCAGTACCAGTTTGCCGGTGCCGCCGTCAACACGATTCCGCGCGAGGGCGGCAACCGCTGGTCAGGCACCGTGTTCAGCGCCTACACCAATCACTCTCTGCAGTCGGACAACCTGAGTGACGATCTGCAGGGGAAGGGCCTGACCGTAGTGAACGGGGCGCGCTTCATCGGCGACCTGAACGCCCTCATCGGCGGTCCGATCGTCAAGGACAAGTGGTGGTTCGTGACGTCGGGGCGCGTCAGCGGGAGCACGCTGCGCGCGGCGAGCCTGTTTCACGACGCCAACGCCGGGCTCGCAGTCTCGAATCCCGCCTACTGGACGTACGTGCCCGACACCGGCCGGCCGGTCGATCCGGAGGAGCGGAACCGGAACTTTCAGGTCCGTACGACGTTTCAGTTCGGGACCAGGGACAGGTTTGGCGCGTCGACCGATATCCAGCGTCACTTCCGGGATCAGGCGTTCGGGCAACTCGACCAGGGCAGCGCGCGCATCGAGTCGAACGCCGCGATGTGTCACAACGACTCGCTGACGCAGTTCACGTGGAGCCGGCCGCAGTCGAACCGGCTGCTCTTCGAGGGCGGCGGCACGGTCGGCCTGAACACGTTCGGGACCGCCAACTTCGGCGTCAACCTCGACGGGTCGGACTACGAGACATGCGGGCAGAGCTCACCGTTCCGGGTCAACATCGCCGACCCGGCGCGCGGCCCGTCCTATCACGGTGTCGGCGCGATTGGCATCGGGGTGTCGGATCAGTTCAATGCCCGTTTTGCCACCTCGTACGTGACCGGCGCGCACAATGTGAAGGTCGGCCTCACCATCCTCCGGGGCGACGTCACCGGCAACACCATCAACCGCGCCGAGGATGTCGGCGGCCTGCCGATTTCGTACACCTTCAACAACGGCGTGCCGACATCGATGACGCTGTTCGCCAGCCGGAACAATGAAGCACACCTCAAGCACGACTTGTCGCTCTTCGCGCAGGACCAGTGGACCCTGCGCCGCCTGACGCTGAACGCCGGCTTGCGTTTCGACTGGTTGCGGTCGCGGGTTGCAGGTGTCAACAACCCGGCCAACGCGATCTTCCCGGCGTACAGCTCGCCGGCGGCGGACAATGTTCCGGACTGGCGCGATCTCAACCCGCGCCTCGGCGCGGCCTTCGACCTGTTCGGCACCGGGAAGACTGCGATCAAGGGCGGCCTCAACAGATACGTCGCCGGCGCCTCGACCAGCGTCGCCCAGACCTTCGGTCCGCAGGCCAACTTCAGCACGACCCGCACCTGGACGGACGCCAACGGCAATCGCTTTCCCGATTGCGACCTGACGACCTCAGCACAGCAGGATCTGCGCGGCTCTGGCGGTGACTTCTGCGGACCGTACAACAACCCGAGCGTCGCCACGTTTACCAACAGCACGAGCGTGCCCGATCCCTCCTTCATCGATGGCTGGGGCAAACGCGGCTACAACTGGCGGGCGACGGCCACCGTTGAACACGAGCTGATGACCGGCGTGGCGCTGGCGGCCACCTATGCACGGACGATTTACGGTGGCTTCATCGTCACCGACAATCTGAACCTCACGCCGGCCGACTTCGATCCCTACTGCATCACCGTGCCGGTCGATGCCAGGCTGCCGCGCAGCGGCCAGCAGGTCTGCGGGTTATGGGACCAGCGGATCAACGTGCCGACGAGCAACCTCGTCACGTTCTCCGACAACTACGTCGACCGCTCCCAGTTCACCGGCTACTCTCAGGGGGCGCAGACCGAGCACTTCAACGGGTTCGACCTGCAGCTTGCCGCGCGGCTCCCGCGCCGGGGAAACGTGGCCGGCGGCTGGAGCGTGGGGAACACCATTCAGAACACGGCGATTTCGGCCAACGGCGGCCAGATCAACAATTCATCCACCCAGTGCTTCGTTGTCGACAACCCGGAACTGCTGACCAGCCAGGTCAGCCCCTGTGCCGTCAACACGCCCTACCAGCATCGCTTCCGCTTGAACGGCGCCTTCGAGCTGCCCTGGGGCGGCGTTCAGCTTGCCGGTATCTACCAGGACCTGCCTGGCCCGCTCATCGTCGCCAACGTCACCTACTCCAGTGCTCAGATCAACGCGCAGCCGACCGGGACCCTGGGCCGGGCGCTCCGCAACAGCACGCGCACGATTGACGTGCTCGCGCCCTTCTCGATGTTCGGCGATCGGTTTCGTCAGCTCGACGTTCGGGGGAGCAAGCTGCTCCGCATCAGCGGGCGGCGCGTCCAGCTCAATGTCGATGTCTACAACCTCTTCAATGCGAGCACGGCGACCTTCATCCAGAACACCTACTCCGCGGCCGGAGCGGCGGCGGTGTCGCCGTGGCTCCAGCCGACGCAGGTGATGGACGGCCGGTTCCTGAAAATCAGCGCGCAGTTCGACTTCTGACAAGGAGAGACCATGCGAAGACGAGCAGTCGGCCTGCTGGCCGTTGGTTCGGTGAGTGCGATCGCCGCCCTTGCCCCGTACCTCGGCGCGCAGGGCGCCCAGGGGCGCGGCCGGGGGGAGGGGCAGACGGTCATCCTCGAGCCGGCACCGACCGATCGAGCGATCGCGATTCCCACGGAGAAGCTCGCCCAGCATCTCAAGGACATGGATGCGAAGAAGCTGCATACGCTGCGGATGATCGAGGGCGGGAAGTTCAACGTCAACATCCGGCGGATTACCAACGCGGAGACGGCGCTGATCCACCCCAACACGACCGACCTGTGGGTCGTGCTCGAGGGTTCGGGGACGCTGACGACGGGCGGCATCGTCGAAAACGGCAAGTTCGCCGGCGGCGAGTCGCACCCGCTCAAGGTCGGCGACGTCGCCTACCTGCCGGCTGGTCTCCCGCACGGCGTCAGCGGGGTCAACGGCAACATCACGTGGCTGAACGTCAGGTGGGATACCGACTGGCCAGTCGACGCACCGCCCGGCGCCGGGAACTTCCAGGGACCGGGGCGCGGCGGTGCACGGGGAGGCGCTCAGCGTGGCGAGGGCGCGGCTGGCACGCCGGGCGCCGCCCGGGGTGAGGCCGGTGCTCGTGCCGCGGGCCCCGCCCGCGGTGGCGGCGGCTTCCCCGGTCCACTCGAGTACGGCGGCAGCGGCGAGATCTTCATCCCGAAGGAACGCCTCGATGGCTACATGAAGGACATGGAGCTGAAGAATGTCGCGACGCTGCGGATGATCGAGGGTGGCCGCTACAATGTGAACATCCGGCGCATCACGGCGCCGTCGGTCGAGTACCACGACATTACCGCCGACACGTGGGTGATTCTCAAGGGTGGCGGCACCGCGAGCACCGGGTTCGAGCGCGGTCCCAACGGCGCGCGCGTCGAGGGCACCGGAGTGTCCACACCAGCCAAGGTCGGCGACGTGTTCTTCATCCCGGCGCACTTCCCGCACGGATTCAGCACGGTCAGCCCGGACGTCTACTGGCTGAACATCCGGTGGGACGTCAACTACCCGAACGTCCCGGCGGCGAAGTGACGCCTTGGCTTATTTCACTAGGGAGGATGTGACCATGCGTGTCGCGCGTTCGCGGCGGTTGATTGCGACCTGGGTGACGGTCATCGTCGGCGTTGTCACTCTGGCGACGTTTGTTCGCGGGCAGGAGCCGCAACGCGGCGAGCGAGGAGCCGGGGCGGCCGGTCAGGGACGCGGTGAAGGCCGCGGCCGCGGGCCAGCGATGAAGCTGAGCGACCCCGTCATCACCGATCCCGCGATCCAGAGCGGCGGCATCGACATGCACGCGCATCAGGACCCCGACAGCAACGGCCCGAGTTACGGTCAGGCGGCGCGATCCGACGACGCACTGGATCTGTATGAGCGGGCCAAGGCGGCCGGCATGCGCGGCTTCGTCATCAAGCAGCACCTCGATCAGAGCGCCGGTCTCGCCTACTACCTGCGCAAGCTCCATCCTGAGATGGAGATCTTCGGCGGCATGGGCTCGAACTTCACCACCGGGTCGAAGGTCAACCCCTGGGCGATCATCCACATGGCCGAGATGCGGGGCGGCTGGGGCCGCATCGTCTGGATGCCGAGCTGGGACTCCGAGAACAGCTCGCACAAGGTGGCAAACTACATGACCACCCTGGCGCCGCGGCGCGCCCCGTACTTCGACCCGCCGTTCGTCTCGGTCGCGCGGTGTGCGGATGGCGGCCGGTTCTGGGCGAACTATCCGAAGCCGTGCGACGGCGGCGACCTGCTGCCGGAAGTGAAGGAAGCGATCAGGATCATCGCGACCGCCAAGACCCGCGACAGCAACGCCGACCTCATTCTCGCCACCGGCCACAACTCGCCGGAAGAGGTCATGCTGATGATCAAGGAGGCGGTGAGGGCCGGCGTCAAGCACACCATCATCACCCACCCGCTGCTCGACGTCGTCGGCATGACCCCGGCCCAGATCAAACAGGCGGTGGCGCTGGGGCCGGAAATCTACGCGGAATTCGTCTCGCCGTTCGGCAACCAGGACCCCTCGTCGCCGATCGTGAAGCAGACGGTGGAAGGCATCCGCGCGGCCGGGATCGACCACGCCTTCGTGTCGAGCGATACCGGCCAGATCAACTCCGTCTTCCAGCCGGATGCGCTTGCCAGGTGCGCCAAGGTGTTGCGAGCAAGCGGATTCACCGAGCTGGAGCTGGCGAAGCTGTTCAAGATCAATCCCGCGAAGATTCTGGGGCTGACGCCTCCCCCGGGAGCGTAGAGTGCGTTGCAAAACAGATGTCGTGCCGGCCTTTAGTTAGGCCTGCCAGACGCGGCGGACCTGAAGGTCCGCACTGCATTTGCCACGCGGTCATAGTAGGCGACATATCGGACAAGGGGGCGACGATGCTACGAATGATGATCGGGTCGGTGGCGCTCGTGCTCGTGCTGGCACAGGCCGTGACGTTCTCGCAGGCGCAGAACGACATCGCCACCATTGTCAGCGCCGAAGAAATCCAGAAGGTCGTCAGCGCGCCCGGCGGCGGCGATCGGGAAATCAAGATCATCGACCTCGGCAAGTTCAACCTCGGCGTCGCGGTGCTCCGGCGCGGGGCGATCAAGGCCGGCACGCCGTTGACCGGCATCAATCACACCAAGGTGACCGAGGCCTACTACGTCGTCTCCGGATCGGGGACGCTCATTACCGGCGGCGAGGTCGAGAACGTCAGGGCATTGGCCGCCACCAACGAGCTGGTGACGACGGTGGTCGGACCAGGCAACAACGCGACGTTCAAGAAGCCGGCGCAGAGCCAGAAGATCTCGGCCGGCGACGTCGTCGTCATTCCGGCGGGCGTCTATCACGGCTTCAGCGAGGTGCCCGATCACATCGAGTACGTCTCGATCCGGCCGGATGTGGAGAAGGTGCTGCCGGGGGGCTACGTCAACCCGTTGCTGAAGAAGTAGCCTCCCCGGCGCGTTCGAATGCCATGACGGTTGGATGCAAAGAAGGAGAGGCGCAATGCCGCACTCGCTCCGCGTGAAGGGAATCCCCGTCGCCATGGCGGCGGTCATGGTCGCGGCCGGCGTGGCCATGTTCGCGCAGGCCGGCGGTCAGGGTCGCGGCCGGGGCCCGAGCCTGCCACCGCCGATCGAGCTCGCCGCCGGCAACGCGATGACCAACCCGTACCGGATGCTGGAGAACTGGCCGCATCTGGGCGACATCAAGCCGGGCGCCGCGATTGGCATCGTTCCCGACGGCAAGGGCGGCGTCTGGCTGCAGCATCGGTCCGTGCCAGGAATTCTGCACCTCGACCCGTCCGGCAACATCGTCAAGCAATTCGACCTGACGTTTGCCTCGTCACACGGCTTCTGCCAGGACCAGGACGGCAACTTCTGGGCGGCCGACAGCGGGCCGTTCAATGATTCGCCGGATGCGGGCGTGAAGGGGAACCAGGTCTTCAAGTTCGATCAGAACGGGAAACTGCTGCTCACGCTCGGCAAGGCCGGCGTTGGCAAGGCGGGCACCGACACGTTCCTCCAGCCGGCGGCCTGCCGCGCGACGCCGGACGGCAACATCCTGATCGCCGACGGCCACTGGCCGCGGCCGACCACGATGCAGCAGGACGGCGATCGCCTGGTCTGGTTGACGCGTGACGGGAAGTTCATCAAGGAGTTCGGCCGGCACGGGCGGAAACCGGGCGAGTTCCTGGGGCCGCACGGTCTCGCGTTCGATTCGAAGGGCCGCCTCTTCGTCGCCGATCGCTCGAACAACCGCGTGCAGATCTTCGACAAGGACATGAACGTCGTCGATTCGTGGACGCAGTTCGGTCGCCCCAGCGGCATCTGGATTCTCAAGGACGACACGCTGATCGTGTCCGACTCCGAGTCGAACAACCGGATCGGCGGACCTGACGACGCCCCGGAAGGGGGCGGCAATGCGATTCGCAATCCAGGCTGGAAGAATGGCATCCGGATCGGCAGCGCGAAGGACGGATCGCTGAAGTACTTCATCGAGGGCACACGACCCGAGGGTCTTGCGGCCGACGAACTGGGCAACGTCTTTGGCGGTCTGACCGCCGGCTGCGACTCGAGCAGGTCCGGCGGGTGCCTGCAGAAGTTCGTGCCGATCAGGAAGACCAAGTAATTGGCCGCCTGATCATCCGCCACCTGACGGTCCGGGGCGCCCGCCTCGGCGTCGTCGAGATCGAGGAGCTCCGTGTCGGCCGCCTGCACGTGCGCGAACTGGTCGTCGATGACAGGCGATAGCGGGAACACTCGATGGCCGCGCGGATGATGTCGTCGAGCAGCGGTCAGGCCTGACGCCGATCGCCAGCGCCCGTGAGATCGCCCCCCAGGAGTGCCCGGCACGCCGGCGAAATCAGTGCATGAGGATGCCGCCATCCGCGATCAGCGTGGCGCCATGGACGAACTCGGCGTGCGGTGAGATCAGCCAGGCCGCCGCTTCGGCAATCTGCTCGGCGGTGCCCACCTTGCCAACCGCCGCCACGACCTGCGCGCGCCGCACCGGGTCGCTCATCGCCGAGGCGACGAACGGCGTGTCGATGAAGCCCGGGGCGACCGCGTTCACGGCGATGCCCTGGTCGCCAAGCGCTCGCGCGAAGCTCTTCATCATCGTCAGGACGGCGCCCTTGCTGGTGGCGTAGGCTCCGGTGGCCACGTAGCCGCCGCCGGTGTAGCTGGAGATACTGGCGACCATGCAGATCCGGCCGCCAGGCTGCATCAGCTTCGCGCCCTCGCGCACGCTGAGAAACGAGCCGATCACATTGATGTCGAGCAGGCGCCGGAATTGTTCCACGGTGGTGTCGAGGAACGGCGTCGTCTCGATGACCCCGGCCGCGGTGATCAGCGCGTCGAGTCCGCCGAACGCCTCGCGCACCGTGGCGAAGGCCGTCGCGGTCGAGACCTCGTCCGCGACGTCAATCGGAACGGCCAGGCCGTCCCCGCCGGCGGTCGTCCTGGCGCCCTCGCTGTTGCGATCCAGGCAGGCCACCCGCCAGCCGTCCGCCATCAGCTTGCGCGCGGTCGCGGCACCGATGCCGCTCGCGGCTCCGGTCACTGCGACCCGCCGGGCCCGAACCGTCTGTGTCATGTGGTGTGACTGCTTCCTCTGGTTTGATGTCAGCCGTGGCCCGCGACGGGATGCGGCAGGTAGGCCGCTTCCAGGGCGGCGACGTCCTCCGGGGACAATTGGACGGCGAGGGCCCCGACCGCTGTCTCGAGATGTGCGATCTTCGTCGCCCCGACGATGGGGGCGGTGACCGCGTCCTTCTGCAGCAGCCAGGCGAGGGCGATGTTCGCGGGCGAGAGCGCCCGCGCCGTCGCCACGGCGTCCACAGCGGACAGCACTCGCTGGTCCCCCTCGGCCATCGATGAATAGAGCGTGCTGCCGAATCGGTCCGTCTCCGATCGCTTCGTCGCCTTCTCTTCGGGCCGGCGCGCCAGGCGGCCGCGAGCCAGCGGACTCCACGGGATCAACCCGACGCCCTGATCGCGACAGAGGGGGATCATGTCGCGCTCTTCCTCGCGATAGAGCAGGTTGTAATGATTCTGCATCGAGACGAAGCGTGTCCAGCCGCGCGTCTCGGCCAGGTGTTGAGCCTTGGCGAACTGCCATGCGTGCATCGACGATGCGCCAATGTAGCGCGCTTTGCCCATCCGCACGACATCGTGGAGGGCCGCCATGGTTTCCTCGATGGGCGTGTTCGGGTCCCAGCGATGAATCTGATAAAGGTCGACATAGTCGGTGCCGAGCCGCTTCAGGCTGGCATCGATTTCGTGGAGAACCGCCTTGCGGGACAGACCGCTGCCATTGGGACCGGCGCGCATCGCGGCCCACACCTTCGTGGCGATGACGACGTCCTCGCGACGGGCGAAGTCGCGCAGGGCACGACCGGTGATCTCCTCGCTGGCGCCGACCGAGTAGACATTGGCCGTATCGAAGAAATTGATACCCAGTTCAAGGGCGCGCTTGAAAAACGGCCGCGCTTCGTCCTCGCGGAGAGCCCACTCCCAGCGCAGCGCTGAGCCGGGCACGACGGCGTCGGGATCTCCATAGCTCATACACCCGAGGCAGATGCGGGAGACGAAGAGGCCGGTGTTACCGAGTCGTCGGAATTCCATGATGTTGGTGCTCGCAAAAAGCCAGGCGGGACGCGAAACGGAACAGTGTCACACTAATTTCACGGTCAGAGCAATTCATTCATCGGGGCCTCGTCGTCAGTAGTTGACCAGCCGGATGCAAGGCGTTCGGCACCTGTTCGTATTCGTTCGGGTAGCGCGCTGCCGAGCCAGGCGGTCAATCACGGCAACCTGGCGTACTCCGCCCGCGCTTCCTTGGTAACGCGAGCGTCTGGATCGGCATTCTTCCAAAGCGTCAAGAGATCGTCGTACGCGCGTTTCGCGTTCACGGTGTCGCCCGAGAGCGCGAGCGCTCGTGCCAGCTGCAGACGTGCCATGGCATCCATCGGATCCATGAGGACGATGCTTCGATGATCGAGAATCCGCTGGAACTCGGCGGCGGCCTCAGCGGGTTGGCGTGCGGCGAGGTATGCCATGCCGCGCACGTAGATGGGATACAGGCCGCCGAACCGTCCGATGAACCCGACCCCGCCGAGGGCGAGATCGTAGCGCGAGGCGGTCTGCAGCGCTTGAATCGCCGCTGCCGCATCGTGAACGCTCAATGCGAACAGCGCCCGCAGCGTCGGCAGATACATGAATTGGACGAACGTATCCTCCGGGAACTCGCGCGCGAGATTTTCGGCGATCGCTCGCGATTGCGGCAGATCACCCGAGAGGGCCAGTGCGAACGCCGCGGCATAGTCCACTTCCCGGCCCCTTCCGAGTTGGAGCGCCCTGGCGGCGCTCTGCCTGGCGGCGGACGCCTTCCCGTAAAACGCTTCCCACACCGCAGTGGCGGCTTCGAACAGGCCGGCCCGCTCGCGCCGGCCCGACCGGTGAGCGATCTCGACCGGGACCGAAGACATCCGTCTCGCTTCGTGCAGGCGGCCCGCGCGAGCCATGGCCAGCGACTCCAGGTGCGACATGATGTCCTCGGCGACGGGATTCTTCCTGGCCACCGCGGCGGTCCGTTTGAGTTCCTCGTCGTTTCCCTTGAGGAAAGCGACGAAATACCGAATCAACAGCAACTCGGCGGTTTCCATCTGGCGCTCCGCGGCGCGACGAACCGTCAGCAGCGCATCATCGAGGCGGTTCAGGCAGAGTTGGTTGAAGGCCCTGTTGCTGTAGGCAGGAGTCAGGTCAGGATCCAGCGCGATGGCTTTGTCGGCTTCGGCAATCGCCAGCTCATATTTGCCGGTGCCCGACATGGCCAGGCCCGACACCAAGCCATGCGGGTGCGCATCGCGCGGGTAGCTGCCGGCCCACGATTCCAATGTCCGTTGCTCCCGTTCCAGGTTGCCGGTAAAGTCGCGGTCGTACAGGGTGTCGATGTAGAAGCGCTCGGCGTCGCTGGCCCGATGGCGCAGTTGGTAGGCTTTGAGTGTGCTCGGCCGCGCCAGCACCGACTCTCCCATGACGTTGTAGCCGAAGCCGACCTGCGCATGGGCCATCGCGAAATCGGGATCGATCTCGATCGCCCGCTGGAAGAGCGGCTGGGCCCTGATCCAACCGGCCGAAATCAACGCTTTCCAAGCCGCGCTGTAGGCCTGCAGCGCGTCGAGCGATGGCGTCGTGGCTTCCTCGAGCGGCGTCGAGTGTCGCTCGATGGTGGCGAGCGACTCTCCAACTCGCGTCCGGAAACGCATCGCCATCTGACTGAGCGTCCTCAACACATCTTCTTTACGGGCCGCCTGTGCCTGCTCGTCGGCAAGTGTGTCGCCGGTCGTGCAGTGCTTCGCGCGCAGTCCGAGGACGTACTGGCTGCCGAGCGTCGCGATTGATCCCTCCAGGACGGCCGTGCTCCCGATCCGGACACATGACCCCTGCGCGATCTCCGGAGTCAATCGCGCATCCGCCGGCACGTTCATCAGCGGCAGTGTTCTGCGGATGCGCTGGTCGGACACCAGGCTGAGGAACGGCGACTGCTCCAGCTGCACGGTCAGTCCCTGTCGCAGTGTCTCGTCGAACACCGGATCGCCCGTCGTATTCGTGAAGTCGGCCAGGACAATCGTGTCCCTGGCAGTCAGGGTCGCCGGGCGGCAGCTGTAGATCGCACCAGCGACGGCGCCGGCAACGACGATGGCGGCGGCCAACATCCACAACGCGCGGGGCCGCGGGGGCGCCGGGCGCTCGTGCACCGTCGCGCCCGACCCGACACGTCCTGACTGACGATCGTGCTCCAGCTGCTGCAGGTCCGCCCGAATCTCGCTGGCGTGCTGGTAGCGGCGCTCGCGATCCTTCTCCAGGCACCGCGTCACGATGTGTTCGAGTTCCTGCGGCAGTCCGGGATTAATTTGCCGCACGGGCACGGCGGCGCGGTTCAGAATGCCGTCAAAAATGAGTCCGGCGCTGTCTCCGCGAAAGGGCGCCGTGCCGGTCGCCATTTCGTGCAGGACCACGCCGAGCGAGAACAGGTCGGTGCGGCCATCCAGCTCCTGCGCCCGCACCTGCTCTGGCGACATATACGCAATCGTCCCGAGCGCATTGCCCGGACTGGTCAAGCCGTCGAGGCCGGTCCCGGTCCGCGCAGTCTCGTGACTACCGCCATTGACACGGACCTGGGCCAGGCCGAAGTCGAGAGTCTTTGCGTGGCCGCGGCTGGTGACGAACAGATTGGCCGGCTTGATGTCCCGGTGAACGATGCCGGCGGCGTGCGCCGCCTCGAGCGAATCGGCGATCTCGACCGCGAGCGCCAGCAGCAGATCGATCTCGAGCGGGCGCCCGCTGATGCGATGCTTCAGCGTCATTCCGTCGAGGAACTCCATGACGAGGAACGCGCGGCCGTCCTGCTCGCCGATGTCGTGCACGGTGCAGATGTTGGCGTGGTTCAGAGCCGACGCGGCCCGCGCCTCGCGCTGGAATCGGTTCAAGGCTTCTGGATTCCCGGCAAGGTCGGGCGAGAGGAACTTCAGCGCCACGAAGCGCTGCAGCCGCGCATCCTCGGCCTTGTAGACGATGCCCATCCCGCCGCCGCCGAGCTTCTCGACGATGCGGTAGTGGGAGAGCGTCTGGCCGATCAGCGGATCCGGGTCGGCCCCGATGTTGTCAACGGAGTCGTCGCCGCTTGGCCATTCGGCGAGCTCGCGTGCGGCCAGATCGATCGCTGGCGCGGCGAGGAAGCTGTCGGCGCGGCCGTGCGCGGCCAGCAGCGAGCGGAGGTCGGATTCCAGCTGCTCGTCGCCGCCGCAGGCCCGCTGCAGAAACGCGGCGCGCTCCGCCGCCGGACGATCCAGCGCCGACTGCAACAGCCGATCGACGTGATTCCAGCGTTCGGGATCCATTCACGCTGCCGCCGGTCAGCTGGCCATCGAGCCAAGCCTGGGCGGTCTTCGATGTGGTCCGGGATTATACGCCGCCTTCTCCGGTTCTTCGATTGATAGCTTCGGCGCGTTTTCTGCGCCTATTCAAATAGAACGCGCGGCCGAAGCCACGGCCGGCGGGAAGGAGCGATACGTATGAGGAACAACATCGTCAGAGCGTTGGTGATGAGCGGGATCGTCGCCGTGGTGGTCGGCACGTCAACGCAGGCAGTGCGGGCGGCCGGGCACGGCGAGGCCGCCGATCGTCGCCACGGGCAGGTTAGGATGACGCTTTCTGGAAGTTTTGTGCCCACTGCGATCGAAATCCAGCCCGACACCATTACCGACGAAGAACTCCTGGCCGGTAACGGTACTCTGGGGCCGTTCACCTTCCGCAAACTGCGAACGGACGAACTGACCCCCCAGTCCTTCGGCAGTTGCGGGAGCGGCGCCGGTCCAAGCATTCGCGTCGTGGCCGGCGCGGGCGTCTTCCGCTTCGAGGACGGAAGTCTCTTGACCGTCACGGTGACGGAGGGGGTTCTGTGCGTCGATCTCGACCATGGGATTGGCCACCTTGCCGAAACCTATGAGATCACCGGTGGAACCGGACGTTTCAATGGCGCGACCGGCACTTTTCAGTCAACCGGGACATTGGCGGCGGTGTTGTTCAGCGCCTCGGGCGCGGCCTCACTGTTGACGAGCACGGGGGAGTTGAAGGGGACGGTTCGAGTGCCGTAGGAGAAAAGGACGAGGCCAGCGGCAGTTGGCGATTCTCAGGGAGGGCGCCGCTGGTGACAGCGGCGCCTGCCTCATGAAAGCCTGGTCGAACGATTCCCGGGGCTGCGCGCGCTGCTCGCTCCCGAGGGAAAGGAGCGCATGAAGCGAGGGGAGGTCTCCGTTGCCAGCACCCCGAATGGACGGACCAGAACCCGTCGAACGCTACTGACAGCGACAGAGAGCCAGGGCCAGGCAGACTTCGTCGGCACGCTGCTCATGTGTCACCTGATCTGGCGAGGATCCGCCCCGCTCCGGGGACGTCACTCCGCCGGTTCGATCCGCAGCATCACCGCCTCGGCCTCGTCGGTGAGCAGGTACAGGAGGCCGTCCCGGCCCTGCTTGACGTCGCGAAACCGGCGCCGCAGATCGACCAGCAGCGGCTCGCGCCGCAGCTCCTCGAGGTTCTTGTTGATCAGAATCCGGTGCAGCTGCCCGGTGCCCGGAATCTCGCCGTAGCGCATGCCGCTGACGAAGACATCGCCCTTCCATTTGGGCAGGCGGTCGCCGGTGTAGAAGGTAATGCTCGAGACCGCAATCGCGGGCATCCAGTAGACGATCGGGTCGCGGAACCCTTCCTTCGTGAACGGTCCCTGCCACGGTCCGCCGTAGGTGCGCCCCAGACTGACGATCGGCCAGCCGTAGTTGGCGCCGGGCGCCAGGATGTTCACCTCGTCGCCGCCGTTCGGCCCGTTCTCGATCTGCCAGATCGCGCCGGTGATCGGATGCTTCGCCATCCGAAGGATGTTGCGGTGGCCCATCGTGAACACTTCGGGCCTGGCGTCGGCGCGGCCGACGAACGGATTGTCGGGCGGCACCTTGCCTTCGTCCGTGAGCCGCAGGATCTTGCCGCCGAGCGTCTTCAGCGTCTGCGTCTCGCCGCCGCCGCCGTGCGCGACGTACAGCATGCCGTCGCCGCCGAACGTGATCGGGCCGCCGCTGCCGCCTTCACCGACGAAGATGTCCTTCGTGTCGGTGAACCCCTTGCCGTCCCATGTCGCCCGGGCGACGGCCAGGGTGTTGCGCTTTTCGTCGAGCGCCTTGGTGTAGCTGATATAAACGGCGTGGTTGCGCTCGAAGTCCGGGTGCAGCGCCAGGTCGGTGCCGGACAGCCCCGCCCCGCGGGCCGCCGGCGCGCCGGGCACCGGCTTCGGATCGACCACGCCGCGTCGCACGGCCTTGATGGCGCCGCCGCGTTCGGCGACGAGGATCGTGTCGTCCGAGACGGCGGCCATGCTCCACGGATTCTGGAAGCCGCGCGCGTAAACGCTGACGCGGATGGCCTGCCCCTCCGCGGTCTCGTAGCGCACCGGCGCCTCGGGCAGGGGCGGAATCTTGAGGCCCTGGGGGGCGACGGGCGTGGTGCCGCGCATCGGCACGTCCTGTTGGGCCGCCAGAGGCACGGCGAGGACCGCCAGCAGAGCGGCGGCGGGCAGCCGGAAGAATCTGTTCATACGTCTCTCCAGGAGAATGGCTGTCGAAGTCCAACAGAGAGGGGATTATGCATTGATCAAAGCGGGACTGGAGTGTCGTTCGCCAAAACGGATCGCGCGCAAGACCGGCCCCCATCGTTCCCGGCGGCGCTATCACGTCCCCGGTGAAGCGCGCCGATCGTGGCGCTGCTCAAGAGCCGACCGTAATGGCGTAAGCGCTGCCTGCAGCATTTTTCACAAGTACGTAGTGTCCGCCTTCAGGCGGACCTCCCACGGTCCGGCTATAGAGCCGGACACTACGGACAAATGGAAGTTGCCGCTACGGCAGCGCGTACGCGAACAGCGAATTCCCCGCGGCGATGGCGATGTACTGCCTGCCGTCGACCGCGTAGCTCATCGCCCCGGCATTGACCTGGCCGCCGACTGACGCCCGCCACAGCAGCGCGCCCGTCTTCGCGTCCAGCGCCAGGAAGTAGCCTTCGCGCCCGCCGCTGAACACCACATCGCCTGCGGTCGCCAGCGTGCCGCCCCAGGTGATGTCGGTCATCCGGAATTCCCACTTCTTGTCGAGCGTGTGCGGATCGTAGGCGCGCACGACGCCGTAGGTTTCGGTGTCGTTGTTGGTGAACGGCACGAGGTTGGTCTGCCCCATCGCGGTCTGGCGCCCGTTGCTGCTCTGCGCCCGCGGAAACTGCCCCTCGACGGCGACGGACCCCGAGTTCTCCCAGCTCGCGACATAGTACAGCCCGGTCCTCGGGCTGAACGACGTCGGCGCCCAGTTGATGCCGCCGTGCACGTGCGGATGGATCAGCGTGCCTTCGGGTGTCGGAAACTTCACCCGGTTGGGACGACCCTTGGCGTCGAAGCCGTCCAGCCAGTTCGTCTTGACGAACGGCTTGCCCTTGAGGAACTCGCCGGTGGTCCGGTCGAGGACGTACATCACACCGTTGCGGTTGGCCCACAGCATGACCTGGCGCGGCTTCCCCTGCCACTCGATATCGGCCAGCGTCGGCACCTGCGTGGAGTCGTAGTCCAGCTCGTCGTGCGGCGTGAACTGGTAGTGCCATTTCAGCTTGCCGGTGTCGGCATCGAGCGCGACGACGCTGTCGCTGTAGAGGTTGTCGCCGAGCCGGCTGCGGCCGTCCCAGTCGGGCGCGGGGTTGCCGGTGCCGAAGTAGACGAGATTGCTCTCGGGGTCGTAGGCGCCGGCGTTCCAGACGCCGGCGCCGCCGGTCTTCCACGACTCGCCGGACCAGGTCTCGTTGCCCGGTTCGCCCGCCCCCGGAATGGTGTAGAAGCGCCAGACTTCCTTGCCGGTCCTGGCGTCGAAGGCCGAGATGTAGCCGCGGATCGGGCCGTCGCCGCCGCCGGTGCCGATGATGACCTTGTCCTTGACGATCGTCGGCGTATGCGTAATCGAGTAGCGCGCCTTCGCGTCGGCGACGACCGAGTTCCAGAGCTGCTGGCCGCTGCGCGCATCGATCGCGATGAGATGCGCGTCGATCGTCCCCATATAGAGCGTGTTGCCCAGGATGGCGACGCCGCGGTTCACCCGGCCGCAGCAGGGCCGCCCCTCGGGCGCCGGTGTGTAGTTGAACTTCCAGAACGGCCGGCCGGTGACCGCGTCGAGCGCGACGACGTTGTTCGGCGCCTCGACGGTGTACATCACGCCGTCGACGACCAGCGGGGTCGCTTCGAACTTCTCGAGCGACTGCGCCTGCCACACCCACTGCTGCTGCAGGTTCTTGACGTTCGCCTGGTTGACCTGCGTCAACGGGCTGTAGCGCTGGTTGAACGGCGTGCCGGAGTACGACAGCCAGTTCTGCGGCTCGCGGTCGCCGTGCAGGATGCGATCGAACGACACCTGCGCGTGCAGCGATGCCGCGCCGAGCCCGACGACGAGCAGGATTCCCAGTTGCTTCTTCATGCGTTCACCCGCGTCCCTTCAGCGACACCAGATAGCTGACGACGTCGGCGATCTCCTGGTCCGTCAACGTGTCCTTGAACGACGGCATCGGCGAGTCGGCGAAGCCGAAGTCGCGGAGGCTGGCCTTCCCGAACGAGCGCAGCCGCTCCGTCGTATCGAGCAGCTGCACCGTGAAGGTGTCGTGTGTGAGCAGGCGCCCGGTGACGGTGGACCCGTCCTGCAGCACGACGCGATAGAAGCGGTTGGCCGGCTGGACGTCAAATGCCGGCTCGAGGAGCGACTGCCGCAGCTCCAGCGCGCCGCGCACCGAACCAATCCTGGACAGATCGGGCCCGACGCCGGAGCCTGAGCCGGCGACCATGTGACAACCGGCGCAGGCGCCCTTGCCCTCGTAGATCGCCCGGCCGCGCACCGCGTCTCCGGTGGCCGCACCGGCGCGTTTCGACGCCGCCGTCGAGCGCAGGTAGCTGACGATCTTCTGCGCCTGGTCGGCGGTCATCGTGCTGGGCGGCATCGGCGTGTTGGGGATGCCGGTGCGGATGATCCGCACCAGGTCTTCGTCCGACATCTGGCGGCGGAACAGGCCGCGGCCCAGATCGATGCCGGTGATCACGTCTCCGTCGGGGCCGTGGCAGTTGGCGCAGGTCTGGCGATACGCCCGCTCGCCGTCCAGCACGTCGCTGGCGGTCTCGTGCTGCGCCAGGGCGGTGCGCGACGTGAGCGCGACCGCTCCGACCGCGCAGACAAAGGCCGCGAAAACGGCGGTGAGAGACCGCATGGGTTGTCTCCTTGCGCTGGTGATCCTAACCCATTCGCGGGCCGCCCCACCGGGTTCTCGATCAAGGCGCCAGGGCCGCGGCGACCTACCAGGTAATCTTGAGCGCGAGCTGCACCTGACGCGGATCGCCGACGCCGGTCCGCAGGAACCCGTCGAAGTTGAAGAGCGCCGGCGTCGAGAGCGGGTTGATGTTGTTGGCGTTGTTGAAGGTGTTGAACATCTCGACGGTCGGAATCAGCTCGGCGGTCCCGCCGATGCGAAACGGGCGGGCGACCCGCCAGTCCAGACTGAGGTAATCGTTGTCCTTGCGCGCCGTGTTGCGGCCGCGATCGACGCCGTTCAGGACGCGCGGGCCGGGCGTGACCGGCTGGGCGGTCCGTCCCTGCAGGCGCGCGTCCAGCTTGAATTTCAGCGGCGCCTCGACATAGCCGAAGACGTTCACCTTGTGCCGGATGTCCCGGTCCGAGAGCGCGTAGTCGAGCGACAGATCGAAGAAGTTGAAGCTGCGATCGGTGAATGGATCGCGCTCGTTGGAGTCGTCGTCGCGGTCGCGGGCCAGGACGTAGTTCGCCTCGAACTGGAAGCGCTGAGCCAGGCGTTTCCGGATCCCGAGGGTCAGCCCGTTGTAATCGGACCGGCCGAGGCTCGTCGCCGCCATCACCTCGCCCAGCTGGGGGCCGAACGGCGTGCCGGTGTAGCTGTAGACGTTGCCGGTGCCGGGACCCTGATCGCAGCAGACCGGACCGGAACGGTTGACGTTCAGGAACCGCGTGAGATGGCGGCCGCGGGCGTAGGTGTAGTCCAGATAGGCGGCGACGTCCGGCGCCAGTTCCTGCTCGAAGCCGACCGTGAAGGTATAGACGCGGGGGTTCTCGTAGTTGCGGTCGAAGACGCGGACGCCCGAGAACAGCGGGAACGATCCCGCCGGCAGCGGCGTGGGCGTGATCACGCCCGGCCAGATCGGCGCGACGCCGCCGAACTGCCGGATGTTGTCGGTGCTCACGAAAATTGTCTGTTGCTGCAGACCGTTGGTCGTCACGCTGCCGACCTGGCTGAGCATGTTCTGACGGGCGAAGTAGACGCCGGCGCTCGTCCGGACCACCGACTTGCCGTTGCCGCCGAGGTCCCAGGTCGCGCCGAGGCGCGGCTGAAACATCGCCCATTGGCTGGGGATGGTGCCGTCGGATGGGAACCGCGGATCGGTCAGGAACGCCGCGAACGCCGTCGTCGCCGGGTCGACCGTCGCCGGCATGCGCTGCGCATCCCACCGCAGTCCGTACTGCAGCGACAGGTTCGGCAGCAGCTGCCACCGGTCCTGGACGAACAGCGAGAATTCGTTGTTGGTGATCGTCGAAGCGCCCGCCGCGTCGGTCGCGAGCCCGGTCGGACCGGCGCCCTGCAGATACGTGAGCAGCGGACCGCCGCTCGGCGTGCTACCGGCGGGACATGACGTCGGCATCGTCACGTACGACCCGTCAGAGCAGCCGAGCGCATTGGGACCGAAGCCGCCCGGCGCGGGCGCCGACGCGTAGCGGAGAAAGCCGGTGACGCTGTCGAACAAGTACCGCCCCGTGAAGAACCCGCGGAACACCTGGTCGTTGAACGTGCGCATCCACTCGGCGCCGACCTTCACCGTGTGCCGGCCCCAGACGACCGACAGGTTGTCCTTGAACTGGGTCCGCCAGATCAGCTCGTCGACGCCCGGCTGCAGAAAATACGGGTTCCCGAAGCGGAAGGTGGGAGCGAATCCGATTCCCGTGTCGGCCTGGAGATTCGAGGCGTTCGCCGTGCGCTGGCGCGTCTCGCGGGAGTAGGTGAAATGCAGCTCGTTGAGCTTGTTGCTGGCGATGGTCGTGAAGAGGTTGGCGTTCACGAGGTTGATGCGCCCCGGATCGCCCTCGGTGCCGTTCGCCGACGATCCGTAGGTCGCCACGTCGAAGGTGTCGTTCTCCTTGCGCAGGTGGTTGAAGCTGTAGGAGACGGCGAGCCGGCTGGCGGAGCCCAGGTTCCAATCGGTCTTGAGCAGCATGGACACGGTCTTGATCGGATGCGCGATTGGCTGCGCCTCGTCCTGGCCCAGCCGCGCCTGGAAGAAGTCGAGGAGCGCCAGGCGCTGACAATCGGCCGACCCATTGATCAGCGAGGCGTTCAGCGCCAGCGTCGGCGCCGCGACCGGGCACGGTGCGCCGATCGCGCGCCCCAGGTTGGGACGCTGGAAGTCGCCGGTGATCCCCTCGACGGCACCGAAGAAGAACACCTGGTCCCGCTTGACCGGTCCGCCGAAGGTCCCGCCGAACTGCTCGCGATGAAAACCGGTCAGCTGACTCCCGTCCGACAGGTCGCCGGTCAGCTCCTCCAGCCGCTGGAAATGGAAGATCGAGCCGTGCGCGTTGTTGGTGCCCGATTTGGTGATGACGTTGACCACGCCGCCCGCCGTCCGGCCGAATTCGGCGGGGGCGCCGCTCGCGATCACCTGGAACTCCTTCACCGCGTCCAGGGTGACGTCGACCGGGGCGCGCTGGCCGCCGACCTGCTCGCCGAAGAAACCGTTGTTGAAATCGCCGCCGTCGAGGCTGAAGTTGTTGAACACACCGCGCTGGCCGGCAAACGTGATCTCGTCGCCGTCCGGCCCCTGGACTACGCTCACGCCCGGCGTCAGCGTCAGCAGATCTTCGAACTTGCGGCCCAGGATCGGGGTGTTTTCGATGGTCGCCTGATTGAGCGTGCTCGCGACCGCCGCGCGCGCCGTCTCCACCAGCCCGGTCCCGCTGACCGTCACGGTTTCCGCGACGTTCGACACCGACAGCCGCGGCACGAGATTGATGGCCTGGCCGACGGTCAAATCGATGTTGTCCTGGACCAGGGTGCCGAAGCCGGCGATCGAGAACGTCACTTTGTATCGCCCGGACGGCAGCTGCAGGAACACGAAGCGGCCATCCGCGCCGGTGGTCCGCGTCTGCGTGAGGTTGGTCTCGAGGTTGACCGCCTCGACGTTGACCCCGGGGATCACCGCGCCGGTCGAATCCTGGGCGGCCCCCTGGATCACCCCGGTCGTGATCTGCGATTGAGCGGCCAGGGGCACGGCGGTGGTCACCGTGAGCCAGACCAGAACGAACCCAAGCAGCGCAACGCGCATCGAACGCCTCCCTTCGTCTCCCGACAGCCTAGAACTGCGGGCTCCGTGAAGCAAGGGAAACGCCACGATTGCCCCGGCCGCGGCGCGGGCCGGACGGGCGATCGACGGCGGTGTAGACGGCCGACGCGCGATCAGCAGCGACATTGCTGTCGCTACACGAGGCCATGGATCGACAAGACTGTGTGCGGAATGGGAGGGACGTAGGGAAGTGAGGAAGTGAGGAAGTGAGGAAGTGAGGAAGTGAGGAAGTGAGGAAGT
>JBDTRR010000077.1:0-25327 GCA_039931615.1 Acidobacteriota bacterium
CGGGCCCGTCTGGCCCCGCCGCGCCGGTCGCTCCAGCCGGACCCGCGGCTCCCGTTGCGCCGGCCGCTCCGGCGGGCCCGTCTGGCCCCGCCGCGCCGGTCGCTCCAGCCGGACCCGCGGCTCCCGTCGCGCCGGCCGCTCCAGCCGGACCCACGGCTCCCGTTGCGCCGGTCGTTCCAGCCGGACCCGCGGCTCCCGTTGCGCCGGCCGCTCCAGCCGCACCCGCGTCTCCCGTTGCGCCGGCCGCTCCAGCGGGACCCGCGGCTCCTGTCGCGCCCGCCGGCCCCGTCGCGCCGGTCGGTCCCGCTGGCCCGGCGACGCCGGTGCCGCCCTCGATGCAGCCCCACGCCGCGCCGTTCCAGGACGGCACCTGGCCGGCCGTGCACGCCAGGTCGCTCAACATCACGCCGCGCACGGTGAGGGGCACGACTGCCGCCAGCACGAACTCCTGCGTCGAGGTCCGGTGAGCGAAGACATCGAAGGTGTAGTCGCCGGGCGGCAGCGCGGTAGTGACGATGATATTGAAGCCAGACAGCCCGTACTGCGCACCGTAGTCGGTGGCCACATCCGGCCGTGATCCGCCAAGCGTCGCGGGGCCGATGAACAGCGGCGCCGCCCCGGACGCCGGGTACGCCCACACGTCGACCGCGTCGATCCCGCTATCGATCGTCGCGGTCCGGTCCAGGGCCCAGCCGCCGAGCAGAAACGGCACGCGCACGGTTGCCCCCGCCACGGGGGCCTCGACATTCAGCGCCACCGGATTCTGCCCCGACTGTGCCCACGCTGTTCCGGCGAGGAAGGGCAGCAGCGCCGCGACCAACAGCACCCTCCGGATTCGAGGCATGCTCGAGACACACAAAGACGTTGGACGGTCGACGCGATGGTTCATGCGGCCTTCTTTCCTTCTGACGGTTGCCGAAGCCACGTCGAGCGCCGGTGAGGCGTCGAGGGGCAACCGGCCCTGACACGCGATCGAGCGTGCAAGACATCCTACGCGCCGGAAAATTCGCGCTGCTGTACGGAATCGCACACCCCACGTACTGTCAAAGCGGCATGCTGGCCATCGGACGAGTTATCGACGATCAGTCCTGCTCTTGGCGGACTCGCTGAGGGCGTTGCCGCACTCAGGATTGCCAGGCGCCGCCTTTGCAGGACGTTGATGCCATGACCGATCAGGAGTTTGTCGCCGATGTCCGTGATTGTCGCCGCCGTCTTCTGGACGTCGATGTGGGGACCAGTCGGCCTGATTCTCTCCACACCGCTCACACTCTGTCTCGTCGTGATGGGACGGCACGTCAAATCGCTGGAGTTCTTCGACGTACTGCTCGGCGACAGACCGGCACTATCGGAAGTCAACCGCTTCTATCAGCGCACACTCGCCAACGACCCCGACGAGGCGCTCGATCAGGCCGAAAAGATGCTCGCCGATCGATCGCTCGTCGACTATTACGACAGCGTGGTCCTGCCGGCGCTGAAGCTCGCTGCCGCCGACGAGGCACGCGGCACGATCAGCCGCCAGCGCGCTGCCGAAGTCACCCGCTCGATCCTCGCCGTCATCGGCGAGCTGGACGAGCATGTCGATGCCAAACGCGCGGCGATCTCCACGCCGCAACAGAGACAGGGGTCCGCCAACGGACTCGTCGCGTTGGTCGCAGGTCGCGGCCCGTTCGACGACGTCGTGTCGGCGATGCTGGCGCAGCTGCTGGCCCAGCGCGGGGTCGTGTCGCGTCGAATCCCGCACGCGTCGGCCTCGCGTGAGCTGATCGCGCAGCTGGACTTATCTGCCATCAGGGTCGTCACCATTCCCTATCTCGAACTGGCGGGCGCGCCGGCGCACCTCCGCTACCTGATCCGCCGGCTTCGGCCGCGCGCTCCGCAGGCGGTGCTGATTGCTGGACTGTGGCCGCCAGGTGAGGCGGTGATGACCGACGCGCCGCTGCAGAAGGCGCTCGGTGCCGATCGGTACGTCGCCTCCCTGCGTGAGGCGATCGACGCCTCGTTGGCGGCGCTGGGCGAACTGCCTGCCCGGATAGAATCTGCCGCAACCACGGGCCATGCAAATACCAAGATCTGAGGTTCCAGGCTATTCCTCCTGTTAGCTGGGGCCGGGCGCGTCAGGATCCCTTTCCGCGAAGGATTCCGGGGCCGGCTTCGCGCCGTCGCGCTGAGCGTAGACGCGGGTGAACTCGGCGCCGAACAGCAGGATCTGGCACGAGTAGTACACCCACAGCAGGAGGATCATCACCGATCCTGCCGCACCGTAGCTGGAGGACATGCTGCTCTGGCCGAGATACAGGCCAATGAGCTGCTGGCCGATCGTGAAGAGCACGGCGGTCGCCAGCGCGCCGGTCATCACATCGCGCCAGCGGAGATGCACGTCCGGCAGGAAGCGGAACAGGAGGGAGAACAGCCCGGTGGTCACCACCAGCGACACCACCATGCTGACGCCGCTCCACAGCAGCGGGACGGTGGGGGCGTAGCGGGCGAGCCAGCCGTTCAGAGCGGCAAGTGCGGCCGTCACGGCGAGCGAAACCATCAGCAGAAAGCCGATCGCGACCACCAACCCGAACGAGCGCACACGGTCCAGGACGAATGCCTTGAAATTGGTCCCCGGGTTAACCTTCACCCGCCAGATCGTGTTCAGCGCACTTTGCAGTTCGAGGAAGGCGCCCGTAGCCGCGACGACGAAGGCGATGCTGCCGAACACGGTGGCGAGCATGCCGGTCCGCCGTTGGCTGGCGCCTTCGAGAAGACTTTGCACGGCGCGCGCACCTTCCCGTCCGATGAGACCATCGAGCTGGCCCACAATTTCGCCGCGGACAGCCTCGGCGCCGAAAACGATGCCCGCGATCGCCGTGGCGACGAGCAGTATCGGGGCAATCGCGAACAGCGTGTAGTAGGCGAGCGACGCGCCGAGGCGGACGGCGTCGTCGTCCCACCACGCCCTGAGTGCAGTTCCAAACATTCGCAGAATCGCGAGCGCCGGCATGCGCAACTCTCCCTCCAACCCGCGGACACTGCCCGCCGGAGCGAGCGCGAGTGTGTCGCACATTTCCAACCCGTGCTGTCCGATTGTGAACGTGCCGGGACGGTTCTGGAAAGGAAGGACTCAGGTCCGCTGGTCGGCGCGAGGTAGGATAGGCGGGTCAAGGAGCCAACCATTGACACTGACGAGAATCTGTGCCGCCGGACTGGCCGCCGTGATTGGCGCCGTCCCGCTGTCTTCCGCGTTGCTGGCCGCCGATCCGCTGGCGGAACGATTCTGGCCCCAGTGGCGCGGGCCGTCTGCGAGTGGTGTCTCCAGAAGCGCCGATCCCCCCGTTGAATGGAGCGAGACGAAGCACGTTCGATGGAAGACGGAAATCCCCGGACGAGGTTCGTCGTCGCCGGTCGTGTGGGGCGATCGGCTGTTTGTCTTGACCGCAATCCCGATGGCTGCTCCCGGTGGGACCCCGCATGATCCCAGAGGCCAGGTCCAGCCACGGGACGTCCACCGGTTCATGCTCCTGGCGATCGACCGGCGCACCGGGCGCGTGGTGTGGGAGCGGATCGCCCGAGAAGAGCGTCCACACGCGCCGTCGATGAGAGATGGCACGTGGGCGTCGAGCTCGGCCATCACCGACGGCCAACGCGTCTTCGCCTACTTCGAATCGAGCGGTCTGTACGCCTACGACATGGACGGCACACTGCTCTGGCAGAAGCATTTCGGCGACAAGAACATGTTTGCCGAGGTGGGCGAGTCGGGCGGCACGCCCGTTCTGTACGGCAACCACCTCGTTGTCGTGTGGGACCATCAAGGCACCTCGTTCATCGTTGCGCTCAACGCTGCCACCGGCCAGGAAATCTGGCGCGCCGGGCGGCAGGACGTCGACTCGTGGGGCACGCCGCTCGTGGTCGAGCAGGACGGCCGCGCCCAGGTGGTCACGACCGGAGACAAGCGGGTGAGGAGCTACGACCTCGAGACCGGCCGGCTCGTGTGGGAGCACGACGGTCTCGACATGAACCCGATTCCCTCGCCGGTCGCCGAGGATGGGATGGTCTTCATCACGGCCGGGTTCCGGAGCAGCAAGCTCCACGCGATTCGTCTGGCCGACGCCAAAGGCAACCTCGCCGGCTCCAGGGCGATCGCGTGGACGCTCGATCGCGACACGCCCTACGTGCCGTCGCCGCTCTTGTACGACGGCTTCCTGTATCTCCTCAAGAGCAACGCGGGAATCCTGTCCGTCTTCGACGCCAGGAGCGGCACGCCGCACTATCAGCGGCAGCGCCTCAGCGGACTGGCGGAGGTCTACTCCTCACCCGTCGCCGCGCGTGGACGGGTCTACATCACCAGCCGCGACGGGACGACGCTCGTCATCCGCCACGGGTCGCGCTTCGAAGTGCTGGCCACCAATACGCTGGACGATGGGTTCGACGCCTCGCCGGCACTGGTGGGCACCGATCTCTACCTGCGCGGCAATCGCTATCTGTAATGCATTTCGGAGCCGTGAGCGAACTGTCCGTTCCGCCCGCGACGGCGTACCGCTGAAACAGCGTCAACGGAACCCCCCGCGGTCGGTTCCCGGCCGGGATGGATTCGATCTCCAGGGATGGCGATTCAGGCCTCTTTCGGCTTCATGTCCTGGACTTGGTCGAAAACCAGATTGCTCCAGCCCTCACCTCGGCCGGCGGTCTTGCGGCGGCCGACCCAAATCAGCGTCCGCCCGCCAATCCACCGCACCCGCTGCCACGAGCGCTCGACGTAGGCGCCGGCGCGCGGCACCTCTTCTTCCTCGACGAAGGACGGCGACTTCGGCTCGCGGAGCAGCCGTCCCCGCGGCGGGTCGCCGCCCGCCATCCGCGCGCGCTGCAGGCGGATCTCGGCCACGCTGCCTTCCGCATGGACCGGCAGGAACGGGATCCAGTTGCGCGGCACGGTGGTCCCGGCGACGTACGCGATCCGCACGTCGTCGTTGGTGATGGTCCGGGGCGGCGGCAGGCCGCCCGACGAGCGCGCCCCGTCGTACCCGCTCATGCCCTGTCCGGTCTGCGACGGCACGATGGCTTCGACGCCCCACGCCATGTTCGCCATCTCGTCGCGCATGAAGTTGACGCGCTCGATCGGCGCGCTCTCCAGCATCTTGCCGCCGGCGGCGACGAGGTAGAACAGACTGCCCAGGGCGTCCGGCCGCGTGCCGCGCTCGGTCAGGTGGAACATGGCGAACCGCTGCCAGGCGGTCTCCGGACCTCGTCCCGCGGCACGAATGAACGTATGCCGTCCGAAGGTGTCGTCGACGAGAATGCCGCGCACCTCGCCGACGGTGTTGATGTCCATGGGATGGGGCAGCATGAACCAGTCGTTCGAGTAGATGAGACCGAACTCGGCCAGCAGCAGGTGGAGCAGCCCGGTGGCCGAGGTGTCGATCTTCCCGAAGTCGGTCTGCGATTCCTCCATCTGCCAGAACCTGGGCTGCGGCTGTCCCTTGAATCTCACGGGCGCCGGCAGGAACGACTCGACCTGTTCGGCGTCGACGTCCGGGATGGGCGGCGCCGGTGGCACCGGCGGGGCAGGCGGAGCCGACGGCACTGGAGGCGCGTCGATCGGCACCGGCGCCGGACGGCGATCGACGAAGGCGTCGAACGCGTGCCAGTCGAGATGTCCCTGGCAATACTGCTCGGCGCGCAGCACCGGCGGCGTCTCCTGGTCCGTCCCCTGGGCAGCTGTCGAGAACTGGTACTCGAGATGTTCGGGAACCCAGGCCGAGTCGTCCTCCGATTCCGGCTGCGTGAAGAGACGGCCGATCTGCGCCGCACACGCGTCGGCGAACGAGGCGGCGAGTGTCTTGATGGCCGGCTTGTCTCCGCCCGGCTGGCCGTCGAGCCACGTGTCGTGGCTGCCGCGCGCGACCGCGCGCCACACCGCCACGCCGTCTGCGATACGCCCGGCGACCGCGGCCGCCACGGCCTCGGCTTCCTGATCCTCGACGCGGCGTCCAGCTGACTCGTCGGGCAGCACCCGGATCGGGAATTCGCCAAGGTACAGCGGATAGTGCCCGTCGAGTCCGGCGTCCTGCAGCACACGCCGCCACCGCTTGCCCAGGCGCACCGCGAAGAGGACGTCGCTGAAGACGTGACCGTTCGCGAGCTCGCGCAGGACGATCGGCACGGGCTCGCGTTCGACGCGGGTTTCCAGCGGCATGGTCTGCGGATCGAAGCGCAGGGCGTCCCGGCCGCGCAGCGAGACGAGACCGGTGCGCTGATGCCGAAACGCCATCCGCGCGCTGAGCGGCGCCGCGGCGTCTTCGCCCTGGAACTCGCCGAACTGCCACTGGCGCGCCAGGAACCACAGCGGATCGCGCACCTCGGCGCGCAGGCTGCGCGTGAAGTCGGTTGTCCGCGGCCGGGCTTCGAGCCGGTTGTAGGCGATGATCCGCGGCAGCCGGAAGATCGGCGAGTCGATGAGCACTTGCGAGAGGAGCAGGGGATTGGCCATCGGTCAGGGCTTCAGGACAGAGTAATAGGCCTCGAGCGGCGCGTACTGCAGGATGCCCATCAGGTCCAGCGACACGTCCGCCGAGGCGAAGGTGGTGAACTCGGACACGAGGGCCGGCGCGAGCGCGTTCCAGACGAGCCCCTCCTTCTCGAGCTGGGCGGGCTCGACGGCCCGGCGCCTGGCGCGGGCGAGCGTATCGGCCAGCGTCCCGACGAGCGCGTCCCAGTTCCAGGCGCCGCTCTCTTCGGGCGTCACGGCGAGGAGCAGCGCCTGCGGCGGCACGGCGTTCGGCTGATTGAAACGGAACGAGATGCCGGTGTTCTCCTGCGCGGTGGGAATCTCCTCGGTCCACTCGTCGATCAGCAGCCCGCGCTGCGGCACGCCCGCCTTGAACGCCGTCGCGCCGTGCGCCGCGATGGACAGCGTGTCGCGCGAGATGCCGAACGGTTGCGTGGGATCCAGTGGATCCACGTCGGGGAACGCCGTCGCGAGCCAGCTGTCCTGGTCGCGGTGCGGCACCTGCACGGGCCGCATCGCGATCGGCACGTCGTTGAGCGCGTCGGCCAGCGCGCGCACGACCTCCCACGTGTGCATCCTGGGACGGACTCGCGCGAGGCCCTGCAGCCATTCGTCCACGACGCCCTGGGCGGTCTGGCCCGGGACGGCGCCAACGGCGTGCGCCAGCAGCTGCGCGCGAGCGGCGTCGGCGACCGCCAGGTCCACTTCGTTCTGGCAGACAAAGGCGGGCAGGAGCCTCAGCGTGTCGGAAAACAGCCCCTGGCCGGCCTGCACAATCGTGGAGACCCGATCGGCGGTGGTCCTGTCGGGCGTCGCGGCGGCGATGAGTGCCACCGCGCGGTCGAGGATGCCGTCCTTCTTCACGGCCCTGCGCAGGCGCCGCGCCACGCGGCGTGCGCGCGACAGGAGCGACCGCCGCGCGGTCTCGCTCGTGAGGTCGGTCTCGGGCGGAAACGCGTCGCTGATGCCGAACGCCGCGATGTGTCTCAGTGTGGCGGCGAGCGTTTCGGCGCGCAGCAGCGGAAACACGACGGTCAGGCCAACGGCGTCGTCGAAGTCGAGGGCGGCCTGGTCGAGCGCGCCGAACGCGTCCCCGAGGCGGCCCGAGAAGGGGTCGTCGTCGGCCGCCGTTTCGGGATCGTGCAGGATCGTCAGGTCGATGGTCGGCGCAGACGGGCCATCCACCGCGTCAGCGAGCGCGGTCAAGGCGTCGAGCGCCGCCTGCACGCGGGCGCGGATCTCGGCGGCGTCGTAGCCCTGGGGATTCGTGCGGTCGATGGCGACCGCGGTGGCCTTGCCGCCAGCGGCCGGCAGGAAATCGCGCGCGTCGAGCGCCCGGCACTCGCCGACGATCGCCCGCAGGCGCCGCGCCAGCGGCAGGAGCCGTGCGAAGGTCAGGCCGCCCGCCGGACCCGGCGGCGCGAAGTCGATGCGCACCAGTTGGTCCATGAGGATGCCGTGCGTCCGGCGATAGTGGAAGGCGATGCGGGTCTCGAGCTCGCTGGCGCCGCCGGCCGCGGCGGCATTGATGTTCGTCAGCGACACGACGTCGATCGGCTGGAGATCCAGATCGGCGAGCGACACCCGGTGCTCGTCGAGCCGCGTCTCGGGATCCGCGGCGTCCACGTGATAGACGCTGCACAGAACATCCTGGGGCGCGCCGCCGAGGACGGTGCCGAGCCACGCGTTCAGGCCAGGCTCGGCGAGCGCCCGTGGCGTCATCGAGATGGCGGGCCAGGGATTGCTCGCCGCGAGCGCCGGATCGAGATCGTCCAGGTGAAGCGTCACGCGGTTGGTGAACGTGAACTGGCTGCCGCGCGGCGTGGTCAGCACGTCGAGCGTCGGCGGAATCCTGGCATCCTTCCCGGCCAGCGACACCGCCGCGACGCGGTCGAAGTTGCCCTGCACCAGCTGATAGGCGTTCTCGGCCATCAGCAGGTCCTTCACGGCATCGAGCGCATCGAGCAGGGTGTCGCGAACGGCCAGCACCGCGGCGCCCTGCGCCGCGTTCGGCAGTTGCGCGGCGGGCAGGACCGCGGCGAGACCGAAGCCGTCGCCGGCGGTCGGCGTGGCGGTGGTCATCTTCAGGCCGTTGACGACGCTGAAGGGCGGCACCGTCTCGGTCGACGGGCCCGTGCCCGCCTGCACGATCTCGCGCGACTCGAACGGGAATGCCTGGCGATAAGGCGCGATGAACTGGTTCAGCTCGAGGACCGGCACGTCGCCCCTGGCCGCGCTCTCGGACGTGAGGTCGTGCAGGCCGCGCTCGAACTGGTAGCCGAGCAGCGCCTCGATGGGCTGTCCGTTCCGCATCCCCTCGAGGATGAACTCCGCGCGCCTCACGCGGCTCGACGACAGGTTGATCGACAGCATCTCGGCGTCGGCGCTGTCGGCGTGACTGAGATAGGCGTTGCGGAGCAGGGCCCCCGCCGCCGCGTGGTTGAAGGACGGCGTGTGCAGGAATCCGCCCTGCTTCGACCCGCCAGGCGTCGTGACCGATCCCACCGCGTCCTCTTCGAGGAGAGGCCCTGCGTCGGCCGGCCGGAGCGCCGCCGGCAGGTCGTTGGGCTGCAGGAAGACTTTCGGCGTCGGCTTCACCTGCTCGACCCAGCCGTAGGCGCCGAGATAGATGCCGCGCCGGCGGAACGGATCGCCCTGACCGCCGCGGCGCTGCGCGTCGAGCCGCTGGGCGAAGAGGCCGGTCTCCCACGCATCCAGCCGGTACTGGCAGCAGTCCAGGTGCTCGACCAGCGCGCGTTCGAGCCGTGCGGTCGAGAGCCCGGTGAGTTGGCCGAGCGCGGTCCGCTGCGCCTGGACGAAGGCGGCCTCCTGCTCGGCGGGCGCCGGTCCGTGCCAGATCCAGTCCGCGACGCGCGTGCCCGGCGCGGGATGGCTCGCCTGGACGGCCTCGACCTTCACCGCCATGAGCTCGAACTTCGACACCGAGACCGCCGTGCTGCGCACGCCGGGCAGCGCCGTGGCGACGAGCGACTGCTCGAGCGCCGGCTCGAATGTCCCGCGAACCTTCAGCCACTCGTAACTGCCGTGGTTCAGCTGCAGGAGCAGCGCGTTGCGCAGCAGCGCGTAGAGCAGCGCCGCGGGCTTCGGTCCCGGGAACGACTGGTTGATGATCGTGGTCGTGTCGGGTGCCTTCGCGAGCCAGTCGATGTAGTCGGGCGCGAGCCCGTCGGTCTCTGACGGCGGCCGGTTCTCGACGAGATTCGGGACGTCGAGCCCCGACATGTAGTGCTGCCAGAGCACGTGCATGGCGAGCGTCTTCGCCACGGTGCCGATGTCTTCCTCGACGCCGAGGCCGCGCAGGTACAGCCGGACCGTCGGCGGCATCGAGCTGAGGAGCGAGGCGAGCTCGTTGGCGTAACTGCGGCGCGCCACGAAGCTGTCGAGCGACTGCAGGTAGGCCGCGCTATAGCCGATGCGCTGGAAGAACTCGACGCTCGTCGGGTGCAGCCCGAGAATGTTCATGAGGACGTCGGCGGCGTCGCTGCCCGGCTTGCCGACATAGAGCGCAGCCGCCGCGAGGCGCGTCCACGTCTCCTGCAACGCCCGGAGGATGCCGTGCAGACGCCGCAGGAACGGCGTCAGGTCGTCGAAGAGCATCACGAGGTCGCTCGGCCGATCCCGGGCCGCGTACTTCCAGCGCGCCATATCGCTCGTCACCAGGACGCCGTACGGCTGATTGCCGACCCGCACCGCCGGCAGCGGCCCGCGCCCCGTGACGTACTGCGTGAAGAACGACCGCGTCAGCCGCGCCGCGTCCGGCGTGACGACGGGCGCCATCCAGGTCGTGAGCCAGTAGCCGAGCGTGGCGGGAAAGAGCGCCGTATTCATCGCGCGCGCGTCGAGCATGTCGGTCTGGTCGGCGTGCGGCACCGTCTGGAGCGCGCCGTAGGCGACGCCCAGCGCATCGGCCAGGAGACGGCCGTCGGTCTGGCTCTTCGACGGATCGGTCGCCGCGGGGTCGAACGCCGGCGGATCCACGTCGGTGAAGAACGCCAGGTCGTCGTACGGATCGTTGTCGGAATAGCCCGTCCCGCTCCGCTCGGTGTTGTTCGTCGGCGTGCCCTGCGGCACCAGGCTGAAGCCCTTGGGACTGAATTGATGATTGACGATGAGCGCCTCGAGCATCTCCGCGCTGGCATCCGCCGCCGCGGACAGGCGGACGCCGAGGACGGCGATGCGGGCGAATCCGGCGCTCGCCTCCTGCGGCGACAGCGCGACGCGGAAGCCGAGCCCCTGCGCGACGGCGACGTCGAAATGCGACATCCACTCGCACGGACCGGCCAGCGTGCGCGAGCCGTTCTTCAGGACGAGCGTGGTCTCGGGATCCAGCGGATCGGGTCCGACGACGACCGTATCCGGGATGAGCGCTCCCGTCACCTCGCGCGGCGCTCCGCTCTCGGTCGCGTAGAGCAGCAGGACGAAGCGATCCGGAAGGACGCTGGTCCGCGGACTCCGGCTCCAGGCATCCGTCTTGGTGAGCGCGAAGGCGGGGAAGCCCGCGATCCGGCTACGGACCACAGCGTTCACGCGGTCGCCCCAATGTTGATCCTCCACCAGCCGGATCAACGCGTCGCCGTCGCGGTTCGCCTCGACCGCCGCCAGCGCCGCCCGCGCCGCAGCCGTGAGCGGCAGAGCACGCAAACCGTCGAAGAAGGTGCCGTCGGCGGCGTCGAGGAAATCCACGAGCCCAACCGTCTCGCCGGCCTGCGCCAGCGCCGCGTAGTCGGACGGCCTGCTGCTGCGGGCGATCCACGAGGCGCGCTGGCCGCCGAAGAGGTCGACGATGTGCCGCCACGCCGCGGTCTGGCGCCGCGACCGCTCGGCGCGCAGATGCGCCGCGACCACGAGTTCCGTCCAGTACAGCTCGCCTGCGTCCACCTCCTGATCGGTGAGCGTCGCCTCGTGCGTGTGTACGGCGATTTCGTCAGGGTAGACGCGCACCCGCAATTCCGCCCCGCCGGTCTGGGTCGGTGGAACGAAAATGGTCTCGAGCCGCACCGGCAGCAGCAGGAACGGCGTGGCGTCGTCCAAATGGGCGAGCGGGCCCCGCGGGTGCGGATCGGCTTGATAGAGCCCGCCGATCCCGGCGGTCAGCTGTCCCTTCACCTGAAGGGACACCGCGCTCTCGCGGGCGATGATGGCTTCGAGCTCGTCGACGCTCGAGGCCACCGCCCGCCGATCGTCGAAGACCGGCTGCTGGCGTTCGGTCACGCGGCCCTGCACGCCGCGCAGATCCGCACGCAGGCTTTCCATCTGCCGATCGAGCGCGTCGCGGCGACCGCGCCGCTCCCGCTCGCGCGGCTCCTGTGCCGCCACGTCGCGGGTGGCGGTACGGATGGCGTCGTCGAGCGCCTTCTGCGCGCGCTCCAACCCGGCCAGCTCCGTGCGAATCCGGTCGATGTCGCTCTGCGGCGGGGCCTCCCCGTCGGCGGGAGCCGCGAGCTGCTCCTGCAGGGCGGCGGCGCGCCGGCGGGCCGCCGCCAGGCTGTCCGTCAGGCGGGCCAGCAGGCGCCGTTGCTCGGCCACCTGCGCGAGTTCTCGCGTGACCTCCCGCTGATCCGCCCTGAGCACCGCGAGCCGGCCGTCCAGCCCCGCCATCTCCGCACGCAACACGCCGACCTCGGCGTCACGGTCCGCGTCCGCGACGGTCTGCCGCCGGTCGACGCGTCCCAGGCGCTGCTTCACCTTCTGCAGCGTCACGCGGGCAGCATAGAGCGATTCGTCGTGGCGCCGCACGTCGTCGCGCAGGCCGGCGATCGCGGCGAGCTGTTGGTTGAAGTCCGGCGGCTCAGGGCTCATGTGATCGACTCGTCGAGCATCTCGCTGGCGTGGACGGCGACCATCACCGGCGTCTGGAACAGGATGTAGGCCATCTCCGCCGCGTTCGCGCCCCAGCGGTGCGCGGTGATTTCGGCGGGATCGGCCCGCGGCAGCGCGGGCGCGGGCGTCCGCGCGACGAACGCCGGTTCGACGGCGCCGAACAGGTTCCACGCCAGGTTGTTCCAGGTGTCGAGCGGATCGTCGGCCGGATTGCCGTTCGTGTCGAGCGTCGGCTCGTAGGCGATGTCCATGCCGAAGCGCGGTTCGCCGGGCACCTCCTGGATGACGAAGAACCAGCCCAGCGTGTCGTTCCTGAAATCGCGGCTCTCGACGGTGCCACGGGCTTTCTTGATCGTCAGGTCGAAGCCGAAGAACCGCAGGTCGGGATCGATCTCCGCGCGGAAGAGCGGGAACTTGAGGTGCGTGCCGAACTGCTGTGGTGTCATGTCCTTGTCGAAGATCACCGTGTTGCCCTGCCCGTCGTCGATCGCCTTCTGCGCGTAGACGACCGTGTTCGGATAGCGTTTGAGCAGCTCGCCGCGGATGACGAGCACCAGTTGCTTGTCGCCAGGCTGGACGTCGGCGGCCGGCCCGGGCGCGGGCTTGTGGACGCCGAGCGCGCTCGCCGCCGGCCAGGTGTGGAGCTTCGTCACGTCCTTCAGCGACTCGGCGTCCGCCGGCGTGTCGGGGTTGCTGATGCCCTTCACCTCCCAGAACTGGCGGAAGTAGCTGCCGCGCTGGTCCGTCGGGAACTCGCGCCAGAGGAGCTCGCGCGCCATCTCGTGGTTGAGGCCGACCATGTACGACTCGATGAACTTCGGGTTGGTCTCGAGCAGCGAGATCGAGTTGGGCGGAATGAGATCCAGGTTGGGGATCAGCAGTTCCTTGTTGATGTCCCTGAGCTGCGCGTACGTCGCGTCCTCGAAATCCGGGTGCGCCATCACGTCGACGATGGCTTCGGGCGTGTCGAGCGCGAGGTCGGGCAGCTTCACGTGCGCGTTGAGCCGGATGGGCAGCGCCACGCGCGGATCGATCGCGCGCGTGAGCTTCGCGTGGCCGTTCGTCACGTCGAAGGCGGGCAGCGGCACCGGATCGGGAACGCGGATCGCGACGCGTCCGGTCAGCTGCAGCGCGGCCTGCCGGAAACGGGCGGCGTCCGCGCTGTCGGTGCCGGCCGTTCCGATCGGGGGCGCGGGCGCGGTAACCCCCTCCTCCGGCGGCACGACGAAATCGGGCCGGGGCGGCGTCGCCGCGATGACCGTCTGCGCCTGCCCGGGATCGGTCAGTACGGCGGCGGATTCGGCGCGCCGGTCGCGATCGCGCGCCGTCCGGGCGAGCCTCTGATACGCCGCGAGGCCAGCGACCGCCAGCACCGCCGCGATGACCCACAGACCGGTGAGCGCGCCAAGGACGAGGAGCGCGATGAGCAGGATGACAAGGAGCGCCGTCCGGTGGCGCAGGAGCCACAGCAGCCAGGGCGGGAGCGCCTCGGGCTGGATGGCGGCGGCGACATCGTCCACCGACGGGATGGCCTTGGGCACCTCGCGCGGCGGCGCGGGATCGACCCGTCCGTCGTTCACCGCGTCGACGAGGTCGACGTAGCGGATCGGCGTGCCCTGCGCCTGGAATCGCTGGGCGAGCTTGCCGGCCGGGCGCGCGACGCGGCGAAACGCGCTGCTGAACACCGGCGCCCGTAAGCGGCTGGTCCGCAGCTGCTGGTGAATCGTCGTCGGGCTGCCGAGGACCTTGGCGTGCACCGCGGCCGTCACCGCCAGCAGCCGCGCCGGCGGGAGCGCGGTGAAGAACTGCTGCGTGTAGCGCGAGCTCACCTGCAGCGTGAACTGGAAGCCGCGGATGATCCGGTTCGCCTCGTAGACCTTCTGCACCTGCTGCCAGGCCCGCTGCATCAGGCTTTCCTGGTTCTTCTGCACGACCAGGGTGCCGAACGCGGCGGGCACGCGATGGCGCGGATCGCGGTTCAGGTCGTGATACCAGCCGTCCTTGGTGAGGTCGAGGAGCACCCTGTCGGTCTTGTGCTGGCGCGCATGATTCTGGCCGTAGAACGGCAGCGTCACGATCGGATCGTTGAGGAAGTCCGCTTCCGATCCCGGGGCGGCGCGCGTGTCGGCCGCGATGGTCTCGGGCAGGTTGACGAGAATCTGGAGCTCGTCCTGGAACGCGTTCGGCGAGAACGCGACCGGCAGCGACTCGGTGCGGTCGGTCTTCAGCGCGCCTTCGAGACCCTGCGTCACGGGCGACGGCGCGGGCAGCGCGATCTCATCACCCGACGGCGTCCGCCGCGCCCGGCCGTCGCTGTCGACGACGACGAAGCCCGGCTCCGCGCAGTCCATTGATCGCACGCCGATCCGCTTGTCGAGCACCCGAGGCTCGAGCAGCTCCACCAGCGACTCGAAATCGGCCTTCTCACCGGTGCTGAACGACCAGTCGTAGTAGACGGGCAGCTCCACGCCCGTCGTGCCGTCCCAGGCGGGCTTCTGCGCGGGCACGCCCGTCGTTGGCTTCCCGAGGCCGGCCAGGCGCCCGACCTCGAAGGCGGGGACGACGAACGCCTGATAGGCCGTGTTCGCCTCGAGATGGCGCGGACAGAGCAGGCGGCTGTACAGCTGGTCCGGATCGGTCGCGATCGTGGCCTGCAGCGACTTCAGATACTGCTCGAGGTCCGACAGCTCGCTCTCGGGAATCGGCTTCTCGAGGTGCGCGTGCGCGAACAGCCAGGTCTCGTCCGCGCGGGGGAGTGCCTCCTTCCGCTTCACCGTGACGACCGGGAGCGGCACGCGTCGGTCGTCGCGCGCGAACTCGCTCTCCCGCAGCACCAGCAGCGCGACCCACGGCCGCAGCTTGTCGCCGTCGGGTTTCGCGGGCGTGTAGCGCCAGGGGAAGTCCTCGTCGTAGAACTCGATGAACGCCAGGTAGTTCGGCTCGAAGTTGGTGATCCAGTGGCGCGGCTCCGTGCGCACGATCATGTCGCGCTGGATGCCGATGATATCGCCGGGACCGATCAGCGCGAACGGCTTCGGTTCGATCGGCGCGAGGTTCACCGAGACGCCGATCGGTACCGACGCCCGTTCGCCCGGCGGCAGCACGGCGGCCGGATTGCCGAGTGCATCCTGCTCGCTGATCTGCGTCGCGATGCCCTTGCGCACCCACGACTGGAACTGGTATTTCGCGACTTCGACGGCCATCTGCGACGCCCCTCAGCTCGCGAGCTCGTAGTCCGAGACCACCTGCAGCCGCCCCGCGAGCGCGGGGTCGCGGCGCAGCAGGTCACGCTGGTACTGGTAGGCCTCGGCCTGCGTCTCGAAGCTTCGTGCGTTCTCGCCCGCCCGGGCGAACGCCCTGAGATCCGTGACGGACGCCACCGTGAACTGCTCCGCCGGCAGCGCCACCTGTCCCGGCGCATTCAACGACGGTCGGATCTGCTGGCGCGCCAGCACCGACTGGCGCACGGCGCTGCCCTTGACCAGCCGTTCGTAGGCCCGCGAGGCCAGCTTGACGATGCCGCTGAAGACCACCCGCAGCGGCTTCCGCCGCAGGTAGCTCAACTCGTAGTCGACGGGGCGCGTCACCGGCATCGGCGCCTGCACGTTCGCCGTGCCCGTCAACGAGAATCCGCTCGGCAGGCGCTCGAACGATTTGCGCGAGAGCTTGTCGCTGTCGCTCAGCTCGCTGAACTGGCTCACCGCGAACTGCTCGCGGACGCCGGTATAGTCCGCGGGAATCGCCAGCCCTCCAGCGTTGGCGCCGGTCAGTTTGAACTGGCGCTCGTTGAGCGGTTGGCGCGCGCCGAACTTCGCGATCGGAAAGTCGTCGAGCGGCATCGAGCGCTGGCTGAAGGTCAGGACGCCCGCCGGGTGAATCACCAGCGGGGCCGCCTCGCCCGACGGCGGCTCGATCGCGCGCAGGCTGACGTGCAGGTGGTTCTCGGGCGGCAGGTCGGCGCGCCAGTTGCGCGAGTCCGCGATCTCGCGCGTCAGGAGTGCGAGCAGGTCTTCCGTCTTCGACTCGACAGCGGTCGGGGGGTCGCCCCAGGTGGCGTGGAAGTCGACGTCGATGTCGAAGAAAAGGAGCGAGAGCGTCGCGGTGCCGCGCGCGTCCCACGGCGTCGGTCCCGAGAGCTGCGCCGAGACGCTGATGCCGGCGATGACGTGCGTGCCCGAGCGCAGCGCCACGCCGCCGTACAGCCTGGCCGTGAAGCGGAAGGGATCGAACTGGAACAGGACGTCGTAGCCGACGAAGCCGTAGATGTTGAATCCGGCCGCCGCGGCGTAGAGCTCGACCTTGGCGCCGAACTGCACGGTGTTCGAGGTCACCGCGAAATACGACTCGACCTTCAGCCGCGGGTTGTCGTCCGACAGCAGGCTGATGCCGATGCGCGCCATGTTCCGGAATCCGTCCGGCAGCGCGGGAATGGCCGGCACGTCGCGGAAGTCCGGATGGAAGCCGCCGACGCTCAGCGCGAAGGTCTGCTGCTCGCCCCACGACACCAGCAGGGCCATGCTGCCGGTGATCGAGTAGATGAGCAGACGTGAATCGAAGAGATCGGCGCGGAAGAACAGGTAGCCGCGATCGAAGTCGAGGATGCCGATGAAGTTGACCTGCAGCTTCAGGATTGGCGCGTCCTCGGTCGGCAGCACCGCCTTCAGGACGCCGACGATCGCGAACATCGGGTTCGGCAGATCGAGGAGCAGGCCGAGCTCGGCCGTGATGATCGACGGCGTGCCCCAGCCGAGCTTGGCCATCGGGCCGACGACGAAATGGTCCTGCTGCTGCGGGAAGAACTGCTTGATGTCGCTGATGATGCGGGTCGCGTTGGCGACGACGTCGTCGGGGAAGAGGATGCTCTTGATCGCGTTGGTGCGGATGCCTTCGGCGAGCGCGTTGACGAAGATCGTGCGGTTCAGCCCGAAGAGGCCGCCGACGCCGTTCAGCGTGAAGCCGAAGCTCAATTGGATCGGCGTGAACTCGGCGGTGATGAGGATGAGGAGCGAGAAGCCGGGCGAGCCGTCCGGCATCTTCGTGTTGATGATGCCGAGCGCCTTGACCGAGAACATGCCCTTGAAATCGAGCTCGAGGGCGCCGGCGTACTCGCCGCGCTCGCGGTCGAACCGCAGGAACCCGCCGCCCGTGAATCCACCGGCGTCGAGCGACAGCCCCACCCCGTTGGGCGGCATGAACGACACGTCGAGGTCCGCCGGGCCGAGATTGCCCGGTTGGAACGTGATCCCCGCGCGCAGGCCGATGTTCTCGACGACCGCTTCGAGCGGTCCGAGCTCGAACCGGATGACGGCGCCCGCCTCGAGGTTGAAGCGGTCGCTCGCCGGCGCCACCGCGAACCGCAGGGCCTCGATCGCGATCGGACCGACACTCTTGTGAACGCTGACGTCGAGCGCCAGCCTGGCCCCGCCCCTGAAGGTGAAGCCCGAGAGCAGGCTCACTCCGAGGGCGAGCTGGGCCTCGGCATCGACATTCACGCCCGACAGCGCCTGCTGCAGGAAGCCGTCGCCCTCGCCCGGCTTGACGACCAGGCGAATCGCCTGCACCTCGCCCTCGACGCCGAGATCCAGCTTGTCGGGCGTGCCGTCGGCGAACCACCGCACGCCGAGACCCTGGAACGCGAGGCGGGTGCCGCCCGGAGAGCCGAGCAGGATGTGCTCCTCGGCCGACTCCTTCTTCTCCCGAACCGTGATCGATGCATGGAAGGCCGTCGTCAGGTTCGACAGGCCCTGCGCCTCGAACGGCGGGCGGAGCACGATGCCCACGCCCCGGATGTCGGCGGTCGATTCGAAGACCAGCTCGCCGCGGTCGCAGACCGAGAAGTCGAAGTTCGCCGCGCCCATGATGTAGGGGAGCAGCGCGACACCCTTCTTCTTCCCGCCTTGCGCTTCGGCCGGCGAGAACGTGATGCCGAACTGGGCTGAGGTCTCGGGCGTCAACCCGCGCTGCAGGATGGGGAACCGCAGCTCCTGGAGGCCGGCGCTCGGATTGCCGAGCAGCGCGCGTACCGTGTCGGACTGCGGATAGAGTCCGCCGGGCAGCGACGCCGCGCGCATCAGCGCGTCCAGCCGCGTGAAGAACTGATCGGTGTCGAAGTCGGTGTCCCAGCGGTAGACGTCCCGGGCGATGGCCTGCGGCTCGGTCAGGACCTGTGTCAGCCGGTGCCAGTGGATCGATTTCGCCGGTTGACCGGGCGGCGGCGCCGGCTGGTCGTCGATCAGGCCGAGCAGGTGCAGCACGCCGTGGAGCTCGGTCTTCTGGCTGCTGAAGTAGTCGACCAGAAGGAAGTCGGTCAGCCGGCGGGGCAGATCGCCGATGCCGGGGATGCCGCCTCCGCCTGCCCCTTGAATCTGGACCTGCAGCTGCTGCATCGCGTCCACGGCGCCCTTGACCTTGAGCAGCACGTCGACGATGGCCGTGGCGATCGCCTGGTCGTCGGGCGCCTGGGACAGCGCGCGGACGCCGTCCATCAACCCCTTCGCGGCCGCGCTCAGGGGAGCGAGGGCGCCGCCGAACGCGCTGACCGGGATTTCGTAGCCGAGCTGACGGAAGAACACCACGGCGCGATCGGTCGTGTCGACCGCGCGGAGCGGCGCGACGGCGAGGCCGATGTCCGCGAGCAGTGACTGGAGGGCATTCGCCATGGCAGATCCGGGTTACACGGGCGCCTGATCGAGGAAGTCGGCGAACGCCTTTTCGATCATCTGGGCAATCGCGTCGACACCGGTGTTGAACGCGCTCTTGCGGATGTTCTGCCAACAGACCACGATGCGGCCGCTCAAGTTGAAGTGGGCCAACTTGCCGGCGTCCCCCTTCCACTTGAGCAGGACGCCTTCGGAGTAGACATTGGGACCCTTCGGGTTGGTATTGGGCTTCAGGTTGGCGACGCCGACCTTGACGCCGCCAAACGTGTACTTGCGTGTGCCGAAGCGACTGAGCCAGGGCGAATCCACTGTCGCCGCCTCGCGCAGCAGCGCCTTCATGTCCCCGCTGTGCGCGGGGTCGACGAGCAGCCCGAGGTCGATCAGCGAGAAGAATCGCGCCATCTGGCGTGACGTCGTCGCCTGGCCCGACTTTCCGTCGTTGACCGAATCGATCTCCACGCGCGGCGCGCCGGCGAAATCGGCGGCCAGCCAGATTCCCTTCGGCGTCGGCAGCGGCTCGTAGAGTCCCGCCGTCATCAACTTCACGTTGATGTAGGCGTAGCCGACGCGGCGGATGCATTCGCCGGCGCTGGTGTTGTTGCTCGGCACGATCATCTTGTAGAAATGGCTGACCTTGTTCAGCTCCGCCATGGTGACGGGGTTTTCTTCGTCGTCCTCGATGTGGTTGAGGCTCACTTCGTGAGCGTGGACAGTCTGATAGTGCTGGTAAAGGGGGCGGTCGACGTCGAGCGGCACGGAGAAGTCAGGCGCGAATTCCACCTGCAGCGGACCACCGCCGAAGCCGGTCACCTTCAGCACGTCCTTGTAGCGCGGCTTCAAGCCGACGCCGGCGTTCTGGATCGCCGGTACGGCATCGGCCGGATTGAACTGCGTGCCGAGCGCCGTGAAAAAGGCGGTCTCGTTCGCGAACCCCCCGCCGGCGGCCAGGGCGCGCGCCTCGGCGCGGAGCGCATCGGCCGCGAACATCGCCGCCACTTTCATCAGGCTCGCCGAGAAATGCATCTCGTCGTCGTGAATGCCGGCGTAGAAGTGGCCGCTGCCGCTCAACACGTGCGCGAAGAGCGAGATCGGCACGTGGAGGCTGGCGGTCGCATCGTTGGCCGGCTGCGTGCCGAGGGCATGGGCGGCCAGCGCCTGCGCATAGTACTTGTCCAGGTACGGCTGCAGGCCGGTGCCGGGGACAACCGGCAGGCGGTTTGGTTTGACGTCGGTCAAACCGGCTTTCGGCGCGGTCTGCGTAGCTGTGGTCGTTTTGCACATGGCTGATGCGAATAGATGTGTGCACGCGTCAGGAGTGCAGGAGCGGACCTTCGCGGAAGTGCCGCCCGATCCAGTGCGCCCGGGTGCCCGACATGCCCGTCATCACGTCGTTGAAGCTCGCGCCACTGAAGTAGCGGTCGCGAAGCGCTTCGAGGATGCGCCCGCAGAACGTGATGTTGGTCTTGGGAAAGCGTGCCACGTTGAAGAGATCGATGCGGTCCGCCTCGCCGAGCGCGGCCAGCGTTTGCCGGAGCTGCTCCTCGGCGACCGCGCGCTGCGCCGGCACGTCCGGCAGTTCGGTCCAGGCCAGCAACGGGGACGGCGCGCCGAAGACCATCCCGAGCAGCAGGAGCCGCAGCTCCGACACACCCGCGCCTTCGGCCGCCAGGCTGACGAAGTCCTCTTCTCCCGTGTTGAGCGAGGTGGCCAGGCGGTCGAGGTGTGTCTGCCGCTTCGGCGGGTCGCGCCGCAGCGCGCCGTCGAAGACGAAACTGAAGAGGAACTGCGTGAACGCGTTGCCGGGTTCCGGAGTGTGCAGGGCCGCGGACTGGTAATACAGGTTGTGATCGTTGATCAGCTCGCGCGCGACGACGGGATTCGTCACGGTCGGGCCCGAGCTCTCTTTCGCGTCCTCGATGAGCGTCTCGAGCTCCGGGCTCGACGGCACGACAGGCTGATCGAGATCCAGCGTGGCTTGCGGCGAACTGGCAGCGTCGAGGAGCCGCACCTCCAGGTGCAGGGACCCGGGCGACTTCGGCGAGTACGCGACGACGCCGATGTCGGTGGATTCCGTGGTCGGCGATTCGCCGTTCTCCGTGAACGTCCACTCGAACGACTGCGTCGCGCCGGCCAGGCCCGCGTCGGTCACGAATACGACGTAGGCGTTTTCGCGCTCGGCGGCAAGGGGCGCGGTGATGAACGAGACGAGGGTGCAGCGCCCGTCCGCGCTCGTCACGGCTTCTCCGAGGTCGGCGGGTTGAAGCCCCGCCGGAAACCGGCTTTCTGTCTTGCGCACACCCATGATGTGTCGATGCCCGCCGCAGTTATACATCTGTCCGCGCCGGAACGACACATTCTGCCCTGAATCACCTGCATCCGGAGACCGCGCCACGAACAGCGACATGGCCCACGCCGAGAACGTGTCCCGGATTGGAGCCAGCGCCGGCAGACCGACGTCGACGACTCCCCGTGTCAGTGCGGTGGGAACAGCTCGAGTTGTGAAGGACCGGCCCAGTGCTGCTGGCGACGCGGCTTCATGTCGTCAAACACGGTTCGTCCGCCGAGCGATTGCGACAGGGCCCTTTCGCGCCCGGTCGCGACGACGACGTCGGCGTCCGGCGACAGCTGCTCCTCGACCAGCCTTGCGAACGTATCAAGCCGCCCCAGCCCATGCAGCTTCTCGGTGCGGCCGAGCTTCGACGCGTCGAGCGCTCGCCTGAGAAACGTGATTGACTCGTCGTACACCTTCAGCGGCACCGGGAAAGGATGTCCATCCTTCCCGCCGTGCGCAAATGCGAAGCGTGCGGGATCGGTGAACCGGGCCGAAGCCCCATGGACGACCTCTGCCACCAGCGCGAGCGACTGCAACGTGCGCGGCCCGAGCTGTTCCAGAAGCAGGAAGGAGGCAAAGTCGCTGACCTCGCGCTCGTGGGCGAGCGCGAGCACCGCGCCCAGCCGTCGCTGGTTCACGTCCGCCTGGCGGACGTCGTGATGCGTCGGCATCTCGAGGCGGCGCACCTCGGCGAGCGTTCGTGCCGGATCCTCTCTGGCGATGGCGAGCAGGGCACTCTGCGCCGGCTTGGCGCGGCCATCGACCAGGTTGCGGATCTCACCACGTGATGCACCGACGATGGCGGTGTGGGGATTGGCGGTGAAGTCGCGCACGGCAGCGGAGTGCCAGTGATAGCGGCGCGCCAGGCGCATCCCTTCGTTCATCCCCTGCTGCACGATGGCCCATTCGCCCTCGCGCGTCACGACGAACGAATGCAGGTAGATCTGGAAGCCGTCGGCGATCGCGTTGTTGTCGATGCGCGCGGTCAGCCGGCTCGTGCGCACGAGCGCCTCGCCGTCCAGGCTCGTGCGATCGGCAACCCGGCGGAGTTCGTCGGGGGTCCGACGTGACTGCTCGCCGCGCCCGCCACAGAGATAGAGGCCGAGTTCGTCTGCGCGCGGATTGAGGCCGCGCTTGAGCGCGCCCATCACCGACGTCGTGATGCCCGACGAATGCCAGTCCATCCCCATCACCGTGCCAAAGGCCTGAAACCAGAACGGATCGCTGAGGCGGGACAGGAACGCCGCGCGCCCGTAGTGATGGATGACGCTCTCGGCGATCGCCGTGCCGAGCGTCGCCATGCGCGACGCCAGCCACGGTGGCACCCGGCCGCCGTGCAGCGGGAGATCGGCAATGCCGGACCGCTTCACCCGACCATTGTCTCATCCGAGGGAGGTGACCGGTAGACGCCGCTGTCCCCATTGGCTTTCGGCGGCGGCTGATCCGGCTGCACGCGAAGCGCCAGACTGATCCTGGCCGATGGCCCGAGGGCGTGGCTCCAAGGGGCGGTCGATGTGCGGGATCTCGCTTCCTGCAGATTCGCCGATGTTCACATCACGTGCGACCGGTGGCGCGACGAGGCGCGGGTCCGCGCGCGACTTCGTGCACAATAGCGGCATCATGGCTGGCATCTTCATCAGCGATCGCCGGTCCGACGCGGGTGGCCACGCCGGCCGGCTTTTCGATCGGCTACAGGCGCGCTTCGGCCCCCGGCTCGCGATCCGGTCCCATAACACCGACAGGTGCCGCGAGCATTGCCAGAGCTTCTGGTGCCACATGCAGCACAGCTGTCATCAGGCTCTCATCTCAGCTCGAGCCACGCGAGCGATGGTAGTCATTCAAGATGTGAGAGCGGCTCAACCGGGAAAACTCGCGCTGGCAGCTGTTTGACTCTTGGCGGTTATATATATATATGTACTAATATCGAGCTGCTCGGTACCAAATGCCCGCAACCGCACTGCAGACCTTCAAAGCGCAGTTCTTTCGAGCGCTCTCCCATCCGGTCCGCATCAAGATTCTCGAGATCCTGATCGGCGGCGATCGCAGTGTGCAGGAGCTCCAAGAGGCCCTGAAATTGGACCAGCCGGTCGTGTCGCAGCAGCTCGCCGTGTTGCGCAATCAGGGCATCGTGACGTCCGAGAAGAAAGGCCTGTCGGTGCGGTACGCCTTGCGGGACCCTGCCATCGAAGATCTGCTGGACGTGGCGCGCCGCATCTTCAACAACCATCTGGTGAACACGCGAGGGATGCTGCGCGAACTGCAGCGAGAAGGCCGGAGGGTATAGATGAGACTCTCCCAGAGAAAGACCCTGAAGGCTATGGATTCGGTGTGTGACGCCCTCGATGGAGCAGTGAAAAGAGGCGATGCGGTGGAGGCGGCACGATGGAGACATTCTCCTGCGCGGGACGCAATCCGACCACGCTCGAGGTGTTTCACGGTTACGGCCAGGTCGGGGACTGAGAGTCTCGCTGCCTTGTCGGCCATGCGCTGACGGGCCGTCGCTGGCGATACCGCAGGGAGCCGAGTGCATTGTCGTGACCGAGCACCCTCGCCTCCTTGGCGTTGCGGCGTATCAGCGCGTCAAGAGTGAAGTTCGCGTCAGCGGGCTCGAGTGCCGCAGCTAGCGAGGCCGTCCCGGACGATCACCGAACGCCTGGACCGCATTTATCTACGAACCGAATCGTTCGGGAAAGCTTGCTGGAATTGCGTCGGGCGGCGCAGACGCTTGCGCAGGGTCTTGACGACCAATCCACGCAGGGTCAATGACGAGTTGGCCACAGAGTGCTGGGACGAGCTCCGTCGGTGAGGCGACACGGTCGAGGAGACGTCCATGAAACGAGCTGGCTTCGGATGGCAGCCGCCGCCCCTGCTGGATGATCCGGCAGAGCGGAGAAAGATCGGTATTCGTCTCATTATCTTGGCCGCACTCGGCGTGATCGGGCAGATCATTTCCACCATTGCCGCTTGGTGACAGAGGCGAGCGACGCAGGGAACGATTCGGAATTGTGCATGGTTGTTCACATTGAAGTGTTCGGGCCAGGACACCAGCTGTGTCCAGCCGGACGGACGGCAGTCGCGTGATGCCTCTGGATCTCGCCAGCGGTCTGCCGTTTGCTCTGGCACTGCGGATCGGCATTGCGGCCGTGACCATCCTGACGGCGCCCAGGCGTGGCGTGGCCCGTCATGTGGGGTTTTGGGGATCGGCGGCCGCGTCGCTCGCCACGGGCCTGGTGGCCGTTCAGGTGTTGGGTACCGGCACGCCGGTAAACGGCGTGCTGTTCGTGCATCAGGCCTCCGGGTTTTCGCTGGGGTATTCGATCGACGGATTGTCGGCGTGGTTTCTTCTGGTTCTCTCCATCGTGGCAGTTCCGATCGCGGTCTTCAGTCTTGGATACGTGCGAGGCCCGCACTGGAGCCGACGATCCGCCTTTCTCGGTGTCACGTTCAACGTGCTCCTGGGTGCGGTCGAACTCGTGTTCGTCGCCGGTGATCTCGTGACATTCCTTTGCGCTTGGGAGCTGATGACGCTGGCGACTGCGGCGCTTGTGACCACCGATCACGAGGCACGGGCCAGCCGGCGCGCCGCCTATCTCTACTTGGTCATGTCGCATCTCGGCACAGGTTTCTTGATCGCGGGATTCCTGATGCTGGCGTCCGTGTACGGCTCGCTGTCATTCGCGACCCTGCTGTCGGGTGGACCGGCGATCGAACCGATAAAGCACGTCTTGTTCGCCGTCTTCTTCCTCGGCTTTGGTGTCAAGGCCGGGATCGTTCCGCTCCATGTCTGGCTGCCTGAGGCCCACCCGGCGGCGCCGACCAGCATCTCCGCCTTGATGTCGGGCGTCCTTATCAAAACCGGCATTTATGGGCTGGTGCGGGTCTGCGCGTTTGGTCTCGGTGTTCCGCGGTTGTCCTGGGGTGTGATCGTCCTCACCGTGGGAGGGTTGTCCGCGGTGCTGGGTGTGCTGTACGCGCTGATGCAGCACGATCTCAAGCGCCTCCTGG
>JBDTRR010000078.1:0-24551 GCA_039931615.1 Acidobacteriota bacterium
ACCTCATAGGTGGCCATCGGAACGCGGATCGAGTCGCGAGCGGCCCGCTCCCGCGCGGGTGGTTTGGCTGGCTGACCTATTTCGGCGCGCTCGGCGCCGGCTTCATGCTGATCGAGGTGGCGGTGCTGCAGCGGTTCGTCCTGCTGCTCGGCCACCCGGTCTACTCGCTGACGGTCACGCTGTTCTCGCTGCTGCTCGGCACCGGCGCCGGTGCGGCCTGGAGCCGGCGAATCAGCGACCAGGCGCTGCGCCGCTGGGCGGCGGTGGCCCTGCTGCTGATTGCCGCGGTCGGCCTGCTGGTGATCGTCGTCGTGACGCCGCTCGTCAACTGGGCGATCCCGTTCTCACGGGCGGCTCGGATCGGTATCGCGGTTGGCGTGCTGGTGCCGATCGGCCTGCTGCTCGGCATTCCGATGCCGACCGGCCTGCGCCTGCTTCGGGCCCGTGCGCCCGAGATGGTCACCTGGGCCTGGGGGATCAACGGGGCGCTCTCAGTTCTGGGCGCCACCCTGGCCATCTTCATCGCCATGAACTGGGGTTTCCACACGACCCTGATGGCCGCCTCGGCTACTTATCTGTTCGGGTTCGCGGCCCTCCACGTCGCCACGCGATAACCCCCCAGAAGCCACCCGCCAGCCGCAAAAAGGGGTCGGGAGTCTTTTTTCCGGTGAGCCCCCATGAAACCTCGAACGCTGTCTTTGCGTCTAACGATGTTGATAATATGAACACCGTTCAGACTATGATGGTTCATGGGGATTAAGGAACGACACGAACGAGACCGCGAGGCGGTGCGCCGAGGCATCCTCGACGCCGCGCGCGAACTGTTCGTCAACGAGGGGTATCACAACGTCTCGATCCGGAAGGTCGCCGAACGGATCGAGTACAGCCCGGCCGCCATCTACCTCTACTTCCCAAGCAAAGACGACATCTTCTTCGCCCTGGCGGAGGAAGGCTTCCGGCTGCTGGGCGACCCCAGCGATCTCGTCAACCATGAACGGTTCGCCACGCAGGCGCCGCTGGATCGCATCCGCGCCATCTTCTGGCGCGTCTACGAGTTCAGCGTGGAGCACCCCCAGTACTTCGCCTTGATGTTCGTCGATCGGTCGGTGCCCCGCATCACGCGCGAGTACGAGCGGTTCACGTTCGTCCGCGACATGAAGTCGCACATCGTCGAGCAGATTCAAGTGTGCATCGACGCCACGGTCTTTCCGGCCACTCTCGATCCCACGGTCGCCTGCCGGCTGCTGATCATGGCGGTCCTGGGAGTGGCGACGATGCGGCTGTCGGACCGGCTGGCACGCGCCGAGAACGCCGACGAGCTCGCCCGCGACGTGCTGAACGTCATGCTGGCCGGTCTCCAGACCGGCATCCCGCTGCAGTCAACGGTCGTGGAATGTGCCATTGACGAAACCGCACCTTCAGCGGCCCGGGTCTCTTAACGAGGAGTCGTTCGATGAATCGCCCCAGGAAACACCGCACCATCACCAATTTCGCTGCCGTGGTCACCCTCGGAACCGCCCTGCTGACCGGGGCGTGCAGCTCGGCCGACGGGAAAACCAACGAGCGCGCCGCGCCGGAAGTGGCTGCCGTCACGGTGACGACAGTCGCCGCCGCCGAGCAGCCGATCACCCGCTTCGTTCGCGCCACCGGAACGCTGATGGCAGAGGAGCGGGCCGATGTCGCGGCCGAAACGGCCGGGCGCGTTGTCGCGACCCCGATCGAGCGCGGCACCGCGGTTCGTCAGGGCACCGAGCTGATTCGCCTCTCCGCCACGGAGACCGAATCGCAGGTCAGCGAGGCTGAAGCCAACGCGGCGCAGATCGAAGCGCGGCTGGGCCTGACCGCGAAGTCGGCGCTGGACGTCAACACCGTGCCCGAGGTGCAGAACGCCAAAGCGACCTACGAGCTGGCGCAGAGCGAATTCACCCGGATCCAGTCGCTGCTCGAGCAGCGCGTCGTCTCCCAGTCGGAATTCGATCAGCGCCGGACCCAGGTCGAGGCGGCCCGCCAGCAATTCGAGGCGAGCAAGAACAGCGCGTCGCAACAGTATCAGGCGCTCCAGGCGGCCCGGGCCCGCGTCGCGATGGCGCAGAAGGCGCTCGGCGACACGGTCGTCCGCGCCCCGTTCAACGGGCTGGTCGCCGAACGGCTGGTTTCGGTCGGCGACTACGTGACGCGCGGGACCAAGGTCGCGGTCGTGGTCCGGGTCAACCCGCTGCGGGCGCAGCTGACCGTGCCCGAGCAGTTCATCTCGGCGATCTCGCCGGGCCAGCCGATCACCTTCGAGGTCGACGCCTACGCCGGCCGCCAGTTCGCGGGAAAGGTGCGCTACGTCTCGCCGACGCTGCAAGCCGATCAGCGGGCCTTGACCGTCGAAGCGATCGTCCCGAATGACGGCAACGAGCTGAAGCCGGGGCTGTTCGCCACCGCGCGCATTCAGCAGCCGAAGCCGACCCCCGCCGTGGTCGTTCCGGTCGCGGCGGTGCGCACCGCCGGGGGGACCAGCCGGGTGTTCGTCGTCAACGGTGACCACGCCGAGGAGCGCGTCGTCACGACCGGGCAGACGCTCGACACGCTGGTCGAGATTACCAACGGCCTGAAGCCGGGCGAACAGGTCGCGACCACCAACGTCGCGCAGCTCGCGGACGGCATCAAGGTTCAGTAGCAGAAACCGACCCGGTTCCAAGGATCAACTCTTATGCAATGGCTTGCCGCGCTCTGCGTCAAACGGCCGGTCTTCGCGACGGTGCTCATCCTGTCGCTCACCGTGATCGGCATCTTCTCGTTCACCCGTCTCGGCGTCGATCGCTTTCCCAAGATCGACTTCCCGACCGTCCTGATCACGACCGTCCAGACCGGCGCGGCGCCGGAGCAGATCGAGACCGAGATCACCGATAAAATTGAGGAGGCCGTCAACACGATCAGCGGCATCGACGAACTGCGATCGGTCTCCTCGGAAGGCGTGTCGCAGGTCATCATCAGCTTCCTGCTGAGCAAGGACACCAACGTCGCCGCCCAGGAGGTGCGCGACAAGGTGAACGGCGTCCTGCCGGAGCTGCCGCGCACGATTCAGCAGCCGCGCGTCGACCGGCTGGATCCGGACGCGGCGCCGGTGTTGAGCATCGCGGTCAGCGCCAACCGGCCGATTCGTGACATCACCGAATACGCCGACAAGGTGCTGCGGCGCCAGCTCGAGAGCGTCGGCGGCGTCGGACAGGTGCTGGTGCTGGGCGGCCGGCAGCGTCAGGTCAACGTCTGGCTGAACGCCGATCGGCTGCGGGCCCAGAACCTGACGGTCACCGACGTCGCCCGTGCGCTGCAGTCGCAGAACGTCGAGATTCCGGGCGGCCGGGTCGATCAGGGACCGCAGTCGCTGACCCTCAGAACGCGCGGCCGCGTCCAGAGCATCGCCGAGTTCAACGATCTGGTCATCCGCGAAAAGGACGGCCATCCGGTGCGGGTCGGCGATGTCGCCACTGTCGAGGACGGCGAGGCCGACATCGACACTGCCGCCAACATCGACGGCAAGGCGACGGTGCTGCTCAACGTCCGCCGCCAGTCGGGGACCAACACGGTCGAAGTGGTCAACTCCGTCAAGGAGCGCCTCGAGGAGCTGCGGCCGAATCTGCTGCCCGGCTACGAGGCCCGCATCGTCCGCGATCAGTCGGAGTTCATCGAAGCGTCGATTCACAACGTCGAGGAGCATCTGATCGTCGGCTCGATTCTCGCCGCCATCGTCGTGTTCCTGTTCCTCGGGAACTTCCGCTCGACGATCATCGCCGCGGTCGCGATTCCGACCTCGATCATCGCGACCTTCGGCCTGATGTGGTTCCAGGGCTTCACCCTGAACATGCTGACGATGCTGGCGCTGACGCTGTCGGTCGGCATCGTCATCGACGACGCCATCGTCGTACTCGAGAACATCTACCGGTTCATCGAAGAAAAGGACATGGACCCGTTCGAGGCGGCGGTCAAGGCGACGGAAGAAATCGGCCTGGCCGTGCTGGCGACGACGCTGTCGCTGGTGGCGATCTTCGTGCCGGTCGCGTTCATGGGCGGCATCGTCGGCCGGTTCATGGAGAGCTTCGGCCTGACGATGGCGTTCGCGGTGCTGGTGTCGCTGCTCGTCAGCTTCACCCTGACGCCGATGCTGTCGGCGCGGTGGCTCAAGCGGGTGCCGCGCGGCACCGGGCAGCACAGCTCGAAGAACTCAAGAATCTTCCACGGCATCGACCGGTTCTACACGCGGCTGCTCGAGTGGTCGATGGCGCACCGGGCGATCGTCGCCGGCGTGGCGGTGCTGGTGCTGCTGTCGAGCGTGCCGCTGTTCATGGTCGCGAGCAAGAACTTCCTGGCGCTGGACGATCAGTCCGAGTTCGAGATCAACCTCCGGGCACCGGAAGGGACCAGCCTGGAATCGACCGAACTGCTGGCCAATCGCGTCGGCAGCGCGGTCCGGCAGCGGCTGCCGGAGGTCGACTACACGCTGGTGACGGTGTCGGGCGACGCCGGCGGCACCCGCAATCTGGCCAGCATCTACGTCCGTCTGAAGCCGATCGAAGAACGCCAGCGCGAGCAGTTCGCGATCATGAGCGTGGTCCGCGACGACATCCTGCCGCCGCTGACGACCAACCTGCGCACGTCGGTGCAGCAGATCGCCAACATCGGCGGGAGCGGCGCCCAGAACGCGGACGTCCAGTTCGTCATCAATGGACCGGACCTGAAGAAGCTCGAGGAGATCAGTAAGCAGCTGGTCGACCGGGTCAAGTCGCTGCCGGGCGTGGTCGACCTCGACACCTCGCTCAACGTCGGCAAGCCAGAACTGTCGATGCAGATCGACCGGGCCAAGGCCGCCGATCTCGGGGTCCAGGTCGGCGACGCCGCTGAGGCGCTGCGGCTCCTGGTCGGCGGCGATCAGGTCAGCACCTACAACGAAGGCGGCGAACAGTACGAAGTGCACCTGCGGGCGAGGGCGGAGAATCGCGACACCGAGGCGGCAATCGCCGCGCTGACCGTGCCGTCGGCCCGGCTGGGCAGCGTCTCGCTGGACAACGTCGCCAACTTCTCGCCGGGCACCGCGCCGTCCGAGATCAGCCGCGTCGGCCGGCAGCGCCAGGTCACCGTCTACTGCAACCTCCTGCCGTCGGCGTCGCAGGCCGAGGTCCAGAACATCCTGCTCGCCGAGTTCGACCAGCTCCACGTCGGCGGCGACTATCGCGGCGTGCTGGCCGGCCGTTCCAAAGAGCTGGGACGGGCCGGGCAGAACTTCGTGCTGGCCTTCCTGATGTCGCTGGTCTTCATGTATCTGATCCTGGCGGCGCAATTCGAATCGTGGCTGCACCCGATTACCATTCTGCTGTCGCTGCCGCTGACGCTGCCCTTCGCGCTGCTGTCAATCATCGTGTTCGGCCAGTCCCTCAACATCCTGTCGGCGCTCGGCCTGCTGGTGCTGTTCGGCGTCGTGAAGAAGAACTCGATCCTGCAGATCGACCATGCCAACCAGCTCAAGGAACGGGGCATGACGACGCACGACGCGATCGTCCAGGCCAGCCGGGACCGGTTGCGGCCGATTCTGATGACGACGCTGGCCTTCGTCGCCGGCATGATCCCGCTGATCGTGTCGCGGGGAATCGGATCGGGCACCAACCACGCCATCGGGTTCGTCATCTTCGGCGGTCAGTCGCTGGCATTGCTGCTGACGCTGCTGGTCACGCCAGTGGCCTACTCGCTGTTCGACGACATGTCGCAGGTCCGGATCTTCGGCCGCCGCGCGGCGAGAGAACGGGACGGCCAGCCGTCGGCAGCACCGGTCACCGCCCAGGCAATGACCGCGGTCGATCATCGCTGAGCTCGTGATCCCGGACGCTGCGCCGGCCCGGCCGGCGTCGTCCGGGTCGCGTTCAACCATAACCTCGTCAGTGTGTCCGCCGTCCGGCGGAAAGTTTTGTCAGGTGCAACATGCGTAGACTTCTTCTTGCCACTTTCATCCTTAGCGGGATCGCCGCCACCGCGACGGCGCAGACGCCGCCGACGCTGCGCCTCACCGTCGACGACGCGGTCCGGCTGGCGCTGCAGAACAATCCGGACCTGAAAGCGGATCGCCTCGATCCGCAGATCAGCGACACCCGGACGGCGTTTGCGACCAGCGCCTTCAAGCCGTCGTTCAACACCAGCGTGCAGCGCAACAACCAGCTGCAGCCGCCCGCCGGATTCCTCGTCCCGACGCCGACCCGTAACGACGCGGTCACCTCGAACGCCGGCTTCAGCCAGCGCTTGCCGTGGTTCGGCACCTCCTACTCCGCGGCGTGGAACACCGTCCACACCACCAGCAACAGCTTCCTCAACTCCTACAACCCGCTGCTGCAATCGGGGCTGTCACTGGCGGTCTCGCAGCCGCTGCTGCGCAACTTCTTCGTCGATGCGCCGCGCCACGAGATCGAGACCAGCCGTTTCAACCGGGCCATCGCCGACACCCGGCTGAGCGAGAGCGTCGTGCGGACCACCGCGGCGGTGAAGACCGCCTACTGGAATCTGGTCGCCGCCAGGGCCAACGTCGAGGCGCGTCAGAAAGCCTGGGATCTGGCGCAGGAACTGGTGCGCGTCAACAAGGCCCGCGTCGACGTCGGGCAGTCGCCGCCGCTCGACATGGTGTCGGCCCAGGCCGAAGCCGCTTCGAACGAGGAGCAGCTGATCGTCGCGCAGACCGCGATCAAGCAGGCGGAGGACCGCCTGCGGCTGCTGGCCCTCGATACCACGCAGCGCGACACCTGGAGCGTCCAGATCGAGCCGGTCGACGCGCCGCCGATCGGCATGCCGGCGCCGGACCTCGACGCGGCCGTGTCGACCGCGCTGCGCGACCGGGCCGATCTCGCCCGCGCGCGCAAGGAGATTCAGAGCTCGCAGTACAACGTCAAGTTCACCGGTAATCAGCGGCTGCCCGACGTCCGGGTCAACGCCGGCTATCAGACCAACGGACTGGGCGGCACCCAGGTGCTCCGCTCCGACGGGTTCCCGGGGACGGTTATAGGATCGGGAAATACCACCAACTTCGGGTCGGTGCTCAACCAGTTGTTCGGCCGCGACTACCCGACCTGGACGCTTGGCTTGAGCGTCTCCTACCCGATCGGTCAGAGCACCGACGACGCCAACTATGCCCGGGCGCGGCTGGAGACGTCACAGTCGCAAGAGCGGCTCAAGAGCACCGAGGCGCGGGTGATTCAGCAGGTGCGCGACGCCGGCTGGAAGATCGAGATGAACGCCAAGCGCATCCTGACCACCCGCGCGGCGCGGGAGCTGGCGGAACAGCGGCTCGACGCCGAGCAGAAGCGGCTCGACGTCGGGCTGTCCACCAGCTTCCTGGTGATCCAGGCGCAGCGGGATTTCACCCAGGCCAAGACCAACGAACTGTCGGCAGTCCTCGCCTACGATCTGGCGCTTGTCGATTTCGACGCGCTGCAGCAGGCGGGTCCGGCATCGGCGCAGGCGCCGGCGGCAACCGGCCTGCCGACCACCGGCAGGCCGTAGCACGGCGGCACATTTGTACGCGGGCTCCGGCTTCAGTTCAGCCGGACCGCCGACCGGTCGTTCATTCTCCCCGCCCGAGCGATGTATGATTTCCACCCCTGCGATGACCGCGGGCCTCAACCTTTTCACACATTGATGATGAAACCATTTCAACTCTGCGGACTCGGTAACGCCATCGTCGACATCTTCGTGGAAATCTCCGATGCGGAGTTCGCCACGCTCGGGTTCGAGCGCGGCGGCATGGTGCTCGTCGACCTGCCCGCCCAGCAGGTCCTGCTCGACCGCTACCAGAAGGATGAGCCGCGCCTCGCCAGCGGGGGGTCCGTCGCCAATTCCATCATTGCCTTCTCGCAGCTGGGCGGTCAGGGCGCCTTCATCGGCTGCGTCGGCGACGACCGCTATGGCCTGTTCTACGCGCGGGAGTTCGAGCAGCTCGGCATCGAGTTCGGCAATCCGGTGATTGTCAACGAGTTCACCGGCACCTCGGTGTGCCTGGTGACGCCGGACGCCGAGCGCACGATGCGCACCTGCCTGGGGGTGTCGAGCCACCTCGCCGCCCGGCACGTCGATGAAGCCCGGATCCGCGACTCGGAATGGCTGTTCATCGAAGGCTACGTCTTCGCCAATCCGGAGACCGGCCAGACCGCCATTCAGGAGGCGCTTCGGGTTGCCAAGCGGCACGGGACCCGGATCGCCATCACCTGCTCCGACGCGTTCGTCGCCCAGGTGTTCGCGGCGCCGCTGAACAGCGCGCTCGAGCAGGCCGAGCTGCTGTTCTGCAACGAAACGGAAGCCTGTGCCATTACCGGTGCCAGCGGCGCCGAGAACGCGTTCAACAAGCTGGCGGACATCGTGCCGTCAGCGGTCGTGACCAACGGCCCGCACGGCGCCTACGTCCGTCACGGCGGCATCGAGACGCACGTCCCCGCTTTTCCGAGCGAACCGAAGGATCTGACCGGCGCCGGAGACATGTTCGCCGGCTCGTTCCTCTACGGGATCACCCACGGAGTCCCGGCCGACCGCGCCGCCCGCGCCGCGGGCTTCCTGTCCCACAAGGTGATCTCGCAGGTGGGCGCACGGCTGCATCAGGGGACCCGACAGTTCTGGGATGAGTGCCTGGCGTCGCTGTAGGGTTCTGAAGTAGGGCAACCTTCAGGTCTGCCTGAACACGGCAGGCCTTGAGGGCCTGCCCGACGACGGCCCGGGTCTATTTCAGGTACTTCCCGATAATCGGGCCGAGGTCTCGTCTGGTCTGTTCCGGGACCAGATCCGCCTGGGTAATCAGCGCGGTGGCCAGGGCGGTCGCGCACTCGCAGGTCCGAGGCCCATCGATCCGGCCGACCGCTTCGGCGATCGCCTGCTGCGCCGTCGCCGCGTTCTGCAGCAGGTTGGCGATGATCAGGTCGACGGTCACCGAATCGTGATCCGGATGCCAGCAGTCGTAGTCGGTGATCAGCGCCAGCGTCGCGTAGCAGATCTCGGCCTCGCGGGCCAGCTTTGCTTCCTGCAGGTTGGTCATGCCGATGACGTCCATGCCCCACGACCGGTAGAGCTTCGACTCGGCCAGCGTCGAGAACTGCGGACCTTCCATGTTGACGTAGGTCCCACCCCGGTGCACCTTGCCGCCGACCGCGGCCGCGGCATCGGCGGCGATCGACGACAACACCCGGCAGAGCGGGTGGGCGAACGCAATGTGCGCGACCAGACCACGGCCGAAGAACGTGCTGATCCGACCGTTCGTCCGGTCGAAGAACTGATCGGGGACCAGGATATCGAGCGGCTTGTATTCTTCTCTCAGGCTCCCCACCGCGCTGGCCGAGATGATGCGCTCGACCCCGAGCCGCTTGAAGCCGAAGATGTTGGCGCGAAAATTCAGCTCGGATGGGAGGATGCGGTGGCCGGCGCCGTGGCGGGCGAGGAACGCGACGCGCCTGCCGCGCAGCGTGCCGATGACGTAGGGACCGGACGGATCGCCGAATGGCGTCGTCACCGCCCGCTCTTCGCGATCGGTCAGCTCCGACATCTGGTACAACCCGCTGCCGCCGATAATCCCGATTTGCACTGTGTCCATCGTGTCCATGGTCTGGTTGCCGTTGTCTGTCGGCTGATGAGCGTGTGAAAGCCATCGATTTTTTCACACGCGCTTATGCCGGCACAACCCGGCGTTTGCCGTGCTCTTCGCGGATGTAGCCGGCCGCGATCGACGGATCGTGCTCGAAGAATAGCAGCATCTCGCGGTCGATGGCTTCCCTCACGAAGGCACTCTTGGCCGCCAGCGTGTCCATCGGGTACAGATCGAAGCCCATGATCCACGGGTTCGGCACATGCGCGGTGGTCGGGATGAGATCGGCGACGAACGCGGCGGCGCGACCGCCCGATTCGATGATCACCATCTGGTGATGCATGGTGTGACCGCCGGTGCGGCGTACCGTCACGCCGGGCATGATGGTCTGGTCGTCGTCGACGAGTTGCAGGACGCCCGCCTCAGCCAGCGGGGCGTAGTTCGCCGCCAGGTAGCTGGCCCGGTTCCGCTCGTTCGGATGATTGGCGTCCTCCCACTCGCCGCGCCGCACGATGTATTGGGCGCGCGGGAAGCGCGGCCGGAGGCGCCCGGATCGATCACGGCAGGTGAAACCGCCGGCGTGATCGAAATGCAGATGCGTGGCGAGCACGATGTCGATGTCCTCGGCAGACAGCCCGGCATCGGCGAGGCAGTGATCGAGATGGCGGGCGCGATCGAGCCCGTAGATCTCGTGGAACCGGTCGTTCTCCTTGTCGCCCACCCCGGCGTCGATAATCATCGTCCTGGCGCCGCGCACGATCAGCGGCCGCATCGCCAGCGTGACGCGGTTGCGGTCGTCGGGCGGCGCCTTCTGCGCCCACAGTATCTTCGGCACGACGCCGAACATCGCGCCGCCGTCGAGCGCCAGGAAGCCATCGTTGACGGTGATCAGCTCGAGATTGCCGAGCTGGTATCGGGCGACGGCATCGAGACGCTTCGCCGCCGCCGCGCCGGCGATCTGCTTCAGCTCGACCAGCACGCCGTGGGCGGCGGCAGGATGAATGAAGGCCACCAGTGCGCCTTCCGCGCCGGGCCGTGGCCGCTCGTCAATCAACCTGACGCCGCGCTCCTGCAGCTGGACGATTGCCGCCGCGATGTCCTCGACCCGGAGCGTGATGTGGTGCAGCCCCGGACCGCGCTTCTGGACGAACGCCCCAATCGGCGATTCGGGCGCGGTCGCTTCGAGCAGCTCGAGGCGGGCTTCGCCGACCGGGATGAAATGTGCGCGCACCCGCTGGGAGGGCACCTCTTCCGGCGGTTCGATCTCGAGGCCGAGCGCGTCCCGGTAGAACGCCAGCGCGGCGTCGAGATCCTGCACCGCGATGCCGACATGATCGAGGATCGCCTTCATACGCTCCGACCGGCTGAAACGCCGTCTCCGACACCCTCATGGACGGCCGTCTTCAGGCCAAGCCGGTCCAACAACGAGTCGGCCGCGGTGTACGGATCCAGCTCGCGTGCGGTAATCGCATCAACAACCGCGGCCCATTCATCCGGTGTCAGCCGCCGCTCGAATTGGCCGACGAAGGCCTGCGCGAGCGCGTCCCGCAGCCGCTGCTCGCTGCGCACCCGGCGGCGCGCCGCCCGCCGGCTTATCCCGGCGGGAGCGCCCGGGGCTTCCGCACTGTCGCGAAACGCCGCAATCGCGGCGACGAGCTCCGGCACGCCCAGGCCGGCGGTCGCCACGGTCTTCACGATCGGCGGCCGCCAGTCACCGGGTCGATACGTCATCAGCGACACGCTGGCCTCAATCGCCGACACGACGTGATCGCTGCCTTCGCGATCCGCCTTGTTGACGACGAAGATGTCGGCGATCTCCATGATGCCGGCTTTGTGCGCCTGCACTTCATCGCCGGCGCCCGGCACCAGCGTCACGACGGAGACGTCGGCGGTGCGGACGATCTCCACTTCATCCTGCCCGACGCCGACGGTCTCGATGACGACGACGTCCTTGCCCGAGGCGTCGAGCACCAGTGCCGCGTCGGCGGTGGCGCGGGCGAGGCCGCCGAGCTGCCCGCGGGTCGCCATGCTCCGGATGAACACGCCCGCGTCGCCGGTGTGCGACTGCATGCGAAGCCGATCCCCGAGCACGGCGCCGCCGCTGAACGGACTGGTCGGATCGATGGCGAGGACGCCAATCGTCAGACCGGCGCGGCGATACTCCGCCGCGAGCCGATCGACCAGCGTGCTCTTTCCGGCCCCCGGAGGTCCGGTGATGCCAATCAGGTAGGCGCGGCCGGTGTGCGGGAAGATCGCGCGCACCAGCGCCGCACTCTGGGCGCTCTCGTCCTCGATCACCGAGATGGCGCGCGCCACCGCCAGGGGGTCCCCGGCCAGGACCCGGTCGACGAGCGAGGCCGGCCGGGCGGGGCCGCTCATCGGGCGAGCAGCTGACGGGCGATGACCAGGCGCTGGATCTCGCTCGTCCCCTCGCCGATCGTCGTCAGCTTGACGTCGCGGAAGAATTTCTCGGCTGGATAGTCCTTGACGAAGCCGTAACCGCCGTGAATCTGGACGCAGTCGTCAGCCGCCTTGACGGCGATCTCGCTCGCGTACAGCTTGGCCATCGCCGATTCGAGAGTCATTCGCCGCTGGCGATCCTTGAGATAGGCGGCCCGGTAGGTCAGCAGCCGCGCCGCTTCGATCCGTGTCGCGTTGTCGGCGAGCTTCCACTGGATCGCCTGGAACCGGCTGATCGTCTTCCCGAAGGCCCGGCGTTCCTGGGCGTACTTCAGCGCCGCCTCGTAGGCGCCCTGCGCCAGTCCAACGGCGAGCGCCGCGATGCCGATGCGTCCGGCGTCCAGCACCTGCATGGCGTCGACGAACCCGCGTCCGACCTCGCCCAGCAGGTGATCGGCCGGAATCCGGCAGTTGTCGAACAGTACTTCGCTGGTTTCGCTGGCCCGCATCCCGAGCTTGTCTTCCTTCTTGCCGGGGGTCATGCCGGGCGTGTTCTTCTCGATGATGAAGGCGGAAATGCCCCTCGAACCGGCGGTGCGATCGGTGATCGCCATCGCCACCATTACGTCACCCACCCGACCGTGGGTGGTGAACGCCTTGGCGCCGTTGAGGAGCCAGCCCTGTTCCGACTGGACGGCGGTCGTCCGCATGCCGGCCGCGTCGCTGCCGGAGGTCGACTCGGTCAGACCCCATGCCCCGACCATCTCCCCTTTCGCCAACGGAACCAGAAATGTCTGCTTCTGTGCCTCGGTGCCCGCCAGGAAGAGATGCGCCGCGCACAGGCCGTTGTGCGCGGCGACCGACAGCGCGACGCCAGGGTCGACGCGGGCCAGCTCCTCGATACAGATGCAGTAATCGATCGCTGACATCGCCGCGCCGCCGTACTGCTCGGGGAACTGGATGCCCATCAGCCCGAGCGACGCCAGTGCTGGGATCAGCTCAACCGGAAAGTGCTGCTCCCGATCCCATTCGCGCACATGCGGCCGGATCTCCGTCTCCGCGAACTCGCGCACCGCGCGGCGGAGCAGCTCCTGCTCGTCCGTCAGGCGGAAGTCCATGGCCTATGAAACCACAAAGCACGGAGAGGCGACAAAGAGATAATCCCCGGCCACGTGTGTTGTTCAAGCTCTGGCGGTCCCGGTGGGTATGATGCAAGAGGAGGATTCATGACAAACGGGCGCGCGCTGGGGTCGGTGGCGTTGGCAGGACTGCTGTGTGTGGTGGCGGCGGCACCGGCGCGGGCCGACGTCACCGCCTTCATCGGGGCGAATACGACGCCCGAGAACCGGCAGGTACGCGGCTTTGCCGGCGGCCTCGGCTTCCTGATCATCGCCTTCGAAGTCGAGTACGCCAGCACGACCGACGACCCGGCGGCGCGGGTGCCGTCGCTCAAGACCGGCAGCGGCAACATCCTGCTGCAGACGCCGATCGCGTTCTTTGGCGTACAGCCGTACGTGACGACCGGTGTCGGCTTCTACAGCGAAACGCTCGGCTCGCGAACCGATCGAGGCCTTGGCTACAACACTGGCGGGGGCGTGAAGATCGCGCTGGTCGGACCGCTGCGCGTCCGCCTCGATTACCGTGTGCTCAAGCTGGGAAGCGGTGCGCTGTACTCGCCAGCGCACCGCATCTATGCAGGACTCAATCTGAAGTTCTGACCCTACTTGGCGAGATCCACGGCGACGTTGAGGTTGACGATGTTCATGCCCTGGGCGTAGGCGTCGGCGTATTTCTTCAGAATCTCATTCGCCTCCGCGCCGGAGAACGCCTCGATGATGATGTTCGAGATCTGGTAGTCGGCTTCCTTGACTGCCGGATCGATGAAGAACACGTAGAGCACGTTCCCGTTTGCGGCATCGGGTGACTTGAAGACCTTCCACCCGGTCGCCTGCTGCTTGTGCTCCGGTTTGTCGCTCTTCTGCAGCGCTTCCTTGACTTTTCCCAGCACCATCTCGAAGTCGGCGGTCTTGTCCGGCTTGATGAAGTTGAGAATCATCGCACCGTCGCCGGTGAACACGCGCTTGGTGGGGGCGGGGGCCTGGGCGGCTGGTGCGGCCGCGGGCGGCGCCTGGGCGGGAGGGGCTTGAGCGGGAGCTGCCTGGGCCTGCACCGTACCCGTCGACACTGCGCCGATGACAAGTCCGAGGGCAATCAATCCTGGCCGGCATGGTGCCAGCATCGCGGGTAAACGAAACATCAGGGCCTCCTTGGCGAAAAGGGGGTTACTCTACCGTACTCATTGGTCAAACGAAAACAGACATCACCTCGTTGGCAAGAAGCATTCCCTGCCGGGTCAGTCGCAGCCGTCCGCAATCCCGCATTAGACACCCGTTCTGGACGAATGGCTCCAGGGCGTCGCCATACTTCTGCCAGACGTCAACCCCATAGCGCCGACGAATCTCGTCCAGGCTTACGCCGTCCGACAATCGCAGCCCCATGAAGAGCGCGTCTTCCAACCGCTCCCCCACCGGCAGTCGCCGCCGGTCCGTTTCCACCGACTGACCACCTTCGATACGGCGGACATAATCCTCGATTCCGGCGACATTCTTCCACCGAACACCGTCGCACGTCGAGTGGGCGCCACAGCCGAAACCCAGCCAGTCGCCGTCGCTCCAGTATTTCAGGTTGTGCCGCGACATCCGGCCGGGGCGCGCGACGTTGGAGATCTCGTATTGCAGGTAACCGGCCGCGTCGAGCCGATCCATCGCCGCCAGGTACATGCCCGCCGCATCTTCGTCGGGCGCCTGCGACCACCTCGATCGCGCCATCTCGTCCCGCAGCGGCGCATTCGGATAGACCTCGAGCAGGTAGAGCGACAGATGGTCGGGTCCCAGGGCGACCGCGGCGTCGATCGACTCGAGCCACTCCGGGAGGCGCTGCGCCGGCAGCCACATCATCAGATCCAGGCTGATGTTGTCGAACCCGGCGCGCCTGGCCTCCTGGTAGGCGGCGCGGGCGCGCGCGGCGCCGTGCAGGCGCGACAGCCGCTTCAGCTCGCTGTCGAGGAACGACTGCACGCCGAAGCTGAGACGATTGACGCCGGCCGCGCGGTAGGCGGCAAGACGCTCTTCGGTGACGCTTTCGGGATTGGCCTCGAGCGTGACCTCACGGTCCGCCGCCAGATCGAAGCGGTGCTGGCACGCCGCGATGATCCGCTGGATTTCGGCCGGTTCGAGCAGCGACGGCGTGCCGCCGCCGAAGAAGATGGTGTCGGCCGGCGCCGCCGCGGCGGACTGACCGATCTCGGCGATCAGCGCCTCGACGTAGCGCGCTTTCAGCGCGGCGTCGAACAGGCCGCGATTGAAGTTGCAGTAGTTGCAGATGGCGGAACAGAAGGGGATGTGGAGGTAGAGACCCAACATTTGGTGATCGGCGATTGGTGATCGGCGATGGAAAAGGCGATGGCCGACCGATCGCCGATCACCCGATCGCCGATCGCCGATTCACCTAACTCCCGGCCCGTCCTCCAGGCCATTTCAGGTCGGCTTTGCCGTCGCGCACCGCGGGCTCGCGCATCGTGGACTCGCGCAACTGGGCCCGGGCCGACGCCGAGGCACGCGCCGGCAGCTTGCGCCGCGGCTGTCCCTTCCACAGCTTGTAGATGTCGTCGGCATCGGCGTTGGGTGGCAGGTCGCGGTAGTCGGGTCCGTCGTATTCGAGGAACTCACACATCTCGCGCAGCCGGGAATGCAGCCGGAAGCCGACCCGCACGAGCAGCGAGCTCATGTCTTCCGAGCCGGGAACGTCTTCGTAGTTCGAGGTGAAGATCGTCGGCAGCTTGGCGTTGTAGCGCGAGTTGACGATCACGTTCATGGTTTCCTCGACCCAATCGGTCAGCCGCTCGGCCCCGAGATCGTCGAGAATCAACAGCTCAGCGTGCATCACGGGACGAATCACGTCCATCTCGGCCAGCCGGGTGAGTGAGTTGTAGGTGCTGCGAATCTGGGTCAGCAGGCCGCGGGTATCGTAGTACCTCCCGCGCGCCCCGGTCGTCCTGATCGCCTGCTTCATCGCCGCGATGGCGAGGTGCGTCTTGCCGATCCCCGGCGGTCCGATGATCAGCAGCCCCTTGTCGACGACCGGAAACGCCTCGGCGAACCGCTGCGCGGCGGTCACCGCATTCAACAGCCGATCGTTGGGATAGGTGATGAAATTCGCGAACTCGCACGCCGCATAGCGCGGCGGGATGCCGGCCTGCGCCAGCGCCTGCACCGAGGCGCGCTCCCGCCAGCAATCGCATCGCACCACGCGGCGGACGCCGTGATCGTCAATCGGCTTCCAACCCGTTCCGTCGCACAGCGGACACGACATGTCAGAGGATTGTATCGCGTGCGCCGTCGGCTGGATCGATCAGGACGTCTTTTTCTGCGGCACCTCGCCGCTCGACGCCGGCGAGTCCGGCGGCGGCGCGGCGCGGACCAGATCGGTCGGCGACGTCTTCACCAGCGCGGTCGACAGCCGCTGCTCCCAATCGTCGATGCCGCGCACCAGTTCCTTCTTGACGTACTCCATGAACTCGTTGACTTCGCCCTGCATCGCCTCGATCTTGCGCCGCATGTTGATGATGATTTCGACGCCCGCCAGATTGACGCCGAGATCGCGCGTCAGGGACAGAATCGTTTCCAGCTGTTCCAGATCCTCTTCCGAGTACAGCCGCGTGTTGCCGTCGGTGCGCGACGGCTTCAACAGCCCCTCGCGCTCGTAGAGACGCAGCGTCTGCGGGTGGATGTGGTACTTCTGCGCCACCGCGCTGATCATGTAATAGGCTTTGCCCGGCTTCTTCATACGTGATCACGACGAGGACGCTGAGGTTTCGCAAGAACGCCGAGATTCACGACGAGGACGCCGGGCTGGAGAGAGGACGCGGTTCTGCACGGATGACCTGGACAGGTCACCCCCCTCGTCGTCCTCGCTGACCTCGGCGGCCTCATCTCAAGGTCTTCCGAACATCTTCGGCATTGATCCGTCCGAACTCCCGCAGCAGCTCCCTGGACCGCTCGTCGAGCAGCGCCGGCAGCACCAACCGGACCTCGACCACCAGGTCGCCGCGTTGGCCGTCGCGCGCCGACGGGACGCCGCGCTCGCGGAGCCGGAACTGTTGACCCGATTGCGTGCCCGGCGGGACGCGAACGCGGGCCGGGCCGTCGAGCGACGGCACCTCGAATTTCGCGCCGAGCGCCGCCTCGTGCACGGCGACCGGCACGACGATGTGCAGGTCATCGCCCTGGCGTTGGAACAGCGGGTGCGGCTGGACCCGCACGGTAATGTAAAGATCGCCGTGTTCGCCGCCGTTGCGCCCGACGTTCCCCTTGCCGGCGACGCGCACGCGGGACTCGTCGGCCAGTCCGGACGGCGTGGCGATCGTCAGCGGCTCGGTCCGCGTCTCGACCTGAGCGCCGGCGCACGCCGGGCAGCGGGTCTGACGCTGCCGCCCCGATCCGCCGCAGTGCGGGCACGGCTTCGAGAACACCATGTGCCCGCGCGCCGACTTGACGATGCCGCTGCCGTGGCACGGCGCGCAGCGGCTCTCGGTGACATGGAGCCGGCCCAGGCCATGACAGGTGCGGCAATGCGCCTGACGGGTGATGGTCAGCGTCTGATGACCGCCGTGGACCGCCTCCTCGAAGCTGATCGCGATGGTCTGATGCAGGTCGGTCCCGCGCGCCGGCGCGTCGACCGGTCCGCCGCCGGCGTGCTGCTGCAGGATGTCCGCGAACAGATCGCCGAAGGTCGACGCCGTGTGGCCGCTCGCGCTCACCGAGAAGTCGAACCCGTCGAAGCCGAATGTCGTTTCGCCGACCGCCGTGCGCGTGTAGCCGATGGTGTCGTAGCGTTGGCGGCGCTCCGGATCGCTCAGCGTTTCATAGGCCTCTGAAATCTGGCGGAACTGGGCGGCCGCCGTCCGGTCGCCCGGGTTGATGTCCGGGTGGTACTTGCGAGCGAGCCGCTTGTAGGCGCGCTTGATCTCGCCCAGCGCCGCGGCGCGGTCGACGCCCAGGATGATGTAGAAATCCATCCGCGTAGCTACCCGCTGCCAGCGGCGGGGTCCGGCCGCCCCAGCGTCGCCGCCGGGAGCCGGACGCCGACGCTGGCAGCCCTACTGTTTACCTTCGTCCACGACCTCGGCATCGATGACGTCGCTGGCCGGTGCGCCGCCGCCGGCGGCGCCCGCCCCGCCCGGCTGGCCACCCTGCTCCGATCCGCCCGGCGGCGTGCCGGCCCCGCCGGCCGACTGCTTGTAGAGCGTTTCCGCCGCCTTGTGCTGCGCCGCGGTCAACCGTTCCAGCGCACTCTGGATATCGGCGGCCTGGTTGGCGTCGATCGCGGTCTTGACCGATTGCATTGCCGCTTCGATCGCCTCGCGATCGGCAGCGGCGAGTTTATCGCCGGAGTCCTTGATCATCCGCTCGGCGCCGTAGACCGCCTGATCGGCCCGGTTCCGGACCTCGATCTCCTCACGCCGCGTCTTGTCTTCGTCGGCGTGCGCCTCGGCCTCTCGCATCATCCGATCGACTTCGTCCTTGTTGAGGCCGCTGGTCGCCGTGATCGTGATCTTCTGCTCCTTGCCGGTGGCGAGGTCTTTGGCCGAGACATTGACGATGCCGTTGGCGTCGATGTCGAAGGTGACTTCGATCTGCGGCACTCCGCGCGGCGCCGGCGGCAGGCCCCCGAGGTGGAAGCGGCCGAGGGTCCGGTTGTCGCGGGCGAGCGGCCGCTCGCCCTGCAGGACGTGCACTTCGACGCTGGTCTGGCTGTCGGCGGCGGTCGAGAAGGTCTCGCTCTTCCGCGTCGGAATCGTCGTGTTCCGTGTGATCAGCGTCGTCAACACGCCGCCCAGCGTTTCGATGCCGAGCGAGAGCGGCGTCACATCGAGCAGCAGCAGATCCTTGACGTCGCCGGCCAGCACACCGGCCTGGATTGCGGCGCCGACCGCGACGACTTCGTCCGGATTGACGCCCTTGTGCGGCTCGCGGCCGAACAGCTCCTTGACGATCGCCTGCACTTTCGGAATCCGCGTCGAGCCGCCGACCAGCACCACCTCGTCGATCTTCGACGGATCGAGCCCGGCGTCGGCCAGCGCCTGCCTGGTCGGCCCGACCGTCTTCTGCAGCAGGTCCTCGACCAGCTGTTCGAATTTGGCGCGCGTCAGCTTCATCTGCAGGTGCTTGGGGCCGGTCTGATCGGCGGTGATGAACGGCAAATTGATGTCGGTCTCCATCACCGTGGAGAGCTCCATCTTCGCCTTCTCCGCGCCTTCCCTCAGACGCTGCAGCGCCATCCGGTCCTTGCCGAGGTCGATCCCCTCGCTGTTCTTGAACTCGGTGATGATCCAGTCGATGATGCGCTGATCGAGGTTGTCGCCCCCGAGATGGGTGTCGCCGTTGGTTGCCTTGACCTCGACCACCCCTTCGCCCACTTCCAGAATCGAAATGTCGAAGGTGCCGCCGCCGAAATCATAGACGGCGATGGTCTCGTCCTTTTTCTTGTCGAGCCCGTAGGCGAGCGCCGCTGCGGTCGGCTCGTTGACGATCCGCATCACTTCCAGGCCGGCGATGGTGCCGGCTTCCTTCGTCGCCTGCCGCTGCGCGTCGTTGAAATAGGCGGGGACGGTAATGACCGCCTTGGTGACCGGCTGCCCGAGGTATTCCTGGGCGGCATTTTTCAGCTTCTCCAGCACCATCGCCGAAATCTGCTCGGGCGGCATCTTCTTCTTGCCCCCCGGAGCGTCGATGCCGACCGAGACGCGGCCGCCGTCCGGCTCGACGCTGTACGGGACCATCTTCATCTCCTCGCTGACTTCATCGAACCGGCGTCCCATGAAGCGCTTGATCGAAAAGACGGTGTTCTCCGGATTGGTCACGGCCTGGCGCTTGGCCACCTGTCCGACGAGGCGTTCGCCGGTCTTGGTGAACGCGACCACCGACGGCGTCAGACGGCCGCCTTCCGGGTTGGTGATCACGACCGGCTCGCCCCCCTCCATGACGGCGACGACGGAGTTCGTGGTGCCCAGGTCGATTCCGATGATTTTGCTCATTGAAGTCCTCTCGCACGCATGCTGATCGAGATGACCAGCCCGATGTTTGATGCTCTTGCAAGTATAAAAATTGAGTCGATCATTGTAAAGGCCAAACCGGTACACTGTTGGCGTATTGGCCCTAACGGTCTGGATGGAAAGCCTTTACGTCGTTTGTGCTATACTGCGCTGCCAGCGCGTCTTATTCGTCCACACGTCCCAGGTCCACACGTCCGAGGCGGCTGATGCCTACCTCCTCCATCAAGCTGTGACCCACTACGTCATTCGCATCGCCAGGAATGCCGGCATCATCGCGCTGTTCCTGGTCGCCGCGATGCTCGGCATCCTGAGCGGCGTGCTGTTCGCCTACGCCGGCGACCTGCCGCGCATATCCGTGCTCGACGACTACTCGCCGAGCACGATCACGCGCGTCTACGCGTCGAACGGCCAGGTCGTCGGCGAGTTCGCGACCCAACGCCGCGTGGTGGTCGGCTACGACGACATCAACCCGCTGCTCCGCCAGGGAATCATCGCCACCGAGGACACCGAATTCGATCGCCACTTCGGCGTCAACGTCTGGCGCATCGCCGTCGCCGGGGCGATCGACATCCTCGAGCGCCGCCGCGCCCAGGGCGCCAGCACGCTGACGCAGCAGCTCGCGCGCAACCTGAAAGACCAGTTCGGTCTCACCTCGAAGAGCCAGGAGAGCACGGCTGAATCGCTGGAGCGGAAGATCAAGGAGATCGTCCTGGCGATTCAAATCGAGAAGCGCTACACCAAGAAGGAGATCTTCGCGATCTACTGCAACCAGATGTACCTCGCGCACGGCGCCTACGGTGTCGAGGCGGCGTCGCGGCTCTATTTCAACAAATCGAACAAGGATCTCAACCTCGAGGAAGCCGCCCTGATCGCCGGGCTGTTCCAGCTGCCCGAGCGGCAGAGCCCCTTCGTCGACATGAAACGAGCGGTCGGCCGCCGCAATGTCGTGCTGCAGCGGATGGCCGACGAGGGATACATCACGCACGCCCAGGCGGACGCCGCCAAGCTGAAGCCGATCGTGACGCGCGGCCAGCCGACCCAGGCGCCCGGCATCGCGCCGTTTTTCGTCGAAGAGGTGCGCAAGCATCTCGAGAAGCAGTACGGCGCCAAGGTGCTGTACGAGAACGGCCTCCGGGTCACGACCACCCTCGACGCCAAGCTGCAGGAGATCGCCAACCGCTCACTCGAGCACGGCCTCCGGGCGCTCGACAAACGGCATGGCTACCGCAAGCCGAAGCGCAACGTCGTCGCCGAGCGGCACACCATCGACGGATACAAGGACGACCGGTGGACCCGGCCGATCGCGGCCGGCGACGTCGTCCCGGCTGTCGTCGTCACCGCCCCCAAGAGCGGCACGGCGCGGCTGCGGATCGGTCCATACCATGCCGATCTCGCGCGGACCGGCTATGTCTGGACCCGCCGCACCTCAGCCTCGCTCCTGTTCGCTCCGGGCGATCTGGTGGAGGTGGCAATCCTCAAGCTCGACGAGGACACGAAAACGGCGACCGTGACGCTGGACCAGACGCCGGTCGCGGAAGGGGCGCTGGTCGCGATCGACAACCGGTCGGGGCAGATCAAGGCGATGGTCGGCGGCTGGAGCTTCAATCGCAGCAAGTTCAACCGCGCGGTGCAGGCCTACCGGCAGATCGGATCGACCTTCAAGCCGATTCTCTACACCGCCGCGATCGATCGCGGGTATACACCGTCGTCGATCCTGATCGACGAGCCGGTCACCTACACGACCGGCGAGGGTCAGACCTACAGCCCCGCCAACTACGATCACATGTTCGAGGGATCGATTACGCTGCGCCATTCGATCGAGGAGTCGCGCAACATCCCGGCCGTCAAGCTGATGGACGCGCTGGGGCCGAAGAACGTCCTCAACTACGCCAGGCGGTTCGGCTTCGAGGAAGACTTCCCGCCCTATCTGTCGATAGCGCTGGGCGCCGGCGACGCGACGCTGCTCGAGGTGACCAGCGCCTACACCGTGTTCCCCAACCAGGGCGTCCGGGTCAAGCCGTTCGAGGTGCTGCGCGTACTCGATCGCGACGGCAATCTGCTCGAGGAAAACCGGGCCGAACCGGTCGACGTCATCCGGGCCGATACCGCCTTCGTGATGACCAACCTGCTGCGCGGCGTGCTGCTGCGCGGCACCGGCCAGCGCGCCGCCAGCATGGCGACCGAATGGCCGCTCGCCGGCAAGACTGGCACCGTCGACAACAATACCGACGCCTGGTTCATCGGCTACGATCCGGATCTCACGGTCGGCGTGTGGGTCGGCAACGACGAGAAGAAGTCGCTCGGCAGCGCCGAGCAGGGCGCGCTTGCCGCGCTGCCGATCTGGATGGAGTTCATGAAGGCCTACATCGACGGCAGGCCGGACAAGGACGACCCGCCGAAATTCGCGGCGCCCGGCAACATCGTTTTCCTGGCGGTGGATAAATCCACCGGCGCGGTCCTTCCCGCAGAGACGGCGGACGGGATTAGTGAAGCGTTCATCTCCGGAACCCAGCCCGGCGCCAACGCCTTCCCGCGAGCGCAATGATCTTGTCCTAACCCGCTTTCACTCTCCGTCGTGCGGTCAGCCGGCTGACCAGCGTCGCCGCCTCGGGTATCCGTAGAGCGAGGGCGATCGCCAGGAAGACGAGGCCGTACGGGCCCAGAATTGCCACCGCCGCGAGGACTGGATTCGCGATCGGCACCGTCAGCTTGATGGCCCACGCCGTCGCCGCCCCCGCCCCTGCCGCCAGCCAGAGCATCGTGACGTACGACGCCGGAAGACCCGTCGGACCGATGCGCGCGTTCAGGGCGCGGCGCAGCAGCAGCATCTCGATCCATCCCGCCACCCCCGCCGAAACGGTCAATCCGGCGACGCCCCAGCGTTCCGAAATCCCGAGCCAGCGCGGCAGCGGTATCGCGCACAGGTAACCGAGCGACGTCGTCAGCACGAGGCGAACGATGGCAAAACGCAGCGGCGTCCGCGTATCACGAAGTGCGTAGTAGCTCGACGAGTACAATCGCGCCAGCGTCGATGCCAGCAGTCCGACCGCCGAACCCGCCAGAATGCCCCAGACATACACCGCTTCATCCGGTCCGAATCGCCCGGTCTGCAGGAGCGCGGCAGCGAGGACGTCGCCGAGGGCGAGGAACGCCATCGCCGACGGAACGACGAAGAACGCGATCTGCCTCAACCCGGCATCGAGCCGCCGGCGCAGCGCGGCGAATCCCGCCGCGTCCACCGTCGCCACCCCCGACATCGCCGGCAGTTCGGCGGCTGACACCGACATCCCGAACAGGCTCACCGGCAGCAGATACAGCGTCTGCGCATTGGTCAGGCCGGCGACGGCGCCCGTCGGCAGCAGGCTGGCGAGCAGCAGGTCGACGTAGGCACTGAACTGCGCGACACCGCGGCTGATGAAAACCGGGATGAAGTTGCGCACCACGGTACGCACCTCCGCGGAAGTCGCGTCGAGTGCGAACCTCAGGTCCGGCGCCACGCGCCACACCATCGGCACCTGGACCGCCAGCTGAAGGCCGCTCCCGATCACCGATCCCCAGGCCAGGATCCCGGCCAGCCGCGGCAGCGGCGTCTGCGCGCCGAACATCACCAGCGTCGCGATCATCGCCGCATTCCACACCACCGGCGCGGTATAGGAAATCAGGAAGCGGTGATGACTGTTCAGCACGCCGAGGCACCAGGCGGAGAGGACGAGCAGGCCGGCGCCCGGGAACAGGATCCGAACGACCTGGATCGTGAGTTCGCGGGTCGGTCCGGTGAATCCCGGCGCGATCAGCCCGATCAGCAGCGGGGTGGCAACCACCCCGACCAGGACGACGACGCTGACGACGAGCCCGAGGAGCGAGCCGACCGCGCCCGCGACCCGGTCGGCGTGCCGCCGGTCGCCGCGCGCGACCAGCGACGCATAAACGGGGATCAGCGATCCCGACAGCACGCCCTCACCGAACAGGTTCTGCAGGAAGTTCGGGATCTTGAAGGCGGCCAGGAAGGCGTCGGCCTCGGGGCCGAGACCGAAGTAGTGGGCGAAGACGCGCTGCCTGACCAGACCGGTGACGCGGCTGCAGAGAATGCCGATGAACACCAGCACCGCGGGACCGCCGGTTCGCGCCGGACCTGGCGGCTTTTCGGCCGGGGCCAGCCGCTCCGGCGGCTCAGTCATCCTCGTCCGGCGCCGTGTCCCCGAGCGTGCCGCTGCTCTTCTTCATCAGATACGACTTGATGAAGACATCGATATCGCCGTCGAGCACGCGGCTGACGTCGCCGATCGATTCCTTGGTCCGGTGATCCTTGACCATCTGATAGGGGTGGAGGACGTAGCTCCGGATCTGATGGCCGAAGGCGATCTCCTTCTTGGCGCCGCTGATCTGATCCAGCTTGGCCTGGTTCTCCTTCATCTTGATGTCGTAGAGCCGCGACTTGAGCACCTTCATCGC
>JBDTRR010000079.1:0-23927 GCA_039931615.1 Acidobacteriota bacterium
AGTTCACCTGGGAGCGGACCGACAAGGCGGCCGCGCTCAAGGCCGGGGCTGGGCTGTAACTTTCTCAAGAGCGCAGGACCTTGGATCCTGCGTTTCGGCATTCTTCAAAAACGGCGGCCATCGGGGGCCGCCGTTTTTGTTTCCGACCAAGTCCGACGCCACGTCCGATTCTGTACACTACGTCCGCACGGTGAGAATCATGTAGGCGGCGGCGGCGCCGAACAGGATATTGGGCGCCCAGGCCGCCAGCACTGGCGAGATCGCGCCGCCGGCGCCGATGGCCGCGAACACGCTCTGCGTCGTCCAGTAGGTGATCGCCAGCACGATGCCGATGCCGATCCCGTAGAGCGCGCCGCGCCGCCCGGTCGTGACGGCGAACGGCACGGCCAGCAGCGTCATGATCAGCGGCACGAAGGGGAAGGCGATCTTCCGCTGCAGCTGCACCATGTAGGGCACGACGTGGAATCCACTGGCGCGCAGCTGGCTGATGTGCCGGCTCAGCTCCTCGTACGACATCCGGTCCGGTTCCGGGTCGTCGGTCTTGAAGTAGCTGGGCGGCTCGAGCGCGATCGGCTTGACCGCGAAGGGATGGTACGTCACCAGCTCTTTCGTCACCCCGCGCCGTTGGCCGGTCGAGAACTCACGCGTCCAGCCCTCCCGTCCCTGCCATCCGAGCGTCCGCTCGTCGTCCGCGCCCGCCGGCGCGGCCAGTGCCACATCCTTGACATAGGTCAGCGATGCCAGCCGCCACGTTTTCGGGTCGAGGTCGTACACCGTCAGGCGGTTGAACCGGTCGATCCGCGGATCGAAATTCTCGTAATGGTAGATGTCGCCGTCGTGGCCGACAATCCACTTCCGCTCCAGCGTGCCGAACGTCTGGGCGGGCATGCCGCGCATGATGTGTCTGAGCTCTTCGGCTTTGCGGTGGGAGTCCGGCACCAGCCGCTCCTGCAGTCCGTACATCACGGCGCTCAGTCCGACCGCCAGCAGGACGACCGGCACCGCCGAACGGTACAGACTCACGCCGCACGCTCGCATCACGATCAGCTCGCTGTTCTTGGTGAGCAGGCCGAAGACGACCAGCGTCGAGATCAGCGCCGACAGGGGAATCAGGAAGGTGACGTAGCGCGGCGTCTCGAAGTAGAAGTGCCGGAGCACCATCCCGGTCGTGGCGGTGCCGCGAAACAGGTAGGTGGCGAACTCAGTGAGTGTGGCGATGTAGAAGATCCCGAGCAGGGCCACGCTGGCCAGCCCGAACACCCGCAGGAACTGCCGCATGATGTAACGGTCGAGCAGGCGCAGCCGCGGCAGCGAAAATGACGGCGTCCTGAGGACGATCGTCACCACTCGCCGGCGCGCGGCGGCCGGCGCCGACCGGGTACTCCTCGCGTTCGGGCCGCGCCGGCCGCCGCGAAATGGCAGCGCCGGCAACACGAACCGGATCGGGCGGTCTGTCGATCCGGCCCGCCAGAGCAGCAGCACGATACCGGCGGCGCCGACCACCAGGTTGGGGATCCACGCGGCCAGTCCAGGCGACAGTCTGCCGGTCAGCGCCAGGCCCCGGCACGTCCACATGATCTGCTGGTAGATGAAGACGACGACGAAGCCGAGGACGAAGCTGGCGAACTTGCCGTCCTTGCGGTTGGTCACGCCCAGCGTCAGGCCGATGATCGCCAGCACCAGGCAGGCCGCCGGGATCGAGTACTTCAACTGGATGAAATACTGGCCGTACGACGGCGCGCCAGCCTTGGCCGCCTCGGCATCCTTGGCCTTCAGCTCGGCGATGCTCATCTCGTTGTCGCCCTTGAGCAGGGTCGAGCGGCGGAAGACGGAGGCCGCGTCGAGCGAGATGATCTGCCGATCGAAGGTGCCGCCCTGGTGTGAGTCCGGATCCTGCAACGACGTCGAGTGGCTGCTGCCGTCCTCGAGCAGCAGTTCGACGGTCTTCTTGTCGCGGTCGATGACCAGGCGGCCCCGCTTGGCCAGATAAACGATCGTTTGATCGTCGCGGGACGTGTCGGCCATGAAGACGTCGAGCCAGCCGCCGGTCGGCGGCACGTCGCGCACGTAGAGCACCTGCTTCGGAAACTCCTGGAAGAAGACGCGCGCCTTGACGTCGCTTTCAGCCGCCGAGGCCAGGAACCGGAACGTGATCTCGCGGAACGCCTGATTCTGATCCGGAATCAGGACGATCATCACGTAGAGCGTCGCCAGCGTCGCCGGGATCGAGAGCCACAGGATCGGGCGGACCAGCCGGAAGATGCTGACGCCGCACGCCTGCATCGCGACGAACTCGCGATCGGCCGACATCCGGCCGAGTCCGACCAGGATCCCGAGCAGCAGGGCCATCGGGATGGTCAGGGCGAGCGCTTGCGGGATCAGCGTGGCCAGCAGGTGGACGACCGTCGGCCACGGCACGCCCTTCTCGATGAACTGCTCGCCGTAGTCGAGCATCGGCGGCATCTGCAGAAGGAAGGTGAGCACCACCAGTCCGAGCAGGAAGGGCGGGAGCACCTCGCGGACGACGTAGCGGTCGAGAATTTTGAACACGTCGCGCTAAGCTAGAGAGTAGCACCGATGACACAGGTCGCCATGCTCTGGCACATGCATCAGCCGTTCTACGAAGATCTGGTGACCCAGGAGCACATCCTGCCCTGGGTGCGGCTGCATGCCCTGAAGGACTACTACGGGATGGTCGCGCTGCTCCGGGAATTTCCGGACGTTCGCATCACCTTCAATCTGGTGCCGTCGCTGCTGGTTCAGCTCGAGGCGTTTGCCGAAAACCGGGCGCACGATCGGTTCCTGGAATTGAGCCTCAAGCCGGCGGCCGACCTCGCTGAATCCGACATCGCCTTCATCCTGGAGAACTTCTTCCACGCGCAGCGGCAGAGGATGATCGACATCCACCCCCGCTACGCCGAACTGCTGGCGCTGCGCGGCGGGACGCTGCCGACCGCGGCCGACGCCCGCGCGGCGGCCCGCCGGTTCACCCGCGACGACCTGCGAGATCTGCAGGTCTGGCAGAAGCTGGCCTGGATCGATCCGATCTACCTCGAAGGCGACGAGCGCGTGCGCGGTCTGCTGGCGAAGGGGCGCGACTTCAGCGAGGACGACAAGCGGCTGCTGCGCGTTGTCGAACTCGAGCTGTTGAACGAGGTGATTCCTGAGTACCGCGCGGCGGCGGCCCGGGGCCAGATCGAGATCTCGACGTCGCCGTTCTATCACCCGATTCTGCCGCTGCTCTGCAACACCGACATCTACCTGCGGACGCACCCCGAGTCGCGGATGCCGCGCCGCCGGTTCGCCCGCCCCGAGGACGCGACCGAGCAGCTGACGCGGGCGGTGGCGCTCTACGAGCGGCTGTTCGGCCGTCTGCCGGTCGGTCTCTGGCCGTCCGAGGGGTCGGTGTCCGACGCCGTGGTCGGGCTGGCGGCAGGCGCCGGGTTCAAATGGATGGCGACCGACGAACTGATTCTGGCGCGCACGCTCGGTGTCTCGTTCAGCCGCGATGGCGACGAGCAGGTCGAGCGAGCCGAGCAGCTCTACGCGCCGTATCGGGTCTCGACGCGCGGCGGGAGCATCGCCTGCGCGTTTCGCGATCACCTGCTGTCCGATCTGATCGGCTTCGCCTACGCCGGCTGGGCGCCTGATGCGGCGGCCGACCATTTCGTGGCGCGGCTGGTCGAGGCGGGGCAGCGCTACGCCAGCCGCACCGGCGGGGAAGAGGCCCGCATCAGCATCATCCTGGACGGCGAGAACGCCTGGGAACACTTCGCGGGCGGCGGCCGGCCCTTCCTCCGGGCGCTGTATGGCCGTCTCTCCTCTCATCCCGAGCTGCGCACCGTGACGATGGCCGAGGCCTGTGATCAACCGCGGCACGAGTTGACGACGATCTTTCCCGGTTCGTGGATCGACGCCAATCTCTATATCTGGATCGGCCATCGCGACGACCACCGGGCGTGGAGTCAGCTGGCCGACGCGCGTGATGCGCTCGATCACGCGTCGGGTGTCGAGCCGGGCGATCTGGCGCGGGCCCGCGAGGAAGTGCTGATCGCCGAAGGCAGTGATTGGTTCTGGTGGTATGGCGACGACCATTCATCGGCGCACGATTCGGAGTTCGACGATCTGTTCCGGCGCCATCTGCGCAACGTCTACCGGCTGCTGGCGCGGCCGGTTCCCGAGGAGCTGTTCGTCAGCAACATCTCGACTGGCGGGCCCGCGGCGGCCGAGACGGCGCCGTCGGCCTTCTTCACACCGACGCTGGACGGCGAGGAGACCAGCTATTTCGAGTGGCTGGGTGCCGGAACGCTCGAGATCCGCGACGTGGCCGGGGCCATGCACCGGATCGACCGCACGCCGGGGATCCTGACCCAGGTGCAGTTCGGGTTCGATCATGACTGGCTGTACGTCCGCCTGGATGCCGGGCGGCCGGTGTCGGACCTGCTGGCCGACGGTTACCAGTTCGCGGTGACGTTCCTCCAGCCGGACGGGATCCGGTTCATGGTCAGGCAGGCGCTGGGGCGGCTGGCCGGCAGCTTTCAGGACCGGCGGGCCGCGGATCAGGCTTGGGTCGAGCGCGGCGATGGCGGTGCCCGGATTGCCGCGGGAACGGTGATCGAGGCGGCGCTGCCGTTGTCGGAGTTGCGGGTCGCGGCCGGCGCGGCGCTGTTGTTTACGGTGGCGGTCTACGACCGCGGGAACCACGAAGTCGAGCGTCAGCCGGGCAACCGGCCGGTCGAGCTGACGGTTCCCGACGAGCGGTTCGAAGCGCGGAACTGGACCGCTTAGCTGGTTCTTGGTTCTTAGTTCTTGGTCCTTGGTCCTTGGTCCTTGGTCCTTGGTCCGTCCCCGGTCCTTGGTCGTCCTTCAGTCTTGGTCGTCCTGCAGCCGCGGTCGTCCTGCTGGGGTTGGTCGTCCCTGGTCCCTTGGCCCCTGCAGGCGTTCGCCAGTTGGCCGCGCCCGCAAGGCACGGCGCCGCGTCGGGCGCACGGCGGCCGTGTTTGGCGCCGATTGTCCGTCCATCATCTTGGGGGCCTCGGAACGCGGCAGCAGTGCGGGGATCCCTGCGGGGTACACAGAAGCTATTTTGTGTCTTAAGTTAACATAACATCCATTATCAGACCCAAGCGATATGGCCTGAAAATCCGGGGCCAGGCCTGCCTCTGACGGGGCTCCTTCGGCTGACCTCCTGCGGTTTTCATGCTGAGCGCAGCCGCGCCGCGAGACGCCGCTGCGGCGCCTGGCCGAACGAACGCCGCGAGCCGCGATCCGTGCGCGCTTCCAGTTGTGCGGCGACCCGGCGCCAGGTTGTCACGCGCGGGATGTCGCGAGCGACGTTCGCGTCTTTGGTGAGGCGGGCCGACGTCAGGGCCGTCGCATCGCCGGTCGACTGATTATCGTGAGCCGGGAGATGCGGTCAGCGATTGGTTTGAATGCCGGCTGCGGGCGGGCCGGTCGCGGCATCGGAATCAGCCTCGGCGTCCTCGGCGTCCTCGAGAGTGAAACGCCGTCAGTCCTTCTTGCGCAGTTCGTGCAGGATGCCTTCGAGCGCGTCGATGATCTCCTCGCGGGAGGCGCGGCTCTTGGCGAACGACAGCTTCAGGTTGAACGCCTTGGTTGGCGGCCTGAAGGCGAAGACGTAGTGCTTGGGGCGGCCGGCCTTGGGCTTGGCGGTCGCCTGGCGCACCTGCTGACGGGTGGCGCCGCCCTGGCTGGCAATGGATTCGACAAGCGCGGTCATTTTCTCTGGTGTGCTCTGCCTAACTACCTGTAAAAGCACTGACTTGGAGGAAATGTCGGCCAGCCGACAGAGGTTGCGGATATCGACCGGGATGCCGATCAGCGCCAGGGACTCCGTAATCGAGGTGCGCGACTTGCCAAGCCGGCGTGCCAGGTCTTCATGCGTGTAACCGCAGCTCTCGGCCAGGCCGTGCAGTGCTTCCGCTTCTTCGAAGGGGGTGAGATCCTTGCGCTGCAGGTTTTCGATCAGCGCCAGTTCGAGCATCTCGGCTTCGTCGGCCTCGCGGATGATGACCGGCAGTTCCTGGATGCCGATCTGGACCGCCGCCTGATAGCGCCGCTCGCCGGCGACGATCTGGAACCGGTCGCCGCGCTGCCGCACAATCAGCGGCTCGATAATCCCCTTCTCGGCAATCGACGCCATCAACTCGGACAGGTCGCCCATCACCTGCCGCGGCTGGTTCGGGTTCGGATCGATCTGCTCGATCGAAATCATCCGGCCGATTGGCGTCCCGGCCGACGCGGCCAGCGCCGAGACGTAGTGCTCGTCGTGGCGCATGCCGATGCTCAGTGGCAGACCTCGTCTAGGCACGATCGATGATCTCCTCGCACAAGCTGTAATATTCGGTCGCGCCGGTCGACTCTGGCGCGAACGTGAAAATCGACTCCCGATAGGCCGGGCTCTCCTCGAGCCGCACGCTCTTGGTGATTACGGTCTTGAACACCTGGCCGCCGAACACCTTCTGGATCTGTGCCCGGATATCTCGCGCCAGCGCCGTCCGCTTGTCGTGCATCGTGATCACGACCCCCAGGATGCGAAGCGCCGGATTCGGCCGCGCCCGGACCTTCTCGATCGTCTCCAGCAGATCGTCCGTGCCCTCGAGCGCGAAATACGAGGACTGAATCGGGATCAGCAGGTGGGTCGCCGCAACCAGCGCGTTCACCGTCAGCAGCCCCAGTGTCGGCGGACAGTCGATGACCACCTGCGGATACTCCTCGAGCAGCGGCGCCAGCTTGTCCTTCAGCCGGAAATGGGCGTCCATCTCCCCCACCAACCGCGCCTCGAGCTTGGCCAGCGCAATCCGGGACGGCGCAATCGAGAGATTCTCGATCGGCGATGGCACGATGACATCGGCGAGCGCGACGCCCGATTCCGTAATCGCGTCGTAGACACTCTTCGACACCAGCGGCATTTCCAGGAACGACATCGTGCTGTTGGCTTGGGGATCGAGATCGATCAGCAGCGTGCGCCGGCCGCGCATCGCGAGCGCCGCCGCCAGGTTGATGGCCGTGGTGGTCTTCCCCACGCCGCCTTTCTGATTCGCGATTGCAACGATCATCGGATGAGGGACCCGCCGGAGGGCATCTTAACAGAGTTGCCGGCTGACAGAGTGGGCGGGCGACTTCACTCGACGCCCAATGGCCAAGCGGCGTCGCTCGTGTGGCCGGCTCGGCTACATCTTGTACTTGCCCAGGTCGTCCGGATCGAGGCTCTCCAGCCACTTCTGCAGCCGGTCCGAGTCGGCATGCTCAGATGGCACGTCGACGGTCTTGGCGTGGTCGATCACCTCGTCCTCGACGAAGATCGGCGCCCGCGTCCGTAGCGCCAGCGCGATCGCATCGCTCGGCCGCGCATCGATCGCCACCGTCTCGCCGCGCAGCGACAGGTAGATCAGCGCGTAGAACGTGTTCTCCTGCAGATCGCACACGACGATCTTCTGCACCGCGGCGTCGAGGTCGTGAATGATGTTGCGCAGCAGGTCGTGGGTCATCGGCCGCGGCGTGGCGACGTTCTCGATCTGCAGCGCGATGGCGTTGGCCTCGAAGATCCCGACCCAGATCGGCAGCACCTTCTGGCCGTCCTTGTCGCGCAGAATGATGATCGGCATGTTCGTGATCGGATCGACCATCAGTCCCTTGATCGTCATCTCGATTTGCATCGCTTCCAGCTTTCCTGAACGCGAGACGTCAGCCCGCGACGCCGTCGCTGTCCGCATCATACGCTGTCGTCTGGCCCCTTACCCGGCCCCAAACGCTGTGCGGCCCGGTGCGCTCGATCGTCACCGGCACCGTTTTCCCAATCCAGCCCGGCCGGCCGGGGAGATTGACCACCACGTTGGTGCTGGTCCGGCCCGACAGCTCGGTCTCGTGCCGCCGGCTCGCGGCATCCACCAGCACGTCCACTTCCTGTCCCATCAGCCGCCGATTGAGCGCGGTCTGGATGTCGCGCTGCAGCCCCTGCAGCGCGACGATCCGCCTCGTCTTCTCCTCGTCGCTGACATCGTCGGCCAGCCGCTGGTCGGCGAGGGTGTTGGGTCGCGGCGAGTACTTGAACGAGAACATGCTGTGATACCCGACCGCCGCGGTCAGTGACAGCGTCTCGTCGAACTCGGCGTCGGTCTCGCCCGGGAACCCGACAATCATATCGGTCGACAGCGCCACGTCCGGCAGCGTCGCGCGGATCCGCGCCACCAGTTCGAGATAGCTGTCGCGCGTGTAACGGCGACGCATCGCCGCCAGCACCCGGCTCGACCCGGACTGCACCGGCAGATGCAGGTGGCGGCAGACCTTGGGCAGCCGCGCCATCGCGCCGAGGAAGCGGTCCGAAACGTGGCGTGGATGCGGGCTGGCGAAGCGGATCCGCTCGATGCCGGCGATGTCGTGAATCGCTTCCAGCAGGCCGCTGAAGTCGCACGACGGCTCGTCCGGCGCTGTGTAGTGATTGACGATCTGCCCGAGCAGCTGCACCTCGCGGCGGCCCGCGGCGGCGGCCTCGCGGACCTCGGCCAGGATATCGGCCTTCGGACGCATCCGCTCGTGGCCGCGCGTGTACGGCACGACGCAGAAGCTGCAGAACTCGTTGCACCCTTCGATGATCGTGATGTAGGCCTTGACCCGGTCGGTCCGCCGCGTGATCCCCAGCGGAAACGCCACATCGTCGTACAGGGTCAGGTCGATCAATGGCCGCCGTTCCACCGCAGCCCGCTCCACCAGCATTGGCAGCTTCCGGATCGCCTGCGTGCCGATGATGATGTCCGCCACGCCGGGCGATCGGCGCAGCAGGGCCGCGCCTTCCTGCTGGGCGACGCAGCCGGCGATCGCAACGACCGGGTCGTGCCCTCCCTCGCTGGCGAGCTGTCGCAGTTCGCCGAGTCGCGTGTAGAGCTTCTCTTCGGCACGCTCGCGCACGCTGCACGTATTGATGACCACGATGTCGGCCTCGACCTCGTCTTCGGTCGCTTCAAACCCGGCCTGCTCGAGCAGCCCCGCCATGCGCTCGGAGTCGTGCACGTTCATCTGGCAGCCGAAGGTTTCGATCAGATATTTGCGCGCCACGGTGCTTTCAATGCGTTGATGCGGATGGACCGGGATCGGTGAACGGGGGTTACTCTCTGGGGCGAGCCGGCTTGCGTTTCGCCCTTTCGCCTTTCGCTCTTTCGCTTTCGCCTTTCGTTTTCGATTCGCCCCCGGCGATGACATGGGGTGTGGGTGCGTCTCCGGGCCGGAGCACTGGCCCGCCGACGTCTAGCCGCCGGCCCACCAGCATTTCCCGCGCCGTCGCGCGAAGACCATCCGTCAGCGGCTCGCCGCCGAGCATCCGGGCCAGCTCCTCGACGCGGCCGGCGTCGTCGAGCCTGGCGACGCGGGTCTGGGTCCTGCCGCCGTCGACCTGCTTCTCAATCAGGAAATGCGTGTCGGCGTAAGCCGCGATCTGCGGCAGGTGCGTAATACAGAGTACCTGAAACGCCGAGCCGAGGGCTCGCAGCTTGCGGCCCACGACGTCGGCTGCCCGGCCGCCGATGCCGGCGTCGATCTCGTCGAACACCAGTCCCGGCGGAACCGCCCCAGGCGGCCGATCGTCGGCTTCGCTGAAACCATGACGACGGGCCGCGGTCAGGGTCTTGATCGCGAGCATGATCCGCGACAGCTCGCCGCCCGAGGCGATTCGGACCAGCGGCCGGAGATCCTCGCCAGGATTGGGAGACAGGAAGAACTCGACCGCATCGACGCCGGCGGCGGTCCAGGCAGGCTGGGCCAGCGGTTCGGCGTTGAATCGCGCTTCGAACTGCGTGTGCTCCATCGCCAACTCGGCCAGCAACTGTTCGAGCCGCCGCGCGAAGTCCGGCGCCAGCGCATGGCGGGCCGCGGACAAGCGACGCGCGGCATCCAGGTAGCGCGCACAGCTGACGTCATAGAGGCGCTCCAGTTCGAGCCGGCGCTGGTCGCCCTGATCCATGTCGTCGAACTCGCGCCGCAGCTGGTTGCGGCGATCGATGACGTCGGAGAGCGCCGGGCCGTATTTCCGCTTCAGCCGTTCGAGCAGGGCCAGGCGCTCTTCGACCTTCTGGAGCCGGGCCGGCGAGGCGTCAATCCCCTCGGTATAGCGGCGCAGGAACAACGCCAGGTCCTCGAGCTGCGACTTGATGCCGTCGCGCACGTCGAGGTACGGCAGGAACTGTCGATCGAGCGCCGCCAGATCCGCGACGCGCCGCCAGATGCCGCCCAGCTGCGCCAGCACGGCGTCGTCGCTTTCGTACAAGGCGGTGTAGCTCTCGGTGCACAGGCGTTCCATCCGCTCGGCGCTGGCCAGGACCTGTCGCGTCTCCGTCAGCTGAGCGTCCTCGGCGGGCATCAGCTGTGCGCGATCCAGCTCCGACAGTTGAAACGTCAGGAGCTCGTGCCGGGCGTCGCGATCGGCGGAGGTCTGGCGGACCCGGACCAGGTCCGCCGCCAGCGTGCTGATGGCATCGAATTCCGCCGCCACCGGGCCGAGCAGCGGGTCGAGATCGCCGAATGCGTCCAGGGTGGCGAGGTGGGTCGACGGGTCGAGCAGTGTGTGATGCTCGTGCTGGCCGTGCAGCTCGATCAGGCGGGCGGACAGTTCCTTCAATGCCCCGGCGGTGGCCAGGCTGCCATTGATGAAGGCCCGGCTGCGCCCCTGGGCGGTGACCTCGCGGCGGACCAGGATCTCCTCTTCCCCGCTTTCGAAAATCGCCTCGATGGTGGCGGACTCGGCGCCGGTCCGGACCAGGTCGCCCGAGGCGCGCCCCCCGAGGAGGAGGCCCACCGCCTCGACCAGCATGGACTTGCCGGCACCGGTCTCGCCGGTCAGGACATTGAGGCCCGGACCGAACTCGAGCTCGACCGCGTCGATCACCGCGAGCCGCTTGATGGAGAGGAACCGGAGCATTGAAAGAGAGGGAACTCCAATCCTAGCATAGGTTTGACAGCCATTACCCACCGTGATACAGTTTTCCGCATCCGACGTGGGCTCCCCGTCCACCGGCCGCGCTGTCCCAGCGGCGCAATCGCGATGTCCCGGAGGTCTGTTTGCACACGTTTGGCAGCTTTCTCCTTGCCCTGCACTTGCAGGACCAGGGGGGGCCTGGGACCGACAGCGTATCGGGACTTGGGATTCTCGGCCGCGTGGCTGGTTCGTCCCTTCTCAACCAGATCGTCCTCGGCGCGCTGCTGATGCTGTCGGTCATCTCGTGGGGCATCTTCCTCTACAAGTGGTGGACCTATGGGCGCGCCTCCCGTCAGTCCACACAGTTTCTCGACGTCTTCCGGCGGAGCAACAAGTTCTCGGAAGTCCAGGCGGTCTGCCGATCGCTCGAACAAAGTCCGCTGGTCGGCCTGTTTCAATCCGGCTACGCCGAACTGACGGCCCAGCTTCGCCAGGGCTCCCCCGAACTGGCCAACGGACCCAATCCACAAAAGCCCGCCGTTCGTCCTACCTTGAAGAACCTGACGGGAGTGGACCGCGCGCTGCTTCGGGCAGCGGGCCTGGAGATCAACAAGCTGGAGCACTACGTCTCCTTTCTGGCGACGACGGCGAGCATCGCGCCGTTCATCGGTCTGTTCGGCACGGTGTGGGGGATCATGGGCGCCTTCGAGCGGATCGGTCAGACCGGATCGACCGCCCTCGGCAGCGTCGCGCCGGGGATTTCGGAAGCGCTGATTGCGACCGCCGCGGGGCTGGCCGCGGCGATCCCGGCGGTGCTCTTCTACAACTACCTGACGCAGCGCACCAAGCTGTTCGCGTCGGACATGGACGATTTCTCGATGGAGTTCCTCAACATCGTCGAGCGGAACTTCACGTAGGACGACGGGGATGCCGAAATTACAGCCGGCGGTCGCGAGCGCGTCGCGGCGGGGGCGGGGCCGACGGGTGGCGCCGACCCTCAGCGAGATCAACGTCGTGCCGCTGGTCGACGTCATGCTGGTGCTGCTGATCATCTTCATGGTGACGGCGCCGATGATCCAGCGCGGCATCGACGTCAACCTGCCGGTGGCCCGCCGGTCGAACCCGATCGTCGGCGAGCGCATCGAAGTGACCGTGCCCCTCACTTATCGCGAGAACCAGTCTGTCTATCTCGGCACCGAGTTGATTCGTGCCGACGTGCTGCAGGAGCGGATCCGTCAGAAGATGGAAACGGCGGCGAAGAAGCAGGTCTACCTGCGCGGCGATGGCGGCGTCCAACTCAAGGAACTGGCGGAGATCACCGACAAGCTGACGGCCGCCGGCGTCGAAACCGTCGGTCTGGTCACCAAGATGCCGGGCGATCGATGAGCGAGCGGACTGGCGATGGACGTCACTGACATCCTGCGCGACCGGCTGCACGAGCCGGCCGGACTGCAGAGGATGGTCAGCGTGTCGCTGCTGCTGCACGGCGCGCTGATCGCCGGCTTGCTGCTCGCACCACGCGGGCTGCTGATGAAGGAGGCTGCTCCGCCGCGGGCGATCATGACGATCACCCTGAGCGGCGGCGGCGACGGTCCGTCCAACGGCGGGTTGACCGCCATCGGCGGTCGCCCGGTTCAGGTCCAGACCCCGGAGGAGGTCAAGCGCGATCCGGTGCGGCCGCCCGCCGCCAAGGCGCCCGAGATGACGCTCCCCCTACCCAGCGCCAGGCCGGTCAGGCCGGCGGCGCCGTCGGTCAAGGCGCCCGACGATGCGCGGGGCCGGACGCCGATCCGCGGGCCGGAAGCAAGGCCGGGCACTGCAGTAGTGGAGACCGGCGCGCGCGGCATGGGCTTCGGCCTGTCCACCGGCGGCGGTCCCGGCACCGGATCCACCCTCGATGTGACTGGCGACTTCTGCTGTCCGGATTACGTGGCCCTGATGGTCGAAAGCATCCGCCGCAGCTGGAATCAGCAGGCTGAAGTCGCCGGCAATGTGCTGATCAAGTTCACCATCGAGCGGGACGGTACCATTACGCAGGACTCTGTTGAAAAGTCCAGCGGGCAATACCAGCTCGACACGTTCGCGCGAACCGCCGTTCAGATCACCCGGAAGCTGCCGCCGCTGCCAGCCCAGTACACCAACCCGTCGTTGACCGTTCATTTGAATTTCCAATACCAGCGATGAACAGGATTTTCCACTCCATCGGCATCGTCTCCTTCGCGGCCGGGCTCGCCATCGTCGCGGTGTCGGCGCGGCCGCAGGAGCCGCCACCCGCGCCGGCCGCTCAGCCGCCGCCGGCCGCTCAGCAGCAACCCGCCGACGTCGGGACGGTGATTACCTCTGACGGCGGCGCGCAGACCCGAATCGCCGTGCCGGATTTCATCGCGCTGTCGCCCGACATCGAGACCGATCGGGTGGCCAAGATGATCGCCCAGGTGCTGTTCGACGACCTGAACTTCGAGCACGATTTCGGGCTGATTCCCCGCGACACCTACGCGTCGATTCCGACCGCCAGGACATTGGATGACGTGCCGCTGGCGCGCTGGCGCGAGCTCGGCGCCGACGCGGTCCTGGTCGGCAGCGTGCAGAAGACCGCGGCGGGCATTCTCGTGCAGGTGCGCCTGTTCGACGCGCGGCGGCCCGAGCAGCGCGTGCAGGCGTTCGGCAAGGAGTATTCAGGATCCGCCGTCAATCCGCGCGGCTACGCGCACACCATTGCCGATGAGATCCACGCCAAGCAGCGCAACCTGATCGGCGTCGCCCGGACCAAGCTGACGTTCGCGTCTGATCGCGACGGCGAGCGCGTCGGCGGCACGGTCGAGAGCCGCAGCGTCAAGGAGATCTACATCGCCGACTACGACGGCGCCAACCAGCGGCGGGTCACCACCGGCCGTTCGCTGAACATCCAGCCGAACTGGTCGCCTGACGCGCGATCGATTGCCTACACCTCGTACCGCAATCGCGACGGGCTCCCGAACATCTTCATCTCACACATCTACCAGGGACTGCTCGACCAGTTCCCCAAGGCGCCGGAACAGACGTTCCAGCCCTCCTGGTCGCCCGACGGCAGCAAGATCGCGTTCTGGTCGACGCGCGACGGCAACGCCGAGGTCTACGTGGCCAACCGCGACGGCACGAACGTCCGCCGGCTGACCAACAATCGCGGCATCGACCAGTCGCCGACCTGGAGCCCGAACGGCACGCAGATCGCGTTCGTCTCGGATCGGACGGGGACGCCCCAGGTGTGGGTGATGGGCGCCGACGGCCTCGGGCTGCGCAAGATCACGTCTGAATCGTACGCCGACCGGCCGACCTGGTCGCCGCCGCCGTACAACGAGATTGCCTACACCGCCCGCAACGGCCCGGGGTTCGACATCAAGGTGATCGAGCTGGCGTCGGGAATGATCCGGCAGTTCACGTTCGGCGAAGGGACCAACGAGAGTCCGGCGTGGGCGCCCAACGGCCGCCACCTGGCATTTACCTCGACCCGCTCGGGAAAAGTGCAGGTGTTCGTCATCGATCGCGCCGGCAGGAATCTCAAGCAGGTTACCAATGTCGGGAACAACGAGAAACCCGATTGGTCGAAGTAGGCGCGGGCACGATGAATAGCAGGACGTCGTCAGTGATGATTTCGGCCGTCCAGATGGAGCGACGAATGGTGATGCGAACAGCGGCTCGGCGAGCCGCGCTCTTGGTCCTGGTCTTCGGTGCGGTGGCGGTGGCGGCGTGCGGGAAGAAGACGCCGCCGGTGGCTCGGGCGCTTCCCCCGCCGGCCGCGCCGTCGGGTTCGGCGGCCGCTCCGGCCCGGCCGCCCGCGCCGCCTGAAGCGGTGCCGGATCCGGCCGTCGTGCCGCCCGAACCGGTGCGCGAGGACAGCATCGCCTCGGCATCGCTCGACGATCTCAACCGCAACTCGCCGATCATGCCGGTGTTCTTCGAGTACGACAGCAGCGACCTCAGCGGCGAGGCCCAGGCGATCCTCGACGCCAACGCGACCGCACTGAAGAAGTATGCCAGCTGGACCATCACGATCGAAGGCCACAGCGACGAGCGCGGCACCGCCGAGTACAATCTGGCGTTGGGCGAGCGGCGGGCGGTCACGGCCCGCGCCTACCTGGTGTCGCTCGGCATCCCCGGCGACCGGCTGCGAACGGTGAGCTACGGCAAGGAGTTCCCGTTCGATCCGGGTCACGACGATTCGGCGTGGTCGAAAAACCGCCGCGCGCACTTTGTCATCACGGCGAAATGAGAAGGTCATGAAGCAGACAGGTTCACGTGTCGTCGTCGCTCTCCTGTTCGCGTCCGCGCTCGCCCGGCCGGCTGCCGCCGCCAACAAGGAGCAGCAGCAGCTGATGGCGGATGTCCGGATGCTGCAGGAGCAGTCCCAGCAGCTGCAGAACCTGATTGGCGCGCTGAACACGACGATGAGCGAGGCGCTGAAGGCGATCAATGCCAGGCTCGACGAGCAGGCCGGCAACAACCGCAAATCGTTCGCCGATCAGAAGCTGACCGTCGACACGCTCTCCAGCGATCTCAAGGTCGTCCGCGAAAAAGTCGACGACAACAACGTCCGGATCGGATCGCTGTCACAGGAAGTCGATGCGCTGCGTCAGGGACTGCAGCAGTTGAACGCCGCCCGGCCGCCCGCCCCGGCGCCCTCTGACACGGCCGATGGGGCGATCGCACCGGTCGAGGCGCCGCCGAACGCCGCTGCCCCACCCGCGCTGCCGATCGGCACCTCGCCGCAGCGGCTCTACGAGCAGGCGTCGGGCAGCTACAGCGCCGGGTTGTACGACCTGGCCATCGAGGGATTCCAGGCCTACATCCGCTCCTTCCCCAAGTCCGACATGGCCGACGATGCGCAACTGCAGATCGGACACTCGTATCTGGCCCAGGGCAAGAACGACAAGGCCGTCGAGGAGTACGACAAGGTCATCCGCACCTATCCGGGCGGCAACGCCGTGCCCGACGCCTACTACAAAAAAGGAATCGCGCTGGCCGATCTCAAACAGCTCGAACAGGCGCGGGAGGCCTTTGAGACGGCCGCCCGGAACTTTCCCGACAGCACCGCGGCGATGCTCGCCAAACAGCGGCTGACCGCTCTCGCGCCGAGGTGAGATGCCGGCCGTCAGCCGGTCAGTTCAACCGAACCCGACCGTCACCCGGCCCAGCGGACGATGTACAATGCGTCGCTCGATTCGCGACGTCTCCGTTCATTTCTGATTGTGAACTTCCCAGTTCCCGAAGGGCCTTCCCATGGGTAGCGTGAACAAAGTCATTCTGGTTGGCAATCTCGGACGCGACGCCGAGCTGCGCTACACGCCTGGTGGCGCGGCGGTGTCGAAGTTCAGTATCGCGACGACCGAAGTCTGGAACGACAAGGGCGGTCAGAAGCAGGAGCGGACCGAATGGCACAACATCGACCTGTGGGGTAAACAGGCGGAGACGCTCAGCGAGTATCTGGTCAAAGGCAAGCAGATCTACGTCGAAGGGCGTCTGCAGACCGACGAGTACACCGACAAAGAGGGCGTCAAACGCAAGAGCACCCGGGTCCGCTGCGACCGCGTCGTGCTGCTCAGCAGCGGCGGTGGTGGTGGTGGGCGTGGCGCGTCGATGGATCGCGGCGGTGACAGCAGCGCCAGCCAGGCATCGGCGGCCGAGCCGTCCGAGCCGCTCACCGACGACGATATCCCGTTCTAGCGGGCCTCCGGCCCAGCCAGGGCCTCGGCCCGTCATAGGTCACTTGCGAGCCCGGAAACCTGACTCATTGAGTCAAGTTTCCGGTTCTCAAGGGTTCTAGTCCGTCGGATTTCGCACGCGAAGGCCCGTGGCGTCAGGCGCGACGGGCCTCTTGCATGTCCGCTGACGATCGCGCATCGTGCGCACACGTGCGCTCTGTGACGTGCTTCCAGTGCAGACGGGGGCGCTCGGTCAGGGAGTGCTTCCATTCCACCAGCCAATCCTGCCACGAGGCCGGCAGGGACGCCATCAGCAGCAGCCCATAGGTCATCGGCGCCAGGGGTGCGTCGGCCAGGGCCATCAGGTAGCATCGCCGCGCTTGCGCGGAGTCTCGCGCCTTCCGCTGGTAGAGCCAGCCGCTGCCGCGAAGATGGCGGTGCCAGACGCCCTGGCTGACCAGCTGATCGTGGTATTTCCGGCCGAACAGTTCCCGTGCCCTCGTGGTCGCGACGATGTCGCTGGAGATCCGGACACCCTCCATGGCCAGACGGGCCAGGACGTCGGGCACGAAGTCAGCCTCGAACCGCTGGCAGATCCGCACCCAGAGATCCCGGTCCTGTGAGGCCGGCAACGACTCGTCGAACCCGCCGGCGGCCTGCAGCGCGCCGCGGCGGACCATGCCCACCGACGTCGGCCCGACCACATTCTTCGTCAAGAGGGCGCGCGGGAGATCGGCGAACCGATGGGGGATGTGGCGGCTGACGGTGCCGTCCGCAAAGAAACACTCCACGCCGCCGGCGACGAGTCCGACGCGAGGGCTGGCCCGACCGAAGACGTCCAGTTGCCGCTCCAGCTTGGCCGGCAGCCATTCGTCGTCGGAATCAAGGAAGGCGATATAGGGGCCGCGGCTGACGGCGATGCCGGTATTGCGCGCCGCACTGGCGCCCCGGTTCCGGGCGTGGCGAATCAGCGTAATGCGTGGATCGGCGAGCGCCTCGACGACGGCCGGCGTGGCGTCGGTCGACCCGTCGTCGACCACGATGATCTCGAAATCCTGGAACGTCTGGGCCAGCACGCTGGCGATCGCCGGGCAGACCGTCGCCGCGCGATTGAACGCCGGGATGACGACACTCACGGTCGGCGCCATCAAGACTCACTCCAAGTCGGTTACGCTACCCCCTTGGTGTCGGCCTGTGGACCGATCCGCGCCAGCCAGGGTGGACCCAGCCGGCAGGTGAATGGGCGCGTCTGCAGTCGCGCTCCACCATTTCCTAGCTCAGCCAGAAGGGTCGGCAGGAATTCTAGTCTATGTTTGCGGCGATTGCGTCAGCGTCCCGACAATTGTGGGAAAGACGGATGTTGCGGCGCACCGGGCTGAACGTTACGGCTCCCCGTCCTTCCGGCCGTAGCGGTCCTCGAGCCTGACGACATCGTGCAGCTCCGGTGTCGAGACCTCGAAGATGTCGCTGTCCTCGATCGCCGTCATCCGGTGGATGGTTTTCGGGGTGATGTGGACGCTCTCCCCCGGGTGCATCTCGCGCGTCACGCGTTCGTCGGCCTGCTGAATCTCGAACAACAGCAGTCCCGAGTGCAGGTAGATCGTCTCGTCCTTGAGATTGTGGTACTGCAGGCTCAGCGCCTGTCCCGCGTTGACATGAATCAGTTTTCCCACGTACCGGTCGGTCTTGGCCCAGTGCAATTCGTAGCCCCAGGGCTTTTCCACCCGCGTGACATCGTCGCTCATCCTGCCTCCTCGATTGGACCGTTACCGCGCCGCCGCTACTCGCTCGCGTGAGACAGCCGGGCCAGCGAGGCGAGCAGCTCCCGCTCGATCTCGTCGACCGTCGCCATTCGCAGGGTCCGGCGGCCCATCGCCCGCAGTTCCGCGCTGTGGGCGTCGCCGAGCACCTGCTTGGCGATGGGAATCGCGCCCGGCGTCATACTGAATTCGGTCAGGCCGAGTCCGACCAGCAGCGCCAGCAGCGCCGGATCCGAGGCCATCTCGCCGCAGAGCGACAGCGGAATCCGCCGCCGGGCGGCGGCCCGGCGCACCATGACGATCATCCGCAGGATGGCCGGATGGAGCGGCTCGTAGAGCAGCGAGACGCGTTCGTCGGCGCGATCGACCGCCAGGCAGTACTGGATCAGGTCGTTGGTGCCGATCGTGAAGAAGTCGACTTCGCGCGCCAGCAGGTCGGCCGTGTAAGCCGCGGCGGGAATCTCGATCATCACGCCGATCGGGACCGACGGTACGGCTTCGCCGCGCCGCGCCAGGTCGGCGGCGGCGGCGGCGACGATCCGGCGCGCGTCCCGCAACTGCTCGACGCCGGACACGAACGGAAACATGATGCGCAGGGTCCCGTGACGCGCCGCGCGGAGCAGCGCGCGGAGCTGCACCTGAAACAGATCGGGCCGTGACAGACTCAGTCGCAGACCGCGCAGGCCGTGGCGGTTGCCGCGGTTCTCCTTGGCCGCCCAGACGCCGCTTTCCTCCCTGGCCGCCGCGCGCGCCGCCAGCTGCTCTTCGTCGAGGTCGAAGGTGCGGATGGTGACCGGGCCGGGCGCCATGCCTTCGAGCATCGCCCGGTAGATCTCGTACTGCTGCTGCTCGTCGGCGATGTCACAAGCCGCGCTGGTGAAGAGGAATTCGGAGCGATAGAGGCCGATGCCTTCGGCGCCGGCGTAGCGCGCCGCCGCCAGATCGGCAGGGAACTCGATGTTGGCGTCGAGCCGGATCCGGACGCCGTCGGCGGTGGTCGCCGGCCGCCGCCGCTCCGCCTCGGCGCCGGCGCCGGGACGCCGGTCGTCGGCATGGCGGGCGACGCGCGCCAGCACCTCGTCGCTCGGATCGGCGATCAGGGCGCTGCCCGTGCCGTCGACGACGACGAGCTGGCCGGCCTCGATCGATCGGCTGGCGTTGTGCAGCCCGACGACGGCGGGGACTTCGAGCGACCGCGCGAGTATCGCGGTGTGATAGGTGCGGCTGCCGGCGTCGGTGGCGAAGCCGCGGACCTTGGTCCAGTCGACCTGGGCGGCGAGCGACGGGGTGAGCTCGTCGGCAATCAGCACCGACGACTCGTCGAGCTCGCGCAGCAGATCGCGCGCCGTCTCGAGCCCCTGGCGCAGGTTCATCTTCAGCCGGCCGATCAGGTCGGCGACATCGCCGCGCCGCTCGCGCAGATAGGGATCGGCGACCTCGTCGAACACCGCGCTGAACTCGTGGAACACCTGCTGCACCGCCCACTCGGCGTTGACCCGCTGCTCACGCACGATCTCGACCGCCCGTGGAATGACCATCGGATCGTCGAGCATCAGCAGCTGGGCGTCGAACAGCGAGGCGACGTCGGGGCCCCGGCGCCGCGACACGTTGGCGCGGATGTCCGACAGCTGCTGCCGCGAGCGGCTCCGGCTGTGCTCCAGGCGCGCCAGTTCGTGCCCGACGCGGCCGGGCGCGATCTGGTAGCGCAGCACCTGTTCGCGCTGGATGAGGATGACGGCGCGGCCGGCGACGATCCCCGGCGACACGCCGATCCCGGTCAGGCGTCGCATCCCGGCTCCTCGCCGAAGCCGGATTCAACCAGCGCCGTCAACGCCGCGACCGCCTCGCCTTCGTCGCTCCCCTCGGCGGTAATCGTGATCGCCGACCCGCACGCCGCCGCGAGCAGCAGAATGCCCATGATGCTCTTGCCGTCCATCTGACGCCCGTCGCGCACGACCCGCACCTGCGAGTCGAAGCGCGTCGCCAGGTGCACGAATTTGGCCGCCGCCCGCGCGTGCATGCCGAGCTGATTCACCACCGTCACATCACGGGACGTCATCGCCTGACGGGCGCCCCGCCCCGGCGGTTGACGACGCCCGTCGGCGCCCGGCTGCTACGCACTGGGTTTCTCTCCCTCGAGTAGATCCGACGCAACCCAGATCGCGTTGCGGCCGTGGTCGCGCATCTCGCGGGCGACGCCCAGCAGATCCGACGAGCTGCGCAGGCCGGCCAGTTTGATCAGCATCGGGAGATTGACGCCGGTGATGACTTCCAGCCGGTTTCTCGACAGAAACGTCATCCCCAGGTTGGACGGCGTGCCGCCGAACATGTCGGTCAGGACGAGCACGCCCGCCGCCCCGTCGACCCGTTCGATCGCCTGGGCGATCTCCTCGCGCGCGTCGTTGACGTCGTCGTGCCAGCCGATCGAGACCGCGGTGAACCGGGGCAGATCGCCGACGATCATCTCGGCGGCGTTGACCAGTTCGGTCGCGAGCTGGCCGTGCGTGACGACGACGACTCCGATCACAGTAACTATCCTAGTCTTAAGGCAGACGGCTTGGTAACGCGGGTTGGCGCGGGTCCAGTGGTGGAGCGGGGCTACCCGACCCGACCCGCCTTCGCCAGGTCCCGATGCCGGACCCGCACGCGGCCGCCGGCGTTGGCCAGCGCCCGGCGCAGCCGTTCGGCGATCATCACCGATCGATGGCGGCCGCCGGTACAGCCGATGGCGACGGTCAGGTAGCTCTTCCCTTCGGTCACGTAATAGGGAATGACGAACTGCAGGTAGTCCTCGAGCCGATCCATGAACTCGCGCGTCGAGGCGTCGCGCTCCATGAACGCCGCCACCGCGCGATCGCGCCCGGTGCGCCGGCGCAGCGCCGGGACGAAGTGCGGATTCGGGAGGCAGCGGACGTCGAAGACGAGGTCGGCGTCAACCGGCACGCCATGTTTGAAGCCAAAACTGAGCAGGGTGATGACCAGCCGGCCCCGCGCCCGGCCGCGCGAGAGCGACATGAAAAACTGCCGCAGTTCGTGCACCGTCATGTCGGAGGTGTCGATGATCTCGTCGGCCAGCTCGCGAACCGGCGTCATCTGAGACCGTTCGTCGCGAATCCCCTCGCTGACCGATCGGTCCGGCGCCAACGGGTGCGGGCGGCGGGTCTCGCTGAAGCGGCGCACCAGCGTCGAGGTGTTGGCTTCGAGGAAAATCAACACCGGTTTGAGACCGCTCAGCTTGCGGAGGCGCTTGAAGATCTTCGGGAACTGCGACAGGAAATTCCGTTCCCGGACGTCGACGACGATGGCGACCCGATCGATGCCGTCGCCGCGCTGGGACAGCTGAGCCAGGGTCGGAATCAGCGTCGTCGGCAGATTGTCGACGCAGAAGTAGCCGAGGTCTTCGAGGGCATGGATGGCCTGCGACTTTCCCGATCCTGCCAGTCCGGTCAGCACGATGAACGGCTGGCTGTCAGTGCCAGCGGCCGTCGCGAGTGGACTGCCCGGCCGGGTCGTTCTCTTCTTGACCGGCTTCACGTCGACCCTCCAGGCTCGATCTCCTCGTCTTCGTCGTCTGGCGCGGCGAGCGGCCCGGCGCCGGACGCACCGGCCGCAGCTGGCGCGCTGCGCAGGCTCCGCTCCAGCTTCGCCGCCAGCTCGCGCGCCGCGTGATGGCCGCGCGCCCGCAGCAGCTGATTGCGAGCCGCCACCTCGACCAGGATCGCGACGTTGCGTCCGGGCGCGATCGGCATCCGGATCAGCGGCACCGGCAGCCCGAGAATGTCGAAGAACTCGTCGTCCAGACCCAGCCGCTCGTACTCGCGGGCCGGATCCCAACGTTCCAACCGCACCACCAGCTCGACCCGTTTGGCGGTTCGGGTCGACGCGATGCCGAACAGGTCCTTGACGTTGATCAGGCCGAGCCCGCGCAGCTCCATGTGATGCCGGGTGAGCTCGGGGCAGCTTCCGACCAGGATCGATTCGGCGCGCCGCCGGACGTCGACGGTGTCGTCGGCGACCAGGCGGTGACCCCGCACGATCAGATCGAGGGCGCACTCGCTCTTGCCGATGCCGCTGTCACCGGTGATCAGCACGCCGAGGCCAAGAATGTCCATCAGCACACCGTGCATGCTGGTGTGTTCGGCCAGCCAGTTCTCGAGAATCGAGGTCAACTTCCCGATGGCGATCGGCGTGGCGACCGAGGTCTTGAGCAGAGGCAGGCTGGCGCGCCCGGCTTCGACGACCACTTCTGGCGGCGGGGTGAAGCCGCCGGTGATCAGCACGCAGGGAAAGTCGAGCGTCAGCGCGAGGCGGACGGCAGCGCTGCGGTCCGGCGCCGTCAGGCTCTCGAGATAACGGATCTCGCTCTCGCCGAAAATCAGGACGCGGCCCGGTTTGAGATATTCGTGAAAGCCGGCCAGCGCCAGCCCGGTCTTCTGGATGTACGGGCTGGTAATCCGGCGCTCGAGCCCGGCGGCGCCGGCCAGGATCTCGAGCGGCAGGCCGACCGCCTCGGGCCGGCTGTTGATGAGCGCGCCGACGGTCACGCCGCCGGCAGCGGACACGCGAGCCGCCTGGCGGGTATCCTGGCGACGTTCCGGAGGAGGTTCAGGGGTCACCGCGGACGTCCCGAACGGGCTACGATTCCGTCTCGACCAGCATCAGCTCGCCGTTCGCCTGGCGGTAGAGGACGCTGACCGACGTCCGCTCCGGGTCGCGAAAGATCACCAGACCGTCGCGGCGGTCAACCTCGCGGGCGGCGTCGGCGACCGACATCGTCCGGATCGGCTGATGCGAGGAGCGAAAAATCTTCGGCATTTTCGGTGCCGTCCGCGCCGCCGGCTTCGGCGCCACCGGACCCGGTTCGGCCGCGCGCGGCGCGCGCCGCACGCCGCCGCGCTTGCGCTCCTGCCACTTGCCTTTGACCTTTTCGGCCTGATGGGCGATCTTTTCGACCGCCTGCGTCATCGACCGCTCCCAGGTTTCCGAGCTGCCGACGCCGTGCAGGAAATTTTCGCCGCGCGCATGCAGGGTGATCTCGGCGTTGCGACGGAACTTCTCGCGCGTCAGGACGACCTGGGCCGAGACGGCGCTATCGTTGAGCAGCCGTTCGAGCTTGGCCAGCTTGGCGTCGACGATCCGCCGCAGTGCCGGGGTGATATCGATATGTCGGCCGGTCAGTTCCAATCGCATCGTTGTCGCCACCTGCTGTCAGCGACCGGACTTCCAGTCGCGCCGACGGGCGCGTCGCTGGACCGCTGCGGCGCGCGCCGGCCCACCTGTTGACTCACCCGTTCACTCACTCTTGACTCAATAGAGCACCTTGCGCTGGTTGGAGGTCGGAATCTTCAGCTCCTCGCGGTACTTGGCGATGGTCCGCCGTGCCAGCATCAGGCCTTCCCGCTGCAGGATGCTGACAATCTTGGAATCGCTCAACGGCTTGCGCGGATCTTCGTTCTCGATGATCTTGCGGATGCGCTGCTTGATGGTGACCGACGAGACGCTCTCCCCATACGAGCTGCTGATGCCGCTGTGGAAGAAGTACTTCATCTCGAACACACCCTG
>JBDTRR010000080.1:0-23674 GCA_039931615.1 Acidobacteriota bacterium
CGCCCCGCCGCGCGCCGCGCCGCCGCCGCCCCACTCCTCGCCAAGATTCTGGGTCCTGGTCCGCGAGGTGCCGAGCGTGACATAGAACACCGGCGACTCGTGCGAATGGAACCAGGACTTGTCGCCGGGCGGAATCTGCAGATCGAGGATGCGCGTCGTCCCGTACTGAAAGACCTGACGATGGTGAGGCTCGCGAAAGACCGGCACGATTGGATCGTCGGCCTGCAGCGCAGCCGCGCTCACCCACGCGGCCACCAGGGCGGCACACACACCGAATGCATAGCGTCGCATCATCGCTCCTTTGGATCCGCGCTGGACCCCTGACCAACCGGCCAACACGCTGGCATGGAGAGACGAGGATACAGCAGATGGGAGGCCACGGCGTGGCTCAGGCGTTGTGCCGGCATTCGGGCGGGGTGAAGCAGACTCCCCCCGGATGCGGCCGCGACCGTACGAGGCGGGACGTCCTAGCGGAGGAGCAGCCGGCGGGAGATCGGGTAGTCGCCGACCGGCGTCCACGGTCCGGACCCGTACTTCACGAACAGATTGACGCGGGCATCCACGAAAAAGGAGTTGCCGAGCATCTCGGGCCCCGAATCGATGCCGGTGTAGCCGAGCTGCGAGCGCAGGGTGAGGGCGCCCGTGGCCGCGCCGGGCGCCAGGCCGGCGGAACCGGCCGCCGTGAGGTAGGCGGTGCCCCATTCGTCCGGGTCGCCTTCACGCCGGAACGAGGCGCTCACCTGCAGCACCCGCAGCTTCTGGTCCGAGGCGTTCTTCAGGGTGAAGGAAACGGCGGGCACCAGCTTCTTCTTGCCGGCCGTGATGCCGGTGTCGAACCAGCCGGTCGTCACTGCGTCGACCTGAAGGCTGGCCGCCAGGTCGATGTCGCGGCCGCAGGCGCCACCCGACATCACGATCAGCATCAGCAATCCCAGGGTGCACCGGCGCATGCCTGGATAGACACCGAACCAGCGGGATGGTTCCGTCGCACGCCCTGTCCAGAATTGAACAGCTTGCGGCGGTCCTTTGGCGCTTAACATTCAGTGGGAACATGACGACTGCGTACACACAACCCGCCGAGCGGCTGGCCGCAGCAGTGTCGTGACATGGCGAAGATCCTGATCGTCGCGGACAGCCCCGCCAACATCAGACGCGGGGCTCCCGGACCGGCATGAAGGACGGTGCCGACCGCGCCGACCCGCCGGCACGGATTCTGATCGTCGACAACGCGCGATTGACCCGACAGCTGCTCGAGCTGATGCTGGCGCCGGAAGGGTATCGGCTCGACACCGCCTCCAGCGGCGAGAAAGCACTGGCCATGGTGGCGACGCAGCCACCCGATCTCATCCTGCTCGACGTGATGACGCCGGACCTGGACGGCTACGAGGTCGCCAGCCGGATCAAGGGCGATCCCGCCACCAAGAACATCCCGATCATCATGATCACCTCGCTGGACGATCGTCACGCCAGGATGCTCGGCCTGGACGCCGGCGCCGAGGACTTCCTCACCAAGCCGGTCGATCGCGGAGAACTGCAGGTGCGGGTCAGGAATCTGCTGCGGCTGAAGGCCTACGGCGACCACTACGACCGCTACAGCCAGCGGCTCGAAACCGAGGTGCGCACACGCTCGGCGGCCTTGGTCGAGAGCGAAATGCGCTTCCGCCAGCTCGCTGAGGCGATCCATCAGGTCTTCTTCCTGACCGATCCGCGCATGACGGTGATGCTGTATGTCAGTCCCGCCTACCAGGACGTCTTCCAGCGGAGCTGCGCCAGCCTCTGCGACAATCCCCGATCCCTGGGCGACGCGGTCCATCCGGACGACCGGGCGCGCGTGCTCGAACAGATCGCCCCGCACGGGACGATCATCCCGTTCGATGTCGAAGGCCGGATCATCCGCCCCGATGGCAGCGAGCGTTTCATCCGGGCGCGCGGATTTCCGATCGAAAATGCCGACGGCGAGGTCTACCGCTTCGCCGGCATCGCCGAGGACATCACCGAGAGCAAGCGGGCCGGGGCGGCGCTCGCCGAGTTGTCACGGCGAACCGAGCGCCGCGAGCGGCTGCTGACGACGACGCTCTCGTCGAGCGGTGATTTCGCCTCTATCTACGATCGCGACGGGCGCTTCCTGTTCGTCAATCAGCCGCTGCTCGATCTCTGGGAGATCACCCTGGAGGACGCGGTCGGCAAGAATTTCTTCGATCTCGGCTATCCGAAGGAGGTGGCCGGCCGGCTGCAGCGCCAGATCCAGCAGGTGTTCGAGACCGGCAGGCCGCTGTCCGGTGAGACGCCGTACACCAGTCCGGCCCGCGGCGACGGTATTCACGAGTACATCTTCTCGCCGGCACCCGGCGCCGACGGCCGCGTCGAGTTCGTCGTCGGCACGACTCGCGACGTCACCGAGCGCAAGCGGGTGGAGGCGGAATTGCGCACCGCCAGGGATGCCGCCGAAGCCGCCAACCAGGCCAAGACCGAGTTCCTGTCCAACATGAGTCACGAGATCCGGACGCCGATGAACGGCGTCATCGGCATGACCGATCTGGTGCTCGACAGCGAGCTGACGGTCGAGCAGCGCGAGAACCTCGGCATCGTCAAGTCGTCGGCCGACGCACTGCTGACTGCCATCAACGACATCCTGGATTTCTCGCGCATCGCCGCCGGCAAGCTGGCGCTCGATCCGATTGATTTCAATCTGCGCGACGCGGTTGGCGACGCCGCCAGCGCGGTGGCGCTGAAAGCCCACCAGAAGGGCCTCGAGCTGATTGTCGACGTCGAGGCCTCGATCCCACAGACGCTGAGAGGCGATCCCGGCCGCCTGCGCCAGATTCTCCTCAACCTGCTCGGCAACGCCATCAAGTTCACCCAGCGCGGCGAGATCGTACTGCGGGTGACCGGCGAGGCCTCGACCGACCAGGACCTCGTCCTGCACTGTTCGGTCAGCGACACGGGGATCGGCATCCCGGCCGACCGCCAGCAGAGTATTTTCGACGCCTTCACCCAGGTCGATGGGTCGACCACCCGCAATTACGGCGGCACCGGTCTCGGCCTGACCATCTCGTCACAACTGGTGCACCTGATGGGCGGGAGCATCTCGGTGGAGAGCGAGGCCGGCAAGGGCAGCGCCTTTCATTTCACCGCCCGATTCGCGCGATCGGCCGCCGCGGCGGCCCGGCCGATTCCCCACGCCGTCGACCTGCGCGGCCTGGGTGTGCTGATTGCCGACGACAACGCCACCAACCGCCAGCTGGTTCGCGACATGGTCCTGGGCTGGCAGATGACCCCGACGCTGACCGCCAACGTGTCCGAGGCGCTGGTCGCGCTACGGGTGGCGCAGCAGTCGGGACGGCCCTTCACCCTGGTGCTGGCCGACGTGCAGATGCCCGGCGCGGATGGCTTCACGCTGGCCGCAGCGATCAAGGAGGATGCAGCGCTCGCCGGCGCGACGGTCGTGATGCTGACGTCGGCGGGCCAACCGGGCGATGCGGCCCGGTGCCGTCGGCTTGGCATCGCCGCCTACCTCTCCAAACCGATCAAACGCTCCGAGCTGCGCGCCGCCATCCTGCAGGCCTTGAGTCCACCGTTGACCGACGCGCGGCCGCCGCCGCTGGTGACCCGTCATTCGCTGCGGGAGTCGCGGCTGGCCGGACGGATTCTTCTCGTCGAAGACGACCGTGTCGCCCAGCTGGTGGCCAAACGGCTGCTCGAGAAGCGCGGCCATGCGGTCGTGATCGCGAACAATGGCCGGGAGGCGCTGGCGATTCTCGACGAAGCGGCGGGGCTCGAGTTCAGCTGTGTGCTGATGGACGTCCAGATGCCCGAGATGGATGGCTTCGAATGCACCGCGCTCATCCGCGACCGGGAACAGCTGACCCGGGTGCATCTCCCGATCGTCGCCATGACGGCGCATGCCATGGCAGCCGATGTCGAACGATGCCTGGCGGCCGGGATGGACGCCTACCTGTCCAAGCCGATTCAGCCACACGAGCTGTTCGAGATGGTTGAGCGGCATCTCGTGGGCGCCGTCACCGGCGTCGATCGGGCCGAACCCAAAGCGATCGGCTGACGCAGGGCCGCGGCCAGGTCACCGGCGCGCCGGGCCATCCGTCAACGCTCGCCGCGGCGCGGTTTCGTCCCGGCGTGCAGCGTCTTCAACATGCGCGGCCGCGGCCGCAGCCGCTTGCCGTCCTTGATCCAGAACTTCGCCAGCGGACCGCGCATCGCCTCGAACTGCCGGGTCTGCCGATCCTCGCTGCCCAGCCGCTTGTGGATGACGTAGCGGACCTGGCCGAACGGATCGATCACGATGGTGCAGCCACCGGTGAAGTCGAACAGCGTGCCCGATCGTTCGACGGTGCCGGTCTGCACCACTTCCGCGATCAGATCGAACACGACACCGCCGTCGGGACTGACCCGGCGCGCACAGCGGATCGACTCGACGCGCGGCAGCGAGACGTAGGTGACGCCGCGCGGCGGCGGCGTGCCCGGCGCGACGAGATGAAACGCGGCCGCGTGGGCCGGCGAGCTGACGAAGGCGCCGAGCGCCTCAGCCTGCCGCCGCAATTCCCGGGCGTCCGCCGCGCGCGCGGGATCGCCGTCGAAACGCAGCCGGCTGAAGGCGAGCTCGGGAATCACCACCGCCGGATCGGGCGCGTCCCAGCGCACGGCGTCTTCCGTCATGAACTCGACATGGCCCGGAAACAGCCGCCGGCGCCGGAACGACCGCATCAGCGCCTCGCGGTAGCCCCACTTGTCGTCCGGCACGATCTCGATGTCGGCGGTAATCAGCGCCCGCAGATATTCGCAGAGCTCCATGTCGACCGGCGGACAGTAGTCGATCGCCCGGATGCAGACGTTGAGGAACTGCCCGGCGATCTCGCTGGCCAGCTCCGCCATCGCCGGGATCAGCGGCCCCTCCGCGTTCCTCGGACCGAGCTGGCCGGGCGTGACGCCGGCGATGTGCAGCAGGCGCTCGCTCTTCCGGCGGAACACCGTCGCGAACGCTTCGAACACCGCCGAGACCAGCACCGATCCGAGATCGTGCGCCTCCATGTTCGGGCGGTAGGCCTTCGGCCCCTGCTTGCCCGGCGGCAGCTGGTCGGCATCGAAGGTGGCGATGCCCGCCACGTCAACCGCCGATCGCAGCGCCGCCGCCGGACCCGACGATGAGTCCGCGTACCCGAACTCGGTCGCCAGATTGGTCAACATCGTCGCCTGCGACAGCAGGCCGGCGCTGTCGCGAATCGCCAGCTCGACGACGTTCGGGTAGGTGAAGTGGAGGAAGTAGGCGATCAGGTCGGCGAACCCTTCGTGGAAGCCGAGCACGTCGGGCTGAACCGGCTGGTAGAACTGCGATCGCAGACCATCGAGCAGCGCATGCGACGTCTCGTGCGCGATGATGTCGTGCGACAGCGACGCGAACACCAGCCCGCCCGGCACCGTATAACCGGCCGGCTGCTTGCCGGCGCGGAAGTATCCGAACGACAGCCCGTTGTCGTCGCGATCGTAGTAGGCGTTCTCGTCGGCGAACGCGAACGGCCGGACCCGCAGGCGCAGCGTCCCGCCGGGGCCGGTCGACAGGCCGCACCCCCAGGCGACGTCGCGGCCGAGCGCCCGGCGGAACGCCGCATAGGTCAGGCTGCAGACGGCGTAGACCATCTGCAGGTGGAACTGGCCGTTGCCGGGCGAGGGCGGCAGGCCGCTCTGCAGCAGCAGGAACGGCTGATCGAGATCGAGCGGCTCGGCCTTGAGCGGCGGCGGCGCGCCACCGGGGTCGATCTCGAACAGCGTCCCGGCCGGCCCCGGCTCGAGATCCTCGTACGGCACGTTCACCGTCGCGATGCCGCCGCTCCGCCCCGAGACCGACGGATCGAGCGTGAAGATCCGCAGCGGCCGGGTATGCGGCGCCCCGGCGACCCGGTGGTACGGCCGGGTCGACGCCTGCAGCTCCACCCGCGGACTGATCTCATATTGCGGCGCCGGTTCGGGCGGCGGCGCCGGTTTGGGTCGAGTGGCCATCGCTAGTCGCTGCTCCTGACCAGCAGCCGCGTCGGCCCCTCGATCGAGACGCGAAGCACCCGGTCCGCGCCGCCGTGTTCATCCCTGGCGCGGACGATCAGTTCGTCGCCCTCCCGGGTCCACTCAGCCGGGACTTCCGCCGGCCGGTCGTCGGGACCGCCGTCCGTCACGCGCGCACGCCCGTCCGGCGACAGCGTCAACCGCCCGCGGGGCCGCCTCGACAGCGGCACCTCACCGGTGTCCGGCCGATACACGGCGGCCGATCCGGTGTCCTCCTCGAACATGTGAATCCAGCGGGTCTTGAACAGGAGATCGCTAGATGAGGCCACTGCGCGGCCCCTCGAGCGCGGTCCGCATCCGGGTGACCTGCTGCGCCGTGAACATGAACATCGTGTCGTCGTCGACGTAGTCCATGTAGTTCACGAACATGTCGCCGTTCGGCCCGTTGTTGCAGGTGACGATCGGGAACGTCGGCTTGTCGAAATTCGGCTTGGCGGTGTTGGGCGTATCGGCGACCATGTCCGATCCGCTGCAGTCTTCCGTATCACCCCAGATGTGGCGCAGGTTGAAGTAGTGACCGACTTCGTGCGTCGCCGTGCGGCCGAGATTGAACGGCGCCTGCGCGGTGCCAGAGGTCCCGAACGCCTTGTAGTTGATCACGACCCCGTCAGTGGCGGCCGGCCCACCCGGGAACTGCGCGTAGCCGAGCAGTCCGCCGCCCAGCGGACAGACCCAGAAATTGAGGAACTTCTGCGGCTGGACCGGCGCGATGCCGCCGGCCGCGGCCCTCTTCACGCCATCGTCGGCACCGAACGACTTGACCGCCGTCCTGGTCCGCGTCGTCCGGTCGAGCCGGAACTGGATCTTGGCATCGGTGACCAGCCCCTGCCACGGCGTCGGCACCTTCGACCGGTCGGGATTCTTGGCGGAAAAATCGCGGTTGAGTACGGCGATCTGGCTCTTGATCTGGGCGTCGGAAATGTTCTGCTCGGCGGTCTGGAACACGACGTTGACCACCACATCGATGGTGACGATCGCCACCTTCTGCAGGCTGAAGGGCGCCGCGCGGCGCTTCGCGGTGTCCTGCTCCAGTTTGAATTGACGGGCGCGATACGACGGAAACTGCTCCAGCAACATCATGTGCACGGCCATCGCGCCGCACGAGCGCCGCAGCGGTGGTTCGGCCGCTTCCTTCGTCTGCTTTGACTGCGTCGTCTTCTTTGCCATCGGCGCTCCATTCGATCGTGAGGGTCCACGGTGCTCGCGGGTGATTATATTGAGGGATAACGCCAGCCGGCGCGGTTTATAACGGCGGCGCTATAACGTCCTGGTCTGACCTCCATCGACGTCGACGATCGCGCCCTGGCAGAACTGCGCCTGTGGCGAGGCCAGGAATGCGACGACCCGCGCGATCTCGGCCGGCTCGCCGAAGCGGGCGATGCCGGACGCGCGAGCCATCTCCGTCTGGGCGGCGGCCAGATCGATCTGCCGCTCGGCCGCGAAGCTGCGCAGACGCGTCTGCAGCCGCTCGGTGGCGATCGAGCCCGGGTTGATCGCGTTGACGCGGATGCCGTCGCGAACGCCCCGATCGGCCAGCACCTTGGTCAGGTTCAGCAGCGCCGCGTTGACCGCGCCGCCAATCGCGAACTCGGCGGTGCCGGTCCGGCCGCCGATGCCGACGATGTTGACGATGCCGCCGCCGCTGGCCTGAAGGTGGGGCCAGGCGGCCCGGCAGCCGCGCACCGCCCCGAAGAACTTCAACCGGAACCCATCGTCCCAGTCAGGCTCCGACAGGGTCAGGAAGTCGCCGCGTTTGGTCGCGCCGGCGTTGTTGACGAGCAGATCGAGCCGGCCGAAATGCTCGACCGCCGCGGCGACGACGGCAGCGGGCGCTTCCGGCTCCCGGAGGTCGACGGCGATCGGCAGGCAGCGGGCGGGCGCCAGCGAAGCGGCCAGCTCCTCGAGCAGATCGCGCGTGCGCGCCGCCACCACCAGGGTCATTCCTTCGGCGGAAAGTGTCTGAGCGATGGCGCGGCCAATCCCGCGGCTGGCACCGGTCACGATGGCGACTTTGTCAGCGAGTTGCAGATCCAATCTGATCACCCTTCGGGCAATTGACAATTCACGATTCACCATTCACAAACAGGAATTGCGAATTTATTGTGAATGGTAATTGGTGAATGGTGAATTGTGAATTGCTATCTGCCCGCATACTCCGCGCCGGCATAGACCGTCTTTCCGCCGACCATCGTCAGCACCGACTCGATGCGGCCGATCTGGTCAACCGGCACGGTCAGATAGTCCGCGGACAGCACCGCGAGATCGGCGAGCTTGCCGGCTTCGAGCGAGCCGCGGATCTGATCATCGCGCGAGAACCAGGCGCTGCCGATCGTGTAGAACCGCAACGCGTCGGCGCGCGTCGGGGTTTCTCCAGGGCCGCGAATCGCGACACCGCCAACCGTCTTGCCGTCGATAAACCATTGCAGCGCGGTGAACGGGTTGTACGACGCCACCCGGTGGGCGTCGGTTCCGGCGCCGACGGCCACGCCGATCTGCATCGCGGTATTGACCGGCGGCACGCGGCGCGCCGCCTCCGGCCCCGACTGCTGGACGAACTGCTCGCCGCCGAAGTACATCGCGTCCTGCACCGTCCAGCCAACGCCGAGCGCCTTCATCCGCTGCAGGCTCCGGACCGAGGCGTCGTTGAGATGGGCAATCGACCAGCGCAGATCGCCGATCGGCACCTCCCGGTTCACCCGCTCGAAGATCGTCAGCAGCTGATCGACCGATTCGTCGCGCCCCCAGTGCATGGTGATCGGCAGGCCGCGCCCGGCGGCCCACTTGACGATCTGGTAGTAGCGATCCGTGTCCGACTCGGTCGGTCGGTCGTTGTTGTTCATCGCCGCGGTGATGCGTTCGCCCAGACCGTTGAAGCGCAGCATCTGGTCGCCAAAGCCGGCCGGCAGGAGCGCGGTCCAGGTCTTGAGCTCTTCGAACTCGCCCCCCGGAGTCTGCCCGCACAGACTGTAGGCGACGCGCACCGTCATCCGGCCATCCCGCCAGACCTTGAACAGCGCCTGGTAGTCGTCCGGAGTCAGATTGTTGCCGCCCGGATCGACGACGCCGGTCAGGCCCAGACGATTGAGCTCGCGGAAGAATCTCGTCGTCCCTTCGACCTGATCGTCGAAGCCGGGCCTCGGCAGCTTGTCGAACAGCGCGATGATGGCGCCCTGCCCGCCGATGACGGCGCCGGTCGGCCGGCCGCCCGCGTCCTTCTCGAACCGGCCTCCAGCCGGCAGATCCGCCTCGGTATTGATGTCGAGCGCCTTCATCGCCAGCGGCGTCACCATCGACCAGCCGTAGCCGAGTTGGACGTAGACGGGATGGTCCGGCGCGGCGGCAATCAATTCGGCCTGGGTCGGCCGCCGGTTCTCCTTGAACTGCTGCACGTTCCAGCCGCCAGCCACGATCAGCCACGCCCCCGGCCGCCGCGTCCGGGCGGCGTCGCGGATCCGCCCGAGCGCGTCGGTCAGCGACGATGCACCGATCCAGTTCACCTCGGTGCTGAAGCTCAACGCGGCGCGAATCGCGTGCAGATGCGAGTCGATCAGGCCGGGGATCACGGTGCGACCATGGAGATCGATCACGCGCGTCGCCGGCCCGGCCAGCTTCAGGATTCCGGGCGTGGCGCCGGCCGCCAGGATCTTTCCGTCGCGGACGGCGATCGCCTGCCGGATCGAGAACTGGCTGTCGACGGTCACCACCTTGCCGTTGACCAGAACGATGTCCGCGCTCTGCGCGGCGATCGGCGCGACAGACAGTAGAGAGAAGAAGATGAGGGCGAGGGTCGTGTTCTTCATGCCTGTGATCATGGCTGCCGCGAGCTCAACTCCACGCGTCCCTTGCGACCATCCAGCGTCGCGATCAGCGCCGGCTTCGCCCCGGTTCGCACGGGCAGATCGAAGCCGAGTTGCGCGAACATCTTCCCGACGCGCGCGGCGTCGGGGTGCTCCGCGCGCAACGCGATCAGCGTCACGCCAGGCGCGGCGGTGGCGGCCGGATGCGGCGACGCACCCCAGTCGATGACGTACGGAATGAGGCGATCGGCCAGGACCACCGCCGGATCGGTATACCGCCACGAGAGGACCACGCCGTCCGGACGCTTGCGGCTGCCGCCGGTCACGTCACCGAGCGCGACGCCGCCGCCGCGGGCGCGGGCGACCAGCCCGTCCAGATCCTTCCCCTTCGCGACCCAGGTGGTGAGGCGCGGCGCGGTCAGTTCGTCGATGCCAAAGCGCCGGGCGGCCGCCGGCTTCGGCTGGTCCGGATCGGGACCGATGATCTCGAGGTAGGTCGACGGACCGAGCGCGATCAGCGCATTCCTGGTCCCCAGCCCGGGGTGCTGCCCACCCGGCGCCGCGCGGACGCCGAGCAACCGTTCGAGCGTGTCGACGCCCAGCGCCAGATCCGGCGTGGCGTAGACGAGATGATCGACGTCGGCGAGAACGCCCTGGCCGTTCCGCTGCATCGCCCGCCCGGCCATCGTCATACCGAACAGCAAGGCGAGCGCGGCGGTCGCGTGCATCTTCATGACCACTCCTTGACTTACGAACAGTCGTCGACCCGGGTCTGATTCGCGGCACGGTCGGGCTGAAGCCGGACCCCACCTACGTCGGCGGTTCCCGCCAGCGGTTTCGACATGAACAGCGCGCCGCCTGCTTCCGGCGAGTAGACCGTCTGGTCGAATCCCGCCGCCCGATAGATCTGCCTGGCCTCGTGGTTGTGTTCGCCCACTTCCAGCGTGATCTTGCAGCACTCCAGCTCCCGCGCCTTGCGTTCGACCGCCTCGAGCAGCCGCCGCCCGGCGCCATGACCGCGATGCGGCGGCAGCACCGCCAGATCGTGGATATTGATCAGCGGCCGTGCCGCGAACGTCGAAAAGCCCCGAAAGCAGACGGCAATCCCGATCGCCTGCCCCTCCCGGTAGGCCAGGAAGATCATTGTCGTCGGCAGCTGCTGGAGGCCGGGAATCAGCGCCGGCCGGATGCCGGGCGGCAGCGGCTGCCCGCTGCCCATCGGATCGAGGGCGTAGGCATGAATCAGATCGACCACCGCCTGCTGATGGTCGATGCGTCCCAGATCGGCTTCGACGATGTCAATCGATGGCATGGGCCTCGAATCGGTGTCAGACCCGGATGTAGGTCCCGGTGCAATTGCGGACCTCCCTCTCGCGCGAGGAGCAACTCGGAGTCACGTGCGTTGATCTGTTCGACTCCGGCATCAATCCGCCGTCATGGCCTCGCGGTGCCGGTCGGCCCACCAGGCCCACCACAGCAGAATGCCAAAGCCAATCATCGCCGACCAATACACCGCGGGCACCGACGGCGGCGGCGGGCCGAACAGGTTGGCGACGTAGGCCAGCGGCAGGAAGGCCGCCAAGGTGACGAAACCCCAGCGTCCCGCCTGGTCCCGGGCCCGGGTTCCGCGCAGGTAGAGCCAGACACCGACGCCGTACATCGCCACTTCGACGGCCATGGTCAGCGGAATCGAGCTCCAGAGGCCGAGGCCGAACTTCGCGCTGCCCGGATAGAGCGGCAGGTCTGGCCGGTGGGTGAGGAAATCGAGCACCCAGTGACTGACGACCAGGCCGACGATCACCACGAAGGCGCGCCGACCGTTCCCGGCCAGCAGGCGGTAGCCCCAGCCGAGCACCAGGCCCCAGACCAAGAGCGTCAGCAGGGAGTGCGAGTAGGGGTAGCTGACGAAATCCAGCGGCGTGACCGCGGTGTTGCCGGGATCAATCCGCACCTGCTCGACACCGACCGCCAGCAGGATCGGCCACAACAGATCAGCGAGCTGAGCTGCCGTGAACAACATCGCCAGGGACACGCGCGGGGCCTGGGGCCTGGCCGCCAGCCCCAGGGCAAAATGTCCGATGAACATCGGCCGCGCTTACTGGTCGAAGAACTTCAGCGCCATCGCGCCGTGCGTCGCGGCGCCGCCGGCGCGCAGCGCCGCGGCCAGCAAGGACGCCTCGACGATTTCCTCCCGGCTGGCGCCGGCCGCCTTCGCCCCTTTCGCGTGCGCCTCGATGCAGTACGGGCACTGCGTCGTGCAGGCGACGGCAATCGCGATCAGCTCGCGGTACTTCCGCGGAATCGCCCCGTCCAGCTTGACGATGCCATCGAGAGTGGCCCAGGCGGTGAATTCCGCCGGCGCCAGCTTCTTCATCTCCTTGAGCAGCCGAAGGTCCGCGCCATCGTGATAGTGTTCGCTCATAATCGTGTCCCCCAGAGTGAATGCGTATTCTACGGTGATTCGAACCGGGCGATGACCACAGGCCGCCTCGAAGCGTTCAGCGACGGCGTGATCGCGATCCTGATCACCATCATGGTCCTGGAGCTGAAGGTGCCGCACGGCGACGATTGGGCGGCGCTCCGTCCGCTGATCCCGGTGTTTCTCACCTACGTGCTCAGCTTCGTCTACCTCGGCATCTACTGGAACAACCATCATCACATGCTCCATGCGGCGCACCGCATCAACGGCAAGATCATGTGGGCGAACCTGCACCTGCTGTTCTGGCTGTCGCTGGTGTCGTTCGCCACCGGATGGATGGGCGAAAATCACTTCGCGCCGCTGCCGACCGCCGTCTATGGCGGGGTCCTGCTGTCGGCCGCCATCGCCTACACGATCCTGCAGAACGCGATCGTCGCCGAACAGGGTCCCGACTCGGTGCTGGCGGTCGCGGTCGGCCGCGATTTCAAGGGACGGCTGTCGATGCTGCTGTATGCCACGGCCATCCCGCTGGCATTCGTCAACCAGTGGATCTCGGATGCCCTCTACGTCTGCACGGCGCTGCTCTGGCTGGTCCCGGATCGGCGAATCGAATCGCGGCTGCAGCGCTGACAACGGCGGCAGTCCGGATGCCGCGCCACTGCGGACGCGGCCTGGCGGGACCGCCTACTTCTGCCGCGGCTCCTCGAGATTGTCGTCCGGCGGCCGGTATCGACCGGAGCGAATCTGCGCGATCATCGCCGCCAGCGACAGCGCGGCGTTGGTGACGCGCGCGAAGACGTCGGGATCCGCGTCCAGATCCTCGTGACTGGTGGCGTACGGCCGGTAATAGCCGATCCGCGGGTCGAGGACGCCGGATGCGCCCGCCTGGACCAGTCCCAGATCGCTCAACCAGTCGGCCAGCAGGCACCGGAGCGTTTCCGGGCCGGCCGCCATGGGTCGCGATCGCGAAGGCACGGCCGGCGAGATGCTTGGGATAAGGCATGGTCTGTGTGTCCCTCTCGTCGCCCAATCGGCAGGCAATTATCCAGCATCGAGGCGTTCCCGCGCCGGACCCGGACCCGACCTCGCGCGCGGCTCGGGCTTGACATATTCCCACACGGGAATATGGTCGCCTGGTGCCCCGCGCCGCTGCCGATGACCATCGAACCGTGGCCGGGCGGCCGCTCGCTCGGGTTGGACACACACGCTCGACGCCGTGAGAGACGGCCGAGGCCGCGTCACGACTCACACAAAACGGAGGCAGACCGATGGCATTGATTGACGGCATGCTGCAGGAGCTCGACCAGGAAGCACGGACGACTCGCCGGCTGCTCGAACGCGTCCCGGACGACCAGCTGGGATGGCGGCCGCATCAGAAGGCACGAACGCTGGGCGAACTCGCGCTGCATGTCGCGAGCGTCCCCGGGTCGGTCGCCGAGCTGATTGCCTCCCCCTCCCCGGCTCAGGTTCCAACCTTCATCGAAACGTCTCCGCGCAGCGCGGCGGAGCTGATCCCGGCGCTCGACCAGAGCCTCGGCAAGGCCAGGGAGGCGCTCGGCGGAATGGATGACGCCGCGCTGATGGCGACGTGGCGGCTGATGCTTGGCGACCGTGAAATCCTGGCGCTTCCGAGAGTGGCGCTGCTGCGATCGATCATGCTGAACCACTGGTACCATCACCGCGGGCAGCTGTCGGTCTACCTGCGCGAGCTCGACGTGGCCATCCCCTCGATCTACGGACCGAGCGCGGACGAGAACCCATTTGCGTGACGGCAGTCAGATCGGGTCGGCGAACTCCGCAAGCACGACCCGATTGCCCGACGGATCCTTGACGGTTGCCGTCTTGACATAGTCGGAGCTGGTCGTGGCCTCGACGGCGATCGCCTTGGCTTTCAGGTCGTCCAGATGCTCCTCGAATCCGTGCACCGCGAAGGTGACGGACGAGTACCCCGCCCGCTCCTTGTCTTCGTAGACCTGGATCCAGGCGCCGTCGGGCATCTGCCACTCGGCCAGTCCCGCCATCGGTCGCCGGTCCGGCGGGCGGTTCAGCAGCTTTTCGTACCACGTCACCGCTGTTTCGAGATCGTTGACCATGATTCCCGCGAAAGCATTCACGATCGGCATGTGGACTCCATCTCTAGTCGAGCCGTTGAGAATAGCCACAACAGCACGAAATCAAAAACCAGGACCGTCTTCTAGGTGTCTTCGTGTTTTCGTGGCGCCCTTTTGCACTGAAGTCGCGCCGTGGCCTGTCGAGCCGGACACTACCGCTGATTCTTGACTGTCAGACCGGCGAGGACGTCGAAGAACCTGGGGAACGTCTTCGACACGCACTCAGGGTTGGCGATGCGGATGCCGGGAGCGCGCAGTCCGGTGATGGCGAACGACATCGCGATCCGGTGGTCGTCGTAGGTCTGGACGTCGCAGGGTTGCGGCCGGCCCGGATGGATCGTCATCGAGTCCCAGTGGCTGTCGACGCGCAGTCCCATCCGCCGCAGCTCGGTGGCCGCTGCCACCGGCCGGTCGCTCTCCTCGTAGTGGGTCTGCGCAATGCCGCGAATCGTCACCGGACCGTCGGCGAACGGCGCGATCGCCATCAGCGTGGTCGCGACATCGCCCATCCGCGTGAAGTCGCCGTCGACGGCGCTCAGCCGGGGCGGTCCCTGCACCGTGATCGAATCGGCCTCGATCCGTACGGCGCAACCCATCCGCCTGAGGACGTCCAGCAGCCCGAGATCGCCCTGGGCCGAGCGGCTGCCGAGGCGCGGAACCACGACCCGGCCGCCAGTCACGGCGGCGGCGGCGAAGAAGTAGGAGGCCGCCGACGCATCCGGCTCAACCGCGTAGCGGCGCGGCTGGTAGCGCTGACCGGCCGGCACCCTGAACCAGCGGTCGCCGGCGCGCTCTGCTGTCACCCCGAATTCCGCCATCGTCGACAGCGTCATCGTGACGTACGGGCCGGACACCAGGTCGCCGTCGACCTCAATCTCGACGTCGCGGGCAGCGTAGGGCGCCGCCATCAGCAAGGCACTGAAGTACTGGCTCGAGAGATCGCCGCGCATCCGGGCGCGGCCGCCGGGAATTCCTGCTGCCTGCACGACGACCGGCGGGCAGCCGTTGCCGGCGCGGGCCGCAATCGTCACGCCGAGCTGTGCCAGTCCGTCGATGAGCGGCTGGATCGGACGCTTGCGCATCGCCGCGGAGCCGTCGACGACGAACGTGCCGTCGCCGATCGCCACCGCCGCGGTCAGAAACCGCGCCGCCGTGCCGGCGCCGCCGATATCGAGGGTCGCCCCGGACACCGGGAACCGGCCGTCGATGCCGTCGACGACGAAGGTGTGAGCGTCGGCGTCTTCGATGCGCACGCCAAGCGTCCCAAGGGCGGAACGCATGTAGCGGGTATCGTCCGACGACAGCGCATCGGTGATCCTGGACTGGCCGCTGGCGAGCGCGGCGATCAGCAGGGCGCGGTTGGTGTAGGACTTCGATCCCGGCAGGTCGACGACCGCATCGAGCGGACCGGTGAGCGGTGCAATCTGCAGGACCATAAGATGTGTTGCCGGTTGAACCCGGGGAGACACACTCGGGCTGGCGCGACAGTCTCGCGTCCAATCCCGCGTCGCCGCCCGATCCGCGCCTCGATTCAGGGCTGCCGGGCTTGAGCGGCTGCCGGCGCGCCCGGCATCCGGTCGAACCCGACCAGGGACCAGCCGTCGGCGCGTCTGAAGAACACCGAGACCGGCCGGGACCAGGCCTCGTTCGCGCCACCAGTGGCGCGCAGATCGACCTTGATGAAATCAGCGGCGGGCAGGCTCGGCGCCTGGATCGACGTCGTCGCAGCGGTTGACGTTCCGATCGGGCGGCTCTGGCCGGTCGCGTTGTCGAAGACCGACCACGATGCTTCGTAGCCGGACGGTGCGGCGGCCACCCGCGCATCGACCGCCGCGTTGCGGAACGTCAACCGCCCATCGCCGGCCAGCGCCGGCTCGACAATCGGATTGATGTCGGTCAGATAGGTCTGGAGAATCCGATCGCGCCGCGCCCGGATCATCTTCGCCAGCATCTGCTCGGACGGCGGGTCGTTGAACTGACCTTCTTTGATCGCGGCGTCGATCATCGCGTCGGTGATGAACGTCATCTTGTTCGCCGCCCAGAACGTGTCGTCGGCCCGGGCATGACGGAAGGCGGCGTTGGTGATGTGCGGCCGCCATGACGCGGGGTTCCAGTGCGCCGGGTCGGCCGGCAGGCGGCCGACCGACGGCGCCACGTAGAACTTCGTCGTCCGCCACTCGGGAATCAGGACGCCGAACGCCACGGCCCGGCGGGTGATGTCCTTGCCGTCTTCGACCAGCGGTTCGCTTCCTTCCCAGAGCTCGGTCGGACCGATGCCGCCGCTGCCGAGCGCCGATCCGAAGTCGAGCAGGTACTGCCGGATGAAGGTGCGGCCGTTCTCGGTCACCAGCGAGGTCAGCGAGTTGATGCCCTTGGCATCGACATGATTCAGCCACGCCGCAAACACCGAGTAGCCGCGCAGCTCCCGGTGGTGTTCATGCGGCACGATGTCATTCGGATCGTCGGCGCGCGTGCCGTCGAAGCGGATCCGTCCGACCGGACGGCCCGGCGCCGCGCGGCTGGCAATGACGCGGTAGGAGCCGTTGGCGTCGCGCATCGCCTTCGACAGCAGCCACTCGACGTCCGACGGCTGCATCCGCCGCTCGGCTTCTCCCGACGGCGTGATCTTGGCCTCCGCGCCGATGCGCAGGTTCGAAGGGACGAGGTGCTCGATGTGATACTCGACGACGTGGTAGCCGACGGCCCAGAACAGCTTGGCGGCGACCACTTCGGTGCCGGTCGCCATGCCCGGCCAGCCCGGCGGATCGAACTTGATGAACCACAGCCCGTTGCTGCTGTCGCGGATGGTGAAACCGGGCGTGATGCCGTCGCTCTTGGCCGAAATGACCGTCCACGGACCGGCCGCCGGACCGTCGCTGGTATTCGAGGCACGCGCGACGATCTCCGGCGTCAGCGGCAGCTTGCCGGCCCGATTGACGTAGAACGGCCCATCGGGCACCTCGTCGACGGTGTTGATGTTCCTGGCACGCTGTCCCAACACCGGATCGCCGGGCTGACCGAACAGATTGGCGACCGTCTGAAAGACGAGATCCGGCTCGTAGCGGGTCGCCGCCTTGACATCCTGGCTGATCGGATCGGTCCAGATCGGATCGTCCGGAAAGAATGTCGGCCCGGCCCCGACCGCCGACAGCACACCGATCGACGCCAGCAGGACGCCGGCCAGCAGGAAGCGGATCGAGAATCGAATCGCGGGCATCAGAATGGTCCTCCGGTCGTGAACACCACGCGCGCCCCCTCGGCGCTGCGCGCGTACTCGAGGCGCAGCGCCATGAAGCCCGGGCCGTGAAACCTGGCCCCGATCCCCCAGGACGTGTGCAACCGGTCCCACGCCATCTGCTCGCGCACGGTCGCGACCTGGCCGGCATCGAGAAACAGCGCCATGTCGACGTAGCGCGAAGGCCGCCAGCGGTATTCCCCCGTCAGGAGGAGGCTGTCGCGGTCGACGAACCGCCGCGTGCCGAAGCCTCGCAGCGTCGCCCCGCCGCCAAGATAGGGCAGCAGCGCCAATGGCGGCGAGTCGCCCCCCGATCCATCGGTAAAGGTCGCCAGCGCGTGAAACGCGAGGACGAACTGCTCGCGCACGAGCGGCACGAGTTGGACCGCTTCCAGCTGGCTCTGCTGGAAGTCGTACGGCTGGTGGCTGGTTTCGGAGTAGAAGGCGGTGGTGGCGCGGAGCAGGGTGCCCCGGGTGCTGTATCCGGGTGACGTCCGCGTGTCGAACGCCGCACCCACCCGAACGCCGTTGAACTGCAGGCTGCTGTTGTCGCTGGGCAGCGGGCCGGCAGAGAAGGCCAAGGCGGGTTGGGTGACTTCGGTTCGGAACCCGAGGCGCTCGACGCTGGCCGTCAGCAGGATCAGGGACGCCGGGCGGAAGCCGAGGCCGGCCTTGATCGTCAAGGGATCGAAGTTATAGTCCGTCCGCTGCGCGGTGATCGTCTCGTTGCCCAGGCCGTAGAACGAGACGCCGTTGGCACGCGCCCACTCGACCGAGGCGAACGGCTGAATGGTGCCGCGTGCCAGCCGAGGGGCGGTGTACTCCCCGCGCAGCACGGTCGAGCCGTTGATCGAGAGCCCGGCCACGGCAACCAGTTCGCTGCGCCTGGGCATGCGCCTCAGATAGCCGCCGCCGAAGCCGAAGCTGGTGCCTTCGTAGACGCTGCCGAACCACGGGAAGACACCGCCGGTCCCGGCCAGCAGCGGCGACTTCATCACCCGGACGATGGTCGTCTCGGCCCCGCTGGGAGCCTCGTCACCCAGCGTCTTGACCTTCTCCGCCTGGGCGGCCGCGATCTGCTGTTCGCGGGTGTCCTGGGCCAGAACCGATGAGCTCAGGGCGACGGCAAGGGTCAACACAACGAGGGCAGGGGTACGAGTCGTCCGCGTGACAATCACAATTTCCAATCGTACGATCGAAATCGCCAACTCATCAACAGGCTTTCAAACAGCGGCTCGGTCACCCAGCCGCCGATTGCGCGCCCGACGGCTCCCGGGGACTGCTCGCCGCCTCCACGCGGTCGCCTTGACACGGGCCGCTCCGGCTGGCATCGTCGTCGTCAAGGCGCGTCCGATGGTCGATCTCGCTGCCGGCCTCCACACTCATTTCGGTCACCAGTCCTTCCGGTCCGGCCAGGAGGATCTCATCCGCGCCGTCCTGGACGGCCACGACGTCCTCGCCGTGATGCCGACCGGCTCCGGTAAATCGCTCGGCTTCCAGTTGCCGGCGCTGCTGCTGCCGGGGACGACGATCGTGGTGTCACCGCTGATCTCGTTGATGAAGGATCAGGTCGACGAGCTGAATCGGCGCGGGATCGGTGCGGCCGCGCTGCACTCGATGTTGTCGGCCGCGGCGCGGCGGGACGTCGCCCGCGCTCTGAGCGCCGGCGGCCTGCGGCTCCTCTACGTGGCGCCCGAGCGGTTCGCCTCCGACCAGTTCCAGCGATTCCTGGGCGGCGTGCCGGTCGCCAGATTCGTCGTCGACGAAGCGCATTGCGTCTCGGAGTGGGGGCACGACTTCCGGCCGGACTACGGACGGCTCAAGGCCGCCGCCGCCGGGTGCCGGCGCAGCGACAGCCTCCCCGGACGGCCTCCGATTGCCGCCTTCACGGCAACGGCGACACCGGAAGTGCGCGACGACATCGTCAAGCTGCTGGGCCTGTCAGCGCCACGCGTCGTCGTGGCCGGATTCGATCGGCCGAACATCGACCTGCGGGTGCGGGTGGTCGAGGACGAGTGGGAGAAGCAGCAAATCCTTCCGGGGCTGGTCGGCGGGGCCCGGTCGTTGATCTATACCGCGACACGGCGGAACGCCGACACCGCGGCCGATGTGCTGAAGGCCGCAGGCATCGACGCGGCGGCGTACCATGCCGGTCTCACCGACGCCGCCCGCACCCAGGTGCAGGACCGGTTCGCCTCCGGCGCCGCCCGCGTCGTCTGCGCGACCAACGCGTTCGGGATGGGCATCGACCGGCCCGACGTCGAGCGGGTCATTCACGCCGACATACCCGGCTCGATCGAGGCGTATTACCAGGAGATAGGCCGGGCCGGCCGCGATGGCCGGCCGGCGGTCGCGACGCTGCTGTGGCATCACGATGACGTCAAGACACGGGAGTTCCTGATCGAGCGGGGCCGGGAGCACCCGGACCGCCGGGCGCCACAGCTCGATGCCGCCGAGATCACCCGCCGCAAGGAGATCGAACACAGGAAGCTGCGCCGGATGGTCGACTACGCCGACGGCGCCGGCTGCCTGCGAGCCACCATCCTTCGTTATTTCGGCGACACCGCGGTCCGCGAGCCGTGCGGATCCTGCGGCAACTGTGCGCGTCGAGCCCCGACCGGCGCGGCGGACCGGCTGCTGATTCGAAAAGTCCTGGCCGGCATCGCCCGGGCGCAGGAACGCTACGGGCGGCGGAAGATCGCCGCGATGCTGGTCGGGAACGTCGGTGAGCTGCCGGCGCCGCTGGCCCAGCTGTCGACCACCGGCCTGCTGAAGTATGAGGAGCAGCGGACGGTCGAGAGCTGGATTGACGCCGCCTGCTCGGCCGGCCTGATTCGCGTCTCCGCGGATCAGTTCCGGACGCTGGCCCTGACCCCGCTGGGACGGGACGTGATGGCGGGCCGGATCGAGGACGTGAAAATTGCCGCACCGCCAGTCCGGCAGGCGTCGCCGGCCAGGCGGCAGGGCCGGCGGGCCGGCGGCGGGGGCAGGAAACGTCGCTGGTGGTGATCGACGCCAGCGCCGGACGAAGAAACGGCGGCGATCTTTCGACCGCCGCCGTTGGCGTCGTCAATGCCTAATTGCTAATTCCCAATTCCCAATTGCTTCAGTCCGCCAAATCCCCCGTCCGCGGACCGAGGGCCTCCTCGGGCTCGACGAAGTACTCCATGTCGCGCTCCAGCTCGAGTTCGTCGTCGCTCGGCTGCGGCGGTGCCGGCGGCGGCGGCGGCTCGTCCACCGGGATCCGCACGTTCCGGTAGTACTCGAACCCGGTTCCGGCCGGAATCAGCCGGCCCATCGTGACGTTCTCCTTCAGGCCGCGCAGATGATCGACCTTGCCGGAGATCGACGCCTCGGTCAGCACCCGGGTCGTTTCCTGGAACGACGCCGCCGAGATGAACGAGTCGGTCGACAGCGACGCCTTGGTGATGCCGAGCAGCAGCGGCCGGCCCTGGGCCGGACGGCCGCCATTCGTGATCACCCGCTCGTTCTCTTCGAGGAACCGGAACTTGTCGGTCTGCTCGTCGACCAGGAATTCGGTGTCGCCGACGTCCTCGATCTTCACCCAGCGCATCATCTGCCGGGCGATGGTCTCGATGTGCTTGTCGTTGATGTTGACGCCCTGCAGCCGGTAGACCTCCTGGATTTCGTTGACCAGATAGGCCTGGAGCGCCTTCTCGCCGAGCACGTTCAGGATATCGTGCGGGTTGGACGGCCCGTCCATCAGTGGCTCACCGGCCCGGACCCGCTCGCCTTCCTGGACGTTGACGTGCACACCCCGCGGCAGCGAGTACTCGCGCGGCTCGGCGCCAGGCTCGTCGGGCACGATGATGATCTTGCGCTGGCCCTTGACGACGCCGCCGTGCTTGACCACGCCGTCGATCTCCGAGATCACCGCCGTCTCGCGCGGCTTGCGCGCTTCGAACAGCTCCACCACCCGCGGCAGACCGCCGGTGATGTCCTTGGTCTTGGTCGTCTCGCGCGGGATCTTGGCCAGCACGTCGCCGGCCGACACCATCTCGCCGTCCTGCACCATCAAGTGCGCGTGCGACGGCATCTGGTACTTGCGGTTGACCTTGCCTTCCTTGCCCTTGATCTCGATCGCCGGCTGCTTCTTCTCGTCCGGCGAGTCGACGATGATCAGGCGCGACAGGCCGGTGACCTCGTCGACTTCCTCGTGGACCGTCACCCCTTCGAGAATGTCCTTGAAGCGGATCTGGCCCGGCTCCTCGGTCAGGATCGAGAACGTGTAGGGATCCCATTCGACCAGGACCTGGCCCTGTTCGACGGTCTGGCCTTCCTTCACCTTGAGCCGCGCCCCGTAGACAATCGGGTAGCGCTCACGGTCGCGGCCCTTGGCATCCTGCACGACCAGCGAGCCGCTCCGGTTCATCACCACCAGGTTGCCGTCCTTGGCTTCGACCACCTGCAGGCCATGGAAGCGCGCCGTGCCGGCGTTGCGGGCCTCGAGCGTCGACTGCTCGGAGATGCGCGACGCCGTGCCGCCGATGTGGAACGTCCGCATCGTCAACTGCGTGCCCGGCTCGCCGATGGACTGCGCCGCGATGACGCCGACCGCCTGGCCGAGTTCGACCAGCTTGCCGGTGGCGAGGTCCCGGCCGTAGCACTTCGCGCAGACGCCGCGCCGCGAGGTGCAGGTCAGCACCGAACGGATCTTCACCTTCTCGATGCCGGCGTCCTGGATATTCGACGACAGCTCCTCGTCCATGATCTCGTTGACGTCGATGATCACGTCGTTGGTGAACGGATCGGTGATCTTCTCGAGCGTGGTGCGGCCGATGATCCGGTCGCGCAGCGGCTCGATCACCTCGCCGCTCTCGACGATCGCCCGGGCTTCGATGCCGTCGAGCGTGCCGCAGTCGTGCTCGGAGATGATGACGTCCTGGGCGACGTCGACCAGCCGGCGGGTCAGATAGCCCGAATCGGCGGTCTTCAGCGCCGTGTCCGCCAGGCCCTTGCGCGCGCCGTGCGTCGAGATGAAGTACTGCTGCACGGTCAGGCCTTCACGGAAGTTGGTGGTGATCGGCGACTCGATGATCTCGCCCGACGGCTTGGCCATCAGGCCGCGCATCCCGGCCAGCTGCCGGATCTGCTGCTTGCTGCCGCGCGCCCCGGAGTCGGCCATGATGTAGACCGGGTTGAACTGCCGGCCGTCCCGGTCGATCGTCTCCATCTCGCTGAACATCGCATTGGCGATGTCCTCGGTCGCCTGCGACCAGATCGCGATCACCTTGTTGTAGCGCTCGCCGTTGGTGATGGCGCCTTCGAGGTACTGCGACTCGACCTTGATCACCTCGTCGCGCGCGCTGCGCACCAGCCCGGCCTTCTCCTTCGGAATGATCAGGTCGTCGATGCCGATCGACAGCCCGGATCGCGTCGCGTAGAAGAAACCGAGGGTCTTCAGCGAGTCGAGCATCTCGACCGTCTTCTCCAGCCCGAACTTGAGGTAGCAGCTCTGCACCAGCTGCTGCAGCCCCTTTTTCTTCAGCAGGCCGTTGACGAACGGCATCTCCGCCGGAGTGGCCTGGTTGAGGATGACGCGGCCGACCGTGGTATTGACGATCTTGTTGGTGACGACCTGGATCTCGGTGCGCAGCACGTCCTGATCGTCGCGGGCGGCGGTCAGGTCCTGCAAATCGCCGCTGTAGCGCAGCCGGATCGGCGACAGCGTCTCCAGTTCGCCGGCTTCGAGCGCCAGCATCACGTCGTCGGCGTTGCCGAACGCCCGGCCTTCGCCCTTCGCCCCGTTCTTGGCCTTGGTCAGATAGTAGATGCCGAGCACGATGTCCTGCGACGGAATGGCGATCGGCGAGCCGTGCGCCGGCGACAGGATGTTGTTGCTCGACAGCATCAGCACCGAGGCTTCGATCTGCGCCTCGGGCGACAGCGGAATGTGGACCGCCATCTGGTCGCCGTCGAAGTCGGCGTTGAACGCCGTGCAGACGAGCGGATGGATGCGGATCGCCTTGCCTTCGACCAGCACCGGCTCGAACGCCTGGATGCCGAGCCGATGCAGGGT
>JBDTRR010000081.1:0-22419 GCA_039931615.1 Acidobacteriota bacterium
TCGCGTCGAGAATCGCATCCGAGATCTGGTCGGCGATCTTGTCCGGATGGCCTTCCGTGACCGATTCCGAGGTGAAAAGGTGACGTGCACGGGACTCCATAACTTCTCCTTCGTCCGCGTTGAGGCGCAGCGTTCGGGATTCTGGCGCAGTCACGTCGGTCGACGTGACGCGAACTGAAGATTAGTACCTGTCGTGTGGCCGGTCGTCAAGGGGTGGTCCGAACGGGACCACGAGGGCGCAGAGGGCGCAGAGAACGGAGGACGCGGAGCGACTACCTCGGGGGCACCTGTGGTGATCCGGCAGTGTCGATCGTCCTGAGCCGCTCCAGTGCCCGGGCGAACTCGGGGCGCTCGGGGTGGAGTTGGATGCCTTCGGTCAGTCGCTGCCGCGCCTCCGCGAAGCGGTTCAACCGAATCAGCGCCATCGCGGAGCCGAACCGCGCCGCGGCGGCGCGCGGATCGCTGGCCAGCACCTTGGCGTAGTGGGGCAGCGCCGCGTCGGGACGGCCGCTGCGCTGGAGCAGCTCGGCGAGCTGAAGACGCGCTTCGAGGTAGCCCGGATCGATCCTGACGGCGGCCGAGAATCGTTCGATCGCCTCTGACTGGCGGCCGCCGCCCGCCAGCAGCACGCCCAGGCTGAACTGGGCCGGCGCGTAGTCCGGTCCCAGACGCACGGCTTCCGTGAACTGCGCGAACGCTCCCGGCATGTCGCCCGACAGCGAAAGGGCCGTCCCCAGCCGGTGGTGCAGCACGGCGTTGTCGGGCGCGAGCTCGAGCCCCTTCCGGAACGCCGCGATTGCCGACGTCCAGTCGCCGCCGTCGAGCGCGCGAATGCCGCTGTTTTCGTAGGCGACCACGCTGTTCAGCAAGCCGGCCAGCGCCTGCATCAGCGGATCGGGAGGACCGACGTCGACCCCGCCCCGCTGGCGCAGATGCACTTCCGCCCGCTCGACGTTCCCCATCCCCCGATACGCCAGTGCCAGCGGGTAGTGGGCCATCGTCGCCCGCGGATCGACCGACAGCGCCTGTTCGAGGCTGTCGGCGGCGCGCGCCCACTCGCGCTTCGCCAGCGCCGCGCGTCCCAGGCCGACCAGCGCCGCCACCGTCCGCGGCTGCCGGCCGGCGGCCCTGGCAAAGAGCGGCTCGGCATCCTGCGGCCGGCCCTGGTTGAGGCGAACCTGGCCGAGCCAGACCAACGCCGGCACGTCGTCGGGCTGCAGCGCGAGCACGCGCTCGAACGATCGGGCCGCGCTGTCGAGCTCGCCTCTGCTCTTGTAGACGTGGCCGAGATAGTAGGGCCAGCGCGGATCCGATGGCGCGAGCGTCATCGCGTGCTGGTAACAGTCTCCGGCCGCGTCGGCGTACTCGGCGGCAAGGAGCAGGTTGCCCAACGATCCACTGGCGTCGGCCAGTTCAATCGATGGTCGGGAATCGGCCTGGCCGGCCTGACCAGCGGCCGAGGATGCCTGCTCGAGCCGCGCCTGCGCCGCGCGCATCTGCTGCTGCACCGACGGCTCCATCCGCGTCAGGTCGGGAAGGACGCACGGCCGCGCGATCACTGGTCCGGAAGGCGGAACAGTCGTCTGGTCGGTCGCCGGCCGCGAGCAGGCGGCGGCGCCCGCGAGACAGATGACGATCACGGTCCGCCTCCTGAGCGACTCGCCGAATCCGCAGAAATTTTTCCCGCTTTCGTGTTTTCGTGTTTTCGTGGCGGCATTTCGTTGCCGTGTCGTGGCTGCGTGTCGTCTCCTCTGCTCGGCGGGTATCACTTTCCCGACCCCTCCGTCAGCGTCGTGTACCGATCGACCGGGACGCCGGTCCACTCCTCCGCCCCACCGCCGGGCCAGGTGACGCGGACCCGGACCGGCTGCGACGACTGCCCCAGCCCGGCCAGCACCCGCGGATCGTTCGCCGATGCGTAACTGCCGTCGGCACGGGCCCGGCGCCACAGCGCCGGCCCGTCGCCGCGGAAGATGGCGGCGCGCGCGCCCAGCATGTCGCGGCCAGACCTGCCGGCGAGGCGCAGGCCGATCCAGTGATGGCGCGCCCCGACCTCATTGCTCAGCAGCCGGGCCCGGCCGTTGTTGTTCGCCACCAGCACGTCGACGTCGCCGTCGTTGTCGACGTCCCCGAAGGCGGCGCCGCGGCCGACGTCCAGCGTCTGGAACACCGGACCCGCCCGCATCGTGATGTCCTCGAATCGGCCGCCGCCGAGCGCGTGGAACAGCAGCTTGCCTTGCCGCAGGGGAAACGGATCGTTGGCCCGGCTCAACGCCTCGACGGTGTGGACGGCGCCGTTGACCGTGAGGATCTCGAGCCGGCCGTCGTTGTCGGCGTCGATCCAGGCCGTGCCGAACCCGGTGTACGGCAGGCTGGCGAAACCGAGGCCCGACCGCTCGCCCTGCGCCTCGAACAGCCCGGAGCCGTCGTTGACGTACAGGTCGCTGCCCTCACCGCGCAGGTTGCTCACGAACAGATCCTCATCACCGTCGTCGTCGAAATCGGCCGCGTCGACGCCCATCCCGGCCTTCGGCTTCCCATGCGCACTCATCGCCGATCCCGACAGCAGGCCGATGCTCCTGAACGTGCCGTCGCGCTGGTTGCTCCACAGCTGATTCGGCTGGCCATCGTTGGCGACGTAGAGATCGGCCCAGCCGTCGCCGTTGAAATCGGCGGCGACGACTCCGAGCGCCGGACCGAACTCGCGCGCCAGGCCCGAGGCCAGCGAGACGTCGGCGAACGTCCCGTCACGATTGTTGTGATACAGCCGGCTCTGTTGCGGACGGTAGACGTTCGGGGAGCAGTAGTCGGGACGGCCAGACGGGCTGAAGCAGGGAGTGTTCCCCTCGACGCGATAGTCGAGATAGTGGCCGACGAAGAGATCGAGCCAGCCGTCCCGATCGACATCGACAAACGAGGCTGAGACCGACCAGTTCTGGCCTGGTGGTCCCGATCCCGGCGCATCAGGGGCGGCCAGTGATCGCGACACATCCGTGAACGTGCCATTACAGTTATTGCGCAGCAGCTGATCGGGTCCGAGGTTGGTCAGGAACAGATCGGCGCAGCCGTCGTTGTTGAAATCGCCGCTCGCCGCGCCCATCCCGTAACCGATCGCCTTGATGCCGCTCGCCAGGGTGACGTCGGTGAAGCCCAGGGTCCGGCGGCCATCGGGGTTGACTGCCAGGTCGTTGCGAAACAGCCGACCGCCGGATCCAGCAGGCGTTGGACTCGAGCCCGACGGCCCGAGCGGCCGTCCCTGCACGAAGTAGACATCGAGGTCGCCGTCCCGGTCGTAGTCGAACAAGGCCGCGCCCGGCGCAATGATCTCGGCGTAGTCGAGCCTGCCGGACATGCCGTTGACATGCACGAAGTCGAGCCCGGCGGCCTCCGTGCGATCGACGAACCAGGGATCGCTAAGGGAGGTGGACGGAGTGACGGGGGGAGGAGAGGAGCAGCCGAGGAGAAAGGCTAAAGGCAGAAGGCAAAAGGCAGAAGGAAGAGCCTTTGCCTTTTGCCTTGCCAATGCTTTTTGCCTGTTAACTATCTATTTCACCAATCCAGGCGGGTCGGTCTTGCACGGATATGGGCTCCACTTGCCGGCACCATCCGGTTCCAGCCTGAAGTGAGTGCTCGTCACGAACAGCTGATTCAGGTACTTCGGATCGTCGACCTGCATGCGCACCAGCAGGTAGACCGCACCATCGGGCTCGGGGCCCAACCGATCGACGTATTCAGTGAAGACCGCGTTCTCGCTGTAAGGCACACCGTTCTTGCGCAGGTAGCCCTCTTTCATGCCGGTCGTCGTGATCTTGATCGCGCCGCGCTGGACGGCCGGCCCGCCGCCCGCGCGTCCGCCACCCCGGCCGCCGCCTCGACCGCCGCCCCCGCCACCTGCGGGTGGCGCAGCCTGGGCGGAGCCGGCGGCGTTACCCGGCGCACCGCGACCGCCGGCGGGCGGGACGTCCCACTCGGCGGCGGAATACCCCTGCCAGGTCTTCTCGGCCGGTGGCTGCCCTTTGTCGAAGTGGAGCAGCCGCGTCTGCTGACCGGCGTCGAACTCCATCTTCAGCGTGTTGTCGTTGTCCCAGGTAATGTGCAGCCGCCCCGGTTGACGCAGAATGCCGCCCACGCCGAACGCCCTGCACTGATTGCCGGCGGCGTCGTCCTTGGCGATATCCCACGTGTCGGCGACGCGGCGGCCCTCGGCGCTGAGCGGCACGCTGGCGTAATCACCCTTCGGCGGCGTGACCATCCGGAAGCGCCAGTCCTCCGTGATCAGTGGAACCCAATAGCCGGTCGGATCGAAGACCGCGGCAGCCTGCGGCGTCCGCGGCGCCGCCGGTGGCTGCTGGGCGCTGGCGACGAGAAAAGGCAAGAGGCAAAAGGCAAAAGGCAGGAGTAGAGCGAGAAGGACTTCAACCTTGCCTTTTGCCTTCTGCCTTCTGCCCTTTAACTTATCGGTCATTCTCATTTCTTCCCCTTTGACGCCGGAGCGCTCTTGGTCCCGGCCGCCGCCGGCTTCGCCGCCGCCGCTGCCTTCGAAACGTCCCGGTAGACGGCTTCGATGAACATCGCCGTCGTCCACGCACCGGTGTCCGCCCCGTAGTGCAGATCGTAGTCGAGCGTCGGCTTCGCGGCCTTGACCTGCTCCACCGTCATCCCGCGCTTGACCATGTCCTCGATCCGCTCCTTGACGATGACGATCATGTCCCGGTACTCGAGCACTTCCGACTCGTCGTTGAGCTTGCCGTGTCCCGAGATGACCATCGTGCCGCCCTCCTGTTCGTGCTTCGGCACGGCCAGATCGAGGATGCGGTTCAGGCCGGCGATCACGCCCTGGACGCTGCCGCCGTCCGCCGACTCGATGACGGGATAGCCGGTCGTCACGAAGATGTCGCCGGCGACGATGACATCGGACCGGCGGAAGAAGACGATGGTGTCGCCGTCGGTGTGCGCGGCGACGTCGTGATACATCATCACCGCTTCGTCGTTGAAGAAGATGTCCTTCTCCTCGGGAAAGAAGGTGTCGCTCGGCCAGGCGCCGGGAGCGGTCGCGCCCACCTTGCCGACCGGCGCGCTCATCCGGTTGAGCACGTTCTCGTGGGCGATCACCGTCGTCGGGCCGCCCTGCGTGGTGGAACCGGCCTTGGCGATGACTTCGTTCCCACCGGTGTGATCGGCGTGGAAGTGCGTGTTGATGATGTAGCGGATCGGTTTGGATGACAGCTTCCTGATCGCGGCGAGGACCTTCTCGCTCATCGCCGTGGTACCGGTGTCGACCACCAGCACGCCTTCCTCGCCGATCTGCACCGCGATGTTGCCGCCAGCCCCCAGCAACATGGAGACGTTGCCCTGCACCGGCAGCACGTGGACTTCACCATCGCTCGGCATCTGCGCCTGCCGCATCTCCAGGCTCTTCTGGAGCGCCGATGGCCCGGCTTGTCCGGCCACCGGAATGGAACCACCAAGAGCCGCAATCACCCCGACGACACCAACGACGCCAGCCGCCCTGGCGATCTTCGTGGTTCTGGCTTCGCTCGCAAATATCATCGTGGTTCCTACTTGGCCGCCGGTTTGACGGCAGGACTCGCGCTCTGCAACTTGTGGAAGTACTCCGGCATCATCGTCGCCGCCCCGCCGCGGGTGGCCTCGACCGGAATGCCCGTCTTCTTGGCGAACTCACCCTGGAACGGGCTCTGTCCCGGCAGATAATGCGGCACGTAACCCTGCTTCTGGCCGGCCACTTCGTCGACGTATTCACACGGCCAGAGCCAGCCGCCCGCCGGCCGCTCGTTCAGCCGGAAGTCGGTGCTCTTGACCAGCGGCTCGGTGAGATACACCGGGTCGGTCACGACGGTGACGATGGTGGCGACGTTGCCGTGGCGCACCCAGTGCTCGACCATCGTCGTGAACTCGCTGTTGGGAATCCCGTTGCGGCGCGTCCACTCCGACTTGATGTGGGTGGTGTAGACGGTCAGCACGTCGCCGTCGTACTTGCCGGTCGAGAATCCCTGCCAGGTGTGCGCCGCGTACGCCGGCGGATGCGGCCGCCCGTCCATCCAGATCGTCCGTGGCTGCTCGTAGGTGCTGATCCAGTGCTTGATGGCGACGGTCTGCTGCGTGAACGGATCCTTCTCTTCCCAGATCCGCACCTGCAGCGGTCCGCGATAGATGTAGTTGACCGTGTGGACCTTGCACTGGTGCTCGCGCAGCGTCAGCCGCGACGCGTCCCAGCTGTCGGCGTGCAGGCGGGCGCCGTCGGTGATCGGCAGCCCCAGATAGTCGCCGAGCTCGGGCCCAGGGCCACGTTCCGGCTGATCCTCGTGTGTCAGGGGACTCCAGTCGCCCGACAGGTTGAACTGCGCCAGCGCCGGCCGGCTCGCAAGGGTGACCGCCAGCAGGCAGACAAGGCCGGCCAACCTGGCTCGAGTGGTTATGTGCATCGTACTCTCCTGAATTGGCAACGGAAGACGCGGGAGCATCGAGACCGCAACCGAGCGCTCATTCTAGCGGAAAACCGGACCCCTCGGCAGGACCGTCACGCAATAAGAGACCCGCCATCCGAGAAGGAGGGCGGGTCCTCGGACCACGTACCTGCTTTCAGTTACCGAGCCCGACGAGGACGCAAAGGCTGTCTGGCCTCTGCGTCCTCTGCGATCTAGAAGTCGAACGTCAACGACACCTTCATCAGCCGCGGTGCGATCACCGAGCTCGGCGCCAGCCAGGTCGCATACGCGAAGCTCGCGCCGGTGATCGTTCCCTTGTTGAACAGGTTGTAGAGGTCGAGGCTGATGTTCGACCGCGTCCGCCCGTACCGGAGAATCTTGCCGAGGCGGAGGTCGAGCTGATTCAGCCGGTCGTAGTACGCGGTCTGCGGGGCGATGATCGACACCGTCGTCGTCGCGTTGGGATTGGTCTGGCTCGCCGGCAACCGGCCGCCCGGCAGCGACTTGGCGATGTCGCTGTTGAGGTCGGCGTAGTTCGCCGCGAGCTCGATGCCGGGAATGTTCTGATAGGACGCGCCGATCTGCACGTCAATCTTCGGCACCGTGAACGAACCGAGGAACTTCAACTGCGTCAGCCAGGCCTGCTCGACGTGACAGGTGCTGACCGGCAAGGCGATGCTCGCCGGCGCGGCGCCAATCAGCGACTCAACCAGCGGCGATCGGCTGCCGAACTCACCGGCATTCGCCGGATCGACGACGTCGCAGTTGTCGGTGATCTGCCGGCCGGTGCTGGTGCCGCCCTGGATGATGACGCCGTGCGGGAGCCTGGCGTTGAGGGCGATGTCGAACCCGTTCCAGTGATCGATGACGTTGCTGCCGGGAAACAGGGTGTCCGAGAGGCCGACGTAGTTGTTCACCGCCCGGGCGTTGGCCGCCGCCGTCGGCGTGTAGAACCCGGTCGTGATGATGCCGGCTGGCAGCGCCGTGCCACCCGACGACACCGGAGCGGTCGGGATCAGGCCCGGGGTGATGCTGTACTGGTCGAAGTCGCTCGCCTGGACCGACAGATTGTCGGTGACCAGGAAGTTACCGAACCAGCGGCGGAAGTAGCCGCCGTTCACCGACACACCCTTGCCCAGCTCGCGCTGGGCGCTCAGGGAGAATTCCCAGCTGTACGGCCGCTTCTGCCAGCCGTACCGCGCCTGGTCGTCGCCCGCACCCACCAGTTTGCCGGTGGCGGGATCCAGGGAGTTGATGGTGCTCAGGCCCTGGTAGAACAGCGGGTTCACGGTGCCGCAGGTGTCGACCTGCGCCAGATTGCCGGCGGCCGTCGGACCTTGTGCGCCCGGATTGGTGAGATCGCAGTCGGGAATGAAGTCGCCGTCGTTGTCGGTCCAGACGCGCGTCCCCGTGGTGGTGACGTTGTTGCTGCTCAGATTGATCAGCGGATTGCTCGCCACCAGCGACTGACCCAGCACGTATTTGCTGAAGTTCATCTTGAGCGCGGTCTTGCCGTCGCCGAACACATCCCAGGCGGCGCCCACCTTGGGTGTCCAGTCCTTCTGGCGCACGCTGTCGAACGCCGGCACGTCGAAGTTGCGGGTCGGCGTGAGGAGCGAGGGTGAGTAATGGACTGAGGGCAGGCTGGCGTTGAACCAGTCCAGCCGCAAACCGAGGTTCAGTGTCACCCGGTCCATGGTCCACCGATCCTGGATGAACGCGCCTCCCTCCATGTCGATCTTGCTGTTGACGAAGGTCGGACAGAGCTGACTCGAGTTGAACACGGTCGTCGGCACCGTCACGCCGCCGTTGACCTGGCGGGCCAGCGGGTCGAGGCACCCGTCCGATCGCAGCGTCAAGCTGGTGGGCACCGGCAGTCCCCCTCTCCCGTTGTTGGCGAGGGTACTGACGACGTAGCTGTACGGGACCACCGAGCCGGTCCAGGCCCCGCGCTCCGCCCAGGCCAGGTCGAAGCCGGACTTGAACGCGTGGGACCCGGTGACGTAGGACGCCGCGAAATTCGTCCGCGTGTTCGGGTTGTGGCTCGGCGTATACGCGGCGCCGACGACGCCATGGTAATTGTTGACCAGCTGCACGTAGTTCGCCGTCGTCGATTGCGGGTTGTTGTCAGTGATGCCGATCGCCAGCGGATCGACGACGTCGAACGGCGAGATGTCCGAGCCCCACGTCTCCTGGTGATGCCAGACGCCGGCCTCGAGGAGGAGCCGGTTGCTGACCGGCGAAGACCACTGCAGCAGCTGATCGGAGAAGGGGAAGAAGTAGCCGTGCGGCGCCGCTTCCTTCGAGATCGTCCACGGCGTCGCGCCGAAATAGTAACCGCGGTCCCGCTTCTTGTTGTTGTAGTAGCCGCTGATCTTGTTTTTCGGCGTCGCCTGCCAGGAGAGCCGCAGCGTCTGTTCCCAGAAGCTACCGCCACCGCCCCACGCCGTCCGCAGCGGCTGATTGAGGTCGGGGCTGTAGCTCACCGTCTTGTCGTTGAACAGGTTGGACGGCGTCACGCCGGGAACGAAACCGGTATTGGGATAGTTCTGGGTGATGAAGTTTTCGGCCTGCGTCCATCGCGCCGAGGCGAACCACCACAGTTTGTCCTTGACGATCGGGCCGCCGTAGCCGGGGTTGAAGTCGTAGACCTTGCTGAGCGCGCCCGGCTGGGTCCGGAGTCCGCGGGCCTCGAGGCTGGTCACCGGATCGTCGGCTCTCGTCGTGTAGTTGGTCGCCTGCATCGAGCCGTTGGCGCCGCTGACGAAGAGCATGCCCTTGAACGTGTTGCCGCCGTCGCGGGGGACGTAGTTCATCCGGACACCGCCGCCCGCCAGCGAGGCGTCGGCGCCGGAGCTGTCCACGGACATCTCCTGCATCGCGGTGAAGCTCGGCGACGAGCTGAGCGACTCGCCGAAGCGGATCACTGTCGCCGCCGAGAGGCCGGCGATGGTCTGGCGCTGCTCGCTCGCCTTGCCGCCGTGAATCGACAGGTCGGTAAAGGTGTCGCCCGCGGTGCCGCCGACGTCCTGGGAACCCAACGAATTCGCGTTGGCGCTGAGGGTGCCGGCGCCGCTGGTGGCGCCGAGAATCATGCCCGGCTGCAGCGCGGCCAGGTTGATGCCGAGGCGTCCGGTCGGGATGTTGTCGATCACTTCCTTGGTCACGACCCGTTGCACCGAGGCGCTCTGGACGTCGACCAGCGGGGTTTCGCCGGTCACGGTGATCGTCTCGGCCAGCGTGCCGACCCTGAGGTCGGCATTGATCGCCGCCGTCGACGAGCCGGTCACTTCGACCGCCTCGCGCCTGACTGTGCTGAATCCGGTCAGCGTAAAGGTGACGGTGTAGGTGCCCGGCAGGAGGTTGATGATCTTGTATTGCCCGGATCCGTCCGTGACCGCTTCGCGCGTCTTTTCAATCAGCACCGGACTGGCCGCTTCCACGGTCACGCCGGGGAGCACTGCACCAGAAGTATCCTTGACGACGCCGGCAATTGACGCACCTTGTGCCCGCGCCATGGCCGGCACGAACAGCACGGTGACAAGAGCCAGTCCTGCGAACCGCATGAACCCACGCATTGGCATGTTCTCCTTATCGATCGAGTCCGTGGTGTCGAACGCTGGCGGAAATCCTGGCGGCCGAAACCGAATCGCTGTGCCTCGACTATAGATGCAAGTCAAGGCTGCACCTCGTCCAAATCGAGTCATTTATCAGGGCGGCGCCACGCGGATCCGGGATTTTGGAACCACAAAAGCGAAACCCGCCCTCCAGCGGGAGGGCGGGCTCGATAGCGGTACCTGCTTTCAGTTACTGCTCGACAACGCAGGAGATGCGGCGGACCTCCGCGATCTAGAAGTCGAGAGTCAGCGACACCTTCATCAACCGTGGCGCAATCACCGAGGTCGGCGCGAGCCACGTCGTGTAGGTGGCGCTGGCGCCACTGATCGTCCCCTTGTTGAACAGGTTGTAGAGGTCGAGGCTGATGTTGGCGCGGTTCCGTCCGTACCTGAGAATTTTCCCGAGTCGGAGGTCGAGCTGATTCAGCCGATCGTAGTATTCCGCCTGCGGCGCAATGATCGACACCGTCGTCGTCGCGGTGAGACTGGTCTGACTTGCCGGCAGACGTCCAAGTCCCCCTTGCGCCACCGGCCGGGCGATGTCGCTGTTCAGATCGAGGTAATTCGCCGACAGCTCGATGCCTGGAATGTTCTGATACGAGGCGCCGACGGACACGTCGACCTTGGGAATCGTGAATGAGCCGAGGAACTTCAGCTGCGTCAGCCAGGCCTGCGCGACGTGGCACGTGCTGATTGGGCTGGTCCCGCGGCTTTCCACCAGCGGCGACCGGGTGCCGAACTTGCCGGCGTTGGCCGGATCGACGATGTCGCAGTTGTCGGTGACCTGCCGTCCGGTGCTGCTGCCACCCTGGAAGATGACCCCGTGCGGGAGGCGCATGTTGACGCCGAGATCGAAGCCATTCCAGTGATCGATGACGTTGCTGCCCGGGAACAGGGTATCCGACAGCCCGACGAAGTTGTTCACCGCCCGGGCGTTGGCCGCTGCGGTCGGGCTGTAGAACCCGGAGGTGATGATGTTGGCCGGCAGGGCTCTGCCGCCCGACGACGCCGGCGCGGTCGGAATCAGGCCCGGAGTGATGCTGTACTGATCGTAGTCGCTGGCCTGGACCGACAGGTTGTCGGTGACGAGGAAATTGCCGAACCAGCGGCGGAAGTAGCCGCCGTTCACCGAAATGCCCCGGCTCAGCTCGCGCTGGGCACTCAGAGAGAATTCCCAGCTGTACGGCCGCTTCTGCCAACCGTATCGCGCCTCGTCGTCTCCCGCACCGACGAATTTTCCCGTCGCCGGATCCAGGGTGTTGACGGTTGACAGCCCGGTGTAGAAGAGCGGGTTCACAGTGCCGCAGGTATCGACCTGTTGGAGGTTGCCGGCGGCAGTGGGACTCTGCGCCCCCGGGTTCGTGAGATCGCAATCGGGGATGAAGTCGCCGTCGTTGTCCGTCCAGACGCGGGTGCCGGTGGTGGTGACGTTGTTGCTGCTCAGGTTGATCAGCGGATTGCTCGCCACCAGCGACTGGCCGAGGACGTACTTGGCGAAGTTCATCTTCAGTGCGGTCTTGCCGTCGCCGAACACATCCCACGCCGCGCCGACCTTCGGCGTCCAGTCCTTTTGCCGCACGCTGTCGAACGCCGGCACGTCGAAGTTGCGGTTCGGCGTGAGCAGCGACGGCGAGTAGTGCACCGACGGCAGGCTGGCATTGAACCAGTCCATCCGCAGGCCGAGGCTCAGCGTCACCCGGTCCATCGTCCAGCGGTCCTGGATGAACGCGCCGCCCTCCATGTCGATCTTGCTGTTGACGAACGTCGGACAGAGCTGACTGGAGTTATAGGTCGTGGTCGGGACCGTCAGACCACCGTTGACCTGGCGCGCCAGCGGGTCGATGCAGCCGTCCGATCTTAGCGTCAGGCTGGTCGGCACCGGGAGACCACCCTTGCCGTTGTTGGCGAGGGTGCTGACGACGAAGCTGTAAGGCACGACGGATCCGGTCCAGGCGCCGCGCTCCGCCCAGGCCAGGTCGACGCCGGACTTGAAGGCGTGCGAGCCGGTAACGTAGGACCCGGCAAAATTCGTCCGCGTGTTCGGGTTGTGGCTTGGCGTGTACGCCGCGCCGACGCGGCCGTGGTAGTTGTTGATCGACTGGGTGTAGTTGGGCGTCGCCGACAGCGACAGCGAGCCGGTGGCGGGTGGGCCATTGTCGGTGACCCCGATCGCCATCGGATCGGCCAGGGTGAAGGGCGAGATCGAGCCGCCCCACGTCTCCTGGTGATGCCACAGGCCGGCCTCGAGCAGGATCTTGTTCGTCACGGGCGACGTCCACTGCACCAGCTGGTCCGAGAACGGATAGAAATAGGTATCATTCAACGATTCGCCGGCGGTCGCGCTGGCGGCGTTCCGGTATCGCCGGACCTTGTTGTTGTAGTAGGCGCCGATCTTGTTCTTCGCTGTCGCCTGCCACGACAGGCGCAGCGTCTGCTCCTTGAAGTTCCCGCCGCCGCCCTTGGAGGTGAGCAGGTCCTTCGACGTGTCGGGGGCGTAGGCCAGCGTGGTGTTGTTGAACAGGTTCGAAGGCGTGACGCCGACGATGAAATTCCTGTTGGGGTAGTTCTGCGGCACCTCGTTCTCGGCCTCGGTCCACCGCGCGCTGGCAAACCACCACAGCTTGTCCTTGACGATCGGCCCGCCGTAGCCCGGGTTGAAGTCGTAGACGTGCTTGAGGGCTCCCGGCTGCGTGCGCAGGCCGCGCGCCTCCAGGCTGGTGACCGGATCGTCGGCAATCGTCGTGTAGTTGGACGACTGCATCGAGCCATTCGCGCCGCTGAAGAAGATCAACCCCTTGAAGGTATTGCCGCCGTCGCGGGGGACGTAGTTCATCCGCACGCCGCCGCCGGCCAGACTCGCATCCGCGCCCGAGCTGTCGACCGACATCTCCTGCATCGCGGTAAAGCTGGGCGACGAGCTGAGCGACTCGCCGAAGCGGATGACCGTCGCGGCCGAGAGCCCGGCGATGGTCTGGCGCTGTTCGCTCGCCTTGCCGCCATGAATCGACAGATCCGTGAAGGTGTCGCCCGCCGTGCCGCCGACATCCTGGATGTTCAGCGAGTTCGCGTTGCCGCCGAGCGCGCCGGTGCCGCTGGTGGCGCCGAGGATCATCCCGGGCTGGAGCGCCGCCAGGTTGATGCCGAGGCGCCCGGTCGGGATGTTGTCGATGACTTCCTTCGTCACGACCTTCTGGACCGAAGCGCTCTGCACGTCCACCAGCGGCGTTTCACCGGTGACGGTGATGGTCTCGGCCAGCGTGCCGACCTTCAGATCGGCGTTGATCGCCGCCGTCGACGAGCCGCTCACCTCGACGCCCTCGCGCCGGACCGTGCTGAATCCGGTCAGCGTGAACGTAACCGTGTAGGTGCCAGGCAGCAGGTTGATGATCTTGTACTGCCCGGATCCGTCGGTGACCGCTGCGCGCGTCTTTTCAATCAAGACGGGGCTGGCCGCTTCCACGGTCACACCGGGGAGCACTGCACCAGAACTGTCCTTGACGACGCCGGCAACCGACGCACCCTGGGCCCGCGCCATGACCGGCACGAGCAGCACGCTGACGAGAGCAACTACTGCGAACCGCATGAACCTGCGCATTGGCATGTGTCTCCTTGATCGGCGCCGAATCCGTCGTGTTGGACTGCTGATGAAAAGAGTTGGCGACCGAGCCGCACGATGTAACCCCGACTATGGACGCAAGTCAAGACCGAACCGCGGAGCAAATCGCGATTGATGGCGGCGCCGCGACGGCAGATCCGGGAAATTGGAAGACGAACATGAAAGAACCCGCCCATCGAGGGCGGGTTCAAACCAGCCGCTACCTGTTTTCAGTTACGCTGAACTGCCGGATAGACTGCTTCTGCTCGGTGCCCCGACCTCTTTGACTGATTATTGAGCGCGTTGGGCCAATTCCCGCTCTCCTCTGTTTTTTTAATTTTCTTTTCTATTGTCTGCGCCCTAGAACCCTTGAGAACCGGAAACTTGACTCAACAAGTCAAGTTTCCGGGCTCGCAAGTGACCTATAGCGGGCCGAGGCCCTGGCTGGGCCGGAGGCCCGCTAGAAATCAAACGTCACCGAGACCTTCATCAATCTGGGCGCGACGACGTTCTGGACGGCGAGCCACGAGGCCGACGAGTAGGTGTTGCTCGCACTCGTCAACGTGTTCACGTTGAACAGGTTGAACATGTCCAGACTGGCGACCGCCCTGGTCCGGCCCATGCGAAGGACCTTCCCCAGGCGGAGATCCAGCTGGTTCAAACGATCGCCGTAGAACTGCGCCGGCGGCAGGATCGACAGCGTGGTCGTCGCGGTCGCAGAAGACTGGCCGAACGGCAGACGGCCGAGCCCTCCTTCTGACGCCGGCCTGGCGATGTCGCTGTTGATCTCGGTGTAGTTCGCGCCCCACTCGATTCCCGGAATGCTCTGGTAGGTGGCGCCAATCTGGACGTCGATCTTGGGCACCGTGTACGAGCCCAGGACCTTCAACTGGGTCTGCATCGACTGCTCGACGTGGCAGCTGTTCAGTGACGACGGAAAGTTGCCGGCGACGGGCGGTGTGGCAAGCAATTCGACGAGCGGAGACCGATCGCCGAACTTGCCCGCATTGGCCGGGTTGACGATGTCGCAGTTATCGGTCGTCTGCTTGCCGCTGCTGATCCCGCCCTGGAAGATCAGCCCGTGCGCCAGCCGGGCATTGACGCTCACGTCGAACCCGTTCCAGTGGTCGATCTGGTTGCTGCCGGGAAAGAAGGTCTCGCCCCGGCCGATGAAGTTGTTGGAGCCGGCGACGGTGCCGGCCTTCTGGTTGAAGAAGTCGCTCGTATAGATGCCGCTCGGCAGCGTGGCGCCGCCGGCTGACGCCGGCGCGGCCGGAATCAGCGACTGCGTGATGCCGAAGCGATCGTAGTCGGCCGCGGTGTGGGACAGGTCGTCGGTGACCAGGAAGTTGCCGAACCAGCGCCGGAAGTAGCCGCCGGACACCGAGATGCCCCGCGTCAGCTCGCGTTGACCGGCGACCGCGAACTCCCAGCTGTACGCCCGCTTGCCCCAGCCGTACCGCGCATCGTCATCCGCCGCCCGCTGCGCCACCGGGACGTTGCTGTACATGAGCGCGCCCGCACCGGTGACGACGCCGCAGGTGTCAACCTGCTGAGCTCCTCCTGCGAGGGTTGGACCCTGTCCGGCCGGGTTGGTGAGGTCGCAGTCGGGAATGAAGTTGCTGTTGTTGTCGACCCAGCTCCGCGACGCGGTGAGCACCACGTTCGAGTTGCTGGTGACCGACAGTTGCGGCGCCGACAGCGCCTGACCAAGCACGTACTTGCCGAGGTTCACCTTCAGGGCGGTCTTGCCGTTCCCGAACACGTCCCAGGCCGCGGCAAGCTTTGGCGTGATGTCTTTCTGCCGCTGCGTCTGGTATTCGGGCACGTCGTAGTTGCGGTTCGGGGTGATCAGCGACGGGTAGAGGTGGTACGCCGGCTGACTGGCGTTGAACGCATCGAACCGCACGCCAACGCTCACCGTCACCCGGTCCATCGTGAAGCGGTCCTGAACGAAGACGCCGGCTTCCAGATCCAGCTTGGCCAGCTGGAAGGTCGGGCAGCCGTACTTGAACACGTCCGCCTGGTTGGTGGTCACCGGCGTCGTCAGCCCGCCGTTGACCATCCGGGCGTAGGGATCGACGCAGCCGTACGAGTTCATGAAGATGGTGTTCGCCACCGGGATCCCCGCCCCGCGTCCGTTGGTCGCCAGCGTGTTCACCCCGATGCTGTACGGCAGGATCCCACCGGTCCAGAACCCGCGCTCCGCGTTGGCGACGTCGAAGCCGGTCTTGAACTGATGGGCGCCGGTCACGTACGACACCGAGAAGCTGCCGCGGGTGTTCGGATTGTGGCTCGGGGTATACACCCCGGCATTGCCGACGCGCCCGTGATACTGCGTGATCAGCTGGGTGTAGCCGGGCACCTGGGAGACCGGGCTGCTGTCGGTGACGCCGATGGCCAGCGGGTCGACCTGATCGAAGGGCGCCACGGCGCCGCCCCACGTCTCCTGGTGATGCCAGACGCCGGCCTCGAGCAGCAGGCGGTTGGTGACCGGCGCCGAGTAGTTCAGCAGCTGGTCCGAGAACGGGAAGAAATAGCCGTAGTTCAACGCCTCGTACGACGTCGTGGTATTGGGGTTCAAGCCGGTGATGCGCTTCTTGTTGTTGTAGTACGCACCGATCTTGTTCTTCGAGTTGATCTGCCAGGAGATGCGCAGCGTCTGTTCCTTGAAGTCGCCCGCCGAGTTCACACGCTGCGGTGCGGCGGTGTCGGGATTGTAGGTCAGCGTCGTGCTGTTGAGCGCGAACGGACTGTCGCGGCCGACCTGAAAGTTCTTGTTCGGGTAGTTCTGCGTGACGGAGTTCTTGGCGGCCGTCCATCTCGCCGAGAAAAACCACCACACCTTGTCCTTTTTCAGCGGGCCGCCGAAGCCGGGATTGAAATCGTAGATCTTGTCGACGCCACCGGGCTGCGTCCTCAGGCCACGCGCCTGGAGGCTCGTCACCGGGTCGTCGGCGATCGTCGTGTAGTTGGTCGCCTGCATCGAGCTGTTGGCGCCGGTGAAGAAGAGCAGCCCCTTGTAGGTGTTGCCGCCGTCGCGCGGGATGTAGTTCAGCCGCACACCGCCGCCGGCCAGCGAGGCGTCGGCGCCCGACGTGTCGAGCGACATCTCCTGCATCGCGGTGAAGCTGGGCGACGAGCTGAGCGACTCGCCGAACCGGATGATCGTCGCCGCCGAGACGCCGCCGATCGTCTGCCGCTGCTCGCTCGGCTTGCTGCCGTGAATCGCGAGGTCGGTGAAGGTGTCGCCGGAGGTGCCGCCGACGTCCTGGGACGTGAGCGTATTGGTGTTCGTCTGCCCCGCGCCGCCGCCGGCGCCGAGAATGATGCCGGGGGTGAGCGCCGCGAGATTGATCCCGAGGCGTCCGGTCGGGATCGCGTCGACGACTTCCTTCGAGACCACCTTCTGGACTGTCGCGCTCTGCACGTCGACGAGAGGAGTCTCGCCGGTGACGGTGATGGTTTCGGCGAGCGTGCCCACTTTCATTTCCGCGGTGACGCTGGCGACGAACGAACCCGCCAGCTCGATACCCTCGCGCCGGAAGGTCTGGAACCCGGTCAGCGAGAACGTCACCGAATAGAGGCCGGGCAGCAGGCTGACGATCCTGTACTGGCCGGTCCCATCGGTCACCGCCACCCGAACTTTTTCAATCAGCGCCGGACTGGCCGCTTCCACGGTCACCCCGGGAAGCACCGCGCCCGAGCTGTCTTTCACGACGCCGGCAATCGACGCCTGCGCGCGCGCCAACGACGGAGTGAGTCCCGCACAGAGCAACGCCAACGCCAGGAGCCGTGTGACAGCGCGCATAGACGCCTTCCTCCTTTGTCCTGCACCACGCCGACCGGTTGTTTGGGGTTCGAACGAGCCTGGGTTTGAGAAACCGGCACGGTTGTATCCCCGACCTGTGGGCAAGTCAAGGAAATCAAGTCGAGGAAATGCCGGGCCGCGTGTTTCTTCTACTCTTCAGATTGCGCGGAAGGCGACAGGACGCTCGCGGCGGGATAGTAGCGGAACAGCGGCCGGCGGACTGGCGTCGCCGGCACCCGATCATCCTGCGCGGCCCAGGGACGGATCACGGCGATCGTCACCAGCAGCGCCGGCCACAGGAACACACCGGCGGCCTTGGCCCAGTCGACGCCGTCGGGCCCGAGCAGCCGGCCCGCCTCGGATGCCAGGCAGGTGGCGAACGAGAACACGATCAGCGCCCGGCGGACGAAACGGCGGGCTCGTTCCGGCTGCGCGGGGTCGCTCAGGATGGCCCCGGCCGCGGCCAGCGTCAGCACGAAGCTGACGTAGTGATGGACCCAGGTGCGCTCGGAGAACCAGAGCATGAAGGCCGCCACCCCCCCGATTTCGATCAGGTAGCGGGGGCAGCGCAAGGTCTTCAGCGGGCGGCGGGTCCAGACCATTCCGGCGATCGCGGCCCCGGCCATGATCGTGCGCACGGCGAGGAAGACGGCGTCGTGGCTCAGCGCCAACAGGTTCATGTAGCGCAGCCCGGCGAGACCGTGCCGGCTTTCGAACACCGGGGTCTCGGAGAACAGCCGCAGCGCGAAGCTGCCGAAGGACTGGCTCATCGCGTAGACCACCGTGCCGTTGGTGGCGTAGGGCACGATCATGATCGCAGCCCACTGTCCGAGCCAGCGCAGGGTCTGACCCCAGCCGAAGAAGACGGCCGGCACGGCGAGCGACCAGAACACCACCCCGGCCAGCGCCGCCGCCGCCACCACCCAGCGGCGCTTCCAGAAAAAGTAGGCCGCAAACACCAGCGGCGTCACCTTGACGGCGATGGCCAGTCCGATCAGCAGACCGGCGAGCGCGTCAGCGGCGGCGGTATCGCGCTGTGCCAGATACAGCGCCGCGGCCAGCGGCAGGAGGGCGAGGAAGTTCGTCTGGCCTTCCTGCATGTCCAGGATGACCGGCAGCCACCAGCACGCCAGCATCAGCGCCATCGCGCCCGCGTTCAGCCGCGTTCCCGATCGCGCCGCCATCCCCGCCGCCAGCGCGAACACCCCCAGGGCGAGCGGCAGCTTCACGCACACCCAGGCGAACTGCGCCGCCGGCCTCGACAACACGGTGAACGGCGCCAGCGCCAGCAGGCTGAGCGGCGGCGTCGGAAACTGATCGTCGACATAATCGACGCGGTCGTCGAGGAACCGCGGCGCCATGATCATCCAGCGATCGAAATCGTTGATGTGCCCGCCGAGCGGATCCTGGAGCTTGAGCGTGACCCGGTAGTGCTGCTGCACGGCGACGCCCAGCGTCATCAGCGCGGCGATCACCAGCATCCACGCCGCGGCGCGCCTGCCGTCTGTCATGTTCGATGAGTATGTATAGCACGACGAGCCCGGACCGCCCGTCTTGACTCCATCCGCCGGCTGTGCGGAGATACGACTGGGACTGGGGGCTGGGGGCTGGGGGCTGGGGGCCGGGGGCTGGGGAATCACATGCATCGAACCATCGCCTTGCTGATCGTGCTGATGGCGACAACCGTCAGCGTCGCTGCCGAGCGTCAATGGCAGACCGGAACCTGGGGCGACGTGACGACCAGGCGCAAGCTGATCGATTTCGGTCCGGGCGCCAGCCCGTTCGGCCGGGGCGCAACGAAGCCCTCGATGCGGGCGATGGCCGACATCCGCAATTTCGTCATCGAGACCGACGCGCTCCGGATCGAGATGGAGGATACGGTGCCGGTCGGCCGGCGCTCGATCGATCCGATCGTCGGCACCGCGGTGACCTTCGCGCTGGAAAAAAAATCGGTCTTCGTGCGCGATGCGGACGGCCGCGAGCACAAGCTGAGGCTGACCAAGAAAATCGAACGCCAGCCGTAGCCGGTGCGCCCGATCGGCTACGGCCGTGGCGTGAACGGCGACCGCGCACCAGACGGCAGGCTGACCATCAGCGCCTCGACCTTGCGCATCAGGATCGGATCGGGCGCGCCCCCCTGCTCGAGGTTGTTCGCCGTCGCCTCGTTCCGGATGACCAGCGTCTCGGCCTCGGTGAGCAGGCCGCGGGCGACCTTGAGCCGCAGCGCGAGCGCGGCGGGCTTGCCGTTTTCGCGGATGGTGCCGAAGAAACCGATCTGCCCGGTCTCCGGGTCGGTGGAGTAGAGCCTGTAGGTGCCGACGGCGGTGGCCGTCCGCCACAACGCATCGCCCAACCGGAGCGGCACGTCGTTCTCGCTGAACCTGACCGGGGCGGTGGTGGGCAGCCGCCTCGGGTCGTGCGCGACCATCGCCGCGAGATACCGATCGACGTGTCCCTCGAGACAGGCGCGATCGCACGGACCGGCTGACACCGCCGGCGCGGCCGCGGCGCCGGCCCCCAGCACGATCGGCGTCCGGGTCCCCTTGCGCCAGTCACCGTCGAAAAACGGACTCGGCGTCCCGTACGGCAGGCTGACGGCCAGTTGACGGTCGGCGACGATCCGGCCGGCCGTCACCCGGAGGACCGCCGTCACATCAGCGAACGACGGAACGGTCCCCCGCTCCGTGTCCCCGGCCTCCTGATGGATGAAGGAGCCGAAGACGATCTGCCGCTCCTCGTCGATCACGCTGACCCGGCGCGGGTAGACAGTCTGTTCCCGCTGATGCTCGATCTCGTCGAAATAGCCGTTCGCCGCAGCGAGCAGCGCGTCGCGCGACTGGCGCCGGCCCGGGGCGACGGCTGCCGCGAAGATCGCGTCCGCCGATGTCCCCTGCTCCAGCCGCGACGCGGCCGACGCCGCGCTGCCCGGTCCGCCGTCGCGAACCACCGTGGTTTCGATTTCCGCGATCCGCCGTTCCTCGACCTTGAGGCGCACGGAGAACGCGATCGGCACGTCGTTCTCGCGCAGGGTGGCGAGCAAGCCGGCCTGCCCGCGCGTCGGGTCGGCCGCGTAGAGGCGGTACGACCCCGGCCCCGTCACCGTCTTCCAGAGACCGTCTCCCAGCGCCAGCGGTCGATCGTTCTCCGAGAATCTGACCTTCGGCGCCAGCGGCAGGCCGAATGGATTGTGCGACGCCAGGGCGTCGAGATACTGATTGAGCAGGCCTTCGAGACAGATGCGGTCGCACGGCGCCTCCGGCGTGGCAGGAGCGCCGGATTGCGCGGTGAGAGCCGCCGAGAGGATCGCCGCGATGGCGAGCGCCAGCCTGGCGGTTGACCTGGCGGTCGTTTGACCAGCGCTCAACGGCCGGCCGCCCTTTCGCGATCGAGCAGCTGCGTCAGCAGGGTCAGCTGCGCTTCCTGCATCTTCACCAGCTCGGTCCACTTGGCCTCGCGCATCTCGTCGAGCTTGCTGTGCAGCGCCAGGATTTCGATCTCCGCCTTGACGTTGACCTCGTAGTCGTGTTTCGCGTCGATCCGGTCATGCGCCGACTGCCGATTCTGGCTCATCATGATGATCGGCGCCTGCAGCGCCGCCAGGCACGACAGCACCAGGTTGAGCAGGATGAACGGATAGGGATCGAAGGCCGGGGCGGTCACCAGGTTGACGGCCAGCCAGATACCGATGGCCGCGACCGCGATCAGGATGAAGGGCCAGCTGCCGCCGAACGCCGCCACGTGATCGGCGATTCGCTCGCCGGGTGAGAGCGGCGACTCGCTGATGTCACGCGCGACGCGCTGACGATGGATGAACCGATCGATGATCTGCCGCTCGATCTCGGTCAAGCGCGCGATCTCCGCCGCAATCGAATGCCCCTCGGCCATGTGCCCTCCCGGCGGAGTCATTCTAGAACGAGGGGAGGAGGGCAGGCCTCACGAGAAAAAAAAGGGGTCGGGAGTCTTTTTCGGCCGGCAGGAACTGCTCCGGCCGAAAAGACTCCCGACCCCTTTTTCTCTTTCTGTTCAGGCCGGCGCGACCGACGTATGGGCGCAGTCGTCGCACCGCAGGTAGAGCACCGGAAAGCTCTCGGATCGGCCGATCAGCCGGGCCGTGGCGCGGCCGCAGCGCGGGCAGACTTCTCGATCGGACTGAACCGCCCGCCGGCGCCGGGGCACGGGCGCGGCGGGCTGACCTTCGGACTTCTCGCGACTCGGGGCCACATCAACCTCCCTGGATGTCAACGTCTCTCACGCGCGTTTCAGCGGTCGCTACTCATCCCGGTCCAGCAGCTGCGGCAGCGCCGCCAGCGCGTCTTCGTGCGTCTCGAACCACGGATCGGTCGGCAGAATCGGCAGCCGGTCGCCTTCGACAAACCGGTCCGGGAGTCGAACCAGCACGAACCGGTGCGAAATCGGATCTTCGTAGATCACGTGTTTCATGACGTCAGTCGGCGAGCTGCGAGATGACCGCTTCGGTGGTCAGCAGCATCGAGGCAATCGACGCCGCGTTCTGCAGCGCCGACCGGACCACCTTGGCCGGATCGATGACGCCGGCCTTGACCAGGTCTTCGTAGGTCTCGGTCTGCGCGTTGAAGCCATGGTCGCCGGACAGGCGCTTGACCCGCTCGACCACCATCGCCCCTTCATGCCCGGCATTGGTCGCGATCCAGCGCATCGGCTCCTCGATGGCGCGGGCGATGATCCGGACGCCGGCCTGCTCGTCGCCGTCGAGCTTGAGGGCGCCGAGCGCGGCCGCGGCGCGCAGCAGGGCGACGCCGCCGCCCGCGACGATACCCTCCTCGACCGCCGCCTTGGTCGCATGCATCGCGTCTTCGACGCGCGCCTTCTTCTCCTTCATCTCGGTCTCGGTGGCCGCGCCGACCTTGATGATGGCGACGCCGCCGACCAGCTTGGCGAGCCGCTCCTGCAGCTTCTCGCGGTCGTAGTCCG
>JBDTRR010000082.1:0-22252 GCA_039931615.1 Acidobacteriota bacterium
CAGCTGCTTCGCGTAGAAGGGCGCGACAAAGAGCGCCTCGGTATCGGTCGACTCGACCGTGCCCCAGCGTTCCTGGCGATCGCCGTCGAAGCGCACGCCGATGATGTGCGTCCCGGCGCGGTGGCTGTCGCCCACCGGCATCCCAGCGTCGAGATAGACGTCCAGGCCAGGCTGGACGAGCAGCCCCTGGTCGACAGTTGGACAATTTCATCGCGCGGGGGTGGCCTCTGGCAGCGCACGACCAGAGTCGGGAGCGCCGGCTTGAGCCCCCCCGTGACCGGCGCCTCGGCCCGCAGGGCCGCGGTGACGATCGGGGTGTCGTTCGCGACGTTGAGGCTGACCATCACCTCCCACTTGCCGCCCGGGGCGCTGGCCGGCGCGGCGGCACGTTTGCCTTGCGCGGCGGCGGCAGACGATGGCGCCGCGACGAGCAGAAGCCCGCCGATGGCGACGAACAGCAGGGGAGACACTCTCGACGCTGTAGACACTATTTTTTGTCCGGAAGTGCGAACACGTACATCGCGTTCCCGGTCGCCGGCGGATGCAGTTCGGGAGCGATCGTCGCCGGCACCAGCCGTGGGCTGCCGCCGCCGTTCCCGGTGGTAATGCCGAGGTACTGCTTGCCGTCGATGCTGAACGTCACGGGAAAGCCCTGGACCGATGTCGCCAGCCGGGTCTCCCACAGCACGGCGCCGGTCCTGACGTCGAAGGCCCTGAACTTCCGATCGAGATCGCCGGCGAACACCACGCCACCCGCGGTCGAGATGGCGGCCGTCATGAACGGCGCCCGCTGCTCGTACGACCACAGTTCCTTCATCGTCTTGACGTCGTAGGCGCCGAGCTTGCCGATATTGCCGTCCGAGCCGGGCAGCTCGTAGAACCGCCGGCCGGCGCCGCCGCCGCTGCCGCCGCCTTCCTTCTGTTCGACCCGCTGCGCACTGATTTCAATACAGCTCTGGCTGAGCGGAATCACCAGGGCGTTGGTGCCCGCGTGATGAGTCGACGCCGGCCAGTTGTGGCCGCCTTCGGTGCTCGGGCAGCCCTGCAGCCATTCGCCAAAGCGCTGTTCCAGGATGTCCGATCGATACGTCGGCCGGCCGCTCTGCGGATCGAATCGTTCCCAGACGTTCTGGAACACCGTCTCCTTGTGGCCGAGGTACTTGCCGGTCTTCCGATCCAGCTTCCACAGGATGCCGTCCTTCCCCACCGTGAACACCAGATTCTGATCGCCGTCGTCGACCAGCAGCCGCTCGAAGACGACGTCGAGGTCCAGCGATTCGGCCGGCGCATGCTGGAAGTGCCAGGCGAGCTTGCCGGTGTCGACATCCAGCGCCAGCGTCGAGCTGGTATACAGCGCGTCGTCCTTCACCGACATGCCGCGGCTGATCGGCATCCACGGCTTGGCCTGGGCGGTCCCCCAGTAGGTGAGGTTCAGGACCGGATCGTAGCTGCCGGTAATCCACGACTCGCCGCCGGCGCGGAACAGGTTGGTCAGCGGGCCCCAGGAGTCGCCGCCCGGCTCGCCTTGTTTGGCGATAGTGTTGAACCGCCACAACTCCTTGCCGGTGGCGGCGTCGTAGGCGCTGATGAAACACTTCTCGTCACGATACGCCTGGCAGCCGCCGAGGCCCTGGATCAGCTTGCCCTTGGCCAGCAGCGGGCCGCTGCTGGTGCTGTAGTTGCCTTTCGCGCGATCGCCGATGGTGGTCTGCCAGACCGTCTTGCCGGTCCTGGCGTCGAGCGCCACCAGCCGCGCATCGCTGGTCGCGGTGAACACCTTGTCGTCGTAGACGGCGATCCCGCGCATGGCGGCGCCGGTCGCGGCGGTGCCGTAGCGGTTCTCCCAGATCAAGTCCCCGGTGCGGCCATCGATCGCCTGCATGATGTTGCCCGGGTTATTGAGGAAGATGACGCCGTTGTGAACGAGCGGCGCCGGCTGATTGGCGCCCCCTTCGTTCATCGCCCAGACCCACTGCAGGCGGAGATCCTTGACGTTGTCCTTGGTGATCTGATTCAGCGGGCTGTAGTTCGAGGCATGGTAGTCGCGCCGGATCATCAGCCAGTCGTTCGGGCTCGGATTCCGGAGCATCGCGTCGGTGACCGGCACGTAGTTCTTCACTTCTCCAGCGACGGTAATCGCCGCCGGTGCCGGCGCCGCGGCGCCCCGCCCACGGCCACCTGCCGCGGCCGCCGGTGCCGGCGCCGCACCCCGGCCCTGGGGCTGTGCCGGCGGCGCCGCGGCCGCGGACGCCGGGGCCTGACCGGTCGCCACGGTGTTGATCGTGACGGCGGACGCCGCCGTCAGCGGCTGGGTGCCGGCGGGCGCCCCGTTGGCCTGAAGCACAAAGGCGGCAATGCTGGCGTACTCCTCGGCGCTCAATGCGCCCGGTCGCTGCGGCGGCATGGTCAACTGCATGAACGAGAGCAGCTCGCTGGTCGAGCGGCGGCCCCAGGCATCCATGAATTCAGATCCGGCCAGCGGCGCGGCGTCGCCCGACCCCTTGAGATCGGGCAGGTGGCAGGCGGAACACTGCGCCTGATAGATGGTCCCGCCGGCTGCCGCCTGCGCGGCGGTATAGCGCCCCGCCGGCGGCTGCTGACCGGCCAGCATCAGGCCGCCCGACGCGATGGCCGCAAGGACGAGCAGCGATTGCACTCTCAAATGACGCATGGTGTCGTTCCTCCTACCGCAGGAGCCAGCCCCACAGATTGCCCTCCGGGGCTTTCTCGCTTGAAATCTGGATGTAGAGCTGTCCCTTTCGCAGGCTCTGCAGCTGTTCGGGAGTCAGGTCGATGGATCCGGCGATCGTCCCGCTCGGCGCCTTGGACACCGTGAGGTCGACGAGGGAGGGCCCGCGCACACCTCTCGCCACGCCGTTATGCAGCCGGGCCGCGGTCGCCGGGGTCCGCAATCCTTGAAAAGTCCCGCTGACCGTCAGCTTGCTCCCCGCCAGCACCGCGGACGCGGTGCCGGCTCCGGCCACGGTGTCCCGCATCCCACCGTCCATCGGGATCGTGCTGAGCCTGACCTTGTATCGCTCCGGACTCTGCGCCGCCGGCTGCGCGAACCAGAGGCAGACCACAGCCATCACCACGCCAGTCACAGATTGTCTCGTCATCGTTCACCCGTGTAAGCAATCAGTCGATTTTCCGCGCCAGATCCAGTCGCGACGACGATGAACTGGCGGCCGGCGCGGGTGCGGTAGGTCATCGGATTCGCGGTATTCGGATACGGAATCGCCGTCCGCCAGACCTCGCGGCCGGTCCTGGTCTCGAAGGCATAGAAATAACCGTCGCCGCCGCCGATGAACACGAGGCCGCTCCTGGTGACCATCGCGCCGCCGCGATTATTCGGCGATCCCAGCCGATCCGGCAGCGTCACGCCGTCCAGCAGCGGGTGCCGGCGCAGCGACGCGGCCCCTTCGCCGAGCGGCACGCGCCACGCGATCGTGCCGTGGTTCAAGTCCACCGCCGTCAGCACCGCGTAGGGGGGCGCGGTGAGCGGCAGGCCGTTGACGCTGACGTCTTCGCCGCCGCGCACGAACCGGTTCGAATATGGGCCCTCGACCAGCGGATCGGTTCCATCATTCCTGCCGACCCGGTTCAGGCCGACGGTGCGCGCGGCACGGACGATCAGATAGCCGGTCTCCGGGTCGAACGCCGTGCCGCCCCAATTGCCTCCGCCCCCTTGCCCCGGGCGCTGCAGGGTCCCTTCGAGCGAGGGCGGCGTGTAGAGCGGCCCGAGGCGGAACCGCCGCATCTGCTCCTGTGCCAGCGCCTTGATCGCCGGCGTCAGGTCGTTGGCGTCCTCGAGCGAGACGCCCTGGTCGACGAAGGGGGGCGGTTTGGTGGGAAACGGCTGCGTCGGATACGGCTTCTCGCCAGGCACGTTGCTGTCGGCCGGCACCGGACGCTCGACGATCGGCCACACCGGCCGTCCCGTCACCCGATCGAAGACGTAGGTGAACCCCTGCTTGGTGATCTGCGCGACCGCCTCGATCCGGCGGCCGTCGACCGTGATGGTGACCAGATTGGGCTGCGCCGGCGCATCGTAGTCCCAGAGCCCGTGGTGGACCATCTGAAAGTACCACTTCATCCGGCCGGTCGCGGCATCGAGGCAGACCAGTGATTCCGCGAACAGGTTGGCCCCGGGCCGGCCGCCGCCGTAGTAGTCGCTGGTTGGCGTCGACGTCGGCAGGTAGACCAGGCCGCGGGCGGTATCGAGGGCCATCGGCGCCCAGACGTTCGCGTGTCCGTTCCGCCGCCACGATTCGTTCTCCCAGGTGTCGGCGCCGGGATCGGCCGCCGCCTGGGGAATCGCCGAAAAAGCCCAGACCCGCTTGCCGGTCCGGGCGTTGAACGCCTGGACGTAGCCCATCGGGTCGGGCAGCTGCACCCGATCAGGCACCTGGCTGCCAACGATGACCAGATCGCGGTAGACGAGCGGAGGCGAGCTCTGGGTGGCGTGGGCGATATCCGAGATGCGCGCCAGTCCGTCGGTCAGCGAGACCGCGCCGGCATCGCCGAAGGACCGGACGGGCCGGCCGTCGCCAGCCTCGAGCGAGAACATGCGGTGCCGGCTGTTCAGGAAGACGCGGAGCTTGTCGCCGTCGCGCCAGAAGGCGGTGCCGCGCAGCTTCCAGCCGCTCCCCGACAGGATCTGACCGAGCCGGTAGGCCTCGCCGTCGAACCGCCACAGTTCCCGGCCGGTCTCGGCGTCGAGCGCCGCCATGCTGTTGTACGGAGTGGTGACATAGAGCACGCCGTCGATCATCAGCGGCGTCGCCTCGAAGAAGCCGGGCGTCGTGCCGAACGCCTCGAACGGCGTTTCCCAGTGCTTCCACTCCCAGGCGACGTGCAGCCCCTGGACGTTCGCGGGGGTGATGTCGGTCAGCGCCGAATACTTCGTGCCGCCTGGATCGCCGCCGTAGTGCGGCCATTCCACCTGGCGCGACGCTGGCGGCTGGGCGGCGAGCAGGGCGCCGGCGAACAGGACGGCGACGGCCACGGTCGATGGTCTCAGCAAGGGCGTGCCGCGCTAATCCTAGCGCTGTCCGACCGGGAATCAAGGAGAAATCAGTGTTGACGCCCACGGCGACCGAGCGTAGCCTTCAGTTTTCCGGGAGCAGGTCACCACATTCCGAAGGGACGATCGATGACGAGTCGCATCCGCGTACAGTTGACGCTCCTCGCGGCGGCGGTGGTGATCGCCACTGGATTGATCGGCGCGCAGCAGCCGGCCGTGACGAGTGCGGTCCAGACGGCAGCGCTCACCCAGCTCGTGCCCGTCGACACCCAGATCACCCAGGGCACGCTCGCGAACGGGCTGCGCTACTACGTCCGCGCCAACCGGAAGCCGGAACAGCGGGCCGAGCTCCGCCTCGTCATCAAGGCCGGCTCGGTGCTCGAGGAGGACGATCAGCAGGGGCTGGCCCATTTCGCCGAGCACATGGCCTTCAACGGCACCCTGAACTTTCCAAAGCACGCCCTGATCTCGTTCATCGAATCGCTCGGCATGCGGTTCGGCGCCGATCTCAACGCCAGCACCGGCTTCGACGAAACCATCTACATGCTGCAGGTGCCGACCGAGCGGACGGAGGTGCTCGACCGCTCGTTCCAGATCCTCGAGGACTGGGCGCACAACGTCACGTTCGACCCGGCCGAGATCGAGAAGGAGCGCGGCGTCATCATGGAGGAATGGCGGCTGCGGCGCGGCGCCGGGGCGCGGCTGACCGACCGGATCCTTCCGGTGCTGCTGAACGGATCACGCTACGCCGACCGGCTGCCGATCGGCAAGACCGAGATCATCCAGAACTTCAACGCGGCGCGCGTCAAGCAGTTCTACACCGATTGGTACCGGCCCGACCTGATGGCCGTGGTCGCGGTCGGCGATTTCGACCGCATCCAGGTCGAGAACCAGATCAAGGCCCACTTCTCGGCGATTCCGGCGCCGCCGGCGCCGCGGCCGCGGCCGACCTACGATGTGCCGGCGCGTTCCGGGACGTCGTTCGCCGTGATGACCGACCGCGAGATCACGGCCGCCAGCATCGAGATCGATCACATCCTGCCAGCGCGCGACCAGGACACCGTCGGCGCCTACCGCGAACGGATCGTCGATCGGCTGTTCTCCGGCATGCTGTCCGCCCGGTTGGCCGAACTGGCGCAGAAACCGGACGCACCGTTCCTGGCGGCCGGCGCCGGACGCTCGCTGTTCCTGGCCCGCACCAGGGAACAGGCGTCGCTCAGCGCCCGGGTCAAGGAAGATGGCATCGAACGCGGATTGGAAGGGCTGCTCGGCGAAGCCGAACGGGTCGCCCGTTTCGGTTTCACCGTCACCGAACTGGAACGGCAGAAGCAGGCGGTGCTGCGCTCCTATGAACGGGTGGTGGCCGAGGTCGACAACATCGTCTCCTCGTCGCGGGCCGACGAATATGTCCGGAACTTCACCCAGAACGAAACATTGCCCAGCCCCAACGACGAATATGCGATGCACCAGCGCTTCGTGCCGCAGATCACGCTCGACGAGGTCAACCGGATGGGGCGGGAATGGTTCCCCGATCAGAACCGCCTGGTCATCGTCTCGGCGCCCGACAAGGCCGGCCTGGTCGTGCCGGACGAGCAGAAGCTGGCGGCGGTCATCAAGGCGGCGCCCGGCCGCGAACTGACCGCGTTCGTCGACACGGTCAGCGCGGCGGCACTGCTCGATGCGGCGCCCCGCCCGGGGCGGATCGCCAGGACCACGACCATCGACGCCGCGGGCATTACCGAGTGGCAGCTGTCGAATGGCGTCAAGGTGGTGTTGAAACCGACGACCTTCAAGGAGGATGAGGTCATCTTCCGGGCGACCAGTCCGGGCGGAACGTCGCTGGCCAGCGACCAGGACTTCATTCCGGCCAGCACGGCGACGCAGTTGATCAGCGCCGGCGGCCTCGGCCGGTTCAACGCCATCGACATGCGGAAGATCCTGACCGGGAAGGCCGCGTCGGCGACCCCGTTCATCGGCGAGTTGGAGGAGGGGCTCAATGGGGGCGGTTCGCGCAAGGACCTGGAGACGCTCTTTCAGCTGATTTATCTCAGATTCACCCAGCCGCGCCGGGACGAGACGGCGTTCGCCGCCCAGACCACCCAGATGAAATCACTGCTGGCCAATCAGTCCGCCAGCCCGGACTACGCGCTCGCCTCGACGCTCGCCGCAGCGATGTACCAGAACCACGTCCGACGCCGTCCGCAGACGCTGGACGCGATCAACGAATGGAATCTCGACAAGTCGCTCGCCTTCTACAAGGACCGCTTCGCCGACGCCAGCGATTTCACGTTCGTGTTCGTCGGCTCTTTCGACCTGGCGACGATGAAGCCCCTGGTCGAGCGCTACCTCGGCGCCCTGCCGTCGATTCGCCGGAAGGAAACCTGGAAGGACGTCGGCGTCCGCCCGGCCTCCGGCATCGTCGAAAAGACGGTCGAGAAGGGCATCGAGCCCAAGAGCCAGGTCGCGATCATGTTCAACGGACCGTTCGAGTACGACGAGATGCACCGGCTGACGATCCGGGCCATGGCGCATATGCTGCAGGGCAACCTGCTGCAGGCGATCCGCGAAAATCTGGGCGGCACCTACAGCATCACGGCCAGCCCGACCCTGCAGCGCATCCCGCGCCCGGAGTATCTCTTCGCCATCCGCTTCGGCTGCGATCCGCAGCGCACCGACGGTCTGCTCAAGCGGGTGTTCCAGGAGATCGAGCAGTTCAAATTGAACGGGCCGTCCCCGCAACAGGTCGGCGACGAGAAGGCGGCGCTGCTGCGCGAATTCGAGACCAGCAGCAAGCAGAACAACTTCCTGCTCGGCCAGATCGTCGCCAAGTACCAGAACCAGGAAGACGTCCGGAGCGTGTGGTACGCACCCGAGCTATACAGGAAGCTGACCGCCGAGATGATTCAGCAGGCCGCGAGGGAGTACCTGAACGTCGGCAACCACGTGCAGGTCACCCTGCAGCCGGAAAAGCAGTAATCGTCACGGTCCGGCTGAAGCCGGACACCACGTACGGGGACTGCACAATCAGCGTCCGGCTGAAGCGACCCACCCACGTCACTGTCGTAGTGCAGACCTTCAGGTCTGCCCTGTCACGGCAGGCCTGACCTGCACGACGAGTGACTATTTCTGTACGTCCTTGTCGTGCAGACCGACCACCGTCAGCAGCGCTCTGAGATCGGACGGCATGGGCGCCTCGATGTCCAGCCGCGCGCCGGAGATCGGATGGATCAGCCCGAGGCGCCAGGCGTGCAGCGCCTGGCGGGGAAACGCACGGAGCGCGGTGCTGAGCCCGGCATCGTCGATCTGTGACCAGCGCGGCTCCCCGTAGGTCGGATCGCCAACCAGCGGCCAGCCGCGCGCCGCGAGGTGCACGCGGATCTGATGGGTCCGACCGGTCTCGAGCCGGCAGCGCAGCAAGGAGAGTCCCGCGCGCGGCGCCGCCACAACGGCCAGCCGCTCGAAACGCGTCAGGCTGGGCGCCCCGACAGTCGCCGACGCGACCATTCTCCGCCGGTCGCCGCGATCGCGGCCGATCCGCAGATCGATCTGGCCGCGGCCGACGTTGACCCGCCCGTAGACCACCGCCAGGTAGTCCTTCTCACTGCGGGCCGAAGCCATCGCGCGCTGCAGCGCGGCATGGATCACTGCGCTCCGGGCCACCAGGACAACACCCGAAGTGAGCCGGTCGAGGCGGCCGACCAGGGATGGCCGCTGGCCGGCCGGCCATCCGCGCGCATGCCACAGCAGCGCATTCATCACCGTGCCTTCAGTATGCCGATAGCTCGGATGGACGACGATGCCAGGCGGCTTGTCGAGCGCGAGCAGGTACTCGTCCTCGTAGAGCAGGTCGAGCCGGACGTCCTCGGCCGCCATGACGCGGCGCAGCGCGGCATCAGGAAGGGTGACGGCGACGACGTCGCCGAAGGCGGCTCGCGCCGCCGCCCGCCGGACCGGCGCGCCGTTGACGGTCACGCGCCCGGTGGCGATCCAGTCCTGCACACGCGTGCGGCTCGCGGCGGCCACATCGCTCAGATGCCGGCGAAGCACGAGATCGAGGCGCAACCCGGCGTCGCCGCGATCCGTCGTGAGAATGCGGGTCGGCATCCCTGGTCCTTGGTTCTTGGTCCTTGGTTCTTGGTCCGTCCTTGGTTCTTGGTCGTCCTTGGTCCTTGGTCGTCCCTGGTCCTTGGTCGTCCCTGGTCCTTGGTCGTCCTTGGTCCTCGGTCCGTCTCTGGTCCCAGGTCCGTCCTTGGTCCAGCCTCTATGGCCTCCGCGCCGTCTGCGGCCTCTGGTGGTTCGGATCAGCGATGATTGTTTCATGGCTCTCAAGCCGGACACTACTGATCAAGGACATCGCGGTGGCTGATCGGCGGAATGGAACGCTCGTCTACTCGACCGACGGGGGAAGGATCTGCCCCGGCTGCGGCTGGCCGGCGCACGACTGCAAATGCAGCGCGGCCGCCGATCAGGCGATCCCCGCCCGGATCGTGGCAAGAATGCGAATGGAAAAGAAGGGCCGGTCCGGAAAGACGGTGACCGTGGTCGACGGCCTGCCGCGCAACGCGGCGTTCTTGCGCGATCTGTGTCAGGAGCTCAAGCGCACGTGCGGCACCGGGGGGGCGGTCGCCGACGCGGCGATCGAACTGCAAGGCGATTTGCGCCCGCGCGTACGGGAGGTCCTGCTGAAAAAAGGCTGGGTGGTGAAAGGCTAGTCCGGCCTGCATCTTGCTGGCGGATCGCCATGCAGAAAGGCCAGCTGTTGCCCAAGCGTCAGAATGTCCGGGAGGCCGGCGGCGACGGTGCGGCGGAGTCGTCCGATGCGACGCTCCACACGCGCGATCACACGGTGATTCGGCAATGGGCGGCACGCCGGGGCGCGGATCCGGCGACCGGTGAAGAAACGGCGTCGGGCCCGGCGACCGTCGCGATCACCGACACCGGTGCGGGCATCCGCTTCAATTTTCCCGGCCTCGGCCGGTTCCGTCCCATCTCCTGGGACGAATGGTTCGGCAACTTCGATCAACATCAGCTCGCCTTCGTCTACGAGGATGCGGTCGGCGACGGCGACGCGCTCAGCTGCCGATACCGCATCGTCTCGGCGTCCGATCTGGAAGACCGATAGCCTATTTCTCAACCCACCCGAGTTCGCCGTGGCGGAAGGTTCGCGCCGGCGATGCGTCATAGAGACCCCGCGCGCCGTCCCAGGTGCGGCGGACCACCGCAATGCGAGGCCAGTCGACCCCGAGCACATTGAAGGAGTTCGGTTCGCCGCGCCCCCGGGTGGACAGCGTGCCCGCCTGAACGACCAGCGCGCTGTGTCCGGCGATCTTGTAGCGTGCCGCGGTTTGGCTGATGTGGCTGACGTGCAGGTGGCCAGCCAGGAACAGGTCGGCGCCGACGGTCGCCAGCTGGGCCATGGCCATTTTGGCGCGGCCGACCAGGTGTTCGTCCGCGTAGTGTTCGGGCAGGTCGAAGGGATGGTGGGTGACGATGATCTTGATGACGGTCGGCGGCACGCCGCGCAGACGCTCGACCGTCCGGCTGATCTGCGCGGTGCTCAAACGGCCGCGGCCGAACGAGAGCGATCGCGCGCTGTTCAGGCCCACCACCACCAGCTCTTCATCCGCGAATACCGGTTCCATTTCCGCGGCGATGAAGCGCCGGTAGCGGCCGAGCGGCGTGAGAAAACGCCGGCTGACGTCGTAAAGGGGAATGTCGTGATTGCCCGGGACGACCAGCAGCGGTCGGGGCAGCCGGTCGAGAAACCGGCGCGCCTCGGCGAACTGCCGGATCCTGGCGCGCTGGGTGAAATCGCCGGAAATCGCCACCAGGTCCGGCGCCAGCTCATCGATCGCCGCGATGGTCGTCTCGACGACGCGTGGATCGAGCCGGCCGAAGTGCAGATCCGAGAGGTGGACGATGGTGCGCACGGCTGTTTCAGGCCGGCACGATGACCCTGAGCGCACCGGTCCGCACGCGGTAGTGCAGCGGTGTCGCCATCACCGCAACTTCCCCGTCCGTCGCGACTCGCAGCCGGCGTCGTCCCGGCGTTTCGACCCGCAAGGTGACGGCGTCGAACGACTCGAGCGTCTCGTGCGTCCGTCCGATCACGGCCGAGGCCAGCAGCTTCGGAAGATCGCGGCCGTGAACCCGCGGCGCAAAATACGCGAACAACCTGCCGCTGTCGAGCCGGTCCCGGGCGCCCAGCTGACGCCCCTCGACGTGATACTCGTTGTTGCCCACGAACAGGAACGCCGTGCGGAGGCTGTGCGTCGACTCTCCGGAGGTGATCCGGACGACCAACCCACGATAGTTCCGCAAGACCTTGACGATTGCGACCGCGAAGGCGGTCCACTTCCGGTAGCCGTGGCGGCGCAGCTCCTGCCGTTCGACGACGATATCGGGGTAGACGCCGATCGACGAGTTGTTCAGGAAGATCCGCCCGTTCACCTCTCCGACGTCGACCTGCGTGGTGTGGCCGGCTGCGATGGTCGACACGGCCCGCTCCAGATCCAGTGGGATGCCGCTGTCCTTGGCGAAATGATTGAGGGTGCCGAGCGGGATGACGGCGAGCGGCGTCTCGGAATCGACCAGTACGGACGCGACGGCGTTCACCGTCCCGTCGCCCCCGACCGCCGCCACGACGTCAGCGCCCTCGGCGACCGCCGTTCGAACCGCGGTGGCGATCCCGGCTGGGGAAGGCGGCGAGACAATCCGCGCCGGGGCGCCGGCCGCCTCGAACAGCGCGGTCAGGCGATCGGCCAGATTCGCGACGTGGCTGGTGCCGGCGGCCGGGTTGAGAATGACGACGATCACGCGATCCCCCGGTTTCGACCGGTCCCGTCGTTCGTGCTGACCGGCCCCGTCCGGCGACGCGGCGGCGTGGATGAACGGAACCGCTAGGTGCCCTGCCGCTTGTACTCGTCGACGGCATTCAGCCAGTTTTCCGGCGACAGGCGGACCGGGGTCCTGGTCGACTGGATATAACCGGCCAGGTAACCCAGCTTGTTGATCAGCCCGACGTTGCCGTTGGTCCGCGCCGATCGGAACAGGACGGCGAGCGATCCGGCGATACTGAACGATCCGCAGACCGAGCAGTTGATGTCGAATCCATCGCTGTCGCCGAGCGCCGTGCTCTCCGCCCGTGCGTCGCAGACGGGGCAGAGCCGTTTGCGGAGCTCGCGCTCGATTTCGAGCTGCACCGACTGGCTGCCCTTCAACCGGTTGACGCTGAACGTGTACGGCTTGCTGGCATCGCCGCCCGCTTCCTGGACTTCGATGCGCGCATACTGCGGCGCGGCCCCCAGCTCGGAGACATCCTGAATCTCGAATCCCCGATCCAGGTGCTTGGCAACCTTACGCGCCCACTGGACGATGTCTGGGAGCTCCATCAACGTCGGCGATTCCATCAAACCCTCCCCTGAAGGCTATCACGTTGGTCAGAACCCGCGCAGCAGGCACCGGGCCGCCCGCGTACAATGCCGTATGCCAAAACTGACGGTTGACGGATACGGCACGTTCGACGTGCCTGCGGACAAGCGGCTCGTCCTCGCCATCGAGCAGGACGCCAAGGTTGACATCCTGCACGCGTGCGGCGGCAATGCCCGCTGCACGACATGCCGGGTCGAGTTCATCGAGGGAGAGCCAACCAGCTACACGGCGGCAGAAAAACAGCGGCTCGCCGATCGCGGTCTGACCGGCGTCCGGCTGTCCTGCCAGATCCTCTGCGATCACGACATGGCGGTTCGCGCCATCAGTCGTCTCGAAGGGTCGGGCCGTGCGGACCCGGGCTCGACGCCTGAGCCGACGATCACACCGCCGCCGCAGTGGGTGTGAGGGCCGCCGCGCGAATGGCTGACGGCTGATCGCCATTCAGCCATTCCCGTGATCCACGCCCGCGTCCGCGCTGCGCCAGTACTTCAGGGTGGTCGGCGTGACGCGATCGGGGAATTCGGCGGCGATCTGCGACAGGCAGTCCCACAACGCGTGCGCCTGCACGGCCAGGCCGGCTTCACCGAGCGAGGTGATGATCCGCGTCAGCCGCAGGTGATTGTGATTGCCGGGCGACAGCCAGACACGCGCCCGCCCGGTGAAGTGCGCGGTTCGAGCGATCTGCAGCGCCCCCTCGGTCCGCATCAGCTCGAGGCCATAGAACCGGAGCATCACCCGCAGCGAGCGATCGAGGCGTTCACGCAGCGCCTCCGTGGTGGCGAACGCCTCGCGGGTGATCGGGCCGAGTACCGGCGCGCCGGGATTCGCGCCGCTCGGCACCGACAGCGGAAACATCCATTGGATGTAGTCGTGGACGGCCTCGAGCCGCTCGTCAGGCCACGACCAGATCTCGTCGAGGCGGCGGCCGTTCCAGTCCGGCGCGTCGCCACGATAGAACGCCAGCAGGGCCAGATCCTCTGATGGAGGCACGTCGAGAATGCATTCCTGACGCCGCGCTACGAGATCATCACCTTCCGGGGAAACTGCGAGTTGTCTTCGAGGAACGTTTTCTTGGTCTCCAGTTCCTCGGCGGTCGGCTGCACCTTGCCGGTCACGTCGGTCACCCGCGAGACGATGGTGTGCTCACCCGGCGCGGCGCCGCTCCACGCATAGGTGAACAGCTTCCACGAATATTTCGCGCTGGTCGCCGGGTCCATGGTCGCCGGCTGCCATGGGCCGTCGTCGACACGGACCTCGACCGACTTCAACGGCGTGCCGTCGTTGAGCACCACGCCGAGCGCCTTGTGGCCGCTGCCTTCGCGCGAGACGCGCGCGATGAACGACTTCAGCTGCATGTGGGTGACCGCGGTCTCGGTCCACTTCGTCTCGCCGTTGATCATCTCGCCCCGCAGGGTGCGGTACCAGCGGGCCTGGAACTTGCCGAGGTACTGGTCCTCCTGGAGGTGGATTTCCGACAGCCACTTGACGTTGCCGACGCCGTACCACCCGGGGACGAGCAGCCGCAGCGGCGAGCCCTGATGGCGCGTCAGCGGTTCACCGTTCAACGCGTAGGCCAGCAGCGGCTCACGCGACATCGCCTTCTCACGCGACAGGCTGCGGCCGAACTGCTGTTCGACCTTGTACTTGTTGGTCCGGAACTCTACTTCCTCTTCGCCGTGATCGGCGCCGAAGAACACGAACTCCCGCGCCTCGGGCTTGACGTCGGCCTGATCGAGCACGGTGCGGAGCGGCACGCCGGTCCAGCGGCCGTTGCCGGACAGCCCCTGCAGCGGGCGGCGGTTGCCTGAACACTCGAACCCGGCGATCAGCTCCACGCTGCGCATCCGCCGGAGATCGTCGAGCGAAAACGATTTGGGCCGCGCCACCAGTCCCGACACCTTCAGGCGAAACGCCGCCGGGTCGACCACCGGATGGCCGTAGTGCTGGGTGGTGAAGAACTGATCCTTGGGCGTGATCGGACCGTCGATCTTGCGGATGTCGATGATCCGCCGGTCGGCGCCGGTCACGGTCTGGACGTTGTCGGGCACATCGGTGAAGGGCATCAGCGTCTCGCCCTGTGCCAGGGCCGGCACGGCCCACTCCGGCAGACCGAACACGCTCAGGCCTGCCGCGGCGAGGCCGCCCTTGAGGATTTGACGACGGGTTGCATCTGGAGTCATCGGCTTCCCTTTCATATCATGTCCGGCCCAACCGGTGTGCCCGATTCTACCCCGTTGCGGCACGCCGGCAACGGGCTTGAACCGGAAGGCGACCTGTTCGACAATCCTGTCGGACATCGTCGGCAGCGGGCGCGGCCGAAGAGATTCGGCAAAGCCGCTTCACGTTAGGAAGTACCGTGACGGTCGTTCTTATCTTCGGACGTGCCTCGTGTCTTCGCGTTTTGTCCGAGAAGACCAGGGCGCCAGGGACTTCGTCCAATCACCACCGCGATTCCCCCGGGTATCCCCATGGTTTGTCAAGGAGGTAAGATGCGCCGGATTTATTGCCTCGCCGCGACGACGATGATCGCCTTGTGGGCGGTCGGTCCCACACTCATCGCCCAGAAGCAGCGGCAGATTTTCGTCAGCCTGACCGGCGCCAACGGCACCCCGGTCACCGACCTGCAGGCTAGCGAGGTGAGCGTCACTGAAGACGGCGCCGAGGGCAAGGTCGTCAAGGTCGAGCCGGTCAACTGGCCGACAAAGATCCAGGTCCTGGTCGACAACGGCCGGGCCAATACCAACCCGATCAACGGCTTACGCGACGGTCTCAAGGGATTGTTCGAGCAGATCCCGGCCGGCGTCGAGATGTCGATGTACGCCATCGCGGGCACGCCGCGCCCGATCGTCAAGCCGACCACCGACAAGCAGAAACTGCTCGACGGAATCGGCCTGATCGCCCCGGATAACGGCGCCGGGATGTTCTTCGATGCCCTGTCGGAGGCGGCCGGACGCATCGCCAGGGAAAAGACCCCGCACTTCCCCATCATCGTCATGGTCGGGTCAGACTTCGGGACCGTGCGCGCATCCGACCCGGACTTCAAGAAGCTGCAGGAAACCATTCTCACCCGCGCCGTCACCGTCCACGTCATCCTGATGGCCGGCAGCGGCGGCACCAGCGGCGGCGGCGCGCAGACCGACATCGGCCTCGCCGTCACCAGGATCAGCGGCGGGCGGTTCGAAAACATCAATGCGAACACCCGCCTGGCGACGCTCCTGCCCGAGTGGGGCAAGAAGATCGCCGAGAGCGAAGCGCGCCAGAGCCACCAGTTTCGCGTCACCTACGATCGCCCGGCGAACGCCAAGGAGCAGGCCAGCATCGGCGCCACGGTCAGGCACGACGGCACCGCGATGATCTCGCTCGACGGCCACCTGCCGTAGGTTCATCGTCCTGCCAGAGCCGGCTGCTGCGCCCGGGCCACGACCGGCCCGGGCCGGCGCTCGCCAATCTGCTGCCGCCACATCGCGTAGTACAGCCCCTTCTGCTCGAGCAGGGCGCCATGCGATCCCGCTTCGACGACGCGGCCGCGCTCGAGGACGAAGATCCGGTCGGCGTGCATGATCGTCGACAGCCGGTGCGCGATCAGGATCGTGATGACATCCTGGCTGGCCGCCACCTCGCGGATCGTTTCGCTGATCTCCTCCTCGGTCAGCGAGTCGAGCGACGACGTCGCCTCGTCGAACACCAGCAGGTGCGGGCGGCGCAGCAGCGCGCGCGCAATCGACAGCCGCTGCTTCTCCCCGCCCGATACCTTGACGCCCCCTTCACCGATCAGCGTGTCGAGGCCGCGGTCGGCGCGCGCCAGGAGACTGTCGCAGGCCGCCTTCCTCAGCACGTCGAGGCAGTCTTCGTCGGTCGCTGCCGGGGCCACAAACAGCAGGTTCTCGCGGATGGTGCCCGAAAAGAGCTGCGCGTCCTGGGACACCAGCCCGATCCGCTCGCGCAGCTGGTCCAGATCGATGGCCGCGGCGGGATGGCCGTTATACAGGATGTCGCCCGACCGCGGCCGGTACAGGCCGACCAGCAATTTCACCAGCGTCGTCTTGCCGGCCCCGGACGGTCCGACGAACGCAATCGTGTCCCCGCGTCCGACTTCGAACGAGATGTCGGTCACCGCCGGCGACGACGCCGACTGGTGCATGAAGCTGACGTGGTCGAAGGCGAGCCGGCGAAGATCCGGCAGCGCCACCGGGCTGACCGGCCGCGATTCCTTCGGGATCCGCAGGATGTCCTGGAAATTCTTCAGCGAGACCTCGGTCTCGCGGTAGACGTTGATGATGTTGCCGAGTTCCTGCAGCGGTCCGAAGATGAAGAACGAGTAGATGAACAGGGAGAAGAACTGCCCGATGGTGATCGCCCGGGTAAAGATCAGGTAGAGCATCAGGAACAGGATGCTGGTGCGCAGCAGGTTGACGAACGTCCCCTGGATGAAGCTGAGGCTGCGGACGTAGCGCACCTTCTTGAGTTCGAGCGCCAGGATCTTGCCGGTGGTGGCATTGAGGCGGCCGATCTCCTGCTGCGCCAGACCGAGACTCTTGACCAGCTCGATGTTGCGCAGCGACTCGGTCGTCGATCCCGCCAGCGCCGTCGTTTCCCCGACGATCACCTTTTGAATCGTCTTGATCTTGCGGCTCAGCACCGAGCTGAGCACGCCCAGGATCGGCACGGTCATGAAATAGGCCGGGGCGATGATCCAGTGCACGCTGAACGCATAGATGACGACGAAGACGATGCCCACCAGCGACGTGAACAGCACGTTGATCGACACCGAGATCAGCTTCTCGACGTCGGTCCGCACTTTCTGCAGCTTGCCGAGCGTTTCGCCGCTGCGCTGATCTTCGAACACGGAATACGGCAGCTCCAGCGAGTGCCGGATGCCGTCTGAGTAGATCTGGGCGCCCAGCCGCTGCGTGACGACGCTGATGAAGTAATCCTGGAAGTTCTTGGCGACGCGGGAGATGAAGGCGACACCGACCGCCGCGCCGAGCAGCAGGCTCACCCCGCGGAAGAACTGGGATGTCGGGTACTCCTGGAACTTCGTCGCATAGCCGTCGATGACGTGGCGGAAGATCAGTGGATCGAGGAGGGAGAACACCTGGTTGATCGCCGCCAGCACCAGGGCCAGCGCGACCAGCGGCCAGTAACCCTTCAGATACCCGAACAACAGCTTCATGGGGGTCTCGGTCGGCATGGTCGACATTGTACGTGCTCGGTGCGGCGTCGGCCGGCCGCGGAATCGTGACCACCTCAGCCTTTCTCCTTGGCACCATCGCTGCAAGCGAGGCGACTGTATTTATTCAAAGGAGATCAGCAATGAAGTGGTCAATGCTCTCCGTCGCCGCGTTGTCCGTCCTCTTCGTCAATCTTCATGCTCAGCAATCAGACCAGGCACCGAAACCCGGCGCCTCCGCGCACAGCACCAAGGTACTGACCGGCTGTCTGCAGGCCGGCGCCGCCGCGGAAAGCTACACGTTGAAGAACGCCACTCCCCGGGTCGACCCGCAGGATCTCGCCGGACCTCCAGTCGGGACCGCCGGCGAAAAGGCCGAGTATGAGGTGGTGGCCGAGAACGGCCTCGAGCGCAGCGGCCCCCCGGTCGATTTGAAACCGCACATCGGCCAGCAGGTCGAACTGACGGTCCGCCCCGCCGAGGCCACTGCCCCGCCGCCGGCGAAATCGAACACCACCCAGACGTCCGCCGAGCTCAAGCCCGTTGAACGCAAGCCGGCCCGGGTGACCGTCACCGCCGTCAAGTCGCTTTCCCCCTCATGCTCGTGACGTCCAGCCTGGGGCGATGAACGTGTAGAGACGGCCCGGCCCGCACCTCGCCGCATCTCCTGCGATAGGATCAGCGGCCATGAGTGATCGAGACGAAGCCGCCGATGGACTGCGGGCACGGACAGCTGCGTTACTACCGATGCTCCGGGCCCGCGCGCCGGAGACCGAGACCGCGCGGCGCGTCTCCGCTGCCAGTCTCGACGCCCTGAGCGAGGCGGGCGTCTTCAGGATGCTCGCGCCGCGGCGCTACGGCGGCACCGAGACCGATTTCCAGACCCAGTGCGATGTGCTCGCGACGATTGCCTCCGGCTGTCCGTCGACATCATGGGTCGCGACCATCTACAGCGCGATGGCCTGGGTGGCCGGTGTCTTTCCTGACCAGGCGCAAGAGGAAATCTTTGCCGGCCGCGATCCCCGGATCAGCGGCGTGTTCTCGCCCACCGGCACGGCGGTGCGCCAGAGTGACGGGTTCGTCGTCAACGGGCGCTGGCCCTTCAACACCGGCTGTCACGGCTCGGCGTGGACGGTCATCGTCGCCATCGAGGGTGCCGGCGGCGACGCGATGCCGATGTGCCTCCTGGTCCGCAGCGCGGAGCTGACGATTGTCGACGACTGGTACGCCAGCGGGATGGCTGGGACCGGGAGCAACACGGTCGTCGCCGCCGATCTCTATGTTCCGGCGCACCGGGCGATGCCGCTGCCGCACCTGGTCGAAGCCAACTACCCGGCACGGCACAACGCCGACAACCCGTACTTCAACCTGCCGCTCGCTCCGGTGCTGGTGGTCAACGCCGGCGGGACGCCGCTCGGCATCGCGCGCGGCGCGTACGAGACCTTCATGGAGCGGCTGCCCGGCCGCGGCATCGCCTACACCACCTACACCAGCAAGTCGGAGGCGCCGATCACGCATCTGCAGGTCGGCGAGGCGGCGCTCAAGATCGATTCGGCGGCCAGCCACATCAGCCGGGCCGCATCGCTGCTGGACGGCCAGCATCTCTTGCCGATGACCAGGGAAGCCCGCGTCAAGTCGCGCGTCCACATCGCCTACGCCACCGGCCTGGCACGGGAAGCGGTCGATCTGCTTTTCTACGCCAGCGGCGCTTCGTCGATCCAGACGCAGGTGCCGATGCAGCGGTTCCAACGCGACATGCAGGGCCTGGCGAATCACGCCATCATGCACACGCCGACGGCGTTGGAGCTGTACGGCCGCGTGCTGTGCGGGCTGGAGCCCAACACCCTGCTCTACTGACCCGCACGGGGTATGATCGCCGGCCATGGCGTTGCGCCGCTTCGACGCGTATTGGAACGCGCTCGGCCGCCGCGATCCGTTCAGTGCGATCCTGCTGCCGGGCAGCCGCCAGATCCCGTGGGACGTCGACGCCTTTTTCGCGACCGGCCGCGCCGACGCCCTGCGGTTCATCACCGACCTGACGCGGATCGCGCCCGGGGCGGGACGCGCCAGGGGGCTGGACTTCGGCTGCGGCGTCGGACGCATCACCCGGACGCTTGCCGATCACTTCGAGGCGGTGGACGGCGTCGACGTGGCGCGCTCGATGATCGCCCGCGCCCGCGACCTGAACCGGTCGCACCACCGCTGCCAGTTCCACCGGATTGACACCGCCGATCTCGGCGCATTCTCGACCGCGTCCTTCGACGTGGTCTACAGCCGGCTGGTGCTTCAGCATCTCACACCGCCGGTGGCGAGCGCCTATATCAGGGAGTTCCTGCGCGTCCTCAAGCCCGGTGGGGCGCTGATGTTCCAGCTCCCCACCGTGGTCGCCGTCGATCCGGAGCAGGAATACTGCGACGGGCCGGTCAACGGCGGCGCGCTCAAACGGCGGCTGCCGGACGTGATCGTCCGGCTCTACCGGCGCTTCAAGTACCGCGTCGTCCTGCGGCATTCCCTGGGCCGGATGGAGATGTTCGGAGTCGATCGCCCCAGCGTGGAATCACTGATCGCGGCGGCCGGCGGCCGCCTGCTCGAGGTCCGTCCGGATCAAAGCCACGGCACCCCGCATCCCGGGTTCGAGTACTGGGCCACCCGTTCTTGATCCGACCGGCGGCATGGTGACCGCCCCGTGACCCACCCCGTGACCAGCCTCTCGACCAAGGCAACCAAACTGAGCCCCGTCCTGACACCGCACGGCCGGCTGCTGCTCTCGCCGGTGGACGACGGCCAGGGGCTGCCGTCCGACGTGGCGCCCCGCATCGAAGCCGCATTTGCGCGCGGCTCCGGGCACGGCCTCCTGCAGCTGGGGGCGGGAGAAGTAGACACCGTCCTGCCTGCCGCGTTCGGCTACTGGCGCAGCCTCGGCGGTCGCTACGTGACCGGGGTCTGCACACTGCCCGATGTCGGCGACGAAGGCACCCTCGCGGCGGTCCCGGCCCCGTCGCTGGTCGATCTCGAAGCGCTCGCCCTGGCCGCCCCGCCGATGACCGGCGCCGAATATCTCAACGCCTCCGTGCTGCAGGCGCTCTGGGACGCGCTCGACACCGCGTTCCGTTCCGAGCTGGCGGCATCCGGTGCATCGGTCCAGCTCTTCCTCTCGCGCCTGAGCCGGGCCTGGCATCTGGTCGGCCGCGTCCATTTCAACCTCGCCGAGAACCGCAAGGACGATGAGGCGCCGTTCGCCTTCCTGGCGACCTATACGACGCGGCTGACCACCCACGCCAGGGCGCAGCACGTCCCGCTCGGCCAGGCGCTGCGCGAGTACGCGGGCGCCGCCAACAAGGAGCGTCTCCTGTCCCTGCTGCTGCCGGTCCAGCGCGCCGCCGAACAATGCGGCTGGCTGAAAGCGATGGTCGATGCGGGCGAGATCTATCACCCGCTGCGCTGGACGCCGCCGGAGGCCTTTCAACTCCTGACCGATCTCCCCAGGCTCGAATCAGCCGGCATCATCGTCCGCGTGCCGGGCGCGTGGCGGGCGAACCAGCCGCCGCGTCCTCGAGTCAGCGCGACGGTTGGCGGCAAACCGCCATCCGGGGTTGGCGCCGATGCGCTGCTCGACTTCCAGATGGAGGTCACGCTCGACGGCGAGCCGTTGACGGCCGCGGAGATTCGCACGCTGCTGGCGAGCTCCGACGGCCTCCATCTCGTCCGCGGCCGCTGGGTGGAAGTGAATCAGGCGAAGCTGGCGGCGATGCTCGACGAGTTTCGAGCCGTTGAACGGGCGGCGGCAAGAGACGGACTCAGCTTCGCCGAGGCGATGCGTCTGGTCGCCGGGGCCCACGTTGCGGGCGGCCGGATCGTGGACGACGCGCCGGACTGGTCGGGGGTCGCCGCCGGACCGTGGCTGGCGACCATGCTCGAGGGCCTCCGTCGTCCCGAGGTACTGGCACGGGTCGAGCCCGGCGACGATCTGAAGGCGACGCTGCGGCCCTACCAGCAGGTCGGTGTGCGCTGGCTGCATCTGCTGTCCTCGCTCGGCCTCGGCGCCTGTCTGGCCGACGACATGGGGCTCGGCAAGACGATGCAGGTGCTGGCGCTGTTGCTGGTGCGGCGGCGCGAGACGGACGGGAGCCGGCGGGCCAGCCTGCTGATCGCGCCGGCGTCGCTGCTCGCGAACTGGGCGGCCGAGATCGGACGCTTCGCCCCGAGCCTGCGGACGCTGGTCGCGCATCCCTCGGCGATGCCGGCCGCCGATTGCCGGGCGATCGATCAGCACCGGGTCGCCGACGTCGACCTCGTGATCACGACATACCGATCGCTGCTGCGAATCCCCGGCCTGGCCGGCATTGCGTGGCATCTGGTCGTGCTCGACGAAGCGCAGGCGATCAAGAATCCCGGCGCCCGGCAGACCCGCGCCGCCAAACAGCTCGACGCGCGGGCGCGCATCGCGCTGACCGGCACACCGGTCGAAAACCGCCTCGGCGATCTGTGGTCGATCTTCGACTTCATCAATCCCGGCCTGCTCGGATCAGGCCAGGAGTTTTCGCGCTTCGTCAAGCGGCTCGCCGATCGGCCTGTCAAGCCTCGTTAGAAATGTCCCCATCCTTCCCTCGATAGAAATGTCCCCT
>JBDTRR010000083.1:0-20968 GCA_039931615.1 Acidobacteriota bacterium
GCGGCCTCTACTGGCACTTCGTCGACATCGTCTGGATCTTCCTGTTTCCGCTGCTGTATTTGATTGGACGCCATACCGGAGCCGGCTGAAGCGGCGCAGCTGGCGCCCCGACCATTGGCCCGATCCGTCCGCCCTGCGATCTGCGATGACTGAGCACATTCTCCCGAAGCGGACCTACTACTCGATCTACGTCATCCTGCTGGTCTGTACCTACCTGACGTGGCAGGTCGCCTTTTTCGACCTGGGAGCGCTGAACACGGTCGCGGCGATGGCCATCGCGGTGTTCAAGGCGGTGCTGGTGGTGCTGTTCTTCATGCACGTGAAGTACAGCACCCGGCTGACCTGGCTGGTGGTGATTGGCAGCGTGTTCTGGCTCGGCATCCTGCTGACGCTGACGTTCGGTGACTACCTGACGAGGGCGTGGCGGACGTACGGCTAGAAGGCAGACGGCCGTGCCTCGTCGGGCCCGAGATCCCCTGATTTTGTGTGTTCGTGCGTTCGTGGCCCCCTATCGCGTCGGGCTGATTCGACTCTTCAGCGCCGCCAGCCGGGCCTCCGAACCGGTGAAGACATCGGCCGGGAATCGCCGATAGCGCAGGATTTCGGCATACACCGTGTCGCTTTCGTTCATGTTCAGCCCCAGTCCGGCCAGGTACTGCAGCCGCAGATTGCTGTCGCTGTTGATCGACGCGTCGCTCAGCCACGGCTTGAGATCGATCGCCCGGCCGGCGTAGGTGCTGAACAGATCGACCGCCGAGGCGAGACCGATCTCGCGCAGCGACGCCGCCACCCGGCCGAAGTCGGGCCGATCGAGGCGCGCCTGGATCGCATCGAGGTCGATGCGGGTCGGCTCCACCTGGCCGAGCAGCACGGTGTCGTAGCCGACGCCGCGAAACGTGTTGCCGGCGATCAGGCCGCCCGGAAACACCTCGAAGAACGTCGCGATCTCGCTCTTCACCGCCGCCGGACTGCTGTCGTAGAGCTGCACGAACAGCGTCACCACGCCGCCCGGATTCAAGTGATCGCGCGCCGCCTGGAAGAACTCTCTGGTGTAGAGCGTCGCCGCGCCTTTCACCCACGGATCGAGCGGATCGGAGGTGATGGCGTCGAACTTTTCCGTCGCCGTCAACAGGTAGTGCCGCGCGTCGTCGATGTGAATCCGCACCTTCGGGTTGCCGACGACGTCGTAGTTCTGGGCGCTGAAGTACGTCGACACGACCCGTGGAACCAGCGGCTCGATTTCGGCGATCGTCACCCGCTCGACCTGCGGATTGATGCTGACCGCGCCGGCGGTGACGCCGGCGCCGCAGCCGATCACGAGCACCGAGCGCGGCTGTCGGGGAACCAGTGTCGTCAGGTGACCGAGCATCCGCTGCAGCCGCATGTCCTCGGGGGCGCTCGACGCCTGGATCTTCCCGGCGTTGTGATACCCGAGCTTGCCGGTTGGCAGCCGTGACACCGCCACCGAGGACTGCAGTCCTTCGCCGACGTAGATGATGTCGCCGGCCTGACCCAGCAGCGTGGCCGCGAACCGGCCGTGCGCCACCAGCATCCCGGAGATCGGCGGCACGCTGGTGATCAGGAAGACGATCAGCAATGCCGCCGCGGCGGCGGCCCCGTAGCGAGCGGAGACCGAGGCCGCCTGCCCGTCGACGCGGCGCGGCCGCCGGCCCGCGGTGGCCAGCACCAGCAGACCGGCCAGCGCCGACACGACCATCATCACCTGCTGGGTGCGCTGCGAGCCGATCCAGGCCACCAGGAGCAGGCTCGCGCCCAATGCTCCGCCGACCGCGCCGATGGTGTTGGCGGCGTAGATGCCGCCGACCAGCCGGCCGCCATCGCGGCCGCGAGTCGACACCGCGGCCAGTGCCAGTGGAAAGCTGACGCCCCAGAGGATCGCCGGCGGTAGCACCGCCCACAGCGCCCGGACGAAATCGAGCTTGAGGTTGAACCAGACGCTGGTCGAGATGGCGGGGTTGATCGGCCAGAAGGGCAGCGAGACGGCGAGCTCGTGCGCCGTCCACGCGACGGCGGCCACGATCAGGAGCTGACACCAGCCCAGGCCGATCCGCGGCGGCATCGCCCTGGACAACACCGAGCCGGCCACGCTGCCGATACCCAGACCGATCAGGAAGACGGCGAGGATCAGGGAGAACGTGTAGACGGTCGCTCCGAACAGGAGCGCGAGTTGGCGCGTCCAGATCACTTCGCCGGCCAGGGCGCAGAACCCCGAAAGCGCGATCGTCAGGTAGACCGGCCAATCGCTCGAGCCTGCCGGACCTGAACTTCCCGTCGTCGCGCAGAGAATCCCCGGCTTCGGATCGGGTGTTCCGGCAGTGAAGACGTCGGCGCCCGCCGCCCGATGGTGTCTCGACGCCAGGACCATGGCGAGAACCGCCACCGCCGCGTTGATCGCCGCCGCCGCTGCGGTGGCGATCGCGGTGTCGTAGACGCGCAGCAGATAGAAACCCGCCAGCAGCGATCCGCCGACCGCCCCGGCGATGTTTCCCGCGTAGAACAGCCCCAGCCAGGCAATCCCCTGGGGCGTCGTCTCGACCCAGCGAGCGGCCGCCGGAAGTGTCGCACCCATCGCCAGGGTCGGCGGCAGGAGACAGAGTGCCGCCAGCGCGCCGCGCAGCAGGAACCCGCTCACGCCGCCGCCGCCCCACGCCGTGTAGAGGCGGCCGACGGACGGCACGAGCAGCAGGAGCGCCAGCCCGCAGATGCCGATGCCGGCCTCGAGCGCGGCATACACCCGCAACGGGTGATGCCACGGCGAGACGACCCGCGGCAGCAACAGGCTGCCCAGGCACATGCCGCCCATGAACGTGCCGAGCAGCACACCGATCGAGACCGACGACGATCCGATCACCAGTTCGAGCAGCTGGAACCAGACGATCTCGTAGATCAGCGCCGCACAGCCGCTGCCGACGAACAGGATGAAGAGGACTGGAAGCACGCGGCATTATCACGCACTCGGCTAATGCCCGTGGGATCCGGCTTCAGCCGGATTTCCCCCGTAGTCCGACTGAAGTCGGACGCCACGTACGATTCTCGTCCCTTCCAACCTGCTAGAATCCGGTCACCTGACATGTGGAGGAACATCTCATGAGCCGTCGATATCCCGGTGCCATCGCTGCTCTGGCCGCGTTCTCGATCGTCGGCCTCGCGGCGGCCACCATCGCCGGACAGGGTGCCAGGCCGGCCGCCAGGGCCGCGGCCGGCAGGCAGTACTCGGCGCCCCGGACGCCCTGGGGCGATCCCGATCTGCAAGGCATCTGGCCGAGCACGCACATGCTCGGCGTGCCGTTCGAGCGGCCGGCCAACCTGGCCGGCCGGACCGAACTGAGCGACGCGGAGATCGCGCAACGTGAAGAACAGCTGCGGCGTCAGGCCGAGGCGGACAACGAGGAGTTCATCGCGCCGCGCGCCGGCGCCGCCGGGGCCGCAGCCGGCACCGGTCCGCCCAACCATTGGGGCGAGCGCGGCCAGCCGCAGCGCCAGACCGCGTTGATCCTCGAGCCGGCCGATGGCCGGATGCCGCCGATGACCCCGGACGGCCAGCGCCGCAATGGCGCCGTCAAGACCAGCTTCAACGACATCGTCTACGCCAGTCCGGCGGATTTCAGCGACTACGACCGCTGCATCTCGCGCGGCGTGATGGGCAGCGTCATGCCGGTGATCTACAACAACGGCAATCAGATCTTCCAGACGCCCGGGCAGGTCGTGATTCGCTACGAGATGATCCATGAGACGCGCGTCATCCCGCTCGACGGACGTCCACATCTCGGGGCCAGGCTCCGCTCCTACATGGGCGACTCGAGAGGACATTGGGAAGGCGACACCCTGGTCGTCGACACGACCAACCTCAACGGCCGGACCGGCGTCACGGGCAACGGCCGCAATACGCCCTTCAGCCCGTCGATGCACCTGATCGAGCGCTTCACCCGGGTCGACGCCAGCACGATCGAGTACTCAGCCGCTCTCGATGATCCGAACACGTGGACGAGGCCGTGGAAGATCGGCTTCTCGCTGAAGCTGGAACCGAACTACGGCATGTTCGAATACGCCTGCCACGAAGGCAACAATGCGATGCGGAACATGCTCAGCGGAGCCAGGGCGACGGAGCGGGGAGGGGCAGTAGAAAACTGAAATTAGGAATTGAGAATTAGGAATTGAGAATTAAGTCCTAATTCCTAATTTCTAGCGTAAGTAGGGAATCGTTTGCGGCCCGTGCGGGAGGACGCACAGTGTCGCCGCCGGGCCGGCGCTGCGGATCGCGTCGGCGACGGCGGCGGCCACATCGTCGACCGGCTGAAAGTGGGCGGCGCGCACCGCCTCGGGAGCGAGGCCGCTGCTCTTCACCAGCACCGCTGCCTTCAGCAGTATCTGCGCCTGAATCTGGACCTGCCACTGGTCGGGCCGCGAGTAGCCCGGCGCCTGGATCATCTCGAGCAGCTGCGCCGGCGACGGTTGAGAGGCGAGCACCTCGCCGTACGAGCCGTGCGACGGCAGGCCGTCGCGGCACTCGGCAGCGCAGACGATGGTCCCGCCCGGCTTGACCACCTTGGCCGCCGCCGACATGCCCTTGACCGCCTGGTAGAGATTCTGATCGAGCGGGAAGCCTGAATTTGTCGTCAGCACGACATCGAACGGCGCCTCGACCGCCCGCATCGCGTCGCGCATCGCCGCGGCGCAGGCGGCGCGATGCTCCGTCAACAGATCGCCGGCGAACACGGCAGTGATCTTCTGCTCGCGGTTCAGCGTCACGTCGACCGAGAAGGCGACGCCGACCATCCGGGCGATCTCGCGGACGTCGTCATGGATCGGGTTCCCCTCGGTGATGCCCCAGGTCGCGTTCGGATGCCCGATCCGACCGGCGTCGTGCAGCACCAGCACGGTCTCGAGTCCAGCCAGACCGGGGGCGACCATCTTCGGGCCGCCGCTGAACCCGGCGAAGAAATGCGGCTCGACGAAGCCGGTCGTGATCCGGATGTCGGCGTCCATCCACAGGCGATTCATCAGCACCGGCACCCCGGTCGTCGTCTTGCCGACCGGCGTCAGCGACGCGGCGTCCCGGCTATCGTGGTTGACAACGCGATAGCGGCGGACGATGTCGGCGCCGAGCATCGCTTCCAGCTCCGCCGCGGTGTTGGTGCGATGCGTCCCGGTCGCGATCAGGATGGTGACGTCGTCAGGCGGGATATCCGGCATCGCCGCGAACAATGCCGTGAGCATCTCCTGGCGCGGCTGCGCCCGGGTGATGTCGCAGACCGAAATCGCCACGGTCTGACCGCGCCGGACCACTTCGTGCAGCGGCGGCCGGCCGAGCGGCGACGCGATCGCCGCGGCCAGCGCCGCCAGCGGATCGGCGACGGCCGGCCGGAACACCGGCTCGATGACGGTGACACGCTCCTCGGGCAGATCCACCTCGAGCCCGTCGACGCCGTAATCCAATCGCACCCGCATAGGCCGCCTTCAACTCGAGAGGGTGAACAACACGGACGCGCCGCCCGGCGCGCCAGGGTCCATAGCTTACTATTACCGACATGCGTGCGATCGTTCTCGAGGGCAGCACCGCTTCGCTCCACACCGACCGGCCGCCGCCGCAGCCCGGCGCTGGCGAAGTCATCGTCCGCGTCCTGCGCGCCGGCATCTGCGAGACCGACCTGCAGCTGATGCGGGGCTACCTGGGATTCCGCGGCGTGCTCGGCCACGAGTTCGTCGGCATCGCCGAGGCCGGGCCGTATCTCGGCCAGCGGGTGGTCGGCGAGATCAACTGCAGCTGCTGGCAGTGCGACACCTGTCGATCCGGCCGGCCGACGCACTGCCCGAATCGCACCACCATCGGCATCGACCGTCACGACGGCGCATTCGCGGATCGGATTGCCGTCCCGCAGCGCAATCTGCACCGCGTGCCGGATCCGGTGCCGACCGACGCCGCGGTCTTCACCGAGCCGCTCGCCGCCGCGTTCCAGATTCCGGCCCAGTTGCCGGTGCACCGTCCCGATCGGGTCGTCGTGCTCGGCGACGGCCGTCTCGGCAATCTGTGCGCCCAGGTGCTGGCGGGCCTCTCCGATCACGTCACCGTGATCGGCAAACATCCGGAGAAGCTGGCGCTGCTCGACGCACTCGGGATCGAGACCGCGCTGCTCGATGATGATCGGCAGGGCAGTCCAGCCGGCGCTGCCGGCCGCGCCGACATCGTCGTCGATTGCACCGGATCGGAGAGCGGGCTGCCGACCGCACTGCAACTCGTCCGGCCGCGCGGCACGATCGTGTTGAAGACCACCGTGGCGGGCCGGCAGCAGATGGCGTGGGCGCCTGTCGTCATCGACGAAGTGACGATCGTCGGCTCGCGCTGCGGTCCGTTCGACCGCGCGCTGGCCGCGCTGGAGGCCGGCAGCGTCAGCGTCGTGCCGCTGATCTCCGGGCGTTTCGATCTGTCGCAGGGAGTAAAGGCGCTCGAGGCCGCAGCCAGTCGCGGGACCCTCAAGGTCCTACTGGACGTAGCAGCTCAGTAGCATCGACGAGCGCCTCGACGCCGATCGACTGGGCAGGCCTGAAGGCCCGCACGACGACCGATCTCCTACACGGTCGTGCTGAAGCCGGACCCCACGCAGGAGGCGGAACCGCTACCTCCAATCGCCGGCCGCCACGAACCCGGCCCAATAGAACGGGTGCGTGCTTTCGCCACGCGTCCGACGGTCGCGCAGGACGCTCAGGCTGGCCTCGTGCACCGCGACGGCGGTGCTCAGCCCCTTCTGCAGCCGGCGTTCGTAGAGGGTCCGCATCCAGAGCCGCGCGGCCAGATCGTCCACCGACCACAGGCTCATGATCACCGTGCGCACGCCGGCAACCTGAAACGCGCGGCGCAGGCCGAGCACGCCCTCGCCGGCTTTGACCTCTCCCAGGCCGGTGTCGCACGCGGAGAGCACCGCCCACTCGACGCCGTCGAGATTCAGCGCGGTCACTTCCTCGGCGGTCAGGATGCCGTCCTCGTCGGCGGGTCCGGCCGAGGCGCGGCGATTGGCGCCGGCGAGCGCGAGACCGGCCAGCAGCAGCGGACTCTCTCCCAGCTGCAGCCGGGACTCGGCCGGGCGCCCGGTCGACAGCCCGCCCACCGAACGGGTGCCGGCAGCCGAGGGCGGACACAGACCGTCGAGAAAGAATCCGTGGGTGGCCAGGTGCAGCACACGGCGGCCGGGCGCGTCGCGCTTGAACGCGCCCTCGGTGGCGGCCTGGTTCTCGAGGACCTGTGCCGGTGACCCGGTCCAGAGGCGCGCCACCTCACGGACTTCGCGGCCGGTTCCGGACAAGGGTTGGAACTGCATCGACTGCAGCGTGCCGCAGGTCGCCCGCAGTGGCGGAGCGGTCCGCGATGCATGGGCCGCGGCCGGCGGCGCCGGCCGCCTCGACACGCGCGTGAACGAGCTCGCGTCGTTGAACGCCGCGCCGCCGACGGCGAGCAGTCCTGCCGAGGACGCCGGCGGCCTTGGACTCGAGACGAGATCGCGCTCCGCCGAGAGGTAATGGATGACCGGGCCCTGATCGATCAAATACCGGGTCGACCCGACCGGCAGGGCCGCGAGCGACACCAGGTTGAGCGGACCGTCTGGGACGACGAACACGAGCGCGGCGCCCTCGAGGTGCTCGCGCAGCGGATCCCACACCTTCTGCCGCAACGCCATCCCGGCAGCGCGATAGCGTTTCTCCGCCTCGCCGATCGGTCCGGCGCGCAGCACGCCCATCGTCTCGCCGCGCCAGCGGCTGACGACCGCATCGATGGCCGCCGCCGATCCGAGCGGCACGGCGCGGACTTCCGGCTGGCCGGCGCGCATGACGAACGCCAGGTAGGCCGGCGTTCGTCGCGCCAGCCGAACGTGCCGGGCGTTGACCGCGAAGCTGGTACGGGTGTAGCGGACGAATGAGAGCAGGACCGATCCCGGCGGCATGGCGCGGGCGACCTCCTCAATCCCGATGCGGCCGCGTTCCAGCTCGCTTCGCACGACCGCGCTGCGGTCGGCGAGAGCGCGCTCGGCGTCTTCCTTCTCCTGCCTCGCCTCGTCCAGCAGCGTCCGCTTGACCGCCTCGCCGTCGCTGACGCTGCGCAGCATGAGATTGGCAAAGCGCTGGCGCGCCGCCAGCGCCGCGCTGTTCAGCGCGGCCATCTCCGGATCCGACCCGGCCGCCGCTCGGGCGCGCGACGCGATCTCGTCGAGAATCAGACTGCGCGACTGAAGCACGCCGTCGAAAACGCCGGCCGGCTGTTCGACGCCTCCGGCGGCGACAATCGACAGCGCCACGTCGAGCCCCTTCGGGCGCGCATCGGCATAAGCCAGCGCCTGGCGCTCGGGAAGATAGCGGACGGTGAATCGCAGCAGGTCGCGCCCGGCCTGCTCGGCATTCAGGGCGGCGGCCAGGGCGTCAGCGTCCCGGCCGACCGCGAAATCGGCGGCCGCCAGATCGGCGCGGGCCTGCGCCGCCTTGGCGTGCGACTGGCCATAGACCCGCTCCCGGGCGGTCAGGGCATCGGCCAGCGTCTCCCGGGCAACGGCGAAATCGCCGCGCCGCGTTTCGATGTCAGCGCGCAGTCTGAGCACGTCGGCCAGCGCCGCCGGCTCCTCGACCACGCCGACCCGCCGATACGTCGCGATCGCCTCGTCGACCTGCCGCAGCGCAACAGTCAGCCGTCCCTGCGCGATGTTCGTCTCCGCCAGGTTGCCCAGCGTCCGCGCCACCAGCGGGTGGTCGCTGCCGAAGGTGCGCCGCCTGATCGCCAACGCCCGCTCCGAGAACGATTGCGCGCGGCCGTACTGTTTGCGCGCCGAGGCCACCGAGGCCAGGCCGTCGAGTGCCCTTGCCACGGTGACGTGACCCGGGCCGAGCCCGGCCGACCAGATGCCCAGCGCGCGGGTATGAAGGCGCTCCGCTTCGGCCAGGTCGCCCATCCTGAGCGCGAGCATCGCTTCGTTGAAGACCACGCCTGCGGTCAGCGTATGCGTCGGGCCAAGACAACGCTCCCGGATCGTCAGCGCCCGCCGATACGCCTTTCGCGCCGCCGCGTATTCCCCGTCGTACATGACCGCGCTCGCCAGATCGTTCAGCAGGGCCGGCAACTCGGGATTGCACGGCGCCAGCGACTGGTCGGCGATGCGAAGGCCGTCTTCGAGCAGGCGGCGTCCCTCAGCGAGGTTGCCGAGCGCCTTGGCGATCACCGCCATCCGGCGCTGCACCGGCGGAATCATCGGGTGCTCGGACCGCAGCGTCCTCACCGCCAACGACTGTGCGTCGCCCCATTCCTTCTGAGCCCCGGTGATGTCGCCGGTGAGATACAGCAGGTCGCCCCGCAGCTCGAGCAGCGGCACCATGTCGGGATGTTGCGGAGCAAACTGCCGGCGAATCGCCAGCGCCCGATCCACACGAGGCATCGCCGCGGTGTAGACCCCGGCATCCCGGTCGAGCCAACCGACCAGCTCGAGCGTGCGCGCCAGCGCCAGCGGCGACTGCTCCGACCGGGCTTCGCGAATCGCCTGCGCCCTGGCCAGCGTCTGCCGCGCCTCGTCCCGGCGGTCGCGCTGCAACTGCGCCAGCGCCAGCCGATCAAGACTGTCGGCGATGGCAGCATCGTCCGCCGGCAGCTGTTTGAGGCGGATCGCAAGGCCACGCTGATGAAGAGACGATGCGGTGGCGAGCTCGCCGCGCTCCAGCCGCACATCGCCGAGGTTGTGGACGGAGACGGCCGTGCCCAGGTGATTGGGCCCGAGGAGGCGTTGCTTCAGTTCGACGACATGGACCGCGAGGTCGAGCGTGTTCTCGGATCCCGCACGGCCGTTCCGCAGCCGCGATTCAACCAGCAGATCCTGCGCCTGCGCCGACTCGATCGACTCGGCGCCGTTGCGATCGGCGGCGCGGGCAGACACGTCAGCCGCGATGCGCTCGGCCTCCTCATACGCGCCGCGGTCGAGCGCCTGCTTGACATCGTCGGCCGCGAGGGGATTCTGGGCGCGCCCGGTCGCACCGAGGCCAGCCAGGAGCGCACACAGCCCGACGCATCCACGCCACGTCAGTGCGCCGGAACTCAGGTGGGCCATCGCGTTTCCAGGGGACTACAGTGAGCGTAGTCCGACGGACCGGAATTGCGATCTATTTTTTCTTTTTCGGCCCGGCCTTCCGTTTCGGCTTGGGTTTCGCTTTCGCCTTCGGACCGGCCGTGCCGTTCTTGTTCTTCTTCGCGATCGTGATGGTGAGCGTATCGCCGTTGGACGACCAGTCGATTGCGAAGCTGTCGCTCTTGGCTTCGTCTCCAAACATGCTGTTTCCTTCCAAGGGTGGGGTGAAGTTTTCCAGCGCAACCCGGTGCCATTGGGTGTTCCTGTTGAGCTCGAGCGTCTCGTAGTCGTCGACCACGTCGAGGTCGGATCGGAAGAACGCCGGTGCGATCCGCGAGTTCTTGTCCGTCGGCGTGGATCCCAACGGAAAGTAGAACACGCTCAACCCCTGGAAGATGCTCGGGTTCGGATGGCGGCCGATCAGGCTCCCGGCCACCGCCTCGTTCAGGGCCGCGGCATGCCGGCGGATTTCGGCGTCGTCGATGGCGCCGAGATTGGCGCACATCGCGTTGACGTCGAGCAGCGCCGGGTCGGCGCGCGCGGCGCGGCGCAGCGCCAGCCGGCTGGACGGACCGTGCTCGCCGTCGCGAAGCGTGTCGAGCCGGGCGGCCAGCGCGCGCAGCGGCTCATCGATGCCGCGCGCGGCCTCGACGTCCACGCCCGCGTACGGAATCTCGAGAAACCGCCCCCGGTTGGCGGCGAGGCCGTAGAAATCCCCGAGCACGTCGACGACCTTCGCGGCGACGCTTCGGGTGTCGTCGGCGGTCAGGGATTCGAAGATTTCCTTGTAGGGCCAACCTTCGATCGGGACCTCTGACTGGGACGCGACCAGGTACCGGGCTCCGTCCCGCAGCTCGCACGCCGCCTCGAGCGTCGAGAGCCAGCAGTCCTTCAGCAACAAGAGATCGGCCGGGCGGCCGAGTGCCGGCATGGCCCGTTCGAATGCATACCCCAGCTCGGCCAGGGTCAAGCCGTCGGGCCGGGCGCCGGGCGCCGCCTTGTCGAAGAACAGGCCGACCGGCCCACTGCTGTGCCCCCAGAAGTGCACGGCGTAGCGGCGGGCCGGACACTCCTGGCGCACCCAGCGGAGAAAATCCTCCAGCACGGCCGGGTCGCCGGCATTCCCCTCGCGACTCGTCCGAATCGGCTTCCGGTTCAGGATGAACCGGCGGGTGCCGGGCCGCTCCGTGAAATCCATCTGGATCGCCACATCGACATCGTCAGCGACGCCGGCGGCAGCGAACGCGTCCGCGATCTGTTTCTTGGCCGCGTTCGCCATCGCGTCGAGAGAATGGCTGCCCTGCAGACCATCGGCGATCATGTAGACGGCGACGGTCCAGGGTTTTGACTGGTTCGGGCGGGACGCTTCTTGTCGTGGCATCGGTCACCTGGTCACGAGGCGGATATCCGTGCGCGTTGGCGCCCAAGTCTAGCAAGGCTCCGCCTCAGGCCGCCGAGAAATGCGAGACGGATAAAAAGGCCATCTCCCGCCGGGCGGATAAAACGTCGATGCCAGGGATAACGCCGCGGCGGGCGGTTCCGAACGCACCTAATCTCATCCATCCGCCGCTGTGGGAAAGCGTCGATCCGGTCGTTACTTCAGGATGAACGCGGACGCTTCACCACCCGCGCAAGCCGGGCGGCCGGACCGGGGCGGGCAGGAAGCGACAGCCGGGGCAGGCTCTTCGGCTCAGTCGGTCGAGACAGCAGTATGATAGGAACTCTCACGCTCCAGTTCGAGCACTTTCAGCTGATGGACGATGTCCTGACGCCCGACCCTGATCCGTCGGTGCGAACGACCCAGCGGCCCGCCGACGCCGAGTCGTCGTTTGCGCTGCTCGCGCGCGCCCGCGAGGGCGACGCCGACGCGCTCAACGATCTGTGCACGAAGTACCTGCCGCGTCTGCGGAAATGGGCGCATGGCCGTCTGCCGCCATGGGCGCGCGGTTCGCTCGACACCCACGATCTGGTGCAGGACACCCTGACCCAGGTTCTGCAGCGGCTGAACGCGTTCGAACCCCGGCATCCAGGCGCGTTCCCCGCCTACCTCCGCCAGGCGCTGTTCAACCGGGTGCGCGACGAAATCCGCCGCGCGCAGCGCCGGGGTCCTTCCGATCCGCTCGACACCGCCAAGTCCGGGCACGAGCCCTCTCCGCTCGAGCTGGCGATCGGCCAGGAAGCGCTGGAGCGGTACGAAGCCGCGCTGCAACGCCTCAGGCCCGAGGATCGCGAGGCCATCATCGTGCGCATCGAGCTGGGCCATTCATACGCCGAGGTGGCTGAGGAGCTGGGCAAGCCAAGTATCGCCGCTGCTCACATGGCCGTCAGCCGGGCGCTCGTCCGGCTGGCACAGGAGATGTCCCGTGTCCGAACCTGACGACGCCGCGCTGTTGTCTGTTGCCGCCGCGATCTCGGACGGCTCCGGAATCGACTGGCCCGAAGCAGCGCCATCCGAAGGGCACGACACGGAGGTGCTCGCCGAGCTCCGTCTTCTCGATCAAATCGCGGCATTCCATCGGAGTGTCGAGCCGCACGCAGCCGGGGCCGGGGCTCAAGGGTCACCCGCCGCCGCGGAGTCATGGGCTCCGACCGAACCATCCGCCCACCGGGGCGGGGGCCGCTCCCGCCGCGGGAACGATGAGCCCCTGCAGTCCTGGGGAGATCTGGCCATCCTCGGCCAGCTTGGCGAAGGGGCCTTTGGCGCGGTCTACCTGGCGCGGGACGCGAAGCTGCAGCGTGAAGTCGCCCTGAAGCTGCTCTGGCCGGGTGATGCCGCTGCCGATCCGCAGCGCGCGCTCAAGGAGGCGCGGCTGCTGGCGCGCGTCCGTCATCCGAATGTGGTGACCGTTTTCGGAGCGGATCAAGTGGACGGCCGGGTCGGGCTCTGGATGGAGCTGGTCAAGGGCCGCACGCTCGCCGAGCTGCTTCGGACGCAGGGCCCGTTCAGCGCCCGGGAAGCGGCGCTGATCGGTCTGGATCTGTGCCGCGCGCTGGCGGCCGTGCATGCCGCCGGCCTGCTCCACGGCGACATCAAGGCCCACAACGTCATGCGCGAGGAGGGTGGCCGGACGGTGCTGATGGACTTCGGCACCGGCAGGGAGCTCAATCTCGATCGCAGCGGCCGGCCCCTGGGACCGGCCGGTGATTTCTCGGGGACACCCCTCTATCTCGCGCCGGAGGTCTTCGAGGGGCAGCCGCGCACGAAAGCGACAGACATCTACAGCCTTGGCGTGCTGTTGTACCACCTCGTCACCGACGGCTATCCTGTCGATGGCCGGAGCCGGGAAGACGTCCAGGCCGCCCACCGGCGGCAGCAGCGGCGCCGCCTGCGGGATGTCCGGCCCGATCTGCCCGGGGAATTCATCCAGGCCGTCGAGCGCGCGCTCGATCCCGACCCACGGCATCGGCACCCGGGCGCGGGCGCGTTCGAATCGGCGCTGGCCCGACTGCTCGGCGCGACGCCGGCGATCGAACGCGGCTGGCTCACGGTGAACGTCCGCCGGCTCGGGATCGCGGCGTCTTTCGTCCTGATTCTGATGACGATGGGCGTCGCGTACGTGGGGATGGGCCGGGGCCCGTCAGCGGCAGCCGTTCCAGCGGTAGCGTTGGCGCCGTCACCCACGCCCGCGGCTGCGGCGGCGGCTGCCTCCTACACCATCGAAACGGCTTTCTATCGCGTGGTGAACGGACAAAAGATCCGGCTGCGCGCCGGCTCCCGCGTCGAGCCGGGAGACAATCTGTTTGCCGAGCTCCGGTCGTCCGTGCCGACCTACGTCTATATCGTCAACGAGGACGAGCGCGGCGAAGCGCACCTGCTGTTCCCGCTGCCCGGCCAGAGTGTGAGCAATCCGTTGCCCGCCGGCGCGCCGCAGCGGCTGCCGGGCACGCAGGACGGCCAGCAGAGTCAGGAAGTCTACTGGGTCGTCACCGAGGCCGGCGGACGCGAGCATTTCACCATCTTCGCCAGTCCAACGCCGCTCGACCTGTTGGAGCGTGTGTTCGCGCGACTGCCCCGGCCGGAAATCGGCAAGCCGATCCTGAGCGCGCGGCTCCAGACCGACACCGTCAGCGCGCTGCGCAGTGTCGGCGGACTGGCGCCGGCGCCAGCCGCGAACCGTCCGGCGGCCGGGCCATTGGCGGAAACCAGCGGCGCCCTGCCGCTCAAAGACACAGCGGAAACCGCCAGCGGGGTCTGGATCCGGCAGGTCTCGCTCGACAACCCGGCCCGGTAGGCGGGACAGACCAATTCGCAATTCACGATTCACGATTCACAAGGTGAGAAAGTCTGTGTCCCTTTCGTGAATTGTGAATCGTAAATTGTAAATTGTCATTGGGTCGCCGACGGCGAACCGATGCTGTAGAGCTTCTTGAATCCCCGCAGGTAAATCTCGTTCTCGACCAGCGCCGGCGACGCGTCGAACCCGTCGTCGAGCGTGTTGGTCGCCAGCACTTCGTACTTGGCGCCGTTCCGAATGACGATCGTCGCGCCATCGCGTCCGGCGATGTAGACGCGGCCGGCGGCGCCGACCGGCGACGCGAAGACCTCCAGGACACCCTCGAGCCGCTGGACCTGATAGTGCGGCGTGCCGGTCTTGGCGTCGAAGGCCGAGAGGAGGCCCGAGTTCGTTTTCAGGAAATACAGGATGTTGTCGTAGAGCAGCGGCGACGGGACGTACGGCGTGTCGCGCGCCATGGTCCAGGCCACGGCGCCGGTGCCGTCGATATTGCCGCGCGCCTCGGCGAGCCGGATCGCTTTGAGATCGTTGCCCTGGAAACCGCTCATCAGGAACGCCAGGCCGTCGCCGTAGACCGGCGACGGAATCGGGTTCATTGTCAGCCCATCGCTTTCCCAGACCACGGCACCGTTCTCGAGATCGTAGCTCTTCACCCGATCGCGGCCCGGTACGATCGCCTGGGCGCGGCCGCCGACCTCGACGACCAGCGGGGTGGCCCAGGTATCGATTTCCTGCCGCGGCACCCGCCAGAGTTCCTTCCCGGTCCGCTTGTCGAGCGCGACGACAAACGAGGGGCCGGCGATGTGATCCCAGACAATCACCAGCGTGTTCCGGTACAGCGCCGGCGTCGATCCCTCGCCGAACTGGTTCCGCATCCGCTTGTCGCCGAGATCGGTCTGCCAGAGCAGCGTGCCGTCCATGTCGTAGGCGTACAATCCGCGCGATTCGAAGTAGGCAAAGAGGTGCTCGCCGTCGGTCACCGCGGAGCTGGACGCCCAGCTGCTGTTCTCGGGGTGTCCCGCTTCGTGCGGCTCCTCCTCCCGCGCCACCCGCTCCCAGACCGTCCGGCCGGTCTTGCGATCGATCGCCATCGTCACGAATCGGTGGGCAATGCGCGGCTGGACGCCGCCGCGGGGCGCATGCTGCGGATCACCGGTGACGCCGACCGGAACCGCGGTCAGCACGAACAGCCGGTCGCCCCAGACCACCGGCGACGCCGACCCGCGGCCGGGAATCTCGACCTTCCACCGGACGTTCTTCGTCTCGCTCCATTCCAACGGAGGATTGGCGGTGCGGGAGACGCCGGTGCCGTCCGGACCACGCCACTGCGGCCAGAACCTGGGCGCGGCGTCGGTGCCCTGGGCGGTCGGTCCAGCGACCGGCCAGCCGAGAATCAAGACGGCGGCGAGGCCGGCGGCGATCTGCAGATGTCGCACCGCGATACTCCTTGTGGCCGCAGGTCAGCGCGAAGCATGACCTCGCTTATACTTCGCGCTTATACTTTCCTGATAACTCTATCCGAAAGGACTCCCGAATGATCCGCGCGCTTCGAATTGGTTTGGCGGTGGCGGCCGTCCTCGGCACGTCCGTATCGGCTGCCGACTGGCCGCAATGGCGCGGCCCCCACGGTAACGGAGTGGCCGACGAGAAAGATCTGCCGCTCCGCTGGACCGCCACCGAGAACGTCGCCTGGAAGGCCGACCTGGGCGGCGTCGGCGTGTCGTCGCCGATCGTCGCCGGCAACCGGATCTTCGTCACCTCGCAGATTGGCGCCGGCATCAGCCGCCAGGGACCGCGGCTGGCGCAGGGCGCCGATGCCGCGACGGCGGGGGAACGATCGCTGACGCCGCGGACGGCGGACGCCGACCGCACGCTGTTTGTCGTCGAAGCCTTCGACCGCGCCGCCGGGCGCCGGCTCTGGGACTATCGCTTCGAGGCCGCCGGTCCGCTGCCTTCGGTGCACGACAAGGCCAATCTCGCCTCACCCAGCCCGGTCACCGATGGTCAGCTCGTCTACGCCTGGTTCGGCACCGGCCAGATTGTCGCGCTCGACATGAGCGGCAAGCTGGTGTGGGAGCGGAATCTGGCCAGGGAGATTTCGCCCTTCGAGATCAATTGGGGCCACAGCAGCTCGCCGACGCTCTACGACGATCTGCTGATCCTGATCTGCGACCACGATCCGGCATCCTACCTGCTCGCGGTGGACAAGAAGACCGGCAAGGAGCGTTGGAAGGCGGACCGCGGCAAGGGCCGCCAGTCGTATACCACGCCGTTCGTCGTCCAGACCGCCAGCGGCGCCGAGCTCGTCGTCAACTCCAGCCAGCGCGTCGACGCCTACGATCCGAAGACCGGCACGCTGCTCTGGTACGTCGGCGGGTCGAACCAGTTTCCGATTCCGTCGCCGACGTTTCACGACGGTGTGATTTATCTGACCCGCGGCTACCGCAGCGGCCCCTACATGGCGGTCCGGCCCGGCGGGCGCGGCGACGTTGCCAAATCCCACGTCGTGTGGGAGGTGAATACCGGGGCGCCGTATATTTCATCGCTGGTCTACGACGGCGGGCTGCTCTACATGGCCAACGACGTCGGCGGGATCACGGTGATCGACGCCGAGACCGGCCGTCGGCTGTGGCAGGAGCGGGTCGGCGGACTCTTCTCGGCGTCGCCGGTCGCCGCCGACGGCAAGATCTACTTCGTCAGCGAGACCGGGGAAGTCATCGTGCTGCGGGCGGGACGCGAACCGGGAGTGATTGCGCGCAACGACGTCGGCGAGCGCCTGATGGCGTCGCCGGCGATCTCGAACGGGCAGATCTTTCTCAGAAGCGACGGCCGGCTGATCGCGATCGGCAAACCGCGGGCGTAGAATACAGCCGGTCTGTCGGATCCCACCGACCGCGACCGTGAAAGGAGCACCACCGTGACTTCTGCCTTCCAGTCCCCCGTCCGGGCGCGCCTGGTTCAGTCGGCCGTCGTCTTCTCTGCGCTGATGTTGACAGCGGCCAGCGTGCCGAGCGGCACCGCCGATCAGACCGGTTTCGCGCCGGATCGCCTGCAGCGGATCCACGAGGTGATGCAGCGTTACATCGACGCCGGCCAGATTTCCGGCGCCGTGACGCTGGTCGCGCGACGCGGACACATCGCCCATCTCGAAGCGCACGGCCTGGCCGATCTCGAATCGAAGAAGGCGATGCCGAAGGACGCCATCTTCCGGCTGGCTTCCACCTCGAAGCCGGTCACCGCCGCGGCGATCATGATGCTGGTCGAAGAGGGCAAGGTCCGGCTGACCGATCCGGTGTCCCGGTTCATCCCCGAGTTCAAGAGCATGAAGGTGGCGATGCCCCGGCCGGGCGCCCAGCCGGCACCGGCCCCTGCGGCCGGCGGACGCGGGGGCGGCAGCGACGTGGCGTTCGATCTCGTGTCCGCCACGCGCGAGATCACGATCAAGGACCTGCTGACGCATGGCTCCGGTCTGATGAGCGGCGGTCTTGGCGGCACGCAGGCGGCGCGTCTCGCTCCGAAAGCGCCGACCGATTCGCTGGCCGACTACATCCCGAAACTGGCCGGCGTGCCGCTCGACTTCCAGCCGGGCACGGCCTGGCGATACAGCGGCATCGCCGGCTTCGAAGTCCTGAGCCGCGTCGTCGAGGTCGCCTCCGGACAGCCGTTCGATCAGTTTCTGCAGAAGCGCGTGTTCGAGCCGCTCGGGATGAAAGACACCGGCTTCTGGTTTCCGGAGGATCGCCTGGCGCGCCGGGTCACGCTGTATCAGCGGGTCGACAGCAAGTTGAGCCGGAGCCAGACCCAGGACGGACTTTCGAACAAGGTGTACTTCTCCGGCGCGGGCGGGCTGATGTCGACGGTCGAAGACTACCTGCAGTTCGCCCAGATGCTGGTCAACGGCGGGACGTTGAACGGCAAGCGGCTGCTCGGCCCCCGGACAGTCGAGCTGATGAGTAACGGCAGCCACGCCGGCGAGCTGTTCGCGGCGAATCCCGGCCGGGGCGGCATGGGCTTCGGCCTCGGCGTCGATGTGGTGCAGGACCTGGCCCGTTCGAACCGGATGACGTCGGTGGGCAGCTTCGGCTGGGACGGCGCGTACGGCACCCACTTCTGGGTCGACGCCAAGGAACAGATGGTCGGCATCATGTTCATCAACACGGCGACGCCCGGGTTGGCGAGGGACTTCGAGACAGCGGTGATGCAGGCGATCGTGAACTAATCCGGCAACTCTTCGCGGCCCGGCTCCGGCAGCCACCAGCTGGCGACGAAGCCGATGACGTAGACGGTGGTCCCGACCAGCGCCGACGCGTAGGCGAGCCGGGTCGGCAGTGTCGCGCCGGGCATCGCGCCGACCAGCTGCGTCGTGACCAGCGCCGCGGACGTGCCGATCATGCGGCCGCCGACGTTGGCGGCGAAGCTTTCGCCGGTGCCGCGCAGATACGTCGGGTAGACCCGCGGCAGGTAGTTGCCCCAGAAGCTGAACTGCGCAATCGTCGCCATGCCGACCAGGAACGTGCCCCACTTCAGCAGTTCGAGGTTGGTGGTCGCCGTAAAGATGAACACCACCGGCAGCAGGATCAGGCCCGGGACCTGGAAGATGTGCAGCAGCCGGCGGCGGCTGAGAATCCGCGCCGCCAGCAAGGCGAGCAGGATGCGGCCGGCCAGCCCGCCGAACTCCTGATACGACTGGACGACCGGAATGATCTGCTCCTGGGCGGTCCGCGGCAGTCCCTGCAGTTCGGGCAGCCCGGGCACGATCCGGGGCACCTGCTGAATGGCGCCGAACGCCGCCGCGAACGCGCACGCCATCATGATCGTGGTGACGATGGTGGTGGTGCGGAACTGCGGACGGAAGATCTCGGCGATGCTCGGCCGCCTGAGCGTGCCGGCCAGCTTCTTCTCCCGCCACATCGGCGACTCGGGCAGGAACGGACGGAAGATGATCAGCGGCACCGCCGGAATGACGCCGGACATCAGCGTGTAGCGCCACGCTTCGTGGGCGCCGCGCACTTCCGGCAGGTGGGCGCCGTAGGTGACGACCAGGTAATAGGCGCCGGACACCAGGATGCCGCCGAGCGATCCGAACGCCTGGGTCCAGCCGACGATCGACTCGCGCTGTTTCGGATTCGGGAACAGCTCCGACAGCCACGCCACCGCCGCGACGAATTCGACGCAGACACCGACGAAGGTGCAGCAGCGCCAGAACAGCAGCCAATACACCGAAGTCGAGTAGCCGGACGCCAGCGCCGAGAAGGCGTAGAGCAGGATGCTCCAGACCAGCACGCGGCGGCGGCCGAGCAGGTCCGTCAGGTAGCCGCCGAGCAGGCCGAAGATTCCGCCGGCCACGGCCGGGATGAACTGGACGTAGCCGACCCACTCGTTGACCAGCGGGCTGCTGCCCGGAACGCCGAGCAGTTCGCTGAGCGCCGGCCGCACGATCAAGGGCAGCATCAGCAGTTCGTAGGAGTCGAACAGGAATCCGATCGACGCAATAATCGCGATCGCCCACTGCACCGGCGTCAGGGGGGGGGAAGGTCGGTCGGACTGGACTGTCGCCATGCTGCCTCCGCGGGCGTACGCGCCCGGCGCCATGTGTATACTACGAATCCATGCAGGTTTTACCGAGCCCATCGAGCGGCACTGAGCTCCCGGTCAGGGTCGACGCGTCCCGCAACGCCTTGGACGCGTGGGTGCGCGAAGTGGTCGCGTGGCATTTCGATCCGGCGTCCGGCTCCCCCTTCTGGCTGGAATACGCGGCCGGTCTGGGCTGGGATCCACGGCGCGAGATCAACGGCTTCGCCGATCTCAAACGCTTCCCGTCGTTCGAGGACGAGTGGCTGCGCGGCGGTCCGGTCCAGCGTTGGATTCCGAAGGCGCTGGCCGGCCGGCCGGTGTTCGTGTTCGAGACCGGCGGCACCACCGGCACCCCGAAGACGCGCGTCGGCATCGAGGATTTCCGCCTCGACTACGAGATCTTCAGCCGCACGCTGCCCGACGAATTCTTTCCGCCCGGCGGCAACTGGCTGATGCTCGGCCCGTCGGGGCCGCGGCGGCTGCGGCTGTCCGTCGAGCACCTGTGCCAGCATCGCGGCGGCATCTGCTTCTGTGTCGACCTCGATCCACGCTGGGTCATCAAGGTCATCAAGAAAGGCTGGACCGAGCATCTCCAGGCCTACAAGGATCACGTCATCGATCAGGCGGTGACCATCCTGCAGGCCGGTCACGACGTCCGCTGCATGTTCGCGACGCCGAAGCTGCTCGAATCGCTCGCGCTGCGGCTCGAGTCGATGGGCACGACGATCAGGAAGGCCGGCATCACCGGCATCTTCTCCGGCGGCACCGAGTTCACGCCGCAATGGAACCGCTTCGCGCACGAAGAGCTGCTCGACGGCGCCTACATGACGCCGACCTACGGCAACACGCTGATGGGTCTGGCCGCCAGCGCGCCGAGCGGGCCGGACAACAACTACAAGATCTCGTACTACGCGCCGGAGCCGCGGGCCGTGATCGAGGTGGTCGATTTCGACGAGACGAACCGGCTGGTTGGCTACGGCGAGCCCGGCCGGGTGAAGCTGACGACGCTGACCAAGGAATTCTTCATGCCCGGCTTCCTCGAGCGCG
>JBDTRR010000084.1:0-20599 GCA_039931615.1 Acidobacteriota bacterium
CCGCGATGGTGGTCCGGCTGCAGTAGGACGGGGACAGGCGAAATTAGGAATTAGGAATTAGCAATTAGGAATGGCCGCATTCCTAATTGCATTCCTAATTCTGCATTCCTAATTGCATCCCTAATTCTTAAGTCCTAATTCTCAATTTCTTCTTCGCCGTCATGCGCTTCATCCACCCCCCCTCAACGTGGCTGCGACCCCGCATCCCCTGAACCCGCAAGAAGCAGCTACTTCGGCTAAATTTGGCACGGGTTATGGTTCTCCCTCAATCAACATGTGGGGAGCTATGCGCATTTTGTCGGCGTTGTCGCTGCTTTGCCTGGTCGTCGTGTCGGCTGCGGCGTGTAAAGAGGGCGGCACCATCACCATCAAGACGCTCACGTTCAAGGGCGTCAAGGCGGTGGAGGAGTCGCGTCTTCGATCGGTGCTGGCGACCAAGAAGAGCTCGATTATTCCCTGGGGCAAGAAGAATTTCTTCGACCGATCGAGGTTCGAGACGGACCTCAAGCGCATCCAGGCCTTCTACGCCGACCGCGGCTATCCGGATGCCCGCGTTGCCGGCTTCGACGTCAAGCTCAACGACAAACAGGACGCCGTTGATCTGACGGTGACCGTGGCGGAAGGCGAGCCGATCAGGGTCGCGGCCGTCGAGTTCGTCGGCTTTGAAGTCATCCCAGAGCAGCACCTGGCCGAGATGAAAGCGCGCGCGCCGCTCAAGGTCGGCCAGCCGCGCGATCGTCAGTTGGTGGTGGCGATTCACGAACTCGGAATCAATGAGCTGCGCGATCACGGCTATCCCTACGGCAAGGTGGACACTCAGGAAGTGCCGGGATCGTCGGGCCGGGAAGCGACCCTGAAGTTCGTGGCCCAGCCGGGCGAGATCGCGTACTTCGGCCCGGTTGAGGTGTCTGGCAACAAGAGCGTTGGGGATGATGTGATTCGCCGCGCGCTGTCCTATAAACCGGGCGATCTCTATCGCCGAAGCCTGGTGCAGGACACCCAACGGCGCCTGTACGGGATGGAGTTATTCCAGTTTGCCAACGTCGAGCCGCTGAACCAGGAGCTCCAGCCGGCAGAAGTTCCGACCCGCGTCACGGTGGCCGAAGGCAAGCATCAGCGGGTCAATTTCGGCGTCGGCTACGGCACCGAGGAAAAGGGGCGCGTCGATGCCGAGTACCACCATGTCAATTTCCTGGGCGGAGCGCGGACGGCAGGCGGGCACGTCCGCTGGTCGTCGCTCGATCGGGGGGGGCGCCTCGTCTTCAATCAGCCCTTTTTTCTTCGCCCGCATTTTTCGTTCGGTGCCGAGGCACAGCAGTGGCGCACCTTTACGCCGGCCTACTCATCGACCGTCACCGGGGGCAAGGCCACCGTCACGCACCGATCCAGTGTCAGGACCTCGTGGTCGCTTTCGGTGACCAGTGAACGTGACAGCAGTGCGATCTCCGAGGAGGCGCTGCGCGATCCAACCTTGCGGAGCAGTTTGATCGCGCTCGGGCTCGATCCCGTCACCGGCAGACAGGACGGCACGCTGAACGCGCTCGGCCTCGACCTCCAGCATTCGACCGCTGACAGCGTGCTCGACGCGCACCGCGGCTTCCAGATTTCACTGCACGTCGAAGAGGCCGGCCAGCTCGTGCCGGGCACCTTCAACTATTACGCCGCGGCGGCCGATGGACGTCATTATCTGCCCTTGAACGACAACCTCGTCCTGGCGACGCGGGCGCAGATGGGCAGCATCAATGCGGTCGGCTCGGATTCGTCCAACGTGCCGTTTGCGAAGAGATACTTCCTCGGCGGATCGACCAGCATCCGGGGATGGGACCGGTTCGAGATCAGTCCGCTCAGCTCGGGGCTGCCGATTGGTGGCGACAGCATGCTGGCGCTGAGCGTCGAGCTTCGGGCCGCTCTGCGCGGCAATCTTGGCGGCGTCGTCTTCATCGACGCCGGCAACGTCTGGGCGGGTCCGTTCGACTTCGATCTCCAGGATCTGCGCTACGCCATCGGTCCGGGGCTGCGCTACCGGACGCCGATTGGCCCGGTCCGGTTCGATTTTGGGTGGCAGCTGAATCCGATTCCCGGCCTGCTGGTGAACGGCGAACCGGGCCGCCCGTGGCGGTTGCACTTCAGCATCGGCCAGGCGTTTTGACGCTGGCGGCGATGTTCCGCCCCTCCGAGGAGCGCGATAACCATGCGGATTGTCAGGCGGCTCGTCTACGCGCTCGTGCTCGTCCTCACCTTGATCGTCGGAGCGGCGGCCGCGGCGATCATCGTCTCGCAGACGGTGTGGTTCAAGGACTGGCTGCGCGGCTACATCGTGCGCGAGGCGCATCAGTATCTGAACGGCAACCTCTCCATTGAGCGGCTCGGCGGCAACCTCTTCTTCGGGCTGGAGATGGAGAATATCGGGCTGTCGATGGACGGCAGCCAGGTCGTGGCGGTCAAGGATCTCAGTCTCGACTACAACATCTTCCAGCTCATCTCGAAAGGACTCTCGGTCGACAGCATCAGGCTGAACCAGCCGGTCCTGTACCTGCGGCGCGAGGGCGATGCCTGGTCGATCAGCCGGCTCATCAAGCAGCCGGCCGGGGAAGCCGACCGCAGCGGTCCGGGCAGTCCGATGGCCGTCGACAGCATCGGCATCACCAACGGCTCGGTCGTCATCGAGGGACCGGTCGGCGTGCCGGGCATCGAGGTGCCGAAACGGTTCGACCATCTCGACGCCAGGCTGAAGTTCAACTACGAGCCGGTCCGCTACTCGATCGAGATCACTCAGGTGTCGTTCCGCGGATCCGATCCGGAGCTGGGTTTGAACGCGTTGTCCGGCGGGCTGGCGGTGAAGGAGGACACGCTATTCGTCGACAAGCTTGCGCTGCGGACGGAGCAGACCTCTCTGGCCATCGATGGCGCCGTCCAGCACTACCTGACGATGCCGGTGTTCAACCTGCGGGTCAGCTCGGACAAGTTGTCGCTGCCCGAAATCGCGCGGATCGTCCCGGCGCTGGACGGCATCCGTGTGGAACCGGCATTCGAGATCCATGTCAACGGCCCGACCGATCGGCTCGGCATCGACATGAACGTCCGATCGTCGGCCGGCGCCCTGACCGGCTCCCTGGTGGCTGACGTGTCGGCGCCCGGCCAGTCGGTGACGGGAGATGTCACGGTTCGTCATCTCGATCTGGCGCCGCTGCTGAAGAGCCCGGCGCAAAAGAGCGACGTGACGGGCACGGTCCGCCTCGACCTCCAGGCCGAGACGTTGTCGGATCTGAATTCACTCCGGGGTTCGCTACACGTCGACGCGCCGCGAGTCGTCGCGGCCGGGCTGACCGTCGAACAGATCAAGGGCGATGCGCACATCGAGGGACGCCGGGTCGATCTCGACGGCCGGGCGAGCGCCTTCGGGGCCACCGCGACGGCGGCCGGCCGCGTCACCCTGCCTGAAGGCCGCGAGCCGCTGTCCTACGTGCTGCACGGCCAGGCCCGTCGCATCAATCTGCGGCAGATGCCGCGCGATTTGAACCTGCCGTCTGCGGCGACCGACGTCAACGGCGACTACCGCGTCAGCGGTCGGAACGACGCCGGCGGGCCACACCTCAAAGGCGATGTCACGCTCCTCGACTCGGCGGTGCCTGGCGCGCACATCGGTGCCGGCAGCACCGCCGCGTTCTCGGTAGACGGCAAACAAATCGGCTACGCGGCTGACGCCACGGTATCCGATCTCGATCTGCAGAAGGTCGGCCAGGCATTCGCGGTGACCGCGCTGACGGAAGACCGCTATCGCAGCTCCATCAATGGCCACATTGCGGCCAAAGGGCAGGGCACCACGCCGGCCACCATCGAACTGACCGCCAGCGGGACGCTGACCGATTCATCGATGCTCGGCGGGCGCATTCCGCAACTGACGTTCGACGCCGCGCTGGCCGACAATGCGCTGCACGTCAAGGCCAATGGCGAACTGCGCGGCTTCGATCCGGCGGCGATCAGCGACAAGCCGGCGCTGAAGGGAGTAGTCGGCGGCACCATCGCGGTCGACGCGACATGGCCCGACATCTCGAACATCTCGCCGGCAACGATGGCGGTGACGGCGAACGGGACGCTGACCGACTCGTCGATCATGGGCGGGCGGATTCCCCAGCTGACATTCGATGCCGCGCTGGCCGACAACGCGCTGCGCCTCAAGGCACAGGGCGAGCTGCACGGGTTCGATCCGGCGGCCCTGAGCGACAAACCGGCCCTGAAAGGCGAGGTCGGCGGGAAGGTCGATGTCGACGCGACAGTGACGAATCTGAGCGACGGCGTCACGCCTGACAACGTCCAGGCGACCGGCCGGATCGATCTGCAGCCCTCGACCGTCGGCGGGCTGCGCATCGACAGCGCCGTCCTCGACGGCGATTACCGGGATGCCACCGGTGTCATCCGCAGGCTGGAGGTGAAGGGCCGGCAGGTCAACCTGACCGCGACCGGCACGGTCGCGATCAATGAAACCGGGCAGTCGAACCTGATGGTGCACGCCGACGCCACCAACCTCGACGAGATCGGCCGGCTGATTGACAAGCCGCTCCGGGGCACCGCGATGGTCGATGCGACAGTGACCGGCAACCGGCGCGAGCTCCAGGCTGCCGGACATCTGATGGCCAACGACGTCGCCTACGGCGAGACCGGGGCGCTGGCCATGTCGACCGATTTCGCGGTCAAGGTTCCCGACCTCGCCTTCGACCGCGCCACCGGTGAGGCCGACACGGCGGCCACGTTCGTCACGATCGGCGGCCAGAACATCAACGATCTGCAGGCCAAGACGCAGTACGACAACAAGCAGCTGGTGTTCGAGGCGACCGCCAGACAGCCGCAGCGCTCACTCGGCGTCGGCGGGTCGCTGACGCTGCATCCCGACCACCAGGAAGTCCACCTGGAGCAGCTCACCCTCCAGGCGGACAGCCTGAACTGGCAGCTCGCGCCGGGCTCGGACGCGACCGTTCAATACGCCGGGAGCGCGGTCACGGTCGACGGTCTGCAGCTGGTCAGCGGCGATCAGCAGATCGCCGCCAACGGGAAGTTCGGGCAGCCGGGCGACGCACTGTCGGTGACGCTCAACAACGTCGATCTCGCCGCCGTCGATGCCCTTCTGCTCCGGCCGCCGCAGTTCACCGGCCGGCTCAACGCATCGTCGACGATTACCGGCAGCACCGACGCGCCCGAGGTCAAGGCGGAGTTCCACGTCAACGAGGGCGGGTTCAGGCAGTTTCGCTACGACATGCTGAGCGGCACGGTCGACTACGCGGGCAAGGGCATCACCCTCGACACCCGGCTGCAGCAGAATCCGACCACCTGGGCGACGGCGAAGGGGTATGTGCCGACGGCGTTGTTCAACGGCACCGCCGCCTTCAGCCACGATCTGTCCCCGGACCCCGCCGACCGCGTCGACCTGCACATCGACAGCAGCGCCATCGATATCGGGGTCGTCCAGGGGTTCACCACCCAGCTGACCGACGTCACCGGGGTGTTGCAGGCCAGGATTGACGTCACCGGCACCGCCGGCGATCCGCATCCGACCGGCGCCGTAACCATCCAGAACGCGGCCTTCACCGTCGCCTCGACCGGCGTCGGCTACACCAAGCTCGATGGACGAATCGATCTGCAGTCCGATCGCATCCATACCGACGGCATCACCGTTCTGGACAACCACGGGCAGTCGCTCTCGATCTCCGGCGATCTGGCCGTCCACGAGCTGCAGGTCGGCGGCGTCAATATCGCGATCAAGGCGACCGACTTCAAGGTGATCGACAACGCGATGGGGAACATCCGGCTGAACGCCGCTCTGAACATCGCGGGCGAGCTGGCGGCAGCGCGGATCGACGGCGATATCGGCGTAACGACCGGGATGATCAACGTCGATCCGATTCTGGCGGCGCTCGGCGACTCGGCGTACTCGATCAAGGCGACCGACATCGGGACCGAGGCGGCGCCCGCGACCAGTGCGGCACCGAAGCCGAGCATGTTCGACACGATGCAGCTTGACGTTCACGTCACGGTGCCGAACGATCTGGTGGTGCGCGGCCAGAATCTCCAGCCGTCGGGCGCGGTCATCGGCCTGGGCACCGTCAACCTGACGGTTGGCGGCGACGTGTGGGCGGACAAAGCGCCCTACGACCAGCTGCGGCTGACCGGCGCCATCAATACGGTGCGCGGCACCTACGATTTCCAGGGCCGCCGGTTCGACATCCTGCGCGACGGGACGGTGCGGTTCGATGGGCTCGACCAGCTCGATCCGACGCTCGATATCAAGACGCAGCGGGTCATCCAGGCGGTGACGGCGAACGTCAACATCCGCGGCCGCCTGAGCCGGCCGGAAATCGTGCTGTCGAGCACGCCGCCGCTCGAGGAAGCCGACATCATGGCGCTGATCGTGTTCAATCAGCCGCTCAACCAGCTCGGCGAAGGCGAGCAGATCTCGCTGGCGCAGCGGGCGCAGGCGCTGGCGACCGGCGCCCTGGTCGGCCAGCTCTCCCGATCGATCGGCACGCTGCTCAACGTCGACCTGTTCGAGATCAGCGCCGCCCCCGAGAACGGCGACGCCGCCCAGTTGACGATTGGACAGCAGCTCGGGCAGAACCTCTACGTGAAGCTGCAGCAGGGCGTCGGCGATCAGAACCAGACCAACTTCATCCTCGAGTACGAGCTGACCAGGTGGCTGCGGCTCCGCACCAACGTCGTACAGGGATCAGGTTCGCAGCAGCAGATGTTCCAGCGCGCGCAAGGCACCGGCGCCGATCTGTTGTTTTTCTTCAGCTACTAGGGTCTGTCCGTAGGCCCCGGCGCAGCCGGACTGATCGATCACGCCGTCGGCAGCGAGGCCACCTGGACGCGCGCGTCGTTGAAGCAGGCGCCGCCGCCGAGGTCGCTCAGCGTGTCGGGGGCGAGCGCGGTGGCGGTGAAGCCGTTCCTGGTGCTGCGCCGCCACAGCCCTTTCGGCAGGCTGGCCGTGCCCTCCCGGACTGCTGGTGTCACGTTCAGCGCGCAATGCACTTCGCCGAGATCGTTGAAGACGCGGACGAGATCGCCGTCGGCGAGGCCGCGCAGCTCCGCGTCGGCAGGGTTGAGCAACAGCTTGACGTCGGGCCGGGGCAGCTCGCCGAGCGTCGAGCTGATCGTCCGATCACTGGCCGGCGAGATCAGTGTCAGCGGAAACCGATCAGTAGCCGGATCCGGCTGGAACCGGTAGAGGCCAAGCGGCGCGCTCGCTTCGAGCTCGGCCGGGAACAGCTGCACTTTGCGGTCGGCCGTATTCGGCCAGACGTCGACAAATTGAATCGGCGCGGCGCCGCAGGCCGGCGCCGGCAAGGTACCCGCGCGCAGCGGGCCGGCGATTGTCGCCGGCAGTGAGTCGAGCACCCGGACGGTCAGCTCCAGCTCGTCGGCCGGCTCCCCTTCGTCCAGCAGGTTGAGCCGCGAACACAGCTCGCCGAACACGTCGGCATTCGGCCGGGCTTCGCCGACGACGTCGATCACCGGCCGCCCGAGGTCCATCGTGAGCGGCCCGTACGCCTTGGCGAAGTCGTAGCCTTCGAGGAACGTCGTCGCCGGCAGGATCACATCGGCGTACAACGCCGTGTCGGTCATGACCTGATCGAAGACGACCGTGAACAGGTCGCTTCGCTCGAGGCCGCGCAGGACGCGACGCTGATCGGGAATCGTCGCCGCCGGGTTGCAGTTGTAGACGAACAGCACCGAGACCGGCGGATCGTTGTAGTCGGTCAGCGCGCGACCGAGATGGTTCATGTTGACCAGCCGGGTCGGCGGCTCGTGGTCTCGCATCCAGGTCCGCTCGATGCCCCACGACGCCGAGTTGCTCATCGAATAGCCGCCGCCGCGGACGCCGAACTTGCCGCCGACCGCCGGCAGGGCCAGCACCGCCATCGCCGCGTTGCCACCGTTTCGGTTCCGTTCCAGGCCCCAGCCGCAGCGGACCAGTGCCGGCGACTTCGATGCATACAGGGCGGCGAAACGCTCGAGCGCGACGCGATCGAGGCCCGCCGTCCCGGCGGCCTTCTCGATCGTCCACGGCGCGGCCCGTTCGCGCAGGCGATCGGCGCCGCTGGTGTGCTCACGAAGGAACGCCTCGTCGGCGAGGCCGTTCTCGAACAGGTGGCGATGGACCGCCAGCGCGACCGCGACGTCGGTTCCCGGCCTCAGCGCGAGATGCAGGTCCGCCGCACGGGCCAGGGCCGTCGTCCTCGGATCGATGACCACCAGCGTCGCGCCGCGCTTCTGGGCCTCGCGCACGTACGGAACGAGATGGATGCCGGACGCCGACGGGTTGACGCCCCACAGCACGATCAGCGAGGCCTCGGGATAATCCTGATAGGTGACCGACGGCATCTTGCCGTAGAGGGCCTGGTTCGCCGCGCCGGTCGGCGCCGCGCACACCGTGCGTGCCAGCCGCGACGCGCCGAATCGCCGCCACAGCTGGGCGTCGAGATTGTCCTGCGTGAGGAAACCGTTCGAGCCGCCGTACGAGAAGGGCAGGATCGAGGCGCCGCCCGCTTCCGCCTTGGCGCTGCGGAACCGATCCGTGATCAGCTCCAGGGCCGCATCCCAGCTGACGCGCTTGAACTTGCCCTGACCCTTGGCGCCGACGCGGACTGCCGGATACATGATCCGGTCCTCTCCGTAGACACGGTCGCCGAACTTCCGTACCTTGGCGCAGATGAAGCCCTGGGTGACCGGGTTCTTCCGCGATCCATCGATGTTGACGATGCGGCCGCTCTGTACGGTTACCGACAAGCTGCAGGAGTCCGGGCAGTCGAGCGGACAGGCGGTCTCGACGACCGCCATTGGTCCGCTCGGCTTCGGCTGACGACTCTGAAGAACCGGCATGATGAAAGTATTATGACGCAGGCTTCGAAAAAGGCGCCGTCCCCCTTTTTCGCGGCGCCTTTTCGTCGTCGTGATTGGCACGCATGACCAACAAACCCCACGTGATCGTGATCGGCGGCGGCTTTGGCGGCCTCGACGCCGCGCGCGGGCTGGCGGCGGCCCCGGTACGCGTGACCCTTCTCGATCGTCACAACTATCACCTGTTCCAGCCGCTGCTCTACCAGGTTGCCACCGCGTCCCTGTCTCCCGCCGACGTCGCGTCGCCGATTCGGTGGATCCTGCGGCGCCAGTCCAACGTCCAGGTCCTGCTGGCGGAAGCGCAGTCGATCGCACCGGCAGAGCACCGGGTGATGATCGACGGCGGCAGCATCGACTACGACTACCTGATCGTCGCCACCGGCGCCGCGCACGCCTATTTCGGCCACCCCGAATGGGCAGCGCGCGCACCGGGGCTCAAGACGCTCGACGATGCGCTGGAGATCCGACGCAGGATTCTGCTCGCCTTCGAGGCGGCCGAGCGTGAGCCAGACGCCGCCGCCCAGGCACGGCTCCTGACGTTCGTCATCATCGGCGGCGGACCGACCGGCGTCGAGCTCGCCGGTGCGCTCGCCGAAATCGCCCGCCGCACGCTGCGTGACGACTTTCGATCGATCAAGACGGAGTCGGCCCGTATCGTCCTGCTGGAAGGCGGTCCTCACCTGCTGGGGGCATTTCCCGCCAGCTTGAGGCAGGCAGCGCTCGACTCGTTGATCCGTCTCGGCGTGGAGGTCAGGACGAGCGCCGTCGTCACCGATGTGACGCCCGCTGCGGTGTGCATCGGCGAAGACCGGATTGCGGCCGAGACCGTGCTGTGGGCGGCCGGTGTCGCCGCGTCCTCGCTGGTCAAGTCGCTTGGCGTCCCGCTCGATCGCGTCGGCCGGGTGCTGGCCGAGCCAACGCTGCGCGTGCCCGGTCACCCGGACATCTTCGTCGTCGGCGATGTCTGTGCGCTGCAGCAGGACGGCAAGCCGCTCCCGGGGGTGGCGCAAGTCGCCAAGCAGGGCGGGGCGCACGCCGCGGTCAACGTACTGCACGCGATTCGCGGCGAGTCTGTGGTCCCGTTCCGCTATCGCGACTATGGCAACATGGCGACGATCGGCCGCGGCGCGGCCGTGGCGGACATCGCGTCACTCAAAGTGGCCGGATTTGCCGCCTGGCTGATCTGGCTGTTCATCCACATCTTCTGGTTGATCGGGTTTCGCAGCCGCCTGGCGGTGATCGGGGAGTGGGCGTGGGCGTTCGTGACGTTCCAGCGCCGGGCCCGCCTCATCACCGGGGAAAAGCTGAAGCCGGGTCCCCGCGAGACTGGCCCGACGTGAGCCGGACGTGGCGACGTTCGTGACCGCCATCCCATCCCGTTCTCCGGTTTTATGTAGCACGAAGACGATTTCAATCCTTTCATTACCCACAGAGAGAAGCGTAGGAATCCTCGGGGACCGGGAACGACGGCAGCATATTTGCTGAGGCTCGACCGTTATGAGAGCGCAACTGCCTCCCGCGTGGAGACAACTTCGCGAACAGCAGAGTCGCTCGCGCCGGGCTGACCGCCGCATGCGGACGCGGGCGCGCCGACAGGGCGCCGGTGTCAAGTCGGGGGATCCGATTGAGTCGGCGCAGATCGCCGGACTCAAGTACGTCAACGACGTCACCATGCCGGGCATCCGCCGGACCGGCCCCAGGAACCGGGTGTCTTACGTGGCGGACGGCCGGCGCATCACAAACCAGGTCGAGCTCCAGCGCATCCGGTCGCTGGCGATTCCGCCGGCGTGGACGGATGTCTGGATTTGCCTGGACCCGCGCGGCCATCTGCAGGCGACAGGGCGCGATGCCCGGGGCCGTAAGCAGTACCGCTATCACCCGAAATGGCGGGAGGTTCGCGACGAGGTCAAGTACGGCCGTCTGATCACCTTCGCGCAGACCCTGCCGCGGATTCGCCGGCGGACGGCGGCGGACTTGAAGCAGCCGAGCCTGACCCGGGACAAGGTCCTGGCCGCCGTCGTCCAGCTGCTCGAGAAGACGCTGATCCGCGTCGGCAACGAGGAATACGCGCGCACCAACAACTCGATCGGTCTGACGACGATGCGCGACAAGCACGCCAGGATCAACGGGGACGGCGTTCGCTTCGAGTTCCGCGGCAAGTCGGGGGTCGGCCATGCCGTCGATCTGCACGATCGCCGTCTCGTCTCGATCGTCAAGGCCTGCCGCGACCTGCCAGGGCAGGATCTGTTTCAATACATCGACGACGCGGGGCAGCGGCAGCCGATCGGGTCGGCCGACGTCAACGCCTACCTGCGTGAGATTGCCGGTCAGGATTTCACGGCCAAGGACTTCCGCACCTGGGCGGGCACCGTTCTCGCGGCCAAGGCGCTGGCGACCGCCGAGCAGGCGCGGTCGAAGACGCACGCCAACCGACAGATCGTGCGGGCGATCGAATCAGTGGCGAAGTGCCTCGGCAACACCAAGGCGGTCTGCCGCAAGAGCTACATCCATCCGGCCATCCTCAGTGCCTACACCGAAGGGGTGACCATCGGAACGCTGACGGCCCGGGCGATCCGGGCCTTGCGCAAAGCTGGGCTCGACGAGGCCGAGGCGGCGTCGGCCACGATTATTGTCGTCCATCTGCGCCGGAAAGGGCGGAAGCCCGCGATCGCCAAATCGGCGGCGGCGTAGTGACTCGTGATGTGTCACCGCCCTGAACCTCGCGTTCCAGGCTCGTCCGTGGCGAGTCGGATGACGGGTCAATCCGGCTGAAGCCGGATCCCACGTACGAAGGGGGCGCCCGACCTCGGCTCCTTCGGGGGTCCAATACCTGACTGTCGTAGTGCAAACCTTCCGCCTTCGCGCCCGTCCCCTGTGCACGCGCTTCGGCGGACCGCCGTAGCCCTGGCGGAGGCTGTTCAGGTCTGCCCCTCCATCGGTTACTTCCCCGTTACAATACCAACCAATGGCTGCGGATTCCGGCGTTCCACGCGCGTCCGATCACGCCGCCCAATCGCTGTTCTGGGCATCGGTCTGGCTGGCGATCGTGCTGGTCGGGGTCAAGGCCTACTACCTGACCGTGCCCGGCGCGGTGCCATGGGCCGCCGAGCAGGCGATGCCGGTGTTTCAGCTGCTGGCGGCGATCTCGTATGTCGACGTGATGTTCGCGGCCGGCCTGTGGATCGCGGCCCGCGCCGCGCTGCTGTTGGCCGAACGCTGGCGCCTGGGCGCCCGGGCGATGGCCGCAACCTTCGTCGTCGCTGCCGCGCTGGCTGCCCTCTACGCTGTCGCCAGCATCATCGTCTACGGCGTGCTCGGCGGATTCCTGACCTATCAGCTGCTGGCGCTGATTGGCGATGTCGGGATGCTCCGGTCGTCGGTGGGGGCGTACCTCACGCCGCCCGTCGCCATCGGGCTGGTGAGCCTGCCCGTGGTGTTCGTCGCGCTGGTGCTGGCGACCGCTCGAGGCATGCGGGCGTGGCGCGGCGCGCCGTGGCCGCGGCGGGCGATCGCCTCGGCCGGGCTGATTGCCTGGCTGGTCGCCGGCCAGCATGCCTTTGCCGTCGACTGGACGGCGCGTCAGGAGCGCGGTATCGCTGATAATCCGCATTGGGTGCTGGTCTCCTCATGGTGGCGAGCCACTGGCGGCGACGGGACCGTCCAGCTGGCCGAGCGGTTTGCCGACAGCGACCTGGCCGACTTCGCACCGATTGGTGCGCCTGACGCGAATCGGCCGCCGGCCAGGGCCGCCGGCCGCCAACGAGCTCCGGCGGAGAATCGAGCGGAGCGGCGCGACGTGCGCCCGGCCGTGGTGCTGACCGGCGCTGCGAAACTGCGGACCGGCGGGGCTGCCGCCTCCCGCGACCCGCCAAATGTCGTCCTGATCGTCCTCGAGTCGGTGGCGGCCCGATGGGCGGGGCTGAACGGTGGGGTCTACGAGTCGACGCCCAGTCTGGCGGCCGAGGCGGCCCGCGGTCTGGTCTTCGACAACTTCTACGCGCACATCGGCCGCAGCTCGAACTCGCTGGTGGCCATGCTGCTGTCGGCCTATCCGAAGCTCGATTTTCACGACGTCACCGAACGCTATCCGCGGCTCGCCGGCACCTCGCTCGGGAGCGTGTTCCGCGATCGCGGCTATCGCACCGCCTTCGTCACGCCGAGCGACTTGAGCTGGGCCGGGTGGCAAACGTTTCTCGAGGGCCGCGGCTTCGACGAATTGCGCGACGCCGATGACCTTCGGTGCCCGAAGGCGATTTCATCCTGGGGCGTCGAAGACCGCTGCATGGTCGACGGGATGATCGAGTTCGTCAAGCGGGCGCCGGCCCGCCCGTTCTTCATGATGGCCTGGTCGACGCAGACCCATCATCCATATGAGCCGACGCCGGGCGTTCCGCTTCTCAACCTCCTGCGCGAACCGGTGCCGGACGACTACGATTTGGGCCGCTATCTGAACGTGCTGCACGAAACGGATCGGCATCTCGGCCGCTTCTTCGACACGATTCGCGAGGCCGGCCTCGACGACAACACCCTGGTCGTCGTCACCGGCGATCATGGCCAGGCGTTCGGGTACCCGCATTCGACCTACGCGCAGGGACGGACGCTGTTCCAGGAGGACGTGCACGTCCCGCTGATGTTCTGGTTCCCGACAGCCTACCGCTCGCCGATGCGCTCGCCGACCGTCGGCGGCCACGTCGATCTGGCGCCGACGATTGCCGACCTCGCGGGAATACCGCCCGCGGCCGACTGGCAGGGACGCAGCCTGTTCGACGGGGCGCGGCCGCCGCGCACGTATTTCTACGTCGCCGGCGACCGCTTCGAGCTGGGCGTCCGTGAAGACAACTGGAAGTACATCCTCGATCTGCGCGGCGGAATCGAGCAGCTCTACGACCTCGATCGTGATCCCACCGAGCAGCACAATCTGGCGGCGCAACAGCCGCAGCGCTGCACGCGCCTCAGACAGCGCCTGGCAGCCTGGACCGAGGCAAACCGGCGCCAGTACGAGCACGCGAAAAGCTGACGGTCGAGACAGTTGAGAATCGTCCGTGGCGTCCGGCTTTGGTCGGACTACGGATCAATCCGGCTGACAGCCTCCGCCAAGGCGACGGCGGTCCGCCGAAGCTTCACGCGAAGGCGGAAGCCGGATCCCACGTACGACGTCACTCCTCGGGCGGCCGATTGATCTCGTTCTGCGGATCCTTGCGGGGTCTGACGATCCCGTTCTTCAAGTCCTCGGCGATCGCCCGGTCCTCGGCGCGCTCGGCGGCCAGGATGTACTTGATCGCACCGTTGCCCTCGTGACACTCGTAGGACAGCGTCTGGAAGCCGGCCGGCGAAACCAGCGGCAACTATTGTCGACGTGTCCACCTCGGTTTCTGCGATCTACTTCGGGCTCAGTCTCGTGCTCTGGGTGGACACGCACCGCCATCGGCCGTCGTTCAGCACCCAGACGTCGGTGTAGCGCAACATGATTTCCGCCCGCTGGCCCTGCTTGACGCCGACCAGGTGCAGCGTGAACCAGACGATGGCCGTATCGTGATAGACCTTGACGGTGAACTCGTCCTGGATCGCTGATTCCACCTGCTGGTTGAAATTGGCCGTGAGCGCCAGTTCCCTGGCCTTGTCGCCGCGCACCCCATCGTCGTAGGTCGCGATGAAATCGTCGGCGAGGAGGTTCTCGATGAAGGCGACGTCCTTGCGATAGAACGCCTCGTTCCAGCCTCGCTCGAGCCGGATCAGCACCTCCTGGTCGGACTCCGCGGGCGCACTCTGGGCGGCCGACGCTGGAACGGCCCAGGCCGCTGCGAGCAGGCAATACAACAGGTGGCGAAATCGCATCCAGGCACTCCTCTTCAGATTGGTATTTTCCGATTGGCCTGTTCGGGCCGGCCTCTCCAGGTTGGCCGCTTCAGGCGGCCGCCGCACTCCCTGACGCGGCCAGTGACCTGCAAGGATGAACCAGATGAGGCGGAAAGAACACAAAGAAAAAATGCGCGTTCCAGCGGTGGCCGACAGCGGCAGCAGGCGATGATCGCTCCGGCGTTCTCCCGGCTCGTATAATCGTTGCGATGTCTCGCCCGCGCGGAGCCGTCGGCCGCAATGTCCTCCGCAAGGAAGGGCCCGGCAAGGTGACCGGCCGGGCGCGATACATCGACGACCTCACGTTTCCCGATCTGCTCTACGCGCGCACCGTGCGATCGACGATTCCGGCCGGCGAGATTGCCGCGAGGCGCTTCAATTTCGACACCGCCGGCTTCACCGTCGTCGACCACCGCGATATTCCCGGCCGCAACATCGTCGCGCTGATTGAAGACGATCAGCCCTGTCTGGCGGAGCGGACGGTCCGCCACGTTGCGGAGCCGATCCTGCTGCTGGCTCACGCCGATCGGGAGCGCCTGTGGGCTGCCGACGTACAGATCGATTACCGGGCGACGACGCCGAATTTCGACCCGGAGCTGTCCGGTACCTCGTTCAAGACGATTCGCATCGACAAGGGCGACATCGACGAAGGATTTGCCGCGGCCGATGTCGTGGTCGAGGGCGAATATCGCACCGGACACCAGGAGCAGCTCTACATCGAGACCAATGGCGTCATCGCGGTGCCCGATCCGGATTCCGGCGGGATCACCGTCTACGGATCGATGCAGTGCCCGTACTACGTCCACCGGTCGCTGACCGTCCTGCTCGATCTGCCCGGCGATCAGGTGCGGGTGATCCAGACCGAGACCGGCGGCGGGTTCGGCGGCAAGGAGGAGTACCCGTCGGTGATTGCCGGCCACGCGGCGCTGGTGGCGCTGAAGGCGCGGCGGCCGGTGAAGCTCATCTACGACCGCGTCGAGGACATGCTGGCGACGACGAAACGCCACCCCGCGATCATCAGGCATCGCACCGGCGTCAGGCGGGACGGCACGCTGACCGCGATCGACATCGAGGTGGTCATCGATGGCGGCGCGTATGCGACGCTGAGCGCGGTCGTGCTGTCACGCGGGCTGATTCATGCCAGCGGCCCGTATCGCTGCGATCACGTGCGCATCCGCGGCCAGGCGGTGATGACCAACACCCCGCCGAACGGCGCGTTCCGCGGGTTCGGCGCGCCGCAGACCCAGTTTGCGACCGAAGTGCACATCGATCGGATTGCGGAACAGCTCGCCCTGGACCCGGTGCGGATCCGCGAGATCAATGCGCTGCGGCCGGGCGACACCACCGCGACCGGCCAGCGTCTCGGCCGGGACTGCAGCGCGCTGGCGGTGCTGCGGCGCGCGGTCGCGCGCACCGACTTCAAGCGGCGCCGCCGCGCGCTGGCGCGAACGCCGCCGGACCAGCCGCATCGCGGCATTGGTCTGTCGCTGTTCTTCCATGGGTCGGGCTTTACCGGCAGCGGCGAGGTCAGGCTCGCGTCGAAGGCCTCGCTCGCACTGACCGGGCGCGGCGCGCGCATTCTCGTCGGCAGCACCGAGATCGGCCAGGGCACCCGCACCATGCACGCGCAGATCGTCGCCGATACGCTCGGCTGGCCGTACGATTCGATCGAGGTCAATGCCGCCGACACCGGCGAGGTGCCCGACAGCGGACCGACGGTCGCCTCGCGCACGTGCATGGTCGTCGGCCGCATCCTGGAGCGCTGCGCCGAGGAGATGCGCGAGCGGCTGGGCGGCCTGTCGCCGCGTCAGTACCTGAAGCGGCACGGACCGCTGACCGTGACGAAGGAATACGAAAAGCCGACCGGGATCGCCTGGGACGATACCAGTTACCGGGGCGACGCCTACGGCAGCTACGGCTGGGCGTGCGATGTGGTGGAGCTGGAAGTCGATCGCGACACCTGGCAGGTCACGCCGCTGCGCCTGACCAGCGTGCACGAGATCGGCAGGGCGATTCATCCGATCCTGGCAGGCGGCCAGATTGAAGGCGGCAGCGCCCAGGGGCTGGGCTGGGCGCTGCTCGAAGAGGTCGTCATGCGCGACGGCCGCATGGCCAACTGCCAGCTCACCAACTACCTCATTCCGACGACGCTCGATACGCCGGGAATGGACGTGGAGATGATGGAGAACCCCTACCCGCACGGGCCATTCGGCGCCAAGGGGGTGGGAGAGATGCCGATTGATGGCCCGGCGCCGGCGGTGATCAACGCGCTCCGGCACGCCGGCTTCGATCTGCGCGCGATACCGGCGACGCCGGAGAGGGTCATGGAAGGCCAAACGAAAAAGGCAGCAGGCAACAGCAAAGTTGTCGAGGGACATGCTTCTAACCCTGAACGGTAAAGGCCTGCACCTCGATGTGCATCCGATGACGCGGCTGCTCGATGTGCTGCGCGAACACTGCGGGTTGACCGGGACCAAGGAAGGGTGCGGCGAGGGCGAGTGCGGGGCCTGTACCGTGCTGATCGACGGCCTCCCGGTGAACTCCTGCCTGATCCCGATCGCGCACGCCGGCCGGACGCGCGTCACGACGATCGAAGGGCTAGGCGGCCGCCATCCGCTGCAGCGGGCGTTCGTCGAGCTCGGCGGGGCGCAATGCGGCATCTGTACGCCGGGGATGATCATGGCGGCGGTGGCGCTCGGGTCCGGGCCGTCGCTGGCGCGGATGCGATCGGGCCTGGCCGGCAACCTGTGCCGCTGCACGGGATACTCGGCGATCTACCGCTCGATTCGACGCGCGTCGGGGTCGGCGGGACGCCGGGCCGCCGCGACGGCAGGAGCCTGATGCCGGGATCGATCACCAACCGCACGCTGCTCGAGCCGGCATCGCTGCCCGAGGCGCTGCGCATGCTGCGCGACGAGGGGCCGCTGGTGCCGATGGCCGGCTGCACCGACCTCTACGTCGGGTTGAATTTCGGCACACTACCGGCGACGCGATTCGTCAACCTGTGGCCGCTCGCCGAGCTGCGGACGATCCAGCTGCGCGGCAGCGTGCTGTCGATCGGCGCGCTCGCCACCTATACCGAGATCATCGGGTCGCCGCTCGTCCGCCGCCGGCTGCCGATGCTGGTCGCGGCCGCGCGCGAAGTGGGCGGCGTCCAGATCCAGAATCGCGGCACGATCGGCGGCAACGTCGCGAATGCGTCGCCGGCCGGCGATACCCTGCCGGTGCTGGCGGCCGCCGACGCCACGGTCGTCCTGCAGAGCGCCGGCGGCGTCCGCCGGGTGCCATTCTCGGCGTTCTACACCGGCTACCGCCGCTCGGTGCGGCGCGAGGATGAGTTGATTGCCGCCCTGGAGGTGCCGCCGGTGCCCGGGCGCCAGTGGTTCCGCAAGGTCGGAACCCGGGCGGCTCAGTCGATTTCCAAGGTGGTGATGGCCGCGGTGGCGCCGGCGGCAGGCGCACCGCCGCGGATCGCGCTCGGCAGCGTCGCGCCGACGGTGGTACGCTTGCCGCGTACGGAAGCGGTGCTGGCCGCCGGCGGATCCCTCGCCGAAGCGCAGCGCATGCTGACCGGGGAGATCGCGCCGATCGACGACATCCGGTCGACCGCCGCGTATCGTTCTCGCGTCGCCGCCAACCTGCTCGCCCGTTTCTGGAACGACCGGCGAGGCGGCTAGCGTCATTCGCCGATTGCCGACTGATCGATTCCGCAATGAGAGCAGCTGTCGTCACGCTCGCCGACCTGGGACGAAGCGCCCGGATGCAATACCACGCCCGGGCGCTGGCGGCCAACGGCGTCGATGTCGATCTCGTCGGCTACGAAGGGACCGCGCTGCCGCGCGCCATCGCCGACGAGCGCCGGATCCGGGTCCATCGCATCGTCCCGTCGACGCTCCGCTTCCGCAAACGCGTCTCCGGGCTGGCCTACGTCCTCGCCGCCATCCACGATGCCTGTCGCTTGAGCTTCCGCCTCTGGCGGACGCTGCGCCGGCTGCCGCGTCCGGACCTGGTGCTGATGCAGAATCCGCCGCAGTTTCCCACCCTCGCGGTCACCTGGTGGTCGCTCCATCGCCGCGGCGTGCGGTTCGTGATCGACTGGCACAACCTCGGCTACACGGTACTGCGGCTGCGCCTGGGCGGCTGGCATCCGGCGGTGCGCCTGGCGCGCTGGCTCGAACGGCGGGACGCCCGGCGGGTCGACGGCAACCTCTGCGTCTCGCGCGCGCTGGCGGCGTTTCTCGAGAGCCGCTTCGGGGTCCGCAATGCCTGCGTGCTCTACGATCGGCCGGCCTCGGTGTTCGTCCCGCTGGCCCGCGCCGAGCGGGAACAGTTCCGCCAGGCGCTGTTCGCCAGGCTCGGCATCCGCGGCGCCGTGGTTGGCTTCATCGTCTGTCCGACCAGCTGGACCGAAGACGAGGACTTCGACGTCGCGATCGACGCCGTCCTGCGCCTGGAAGATCGGATCCGCGGCTGGGAAGCGGCCGAGCCGGCCCGGCGGTTTCCCGATCTGGTGATTCTCGTGACCGGCGACGGCACCCGGCGCGCCGAGTTCGAGCGCCGCTTCGCCGGCCTGCCGGCGCGCCGGATCCAGCTGCGCTCGCGCTGGCTCGAGCCGGAGGACTATCCGCGCGTCGTCGGCAGCGCCGATCTCGGCTTGTGCCTGCATCGCTCCTCGTCCGGACTGGACATTCCGATGAAGGTGGCCGACCTGTTCGGCGCCGGCGTCCCGGTGTTGGCGCTCGACTACGGCGCCTGCCTCGCCGAGCGCGTCCGCCACGGCGATAACGGTCTGCTGTTCTCGACCTCGCGCCAGCTGGCCGACGTCCTGTTCGACCTGTTCGAGACGTTTCCGGCCCGCCAGACCTCGCTCGAGCGGCTGCGTGCCGGCGCGCGCAAATCGGCCCGGCCGACCTGGGAAGAAGGCTGGGCGCGGGAGGCGCAGCCGGTGCTGCTGCCGTGATGTCGACCATCGCCAACACCGGCCTGACGATTTGAATCTCAAATCAACAGCCGGCCATCTACAATCTCAGCCATCATGCGCACCCTGATCAAGCACGGCACCATCGTCACCGCTTCGGATCAGTACCGCGGCGACGTGCTCGTCGAGGACGAGAAGATTGCCGTCATCGGCACCGCGCTCGAGATCGAGGCCGAGACGATCATCGACGCAACGGACAAATACGTCCTGCCCGGCGGCATCGACGTCCACACGCATCTGGACATGCCGTTCGGCGGGTCGACGTCGGCCGACGACTTCGAGAGCGGCACGATCGCGGCGGCGTTCGGCGGCACTACCTCGATCGTCGATTTCGCCATCCAGTACCGCGGCCAGACGCTGCATCACGCGCTGGAGACCTGGGCCGGGAAAGCGGCAGGCAAGGCGGTCATCGATTACGGCTTCCACATGATCATCACCGAGCTGACCGATCAGGTGGAGGGGGAGATGGACGCGCTGGTCCGCCAGGGCGTGACCTCGTTCAAGCTCTTCATGGCTTATCCCGGCGTCTTCATGCTCGACGATGCGAGTATCTTCAAGGCGCTGCTGCGCACCGGGCAGAACGGCGGCACCGTCTGCATGCACGCCGAGAACGGCGGCGTCATCGACGTGCTGGTGCAGCGCGCGCTTGCCGCCGGCCGCACGGCCCCCAAGTACCACGCGCTGACGCGGCCGGCGCGCGCCGAGGCGGAGGCGACGCACCGGGCGATCGCGCTGGCCGAGATCGCCGACGTGCCGGTCTACATTGTCCACCTGTCCGCCGCGGAAGCGCTCGAGATGGTGACCGAAGCCCGGGATCGCGGCCTGCCGGCGTTCGCCGAAACCTGTCCGCAGTACCTGTTCCTGTCGTACGAC
>JBDTRR010000085.1:0-20218 GCA_039931615.1 Acidobacteriota bacterium
CCAACGACCCGGTCCGCATGTACCTCCGCGAGATGGGCACCGTGCCGCTGCTCACCCGCGAGGGCGAGGTTGAGATTGCCCGCCGCATCGAGCGCGGCAAGCTGGCGGTGATCAAATCGATCTCGCGGACCCCGCTGATCGCCAAGCGGGTAATCTTCCTTGGCGATCAGCTGCAGCGCAGCGAGCGGACGATCCGCGAACTGGTCATCTTCAACGACGAGGAGATCACCGAGGATCGCATCAACGACCGATCGAAGCAGGTCCAGAAGCAGATCGACGCCGTGCGCCGGGCGCGCAGCGCCTCCGAGAAGCTCGAGGAGAAGCTGCGCGAAACGCCCAAGGGGGCGACGACGCGCGACAAGCGCAAGTACCGGAAGTGCCGCTGGCTGGCGATGCGGGCGCGCATCGAGCTGTCGACCTACATCCGCCGCATCGAGTTCACCGAGTCGGTCAAGCGGCGGCTGATCGACGACATGAAGGACGCGGTCGACGGCGTCCAGCGCGTGCAGCGCGAGATCGAATCGCTGACCCGGCAGCTCAATCCCAAGAACAAGAAGCAGCGGCTCAAGGAGGAAGAGAAGAAGAACGCGCTGCGCCTGGTCAAGGAGCTCCGGATCAAGCTCAAGGCGATGACCGACGATCTCGAGACGTCGCCCGATCAGCTGAAGCAGACCCTCGACACCATCATCCGCGGCGAGTATCAGGCCGAGCAGGCCAAGAAGGAGCTGGTCGAGGCCAACCTCCGGCTGGTCGTCTCGATTGCCAAGAAATACACCAATCGCGGCCTGCAGTTCCTCGACCTGATTCAGGAAGGCAACATCGGCCTGATGAAGGCGGTCGACAAGTTCGAGTACCGCCGCGGCTACAAGTTCTCGACCTACGCGACGTGGTGGATCCGCCAGGCCATCACCCGCGCCATCGCCGACCAGGCGCGGACGATCCGCATCCCGGTCCACATGATCGAGACGATCAACAAGCTGATTCGCACCTCCCGGGCGCTGGTCCAGGAGCTCGGACGCGAGCCGACCTCGGAAGAGATCGCCAAGCGGATGGACATCCCGGTGTCGAAGGTGCGCAAGGTCCTGAAGATCGCGCAGGAGCCGATCTCGCTCGAGACGCCGATCGGCGAGGAGGAGGATTCGCATCTGGGCGATTTCATCGAGGATCGCCAGGTGGTGTCGCCGGCCGAAGCGGTGATCAACCTCAATCTCAAGGAGCAGACCGAGTCAGTGCTCAAGACGCTGACGCCGCGGGAAGAAAAGGTGATCAAGATGCGCTTCGGGGTCGGCGACGGCAGCGAGCACACCCTCGAAGAGGTCGGCCAGAGCTTTGCCGTCACCCGCGAGCGGATTCGCCAGATCGAAGCCAAGGCGCTGCGCAAGCTGCGCCATCCGTCGCGCAGCCGCAAGCTGCGCGCGTTCCTGGAGGGCAGGACCACATAACGGCAGCCGACCGTCGCCGGCAACGTTTCGACTTTGTCGTTTGAACGTTGCGCCGTACACTTGCGGTGGGGCCCATAGCTCAACGGTTAGAGCCGCCGGCTCATAACCGGCCTGTTCCAGGTTCGAATCCTGGTGGGCCCACCATTACCGAGACCGCCTGATGCAAGATGAAAAATGCAGAATGCTGAACGCGATCCGATCCGGCATCGTGCATTCAACAGTGTGCATTGACCTGCCAGCCCCGGTGCGTCGCGCGCCGGGGCTTTTTTGTTTCGGCCAATGAATCCAGACCTCGAACGCCTGATCGCGCTGCAGCAGCTCGATTCGGCCGCCCACGATGCCACCCGCCGGCTCGCCGACCAGTCCGAGCGTGAAAAGGTCTTCGCCGCCCGCCTGCAGGCCGCTGGCGACCAGCTCGCCGCCGCCAGGGCACAGCTGACCGAGAACCAGAACGCCCGGCGCGTCGTCGAAAAGGAGGTCGCCGTCCAGCAGGGCCGCCTCTCCAAGTTCCGCGATCAGCTGATGGAAGTGAAGACCAACCGCGAGTTCCAGGCGATCCAGCACGAGATCGAGACCGCGCAAAATGAGGTCAAGTCGCTCGAGGAGAAGGTGCTCGAACACATGATCGCGGCCGACGATCTGACGAGCGTGGTCAAACGCGGCGAGGCGGGGTTGGCCAGCGAGCAGAAAGCGGTCGACGCCGACCGCGACAAGATGCTGGCGGAGAACGGCGAGCTCAAGACTGCCGCCGCGCGGATGGCGGCCGAGCGGACCGCTCTGGTCGCCGCCATCGATCAGCGCCTGCTGGCGATCTACGACGGCGTGGCGAAGAAGCGGAACGGCATCGCGGTCGCCGAAGCGCGCGATGGCATCTGCGGCATCTGCCATGTCCGGCTGCGGCCGCAGGTCTTCAACACGGTGCTCAAGAACGAGCAGATTCTTCAATGCGACTACTGCAACCGGATTCTCTATCACACCCCGAAAACCGCGGCGCCCGATCCGCTGCGCCAGCCCGCGCCGTGACCTGTGGGCGCTGAACCGGCGGTCGTCGCCTACATCGACGGCGGCGCCCGCGGCAATCCCGGGCCGGCCGGCTACGGCGTCCGCATCGAAGCGGCCGACGGCACGCTGATCGAGGAGTTCGGCGACTCGATTGGCGTCGCCACCAACAACGTCGCCGAGTACCGGGCGCTGATCGCGGCGCTCGAATGGAGCCAGGCCCGCGGGCACACCTCGCTCCACGTTCGATCCGACTCGCTGCTGCTCGTGCAGCAGATGCGCGGCATCTTCAAGGTCAAGCATCCCGGCCTGCAGCCGCTGTCGGCGCGGGCCCGGCTGCTGGCGCATCAGATCGGCCGGGTCACGTTCGAGCACGTCGGCCGCGCGCTCAATGCCCACGCCGATCGACTCGCCAACCAGGCGATGGATGCGCGCGGCACGACACCGCAGGCCTGACTAAAGGCCTGCACGACATCGATTTTTCACACGCTCTTCAGCCGGATTGATCCGTGGTCCGACTGAATTCGGAAGCCACGTACGATTCGGGCCGGGGGCCGATCGCGGCGGCCATCCGTCCCGCCGCTGCGCCATCGCGCCGGAATGAGCAGAACGCGCCGGGATGGCTCGCCGTGCACAGGCCGGCGACGAAGATCCGGTCGGCGCGGACGCCCGCCGCCCGCAGCTGATCCCGAGTGGCGGCCCACACGTCGAGCACCCAGTGTCCGGCGCGAACGTCGGGCGGCATGCCGGTCATCGGCGGATTGGCCGGCGATGGCCGCAGTTCGCGGCCGAACCAGCGCGCCATCTCCCGCGCCTCGAATCCGGCGGCGGCAAACCGATCCCTGACGTCGCCGCCCACCTCATAGCAGCAGGCGCCGATCGACGGCCCGATCGCGGCGATCAGGTCCGACTCGCGCGCGGCGAACGAGTCGACCATCGCCCGGATCGCCGTCTGTGGCACGCGCTGCGCCAGGCCGCGCCAGCCGGCGTGGGCGGCGGCGACCGTCCCGCTGCGGCTGTCGGCAATCAGCACCGGCACGCAGTCGGCGGTCTGGATGGCGGCGACAACCTCGTCACCGCCCGCCACCAGGATGTCGGCCGCGGCTGTCTGACCGAAGGCCTCTCCGCCGCGATGGATCAGGACCGCCGCGCCGTGCACCTGGCGGGCCCGCAGCAGCCGCGATCCGTCGGCGCCCAGCGCGTGGCCAACGCTGTTCCAGGCCGATTCGGCGCCAGCGCCGGCGGCCGTTGCGAGCGGCCACAGCCGGCTGGTAAAGAGATGCCGGGCCAATGGCGCGAGCGGCAGACAGACCAGCGCCGCCGGTCCGAAGGCGTTCGTCCACTCGAACGCATTGCCCGGTGGCGGCAGCGTCATGGGTCGCGGCTTACGGCGGTGGACATCCGGGTCATCAGGCAAGAATACTTGGGTTATGTCGAATATCCTCGGCCTCGGCCTCGACGCCACCGACATCCATCGCATCACCGCGACGATCGAGCGGTATGGCGACCGCTTCGTCGAACGGATCTTCACGGCCGGGGAAATTGCCTACTCCAGACGCCGCCGCAGGCCGGCCATCCATTTCGCCGGCCGCTTCGCGGCGAAGGAGGCTGCCATGAAGGCGCTCGGGACCGGCCACTCGCGCGGCGTGCTGTGGCGTGATGTGGAGGTGATCCGGCGCGGTGGACCGCCGCAACTCCAGTTTCATGGCGGCGCCGGACTCCGCTTCAAGGAAATGGGCGGCCGTTCCTCGTTGCTGACCATCACGCATTCCGAAAGCCTCGCCATGGCCCAGGTGATGATCCTGGGCGACGTCTAGCGAGCTTCCTCCCAGACCGCCGAGACGGCGCGAGGCGCGTGTGGCTCCGCCGCGCTGACGGTGGCGTCTGTTGGCCCGCTTCCGGCGGGCGAGACGTCTCGACCGGCCACTCCGGTTGGCATTTCCTCCCCCCACCCGACCGCTTCCGCCCGCGACCGCGCCATCCGGCGCTTGAACTCCCACGCGGTCAACCTGTTACCGGCACGCCGGGGACGACGCGCGCCGGCACTTGTCTTGATGTGCTGTCACTCGCCTGAACCACGAACCGCGCGACGCGCGCGGCTGCAGCATCACCGGGAAGGAGTGCACGATGACCGTCAAGATCACGCCAAACGACAAGGGAAATCCGCCCGGAAAAGTCGCGGAGGCCGAGTTGCATTTCACCGACGGCCCGCTCGACGGGCTGCGGCTGGTTGGGTTTGCGATCTGGGAACGGCGCGGCGGGAGTGCCGGTGAATACAACGTCACGTTTCCGGCCCGCCAGTACAGCGTCAACGGCGACCGGCGCAGTTTCTCGCTGCTCCGGCCAATCGGCGACGGCACGGCGCAGAACAAGGTGCGCGAGCTGATTCTACAGGCGTATCAGGAGTACGAAGAGCGGGCGGCGATCGCGCATTGAGGATGGTCGTCCCCTGGACTAGCCGATCACCGGCAGCAGCCGCGCGTTTTCCTGCTGCCGTTTCGGCGGCAGCGTCCATTCCTCGCGCAGGCTCTTGGCGAACTCGGCCTGGAAGAACGAGGTCTTCATGCCGCCATCGATGATGTCCCAGGGCAGCATGGCATCGTGCGAGCGGTCGCGGAAGATGTAGAAATCGCCGTCGATGCCGGCTTCGGCCACTGCGGCCCGCCACTGTTGGCCATTGCGTTCGGCGGCCTCGATCGCCGGCGCCACGCGGCGGTCGCCGAGCGAGAGCAGCGCCTGAAAATAGGAGTGGCGTTCCGACTTGATGTTGAAATACACGTTGTCGAGATCAGCCGTCAGGCTGCGCAGCCGCTTGATCTTCCGATCGACGATGGCGGGATCTGCCATGGGGAGCCATTGGTAGGCTGTCCCCGGCTTGGGGATGAGCGGGTTGACGCTGCCGATAATCCGGCCGACCTGTCCGCGGGCGCGCGCGTACTTCATCATCACCTGGCGCAGCTGCAGGGTCAGGTCGCGGATCGCGACCAGGTCTTCGTCGGTTTCAGTGGGGAGGCCGATCATGAAGTAGAGCTTCAGGTTTTCGATGCCGCTGGCGAAAATCAGCTCGGCGCGATTGAGAATCTCGTCGTTGGTGACGGTCTTGTTGATGACCCGGCGCAATCGATCGGACCCGGTCTCGGGCGCAATCGTGATCGTGCGCTCGCCGCTCTCGCGCAGCACCCGGACGATCGGCTCGGTCAGATCATCGAGGCGCAGTGAGGCCGGGCTGATTGAATAGCCCATCTCGTGGAGCCGCGCCAGAATCCGTTCAATGTCGGGATGGTCGCAGAGCGCGATCGACACGAGACCGACCTTGCTGGCATGGGCCCTGGCGGCGCCCGCCAGATCGAGGATGCGGTCGGTCGGAAACGCGCGAACCGGCAGATAGTTGTAGCCGGCCCAGCAGAACCGGCACAGGTTGGCGCAGCCGCGCACGATCTCGATCAGGAAGCGCGACCCGAATTCGGTGTCGGGCGTGAAGATGCTGGTCACTGGCGGATCGACCGCTTCAGTGGTTTTCAGCGCGGCCTTCCGGACCGGGACCGGCGCGTCGATTCCCGGAATGGTCGAGTACCCGGTCAGCGTACCGTCGGCGCCGTAGTGCGGCTCGTAAAAGCTCGGGATGTAGAACCCGCGCTCCCTCGCCAGCAGCCGCAACAGCTCGGGGCGATCGGCTGCCGTGGCCAGCGCACGATCGAGGGCGGGAATCAACGCTTCGCCCTCGCCGGCCGCGATCACGTCGGCAAACAGCGCCAGCGGTTCCGGGTTGACGAACGTCACCGCGCCGCCGATCACGATCAACGGGTGGCGCGGGCCGCGGGCCGCGGCGCGCGCCGGAATGCCGGCCAGGCGCAGCAAGGTGAGGACGTTGACGTAATCCCACTCGAAGGAGATCGAGAAGGCAAAGACGTCGAAGTCGCCGATCGGCGTCTGTGATTCGATCGAAAGGAGCGGCGCCCGCGACGCGATCAGCTCCGCCAGCTCCTGCTTGGGCGGGAGGAAAACGCGCTCGCAGACGATGTTGTCCTGCGCGTTGAGGAGCCGGTAAATCGTCTGGAAGCCGAGATTCGACATCCCGACCCAGTAGGTGTTGGGAAACGCCAGGGCGATCCGGATTCGATCGCCATGTGGTTTGCGCACATAGCCGATTTCCTTCGCGAGGGTCTCGAGTGCGCGTTCGCGTTGGGCCCAGGACTTCATGAATGGCAAGACTCAGCCGGGGACGACCGGGCGGACTGGTGGTGGACGCGGCCCAGGCGCCTGCCCCGGGCTCGGTCGCAGGACAGTCCGGGCGCTGGTGCTCAGGCGGCGGCGCTCCCGGGTGCCCTGGATCTATCTACTCTACCACCGCGAGCGTCGAAGGCCCGGGTCGCGGCCGAGGTGAGCCGTTCATGAGTCTGGCAAGTGGACAATGTGCCTGGCCGGCGGGCCCGGCGCGCTCACCCCTCCTGACGACGGAGAAACGCCGGCACGTCGAATGCGGCGTTCACATCCGCGTCCAATCCGGTCGCGGCTGGTTCGGAGGTGATCGGGTCGACCGGTGGCTGCGGGGCCACGCCCCCTGCCGCGCCGCCCGCCGAGCTGCCCGGCGAGCCGCCCACCGAGCCGCCCACCGAGCCGCCCACCGAGCCGCCCACCGAGCCGCTGCCTGCCGCAGCGGTGGTTTGTGCTGTCGTTGCCGGCAGGTCGATCGCCCGCCAGCCCCCGGCAAGACGCCGCAGCGTCAGCCGCTCCACCGCCCCCATCGGCGCCACCGGCACCGGCGCAGTGTGGTGCTCGGGGCGCAGCCTGCTGCTGTCGCTGTATTGCGTCAGATCGACCGGCGTCTGGATCGCCGACGCCGCGGGTCGGACCGGGATGTAGGCGCCGAAGCCGGTCGCGATCACGGTAATCTTGACCTTCCCTTTCAACCCCGGGTCGACGACCGCCCCGAAGATGATGTTGGCATCTTCGTCGGCGGCTTCCTGGACGATCGAGGATGCCTCGCTCACCTCGATCAGCGACAGATCCGGTCCGCCGGTGATGTTGATGATCACGGCGCGGGCGCCGTTGACCGAGGTCCCTTCGAGCAGCGGGCTCGAGATGGCGCGGCGCGCAGCATCGATCGCGCGATCCTGGCCTTCCGCCATGCCCGTCCCCATCATCGCAAAGCCCATCCCCGACATCACGGTCTTGACGTCCGCGAAGTCCAGATTGACCAGGCCCGGCACCATGATCAGATCGGAAATTCCCTGAATCGCCTGCCGGAGCACATCGTCCGCGGTGGTGAACGCCTCGAGCAGCGGGGTCGTCCGATCGATGATCGAGAGCAGGCGTTCGTTGGGGATGGTGATGATGGTGTCGACGCAGTCGCGCAGCGCTTCCAGTCCCCGCTCGGCCTGGAGCTGGCGCTTCTTGCCCTCGAACCGGAACGGTTTGGTGACGACGGCGATGGTGAGGGCGCCGATCTCGGCGGCCAGCGTGGCGATCACCGGGGCGGCCCCGGTGCCGGTGCCGCCGCCAAGGCCGGTCGTAACGAAGACCATGTCGGCCCCATCGAGCGCCTGGAGGATCTGCTCGGTGTCTTCGAGCGCGGCCGAGCGGCCGACGTTCGGGTCGGCGCCGGCGCCGAGCCCCTTGGTCAGCTTGCTGCCGATCTGCAGCTTGATGCCCGCCTTGTTGGCGCGCAGCGCCTGCAGGTCGGTATTGGCGGCGATGAACTCGACGCCGTCGAGCCGGGCCTCGACCATCCGGTTGACGGCATTGCCGCCGCCGCCGCCGACCCCAATCACCTTGATCTTGGCGGCCGGGCTTTCTCCGGGATCGAGATTGAGCCGCAGCCGTGACTCGCCACGATCGTCGAACGTCCAGGTGTCGTGCAGGTCGGCCATTGTCGCTCCTTTTCACGCCCGGCGGCAGCCGGGCAACCGCTAGTGTCCCAAATCAGAGCTTCGCTGACATATTCCGAGCGGGGCATCCCGCCTCGCTGCGTTGCTCATCGCTCATTGATGCCCAATAAACTCGCTCTTCACGCCTTGCGATCCGGGCGCCGCGCCCGGAATATTTGTCACCGAATCTCTGATTCGGGACACTAGAAGAATTCCTTGAACAGACCGCGCAGCCGACCGGCGACCCGACCGAACGCCCCCGCCCCCACCGGCGGCCGCGCCGACTCGCCGACGACGTGCCGGTGGGCGTAGAGCGCCAGTCCGACGCTGGTCGCAAACGTCGGGCTGTTGACGTGATCGGCCAGACCGCCGACCCCGCACGGACAACCGCGCCGGATCGGCAGGTCGAAGATCTGCTCGGCCATCTCCGGCATGCCGTCGAGGATGGCGCCGCCGCCAGTCAACACGATGCCAGAATTGAGGCTTTTCTCATAGCCCGCCCGCCGGATCTCGTCCCACACCAGATGAAAGATCTCCTCGGCGCGGGGCTGGAGAACCTCGGACAGGATGCGCCGCGGCATGCCGCGCGGCTTCCGGCCGCCGACGCTCGCCACCTCGATTGTCTCGTCCTCGTCGACCATCGCGGACAGCGCGCAGCCGCACTTGCGCTTGATCCGCTCGGCGTCCGGCACCGGGGTGCGCAGGCCGACCGCGATGTCGTTGGTGAAGTGATCGCCGCCGATGCCGATGACCGCGGTATGCCACAGGCTGCCGCGCTCGTAGATGGCGATGTCGGTCGTCCCGCCGCCGATATCGACCAGCGCGACGCCGAGTTCCTTTTCGTCCTCGGTCAGCACCGCCTCGCTGGCGGCCAGCTGTCCGACCACGGTTTCCGCCACCGCGACGCCGGCCCGGTTGACGCAGGCGACGATATTCTGGGTCGAGCTCTGGCTGCCGGTGACGATATGGACGTTGACCTCCAGCCGCGCCCCGGTCATGCCGACCGGCGCGCCGATGCCGTCCTGTTCGTCGACGACGAAGTCCTGCGGCAGCACGTGCAGGATCTCCCGCCCGGTCGGCAGCGACACCGCCTTGGCCGCATCGATGGCGCGCCGGACGTCCTCGCGCGTGATCTCGCGGTTCTTGCCCGCCACGGCGATCACGCCGCGGCTGTTGAACCCCTTGATGTGTGGACCGGTCAGCGCGAGGTGGACCGAATCGATCTCGACTCCGGCCATCAGCTCGGCTTCCTCGATTGCCTTCTTGATCGAGTCGACGGCCGCCTCCAGATTGACGACGACGCCGCGCCGGATGCCACGCGATTCGGCGGCGCCGAGGCCGACGATGTCGAGACCGACGCCCTCGAGCATGTCGCCGACGACGGCCGTCACTTTCGACGTTCCGACGTCAAGCCCGACGAGATATCGCTGTTTACGTGCCACTCTTCCTCCGAGGTCCGTTCCCGCTCATCGCCGCGTTCGCCGGCCGGCGCCCGCCCTGGTCTTCGCCGCTGGCCCCGGGCGGCGCGGCGCCGGCGGCGCGACCCGTGCGGCCGGCCGATCGGCGCCGGCGTCTACCGGCCGCACGTAGATGCGGCCGTCGAACCGCAGATCGACGTAATCGATGTCGGAGACGCGATCGCGCAGCGTCGGCGCCAGTTCCAGGTACGACTGCAGCCGCGGCAGGAACTGCTGATCGCCGAGGCGGAGCGCGGCCCCGTCGCCGGTCAGGATCACCGAGGCGTTGTGCGAGTCCTGGACGTCGACCTGGGACAGCCGCCGCGCGATCTCCGGCTTCGCCTGCAGGGCCCCGATGACACGTGCCGCCAGATCGGCGCGGACCCGGTCGGTCATCGTCCCGTCGTCGTTCGACCCGGTCAGACCGTCGATGATCGGCAGGTCGAACTGGGTGTACTGCGGGCCGAACTCGTCGATGATCGCGCCCCGCTCGTCGACCAGGTACATCTGGCCGGCGATACGACCGATGCCGATCGGCCGCCGCTCCGACACCACCACTTCCACCGTCGAAGGCAGCGACCGGCGGAGATCGGCGTCGCGGACCCAGGGCGACGTCAGCAGCCGCTGCCGCCAGCCGTTCAGGTCGCTCCAGATCAGGCTCTGGCCGCGCATCCCGCCGAGCACGGCCAGCACCTCGCCGGTCGACAAGTGTTCGTTACCCTGCACGACGATTCGCTCGATCCGGAGCACGTGCGCCTGCGCCGCCAGGTCTCTGGCCCGATAGACGCCGAACAGCAGCACGGCGGCGATCGCCACCAGACGGATGGTCCGCGCCGCCGGGCCGCGCCAGTTCCGCCGCGGCCGCCTCGGCCTGACCCTGGCGCGGCGGAAGCGCTTATCGGCGGGTACTGCGACCCGGCTCACGGCGTCGCCTTCCGGCCGACGGCCGCCGCACTGTTCGCCAGTGCTTTGATCAACGGTTCGGCCACGCTGCCGATCGAACCCGCTCCGAGCGTCAGGACGGCGTCACCGGGCCGGGCCAGGCGCACGATCGCCGCCACCAGCTCGCCGACCGCGGGCACGACCTCGATCGGGGCGCTGGTCGCGCATCCGATCGCCGCGGCCAGTGCCTCGACGGTGATCCCGGGGATCGGATCTTCGCCGGCGGGATAGATATCCGTCAGCACGATGTGGTCGGCGGCGGCCAGCGCCGGGCCGAACGCCGCCATCAACGCGGCCGTCCGGGTGAATCGATGCGGCTGAAAGGCCACGATCAGCCGCCGGTCGAGGCCGCGCGCCGCCGCCAGCGCCGCGGCGATCTCGGTCGGATGGTGGCTGTAGTCGTCGATGACCAGGATGTCGTTCGGCTCCCCGCGCAGCTCGAATCGCCGCTCGACGCCGCGAAACTCGCGCAGCCCGTCCCTGATCCGCTCGAACGACAGCCCGAGTTCGAGGCCGACGGCGACCGCCGCCAGCGCATTCTGCAGATTGTGGCGGCCCGGCACCGCCAGGGTGAGCAGGCCGAGCCGGGCCGCCGCTGCCGGATCGCCGGCCCGGCCGCCGCGCCGCTGCACGATGGCGCGCACGGCGAACGGCTCGAGCTCGACCTCGGCCGCCGTCACCTCGCACGCGGCGCTGTCCAGTCCATAGGTCGTGACCCGGCGCGTCAGGCGAGGCAGGATCGCGACCAGGTTCGGATCGTCGGCGCAGGCGACGACCCCGCCGTAGAACGGCACCTTGTTGGCGAAATCGACGAACGCCTGCTGCAAGTCATCGAAGCCGCCGTAATTTTCCAGGTGCTCGTAATCGATGTTGGTCACCACCGCGATGCTCGGAAACAGCTTCAGGAACGACCGATCGCTTTCATCCGCTTCCGCCACCATCAGCTCGCCGCGGCCCAGCCGCGCGTTGCCGCCGAGCGCGCTCAGCCGGCCGCCAATCACCGCTGTCGGGTCGAGACCGGCCCGCTCGAGCACCAGCGCGATCATCGACGTCGTCGTCGTCTTGCCGTGCGACCCGGCGACGGCGACGCTGAAGCGCAGCCGCATCAGTTCGGCCAGCATCTCGGCGCGCGCAATCACCGGAATCTTCCGGCCGATCGCGGCGCGCACTTCCGGATTGGTCGTGCGCACCGCGGTCGAGACGACCACGACGTCCGCGTCGCCGATCGCCTCGGCCTGGTGGCCGACGACGATGCGGATGCCGAGCGTCGCGAGGCGGTCGGTCACCGCCGAGCGCTTCTCGTCAGAGCCGCTCACCGCGAAGCCGAGATTGGCCAGCAGCTCGGCGATGCCGCTCATCCCGATGCCGCCGATCCCGATGAAATGCACGCGACGGGTTTTTCCGAGCACGAATCCCTTCTGCTGTCCCTTCTGCGAAGTGGCCGGCTTTTCGCGATCCGACCCGCCCCGGCGCCGCTGCGCGCCGCCTCAACCGCGGACGCCACCGCCTCACCCCAGGGCGCGCTCCTGTACTAACTCGAATACCCGATCCGCAATCAGCCGGGCCGCGTCCGGCCGCGCCATCGTCCGCGCCGCGGCGGAGAGCCGCTGCCGGGCGGCGCGATCGGCGGCCAGCGCCAGCACCCGCGCCGCCAGCGTGCGGCCGGTCAAGTCTGATTGCACCAGCATCTCCGCCGCGCCGGCGGCGACCAGCGCCTCGGCGTTCTTCCGCTGGTGGTCGTCGGTGGCCGTTGGCAGCGGGATCAGGATCGCCGCCTTGCCGGCCGCCGTAATCTCCGCCAGCGTCGTCGCTCCGGCCCGGCACACGATCAGATCGGCTCGCGTCAGCTGCCATCCCATGTCGTCGAAGAACGGCGCCACCTCGGCCGCCAGCCCCGCCTGGCGGTAGGCGGCACGCACCATCTCGACATCCCGCTCGCCGGTCTGATGCGTCACCACGACAGCGGACCGATGGCTCGCCAGATCGGCCGCGGCTTCGACCATCGCCATGTTGATGGCGTGCGCGCCTTGCGAGCCGCCAAAGACGAAGACCCTCGCGCTGGCCGTCCCATCAGCGCTGACCTCGTGCGCCGCGGCGACCGCTTCCAGGAACTCCGGCCGGACCGGATTGCCACTGACGATCGCCTTCGCGCCGAAGAACGACCGGGTCGATTCGAACGACACCGCCGCAGCGCTGGCGAACCAGGCCAGCAACCGGTTGGTCAGCCCGGGCACCGCGTTCTGCTCCAGCAGCAGCGTCGGCACGCGGCGCAGTGCGGCCACCAGCACCACCGGTCCCGAGCTGTAGCCGCCGACGCCAATCACCAGGTGCGGACGGCGGCGGGTGACGACCCGCCACGCGTCGACCAGACTGACCGGCAGCAGCGCCGCCCCGCGCGCACGCGCCACGGCCGATTTGCCCTTGAGGCCGCCGCTGCGAATCAGGTCGAGCGGGAAGCCGGCCCGCGGTACGGCGCGCACTTCGATGCCGTTCACGGTTCCGACGAATGAGACCTGCGCCTGCCGGCGCCGGGCCACGATCTCGCGGGCCACGGCGATGCCGGGATAGAGATGTCCGCCGGTCCCGCCGCCGGCGATGACAATGCGCAGATCTGGCGGTTCGTTCATGCGCCTCCCGTCCCTCGCCTCCAGCTGGTCCGCCCGGTCCAATAACTGGTCCGCTCGTGCCGACGCCGGCGGCAGCCGGGCCGTCCATCGCGGGCACGGCCCGGCTCCAATCCCTGCTCATGCCTCGGACGACCCGTGCTGCGACACGTTCAGCAGGATGCCCATGCCGATCAGGTTGACCAGCAGCGACGATCCGCCGCTGCTGACGAACGGCAGCGGAATCCCCTTGGTCGGCATCATCCCGAGGACGACGCTGATGTTGACGAATGCCTGGACCGCCACCATCGTCGTCAACCCCAGCGCGAGAAACGCGCCGAACCGATCCGGGGCGCGCAGCGCCACGCGCAGGCCGCGCCAGGCGATCACGCAGAAGCAGAGCGCGACCAGCGTGGCGCCGATCAGGCCGAGCTCCTCGGCGATGACCGAATAGATGAAATCGGTGTGCGGCTCGGGCAGGTAGAACAGTTTCTGCACGCTGTTCATCAGCCCCCGACCCCAGATCCCGCCGGTGCCGACCGCGATCAGCGACTGGATGATCTGGAACCCGTCGCCAAACGGATCGTCCCAGGGGTTGAGAAACGCCAGCGTGCGGCGGCGGCGATAGACCGAGCCCATCACGGCGATGTACAGGATCGGCAGCGCCGCCAGGGCGACGCCGATCACGTAGCGGTAGCTCACTCCGGCGGCGAACACCATGACCGCGCCGATCAGCAGGAGCGACATCGACGTGCCGAAGTCGGGCTCGGGCAGAATCAGCGCCACCAGGCCGAACACCACGACGGCGATTGGCAGCAGCGTATGGCCGACGTCGTCGATGCGATGCTGGCGCCGTTCGAGCAGCGCCGCAATGAAGAAGACGGTCGCCAGCTTGGCCAGCTCCGAGGGCTGGATGCCGATGCCGCCGATGCCGAACCAGCGCCGCGCCCCGTTGACCGGCGCCCTGAACAGCACCGCGATCAGCGCCACCACCACCACCCCGACAATCGACCAGATGAACGCCGGCTGGCGGTAGTGGCCGTAGTCGACCCGCATCAGGACCGCCATCACCGCGAGGCCGAGCGTCGCCCACATCGCCTGCTTGGTCAGGAACAGATTGGCCTGGCCGGTCCGGTTGAAGGCGACCACGGCCGAGGCGCTGTAGACCATGACGATACTCAAGCCGACCAGCAGAATCGTCGTGATGAACAGCACCCGATCGGACTTGAGCTTGCGCGCCATGATTCCGTCTCCCCGCCCGCGATCGCGCTTTTCACTGCACGCGAATGACCCGCCCCTAAAGCCCAGCCGTCTTCCGTCCGACAAGTCCTTCGGAGCGGAATCCGCGTCGCAACCCAATCCCGCCGGGCGGGATTACCATCGCCGTGAGCGGCCAGCAGTCATCAGTCGGTCTCGGGCAAGGGCACCAGCTTCACAGGCCGGGGCAGCCTGTGTTCCCAGCAGCCAGTCCTTCACCGCGATCAACCGACTGACGACTGCTCGCCGCTCACAGCTTGCCGACCTCTTCCCTGAACCGTCGGCCGCGGTCGGCGTAGTCGTCGAACATGTCGAAGCTGGCGCACGCCGGCGCGAGCAGCACCACGCCGGCCGGCCGGGCCAGGGCGTAGGCGGTCGCGACCGCCTCGGCCAGCGACGTTGCGGCGTGGACCTCGACGGCGCCGGCGAGCGCCGCGCGCACGAGATCGGCCGCCTCGCCAATCGCCACCACGGCGCGGGCGCGCCGGCTGAGCGGCTGACGCAGCAGCCCGAGGTCGCCGCCCTTGAACCGTCCGCCGATGATCGCCACCAGGCCCCGGTCGAAGCTCTCGATCGCGCGCAGCGCCGCTTCGACGTTGGTCGCCTTGGAATCGTTGACGAACCGCACGCCGCCGATCTCGGCCACCAGTTCCATCGCGTGCTCGAGCCCGCGGAACGCCTCGACCGCCGCGGTCATCGCCGCCGGGGCCGCCCCGGCGATCGCCCCGACCGCCGCCGCCGCCATGACGTCGGTGACGAGATGCGGTCCAATCAGATGGATGGCGTCGAGCGGCACCAGGCGCTCGGTGGTGTCGCGCCGGCGCTCGACAATCCATTCGTTCTCGATCGCCACGCCCGCGTCGATGGCGGTGCGGCGGGCGAAATAGCGCCGTGTGGCGCGGCTGCGGCGGGCCAGCGCCAGCACTGCCGGGTCATCGGCATTGATCACCGCCCAATCGTCGGCCTGCTGGTTTTCGAAGATCCTCGCCTTGGCCTCGCCGTAGGCGTCGATGCTGGGATGGCGATCGAGGTGGTCGGGCGAGAAGTTCAACATCACCGCGATCCACGGATGGAAGGTGTCGATCGTCTCGAGCTGGAAGCTGCTCGCTTCGACGACGTGCAGCGTGTCCGGGGTCGAGTCGCCCACCTGCGCGCTCAACGGCGCGCCGATGTTGCCGCCGACGGTCACCTTGAAGCCGGCCGCGGCGAGGATCCGTCCGGTCAGCGCCGTCGTCGTCGATTTGCCCTTGGTTCCCGTGATGGCGATCACCCGGCCGCGCAGCCAGCGGGAGGCCAGCTCGATTTCCGCGATCACCGGCACGCCGCGATCGCGCGCCGCCACGACCGCCGGCTGCTCGGGCGGGACCCCGGGACTGACCACCACCAGATCGGCGCCGGTGAAGGTGTCGGGCCGGTGGCCGCCCAGTTCGAGCTCGACGCCCAGCCGACGCAGCCCGTCTGCCTCGGCCAGATCGGCACGGGTATCGGACAGCGTGACGCGGGCCCCGCGGCCGGCGAGCAGCTCGGCGGCGGCCAGCCCGCTCCTCGCCGCTCCCGCGACGGTCACGCGTTTTCCTTCGACCGAGAACGTCATCGGAGCTTCAACGTCGTGAGGCTGAACAACGCGAAAATGACCGCCAGGATGACGAAGCGGGCAATCACTTTCGGCTCGCTCCAGCCGATCAACTCGAAATGGTGATGCAGCGGCGCCATCCGGAAGACCCGCTTCCCGCCGCTGACCTTGAAATAGATCACCTGGATCACGACGGAGAGCGCTTCGAGCACGAAGACGCCGCCGACCACCACCAGCAGCAACTCCTGCTTGATGAGAATCGCGACCGTGCCAAGCGCGGCGCCGAGCGCCAGCGATCCGACGTCGCCCATGAAGATCTCGGCGGGATACGAGTTGTACCAGAGGAATCCGAGCGACGCGCCGACCAGCGACCCGCAGAACACCGTCAGCTCGGCGATGCCGGCAAAGTGGACCAGCAGGAGATACTCGGCCAGGACCCGGTTTCCGACCACGTAGGCCAGCGCCGTGTAGGCGGCGGCGGCGATCGCGAAGATGCTGATCGCCAGTCCGTCGAGGCCATCGGTCAGGTTGACGGCGTTCGACTCGGCGACCAGCACGAAGGTGGCAAACGGCAGATAGAGGAGTCCGAGCTCCGGAATCAGCGTCTTGAAGAACGGAAACACCAGCCGGGTGTTGTAGAGCTGCTGTTCCTTCAACACCAGCAGCACGGCGCCGACCGCCGCGCCGAGCAGGATCTGCAGCCCGATCTTGTAGCGCGGCAGCAGTCCATGATGGGTGCGGCGGATGATCTTGAGATAGTCGTCGAGAAATCCGATCGCGCCGAAGCCGGCCGTCGACAGGACGGCGATCCAGACATAGGGATTGTTCAGCCGCGCCCAGAGCAGCGTCGGCACCAGCGAGGCGGTCAGGATCAGCAATCCGCCCATCGTCGGCGTGCCGGCCTTCGCCCGATGCGACGTCGGCCCTTCCTGGCGGATGACCTGGCCAACCTGGAACTCCCGCAGCTTCCGGATCATCCACGGTCCGAGCGCCAGGCTGATGGCGAGCGCCGACAGGCTGGCGGCCGCGGTGCGGAAGGTGATGTACTGCGTCACGTGCAGCACTGACAGCTGCGGCCGCGATAGATAGAGCCACTGGTAGAGCAGGTGGTAGAGCATCAGGCCCGCTCTGCCTTCAGCCGTTCGACGACGCGATCGGTCCGGACGCCGCGCGAACCCTTGACCAGCAGCAGATCGCCGGCGCGCACGAGATCGACGACGGCGGCGGCAGCTTCGTCGCTGGTCGCGAAATGCCGGACGCTGCCAGCCGCGACGCCGGCGGCGATCGCCGCAGCGGCGAGGGCGGCTGCCGGTCCGCCGCCCACCGTCACCAGGAGATCGATCCGCAGCGCGGCCGCGGCGCGCCCCACCGCTTCGTGCAGCGCGGTCGCCCGGTCGCCCAGTTCGAGCATCTCGCCGAGCACGGCCACCCGCCGCACCGCCGTGCGCTCGTGCGCGAGGACATGCAGCGCCTGCCGCGTCGCGGTCGGATTGGCGTTATAGCTGTCGTCGATGATCGTGACCCCGTCGGACAAGCGGACGATCTCGCCGCGGCGCGCGGCCGGCCCGAGGCGCTGCGCCCGTTCGGCGATCGCCTCGAGCGGCACGTCGAGCTCGGCGGCCACCGCGGTCGCGGCCAGGACATTGGCCAGGTTGCCCGGGCCGACCAGCGGCGTCGTCAGGTCGAACGCTCCCCGCGGAGTGGTGATCCGGGCGCTGGTGCCGGCGACCCCGCGATCGACGATCGCCGAGGCCCGGACCGCGGCCGGGCGCTCGATGCCGAACGTCACCAGCCGGCCGGCAAACGCCGGGGCGCGCGCCATGATGCGGTCGTCGTCGGCATTGGCCACGAGCAGGGCCGAGTCGGCGGCGCCTTCGAGAATCTCGGCCTTGGCGTCGGCGGTGTCGTCGAGCGAGCCGAAGAACTCCAGATGCGCATCGCCGACGTTGGTCCACACCCGGACGTCCGGCTCGGCGATTCGGACCAGCGTGCTGATCTCCCCGGCGTGATTCATTCCGAGCTCGACGACGGCGATCTCCGGCCGCTGTCGCAGATCGATCAGGGACAGCGGCAGCCCGATGTGATTGTTGAAGTTGCCGCGGTTGCGGATCACGCGGTACCGCGTCTCCAGGAATTCCGCCGTGACCTCCTTGGTCGTGGTCTTGCCGGCGCTGCCGGTGATCGCCACCACCGTCGTGCCCGATGCCCGCCGCACCGTGTGCGCCAGGGCCTGCAGCGCGGACGTCGTCTCGGCCACCTCGATGACCAGCGGCGCCCCGGACCGGTCATCCGGACCGGCCGCGCCCTCCCGGATCACGTCCCGGCCCCGCCCACTCGGCACCACGACGCCGCCGGCGCCGGCGGCGAGCGCCGCCGCCGCGAAGTCGGTCCCGTCGAATCGATCGCCGCGGATGGCAAAGTAGAGCTCCCCGGCGCCGATCGTCCGCGTGTCGATCGAGACGCCGGCCAGCTCGCGCCGGCGATCGCCCGACACCAGATCGCCCCCCATCGCCTCGGCCACCCAACCGGCCGTCAGGCGGATCGCGGGTGGCGCCGCACCGGCGCCCGCGCCGGGTCCGGAACCAGCCGGCTTGTCGGCTGTCATGCCACGCCCGACTTCGTCCGCCGGCGCCCCAGGGCTTCGCGCGCCACGACCACGTCATCGAACGGCAGCACCCGCTCGCCGATCACCTGGTACTTCTCGTGGCCCTTGCCGGCAATCAGCACCAGATCGCCGGGGCGGGCCAACTCGATCGCCCGCGCAATCGCCTCGGCCCGATCGACGATGGTCAGCAGCCGGTGGCCGGTGTCGCGGCGCAGCTCGGCCCGCAGACCGCGGCGGATCTCGTCGATGATCCGCTGTGGATCCTCGGTGCGCGGATTGTCCGAAGTGACGACGATGACGTCGCTCAACCGATCGGCGACCGCGCCCATCAGCGGCCGCTTGGTGCGATCGCGGTCGCCGCCGCAGCCGAACACCGTGATCAGCCGACCGCGGGCGATCGGCCGCGCGGTCTCGAGCAGGTTGCGGAGGGCATCGTCGGTATGGGCGTAGTCGACCACGACCGTCACTTCGTCCGGGGCGCGGGAGACGACCTCGAACCGTCCGGGCACGCCGGGCAGCGACTCGATGCCGCGGGCGATGGCCTCGAGCGGCAGCGCCAGCGCGGTGGCGGCGGCGACGGCGGCGACGATGTTGTAGACGTTGGGCCGGCCGACCAGCGATGAGCGCACGCGGATCGATCCGCGCGGCGTGCGGACGTCGAACGTCAGCCCGTCGAGCGAAGACGCCAGCGGGCCAGGGGTGATGTCGGCGGCCCGGTTGACCGCGTAGGTCACCGGCCGGCCAACCGCGGCGATCAGCGCGGCGGCCCGCGGATCGTCGAGATTGATCAGGCTCGGCGCGTCGCGCGGCAGCAGTTCGAACAGACGCCGCTTCGCCTGGAAGTACTGTTCCATGTCGGCGTGGAAGTCGAGATGGTCGCGGGTCAGGTTGGTGAACAGCGCGGCGGCGAAGGTGATGCCGTCGACCCGCCGCAGCGACAGCGCGTGGGACGAGACCTCCATCGCGCAGGCGCCGCACCCGGCCGTCACCATGTCGCGCAGCAGACCCTGGACCTCGGGCGCCTCCGGCGTGGTGCGGGTCGCCGGGCGCAGGTCGCCGCCGATCTTGTGGGCGACCGTGCCGAGGATGCCGCACGGGATGCGCGCCGCCTCGAACATCGCGGCGATCAGGTAGGCCGTCGTCGTCTTCCCGTTGGTGCCGGTGATGCCGACCACCTGCAGATCGCCGCTCGGGTGGTGATGAAAGGCGTCGGCGAGCAGGGCGAGGGCCAGACGGGCATCCTGGACCACCGCCCAGGGCACGGTCACCGGCGACGAAGGCGGCTGCTCCGAGACGACGGCCAGGGCCCCGCGCTCGATGGCCTGGTGCGCGAACTGCCCGCCGTCGGCATGCAGGCCCTTGAGAGCGACAAAGACGTGGCCGGGTTCGACCGCGCGCGAGTCGAACGCGACGCCGGTCGCGACGCCGGCCGCCGATTCCAGATCGATGCCGGCGCCGCCGGCCTTGAGCAGC
>JBDTRR010000086.1:0-19861 GCA_039931615.1 Acidobacteriota bacterium
GCGCTCCTGTCTGAGTTGGCCGCCGGGAGATCGATGACGAACAGCGCCCCGACCGGCTGATTGGCGGCCGAGATCGAGCCGCCGTGCGCCCGCACCACATCGCGCACGATGGCCAGACCCAGACCGGTGCCCTGGCCGGTCGGCTTGGTCGTCACCCAGGCATCGAACAGCCGGTCCATCACCGCCGCCGGAATCCCCGACCCCGTGTCCGCCACTTCCACCCGGACCCCGTCGGGACGCGCCGCCGCGACGATCGACAGCATCCCGCCATCAGGCATGGCGTCGAGCGCGTTGGTGACCAGGTTGAGCAGCGCCATCTCGAGCTGGGTCGCGTCCGCCTTGACCGCCGGCAGATCGCCGGCGATCGACGCCTGCAGCTGGATGTTCGAGCGCGACAGCCGCGGCTGGGCCAGCTCGCGCACGCGCTCGATGATCATCGCCAGGTCGACGATCTCGAGGCCGGACGACTGCCGGGCATGGTCGAGCATCGTCCGCAGCACGCGGGTCACCTGCTGAATCTGCGCATCGACGGTCAGCAGCCGGGCGCGGGTGCGGTCGTCGGTCCTCGGATCATCGCGGATCATCTGGACGTATCCCGACACCAGGTTGAGCGGCGTGCCGGCCTGATGCGCGACGTTGGCGGCGGCCTGACCCAGCGCCGCCACCCGCTCGGCCCGCGCCAGCGATTCACGCAGGGCGAACAGCTCGCTCTGGCTGGCGGCCAGCTGTGCGTTGCCGAGCAGCAGATCGCGGGTCGCTTCTTCGATCCGATCGTGCAGCGATTGGTTGAACCGCTCCAGCTGATCGAGCATCTCGTTGAGTCTGGCGGCGATCGTCCCCAGTTCGTCGCGCCGGATCATCGTCGTCCGGGCGCGGCGATCGCCGGCCGCCGTCTTGTTCATCGTCTGGAGAATCGCGCCGAGCGGCTGGCCGACCAGCCGGTGGACCGTGAGGTAGACCAGGATTGTCACGAGCAGGATGGTCGGGACCGCGAAGCCGGTTGCCAGGAGCAGTCCATGCGTACGGGCCTGCAGCAGACTCTCCAGGCCGACCGTGACGACCACCGCGGAGTTGCTGCGATGCGGCACCGGCAGGGCGAACATCACCACCGTGCTGGTGCGCTCGGTGGCGGACTGCTTCGCCGTCATCGCTCGTCCGCCGAGGTCGAGGACTTCCGCGCGCTCCTCGGTCGAGGTGCCGGTCAGCACCCGCAGGTGGCCCGTCTCGTCGGCTTCGATCACCGAAATCGCATCGAGCGCCGGATCCGCTTCGACCAGGTCGTGCAGCGTGTCCCGGATGTCCAGCGGGTCGAGCGGCGGCGTCTGTTCGGCGAGGATCTCGGCGGCTGACTGCGCTCCCAGCCGGGCGGCATCGACCAGATCGCCATCGAGGTGCCGCTCGAGCGAGCGCACTTCGATATAGGCCACGCTGGTGACCACGCCGAACACGATCAGCGCGACGAAGAACGACAGCCGGGCGCCGAGCGACATGTGCCGAAACCATTTCGCCCCAGTGGGGCGGATGTGCAGGGGCATCGGCGATCAGTCCGGTCCGTTCGACATCTTGTAACCCACTGTCGTCAAGGTCTTTATCAGATTGTAGCCCAGTCGTCCTGGCAGGCACGCCGCTTGATGGTCCTGCAATGTCCGGTTCAGCGGCCGGCGAAGAGGCCCGTCATGAGGAAACGACTCTCGCTCATGTTGTTGTCTGCAGCGATGGTCTCCAGCATCGGGGCGTTCGCCGATGTGCCGCCGGACGCCGGGGCGGTCGGGTCGAGCGACACGCAAGCCAGGCCGGGCGCAACGACGCTGCGGGTGCGCGGAACGATCGATCAATACGATGCCTCGACCCGGGTCCTGTCGCTGGCGACCACCAGCGGCACGATGCGGCTGCTGCTGGCCTCGACCGCCCGCATCCGTCAGGGCTGGCACAAGCTCGATCCGTTGGAGCTCAGAAAACTGGTCGGCTACCGGGCGGCGATCGGCTACTCGGAATCGGCCGGCAACAAGACTGTCGAATCGGTCCACGTATTCGGAAGAAACGAGAGGATGGAGAGATGAGCCCACGTGTCCTTGTCCAGGTCGTCGATGACGATCCCCAGGTGTCGAAACCGCTCACCAGCCTGTTGGCCAGCCGGGGCTACGACGTGCGGCTGGCGGGCGACGCCGAATCGGCGATGTCGAGCGTGCGGGCGTGGCGTCCGTCGCTGGTCATGTGCAGCCTCCAGATGCAGTCGGTCGACGGGATTGAGCTGTGCCGCCGGATTCGTCAGGCGTCGAACGTCGCGATCATCGTCGTCTCCGCCAACAGCGACGTGCGGTCGGAGGTCGCGGCGCTCAATGCGGGCGCCGACGACTTCATCGTCAAACCGTTCAATACCGAGAATCTGCTGGCCCGGGTCCGCGTCGCGCTGCGCCGGAGTGTCGGGACGCCGGAGGCGCTGCCGCTCGGTGTCGGTGAATTTCACATCGACTTCCAGGACCGCCGCGTCCGTCTGCACGGTCAGCCGGTGCGGCTGACGCCGAAGGAGTTCGAACTGTTCGTGTTCATGGCGCGGCATCCGAATCGCGTCCTGCCGCACCGGACGCTGCTCGGCGCGGTCTGGGGTGAGGCGTCCGAGGAGCAGTCCGAGTACCTCCGGGTCTACGTTGGTCAGCTGCGCAAGAAGCTGGAATCCGATCCGGCGAAGCCGCGCTACCTGGTCACGGAACCGTGGGTCGGCTACCGGTTCAACCCGACCGGGATGGTGCAGTAACGCGTCGGCCGTCATCAGCCACGCCTTCGACGCCGTTGCGCCTGCTTTCGCGACGTACGTAGTGTCCGCCTTGAGGCGGACCGTGATCACGGTCCGGCTGAAGCCGGACACTTCGTACGATTCTCCCTGGCGTCGTCCTATTCACGCGTCGCGAGACGGGGCACACCCTGAAGGGTGTGCCCAACATGAGAAGGTGTCGGGGACGGTATTCAGACCAGACGTCGAGTGCTCCGGACGCCGCGGCACTTTCGCGAGCACGACGCCCCAGGCGTCGGCCCGGCAGGGGGCAGCATGAGAACCGTGATCATCGCCGCGACCGTCACTCTGATGACGGCGGGAACGCTCCTCGCGCAGGAGCGCGGCGGGCAACAGGCGAGCGGCTACGTCACCGGCCTGGGTGGCTTTGCCACGTCAGTCGGCAATACCACGGCGGATGTCGCCGCCGAGGCCGGCGTTCGGATCGCGCCACACCTGATGGTGTTCGGCAACATCGGCCGGTTCGCCAACCTGCAGGCCGATCTCCAGCCGACGCTCGACAGTGCGACCGCCTCGCTCTCGGCCAGCCAGGGACTCTCGGTGATCGGCGGCGGCAAGCTCCCCGCGTCCTACGGATTGGGCGGACTGCGCCTCGAGCTGCCGACCCGGTTTCGGGTGATGCCATACGCCCTCGGTGGGATCGGCGTCGCGCGGCTCAGTCCGACGACGCAGTTCATTTTCTCGGGTGGGACGATGCCGGATGGGTCGATCCCCGATGTCGGCGCGGACGTCACTACCGCGATTGTGTCGTCTGGCGTGGTGTCGGCACCGTCAGCCAGTAACGCCTTCATGTTCACGGCCGGGGGCGGGGTCCAGGTTCCGGTGGCGCGCCACTGGGTGGCGGACGCCGGGTACCGCTACTGCCGCATCGCCGCGGACACGACGCTGAGCGCGTCGCCGCTGAGCACGAACGGGATGACCTTCGGCGTCGGCTACCGTTTCTGAATCGCTGACGATCGGCGTGTGACTGGCCAATGCGTCTGACGACAAGCGCCGAGCAACTGGTCGCGCCGCCCCGGCTGTCGCCGGCGGCGGCCGCGGCCCTCGTGATCGGCGCCCTGCTGCTGGTGTTTGGCGTCGATCGGGTCACCGACGCCGCACCGGTGCAGCATCTCTATTACCTGCCGATTATCTTCGCCGGGATCCGGTTCAGGATGCGCGGCGGCCTCAGCGCCGCGCTGGCGGCGATTCTCCTCTACCACGTCGCCAATCCCCATCTCCTGACACTGCGATATGGCGAGCGCGACCTGGTGCAGATCGCGCTGTTTCTTGCCGTCGGGACGATCACCGCGAAGCTGACCGCCGACGCGGACCGTCTCCGCCGGCTGGCGATGACCGACGATCTGACCGGCCTGCACAACCTGCGATCGTTCGAAGCCTGGCTGGCGGCGATGGTCCGTACGTCACGGGTCAGCCGGGCCCCGCTCGCACTGCTGGTCCTCGACGTCGATCGCTTGAAGCTGCTGAACGATCAGTACGGACATCTGACCGGCGCCGAAGCCGTGCGCACGGTCGGCCGCGTCATCGGTCGCGGACTGCCGCCTGGTGCGGTCGGCTGTCGCTATGGCGGCGATGAATTCGTCATCGCCAGCCCGCAGTGCACGCCGTTCGAGGCCCACCGGCTGGCAGACGATCTGCGCCGCGCCGTCCACGAGACGGCGCCGGTGCTCGCCGGCCGGCCGTTCCCGGTCGGGACGCTGTCGATCAGCGTCGGCGCCGCCTGCGCACCGCTCGATCTCGATGCGGCCGCGGCCGCGGCCGGCTCGTCCGGCGACGTCGATGTCGGCGAGGCGTTGTTCCGTACCGCCGATGCCGCGCTCTATCGGGCCAAGGCCAGGGGTCGTAATCAGGTCTGCGTCGCCTGACGATTCCAGAATCGTACGTGACTGTCGTAGTGCAGACCTTCAGGTCTGCCGTGTCGGCGTCGTCGCGGTCAGCCGATCGATAGATCGTCGGGCTGCAGCGGACCCGTGCTGTCGCCCAGCGTGTCGATCCGGACGCCGGCCCTATCGAGAATCGTGACCAGCAGATTCGCCATCGGTGTGTTCTCCGGGTAGGCGATGTGGCGGCCGGTCTTGAAGCGGCCGCCCAGGCCGCCGGCGAGCAGGCAGGGCAGATCCGCATGGCGGTGCAGGTTGCCGTCGCCCATCCCGCCGCCGTACATGATCAGGCTCTGATCAAGCAGGGAACCGTTGCCGTCGCGGGTGCCCTGCAGCCTGGTCAGGAAGTAGGTCAGCAGCTGGACGTGATAAGTGTCGATTCTCGCCTTCTTCGCGATCAGTTCCGGATCGTTCCGGTGATGTGACGTCGGATGGTGCTGCTCCGGCACGCCGATGTTCGGGAACGTCCGGGTACTGAGCTCGCGCGAGAAGATCATCGTGAACACCCGCGTGATGTCGGCCTGGTAGGCCAGCGCGACCAGATCCAGCATCAGCTTGGTGTGTTCCTCGAACGATTCCGGAATACCGATCGGTCGATCCGGCAGCTCGACCGACAGTGCGCCCTGCGCCTCGGCGGTCTGGATCCGCTGCTCGATCTCGCGGACTGAATCGAGGTACTCGGTCAGCTTGGTGATGTCGGCCGGCCCCAGCGCCGTGGTCAGCGATCGTACTTCCTGCGTGATCGAATCGAGCAGGCTGCCGGTTTCCTTGACCCGCGCCGCCCGCTGAGCCGCACTGCCGCCGTCGCCGAACAGCTTCTCGAACACCAGGCGCGGGTGCGATTCGGCCGGATTCGGCGTCGTCGGGTTGCGCCAGGAGATGGTGTTGACGTAGAAGCAGTCGCCCGAATCACAGGCGCCCTGGGTCGGCGCATCGACGTGCAGTTCGAGCGAGGGGACCTGGGTGCCCTTGCCGATCGCCCTGGCGGCGAGCTGGTCGGCGGTGGTGGCCAGCCGCACTTCGATGCCTGGCCGGGTCCGATCGTAGGCGTGCACACCGGTCAGCCAGACCGCCGACGCCCGTGGATGATCGCCGGTGCCGTCGCCGAAGGTGTCCGCCTGGAGATGAGACAGCCCGCTCAACACGTTCACGTGATCGCGGACCGCTTCGAGCGGCTTGAGGATCGTCGGCAGTTCGAAGCCGGTCCCCACCGTCGTCGGTTTCCAGAGATTCTGGATCACCCCGTTCGACACGTAGATGAATCCGAGCCTCGGTACCGGTCCGCCGGCCAGGGCCGACAGCGGCGGTGTCATCGCATCGAGCATCGGCAGGGCCAGCGTCGCGCCGACGCCGCGCAGGAACGTCCGCCGCGGCAGGGTCTTTCTGGTGATGAACATGATCGGATTCCCGGTTACTGCATTCGCTTTTCTCGCATCCCGAACGGAATGCTGGTGACGACGCCCGCAACCAGCGACGACAGCGTGTAGTGCTCGCGCGCGGCGCCCCGGACGATGGCGCGCACCGCCGGCGCGTCGTAGTACTGGAGATTGCGTCCGAGCGCGTACATCAACAGCTTCTCGGCCACCGCCGACACGAACGGCTCGGGGCGGGCGGTCAGGGCCTGTTTGAGGCCCGTCATGCCGTCGAACGCGAGGCCGCCGGGGAACACGCCCGAGGCATCGATGGGAGCGCCGCCATCACGATCGCGCCATTTCCCGACCGCGTCGAAATTCTCCATCGCGAAGCCGATCGGATCCATCCGGGCATGACAGCTGGCGCACGACGGGTTCTCGCGGTGCGCGGTCATCGCCTGCCGCATCGTCAAGGTCCGCCCCGGTTCCGGGCCGTCGGTCTTCAGCGCGGGAATATCCGGCGGCGGTGGCGGCGGCGGTGAGGCGAGCAGGTTCTCGAGCACCCACTTGCCGCGCAGGACCGGCGAGGTCCGCGTCGCGTATGACGTCAGCGTCAGGATACTGCCTTGACCGAGCAGGCCGCCGCGCGGACTGCCGGCGGGGAGCGTCACACGACGGAAATCGCTCCCCTGCACGTTGGGGATGCCGTAGTGCTCGGCCAGCCGTCCGTTCAGGAACGTGTAATCGGCGGTCAGCAGTTCCACCACGCTGCGGTTCTCGCGCAGGATGCTGTCGAGGAAGAGCTCGGTCTCGCGATGGAACCCACTCCGCAGCGTCTCGTCGAAATCGGGAAACAGGAGCTCGTCCGGTTCCTTGGCTTCGATGTCGCGCAGATACAGCCACTGGGCGGCGAAGTTCGTCACCATCGATGTCGAGCGTCGATCGGCCAGCATCCGCTCGACCTGCCGCTCGAGCACCGGTCGGCGCGTCAGCTGTCCGCTCGCCGCCGCCTCGAGCAGTTCCTCGTCGGGAAGGCTGCTCCAGAGGAAGAACGACAGCCGCGAGGCGAGCTCGAGATCGCTGATCGGATACGGCGCGCCGGGAGCCAGGCCGGCCGGTTCCTGTTCGATGCGGAACAGGAACTGCGGGCTCACCAGGATCCGTTCGAGCGCGCGTTGAATGCCGCGATCGAATCCGCCTTCGGCCCGGCCGGCGGCGAAAAACGGCAGCAGCCGCTGGATGTCGTCGTCGGTCGCCGGGCGGCGGAAGGCCCGGCGCGCCAGCGTGGTGAGAATCCTGGTCGGGCACGCCAGGTCCGCGTCAGACGCTGGCGCGCAGACCAGGATCCGCCGCCGGCTCGGCGTGTCACCCGGGCCGGTGATGTTATAGGGCCCGCTGATCGTGACGTTGGCAATCGCCGGCTGCGTGCCCCTGCCGCGCAGCCGCGGCCGCAGCGTGCTCTCGTCGCGCGCCAGGTTGCGCTCGATGAAGGTCACGCCGACCAGCCGCGGTCCGGCTTTCACCGCGATGCGAAACTCCAGCGGGCCGGCGGCGCCGCGCCCGGCTCCCCGGCCAGCGCCCGCGCCAGTCGTCTGCCCACCCCGGCCGGTTCCACCCACCGTCGTCAGCTCGAGACGCTGGTCGTCGACCGTGATCTCGATCTGGTGGGGATCGCGCCCGGCGCCGGCAACGTCGATCTTGACGACGTAGTCGCCGTCCATCGGGAAGTAGCTGCGGACCGCCAGGCCGCCGCGCGTCCCGATCGGCAGTTCGTCCACCCGCGCCTCCTGCCACCGCTCCGGATGCAGACGGTAGATATTGACCATCGGCGGCATGCCCGGATCGCCCACGGCGAGCCGCGAGATCTTTCTCGCCGCATCGAGGTATCGCTCCATCGCCGTCGGCGAAACGAACAGCAGATCCGCGATGTTGTCGAAGCCGCTGCTGATGTTGTCCGCCGGCAGCAGCAGCGAATAGTCCATCTCCCTGGGCAGCGCCTCGATCGCCAGCAGATCGCGGACGGCGTTCTCGTACTCGGTCCGGCTGAGACGATGGAGCAGCGGCAGCGGGCCGGGGCGCGGTGCTGCCGAGGCGGCGGCATCCAGACCGGTTTCGAGGGCGTCGGCCACCGCCGCGTAGGTTGACGCATCCGGCCGGGGTGCGCCGACCGGCGGCATCGTCCCCGCCCGCAGTCTGCGAATCACCTTTTCCCACAGCTCAGCATGGGGACCCGGCTGGTCGAGCGTCGCCGGATCGATCACCAGGCCCGCGGTTTTCAGTCTGGGGTTATGACAGGTGACGCAATACTGGTTGAAGACGGCGGCGGGTGCGCCAGAGACCGGCGGCGGCTGGGCGGAAGCCTTCGGTGTCTGCGTTGGCAGGAGGAGCGCCAGGAGCACGCCGATCACGGCGGTCAGCCGCATGGCGTGGATTATACTGCCGACTCGAACCCGTGCCGACGAGTACGTGCGAGGATCGCCGGCCGTTGCTCGCGAGGAGAACCATGAGAAATCCTGTCCGCTGGTTCGCAATCGCCTCGTTGCTGGCGGCCGGCCTGGCCGGCGTGCAAGCGGCCCCTGCCGACGGCCGTCTCATCGATGCCGTGAAAAGGGCCGACGCGACGGCGTTGCGATCGCTGCTTGCGCAGCGCGTCGACGTGAACGCCGCCGACGTCGACGGTTCGACCGCGCTGCACTGGGCGGTCCGGCTCGACCGGGCCGAGCTGGTCGATCTCCTCGCCGCCGCCGGCGCGAACCCGCGCGCCGCGACGCGCTACAACGTGACGCCGCTGTCATTGGCCGCCTCGACCGGTCACGCCGCGATCATCGAGCGCCTGTTGAAGGCGGGCGCCGATCCGAACGGCGCGTCGGAGGAGGGCCAGACCGCGTTGATGACCGCGGCGCTCACCGGACGCGTCGCGGCGATGAAGGTGCTGCTCGGGCACGGCGCCAACGTCCACGCGCGCGAGCCGATCAAAGGCCAGACCGCGTTGATGTGGGCGGCATCGGCCGGCAACGCCGCCGCCGCGGATCTGCTGGTCGAGGCCGGCGCCGAGGTCCATGCGAAATCGAAAGCCGGCTGGACCAGCTTCCTGTTCGCCGTCCGCGGCGACCGCCTCGAAGCGGCCCGGGTCCTCCTGAAGGCCGGCGCCGACGTCAACGACGTCGCGCCCGACGGCACGAGCGCGCTGAACATGGCCGTCGTCAATGCCTATTTCGGGCTGGCGTCCGCGCTGATCGACCATGGCGCCGATCCGAATCTGCCCGACGAACGGGGATCGGCGCTGCACACCCTGGCCTGGCTGCGCAAGCCGGGCGCGGACGGCGCCGCCGGCGTCGGCAACACCCCGCACGGTCCGCCGGTCGCGACCGGCGATGTCACGGCGTTCGAGCTGGCGAAGAAGCTGCTCGATCACGGCGCCAATCCCAACCTCCGGATCAAGTGGGAGGAGAAGAAGTTCGACAAGGAAGGCGGGACGATGAAGAACCCGCCGCTGATCCAGCTGGGACGGCACTACCTGACCTACGTCGGCGCGACGCCGTTCTATGTCGCCGCGCACAACGGCGATGCGCCCTACATGCGTCTGCTGGCGGACCACGGCGCCGATCCGAAGACCCCCAACGCTCTTGGTGTCACGCCCCTGATGGTGGCGGCGGGGCTCGACTACTGGGAAGGCGAGGCGCCCGGGCCGTTCACCGGCTGCTCCGAAGCGGAGCGTCTGGACGCCGTCAAGCTGGCGCTCGCACTGGGGAACGACCTCAACGCGCAGGCGGATTTCGGCGACTACCCGATGATCGGCGATCCGCAATACACGCTGCTGTACTACCCGCTGAACATGGATCAGCTGTCGGGCAAGGTGCTCGGCGATCCCCGATGGAGCGGCAGCACCGCGCTCCACGGGGCGGTGGTCTCAGGGCAGCCGTCGATCGTGAAATACCTGATCGAGCGCGGCGCCCGCGTCGACGCCAGAACCAGGCTGGGCTGGACGCCGCTGATGCTGGCCGAGGGCGTCTTCTTCGCCAACGCCAAGAAGGAGTACCCGGCGGCGGCCGCGCTGTTGAAGAGCCGCTGACGACCACGGCGACACGAAAGCACGAAACGGCCGCACACAGTTTCGTTGTTCGCGATTATCATCAAGATGCACCCTGCTGCGTGCGCAGGGTCGTGATGGAGGTAGCGATGTCCAAAGGTACAGCGATGAAGAAAGAGCAGAAGAAGCCGAAGAAGAAGCGGTAAGGCTCTTTCGACCGCGAGGCCCGCCCGCAAGGCGGGCCTCTTGCGGAGAGGCGGCCGGTCCCGGCGGCGACTTCGGCCGCACACCCCATCCCCTCCAGGAAGACCCCGCCGATCTGCCCGCGCCGACACGCGTTCCCGCCCGTCGATCGTTTTCGAACCGCGAAACCACGCACGCTTCGGGAAATTCTGTTCTGTCCTCTGGCCCGGACGCCGCGTCGCTCTTCCGGACAGCCGCCAGTCACGGCGCGCGATCCTCTCGATGCCGGCGCGCCAGCGGCTCGTGGCACGTGCGTTGCTGAAACCGGATGCACGCCACGTTTCCCCCAGCAGGACAACAGGAGGTCCTTTGGATCGCACCGACGACCTGATCACAGTTCCACAGACACGACGGGATTTCTGCGTGCAGGCCTGCCGCGCCGTGTCATTGATAACCGTCGGCACCGCGCTGCAGGGTTGCGGCAGCAGCCCGACCAGTCCGTCGGGCGCCGCGCCGGCGCTGGCGACCATCCTCGGCAGCGTCGTCAGCAACACGGTGACCCTCACCGTCGACACGGCGTCGCCGCTCGCCTCGAATGGCAGTGCCGCCCTGGTTCAGTCGACGGCCGGGAACTTTCTCGTCTCCCGTACCGGGGCGGACGCATTCACCGCCTTGACCGCCGTCTGCACGCACGAACAGTGCACGGTGACCGGCTTCGACAGCCCCCGCTACGTCTGCCCGTGCCACGGTTCGCAATACAGCACGAGCGGCGCCGTCGTTCAGGGCCCCGCGACGCGGGCGCTCACCCAGTTCACGACCCGGTTTGCCAATAACGTGCTGACCATCACGCTGTAATCGATCGCTCCGGCACACGGACACGTTCACGTCTGGCATCCCGGTCGGGGTGCCGGACCGTCCCGCCGTGCCCGTCCGGCCGGGCCTGTTCCCTGACCATCTGAGCTATCATCGCCAAGGATGGCTCCCGATATCGAAATCTACGACACCACGCTCCGCGATGGCAGTCAGGGCCATGGTGTGTCGTTTTCCGTCGCCGACAAGCTCAAGATCGCCGAGCGTCTCGATCAATTCGGCGTGCACTACATCGAGGGCGGCTGGCCGGGCTCGAACCCGAAAGACATCGAGTTCTTCGAGGCGGCCAAGCACCGCCGGTTCACCCACGCCAGGCTGGCGGCGTTCGGCTCGACGCGGCGCAAGGACATCCGTGCCGATCACGATGATCAGGTCCGGCTGCTGGTCGACGCCAACACGCCCGTCGTGACGATTTTCGGCAAGACCTGGCTGCTGCACGTCCGCGAGGTGCTGCAGACGACGCCGGAAGAAAACCTGGCGATGATCGAGGAGACGGTTCGTTTCCTGACCCAGCAGGGCCGTGTCGTCGTCTACGACGCCGAGCATGCCTTCGATGGCTACAAGGACGACGCCGAGTACGCGCTCGCCTCCTGGCAGGCCGCCGAACGGGGCGGCGCGGATATCGTTGTCCTGTGCGACACCAACGGCGGATCGGTGCCGGCTGAGATCGCCGGGATCACGCGGGCGGCCAGGGCCCGGCTCGGCGGGCGGATCGGCATCCACACCCACGACGACATCGGCCTCGGCGTCGCCAATGCGCTGGCCGCCATCGACGCCGGAGCGAGCCAGGTGCAGGGCACCATCAACGGGTTCGGCGAGCGGACCGGCAACTGCAATCTCACCACGCTGATCCCGAACCTGGCGATCAAGCTGAAGATGAGCTCGGTGCCGGCCGAGTCGATTCCGCTGCTCAAGGAGCTGTCGCAGTTCGTCGACGAGGTGGCCAACGTCCGGCCCAATCCGCGCCTGCCCTGGGTCGGCGCGGCCGCGTTCTCACACAAGGGCGGGACCCACGTCAACGCCGTCCAGAAGCTGCTGCGCAGCTACGAGCACATCGATCCGGCGCTGGTCGGCAACAGCCGGCAGGTGCTGATCAGCGAGCTGGCCGGGCGCAGCAACATCATCATGAAGGCGAAAGAGCTCGGGTTCGACGTCGCCAAGGACACGCCCGAGCTCAGCGCCATGCTGGCGCGCGTCAAGGCGCTCGAACATGAAGGCTACGAGTTCGAGGCGGCCGACGGTTCACTCGCCCTGCTGATCCGGCGGGCGCTCAAAGAGGAGCCGACGCCATTCCGGATCGACGCCTACCACGTGTCGATGCGATCAGAGGGCAAGGCGATCATCTGCGAAGCGACCGTCAAGGTCCGGGTTGGCAATGCACACGCCCACACCGTCGCCGACGGCGAGGGTCCGGTCAACGCGCTCGACGGCGCGCTGCGATCGGCGCTGATCAGGTTCTACCCCGATCTCCAGACGGTCCGCCTGACAGATTACAAGGTCCGGATCGTCGATTCCTCGGTCGGCACCGCGGCGCGGACGCGGGTCCTGATCGAGTCGAGCGATGGCACCGCCAGCTGGACGACGATCGGTGTCAACGAGAACATCATCGAAGCCAGTCTGCAGGCGCTGGTCGACAGCCTCGAGTACGGTCTGTTGAAGAAGGAGTTCGCCGCCACCGTGGCCAGGTCCTGACCAGGCCGGACGGCTGCCTGCTGTGCGTCCTGCCGCACGCCTCATCTCCATTGTCTGGATTGGTTGCTTCATGGCGGCGATGGCAGCGGCGTTCGCCGCCGCTGTCGTGCGGGCGCAAGATCGGCTGACGCCGGGCGCCGCCGTTCCAGCCGACGTGCCGGGCCCGCCGGCCGCTGATCCAGCGCGGCTGCCCGGGATCATGCTGTCCCGCCAGCTCGCGGCGGAGCATCACCTCCGCACCGGCGATGTCGTGACGCTGGCGGCGGACCCGCGCGGCGGCCGGGCGGCGAAATTCCGTCTGGCCGGCGTGTATGAACCCACTCCCGATCCGAAGCGGTTCACGCAGAAGCGGCACGAGGCGCGTCTCCATCTTCCCGATCTGATCGCGCTCACGGCCGACCCGCGGGACCCGCTGTCGAATGAATCAGTGGACGCCTTCAACCTGTCGCTGGTCGATCGGAAGGACGCCGACCGTGTGGCCACCCTGATTTCCTCGCGAGTCCCCGGCCTTATCGTCACCTCGACCGCCTCGACCGCCGGTGACGATCCGTTCGCCGTCCTCGATCGCTTCCACTGGGCCATTGCCATCGTCACCGTGACCGGGAGCACGGCGTTCCTGCTCGCGCTGATGATCATGCGGGCTGAGGAGCGCCGCGAGATCATCGGGATCCTTCGCCTGATCGGTATTCCTCCGCGATCGATTCTGGCCGAGGTCCTGCTGGAGGGGCTGCTGATCGCGACCGCCGGCGCGCTCTTCGGCGTCGTCGTCGCCTGGTCGACCGAAGGGCTGGTCAACCGCTTCTTTCAGTGGCGCTACGACACGCCGCTGCTGTTCGTACGCGTGACCGGAGCGATTGCCTGGAAGGCGGTCGCCTTCGCGGTTCCGCTTGGCGTCGTCGCCGGCCTCGCCGCTTCGTGGACGCTGCTGCGCCGCGACGTCGTGTCGCTGATCCGCCGATGACCGCTCGCGCCCTCGCCTGGCGGACGATGACGGCCGAGCCGGCGCGCGCCGCCCTGGCGGTTGCCGGCGTGGCAGTGATCGGCGCGCTGCTGTTCGACATGCTGCTCCTGTCGTCCGGACTGCTGGCGTCGTTCCGTGATCTCCTGGATAGCGCCGGCTACGATGTCCGGGTGTCGGCGACCGACAGCGGGCTCTTCACCGTGCCGATGCGCCGCGCCACCGAGCTGGCCGACGCCATCGCCGGTCTGCCCGAAGTGCGCGAGGTGGCGATCGTCCGCCGCGAGCAGGCCGAGCTGGCCGGCGCCGAGCCAGGACCCGGTGACGTGACGCTGCTCAACGTCTCGCCGGGGGCGGAGCGGCAGACCTGGCGGCTGGTGTCCGGGGAGGACCTCGCTGATCGATCCGACGGTCAGGCCCCGCCGATCGTCGTCAATCGTCAGCTCGCCGCGAAGCTGTCCCTTTCTCCCGGCGCCACCCTGCTGCTGCGCGCCGGGCGCCAGGGACCGTCGGCGCTGCCCGCGGCGGCGTTTCGTGTGTCCGGCGTCGCGGTGTTTCCGTTCGAGAGCTCCACCAGTCTGGTTGCGGTCACCACACGGGCGGGATTCGATCGCGCGAGCGGCGGGTCATCCGGCGACGATGCGGATCTGGTGATCGTGGCGGCGCGGGCGGAATTCGGGCCCGACGCGGCCGCCGCGGCGATCCAGCGCCTGCGGCCGGACGTCCGCGCTTTTTCGAATGCGCAGCTGGTCTCGCGAATCGGCGACAACGGCTTTGCTTATTTTCGCCAGATCTCGGTCGTGCTGTCGTCGATCACGCTCGCCTTCGCGTTCCTGCTGATCGCCACGCTGCTCACCGTCTCCGTCAACCAGAAGCTCGGCCAGGTGGCGGCGCTGCGGGCGCTCGGACTGCCGCGCCGGCGGATCGCCGCCATGCTGGTGTGGGAATCGGCGCTGCTGGTCGGGGTCGGTGCCGTCAGCTCGCTGCCGCTCGGCTGGGCGCTGGCGATGATCCTCGATCGCATCCTCCGTGAGATGCCTGGTATTCCCGAGCGCGTCCACTTTTTTGTTTTTGCGCCGCGCACGGCGGCGCTGCATCTGGCGCTGCTGGCGGCGGCCGGGCTGGCGGCGGCGGTCTATCCGGTGTGGATCGCGACCCGGCTGCCGATCGCCGCGACCCTCCGTCTCGAGACCGTCTCGTGACGCCGATCGTCGAGGGGCGCGGCCTGACCCGGAGCTTCCCGATGCGGTCCGGTCCGGTGACGGCGCTGCGCGATGTGTCGATCGAGATTGGCGGCGGCGATTACGTCGCGATCACCGGGCCGTCGGGCTGCGGCAAGTCGACGCTGCTGCACCTGCTCGGGTGCGTCGACGCTCCGACCAGCGGATCGCTGCTGTTCGAAGGGCGCGATGTCGCGCGGCTGACCGAAGCGGAGCGCAGCCGCATCCGTCTGACGCGGATCGGGTTCGTCTTCCAGCGGTTCTTCCTGCTGCCGATGCTGGACGCGTGGGAGAACGTCGAACTGCCGCAGGCCGAAATCGGGATCGGCCCGGGCGAGCGGCGCCAGCGCACGCGCGAACTGCTCGACTATGTCGGCCTCGGCGACCGGGCGCACCACCGGCCGGCGCAGCTGTCCGGCGGCGAGATGCAGCGGGTGGCGATTGCCCGCGCGCTGGCCAACCGGCCGGCGCTGCTGCTGGCCGACGAGCCGACCGGCGAGCTCGATGAGGATACCGGCGAGCAGATTGCCGATCTCTTCGATCGCGTGCACGCCGACGGCACGGCGATTGTCGTCGTGACCCACAATCCGCTGCTGGCGCGACGCGCCCGCCGGCATTTGACGATGAAGCGCGGCGCCGTGGAGCTGGTGATCGCATGATGATCAGGGTGGCCTGGCGGTCGCTGATGACGCGGCCGATCCGCGCGGCGGTGCTGGCCGCCGGCTTCGGCTTCGGGATCGGGGTGATGGCGACGCTGCTCGGGGTCGGCCAGGTCATTCTCGAACAGGCGCACGCCCCGGCGCTGCGCGGCGGCGGCGACCTGGTCGTCGCCGGGCCGTTCGGATCGGTGACGAGCGCCCGGTTCCTGATCTCGAGCGTCTTCGCGGCGCCCGATGTGGCGCCGCACCTGAAGACGGCGTCGCCGTCCCGGAGCGCCCGGCTCTTCCTGATGACGCCCGGCGGACCGGTGACCGTCGCGGCAACCGGCGGCATTCCCAGCCTCGAGAAATCGTTGGACGGCGAGGTCGCCGGCGCCGACGCCTGGGTCGACGCGCCGGGCGACGAGCGGTGGCGGCATCCCGATCGCGGCGAGGTGCTGCGCGCGATGGATCGCTTTCACGCCGTGCCGGACGTCCGCGCCCGCGTCAATTCGTGGGCCGAGTGGCTGTACTTCAACGGCCGCTCGCGCGATGGCCGGCTGCGGATCTACCTGACGTTTCTGGTCGGCCCGCCGGCCGGGACGAAGGGGATGCGGACCGCGGGGGTCCGGCTGCAGCTCGAACGCGACGGCCGATCGACGAACTACTCGGCCCGGGCCGACGTCGACGAAGCGCTCGTGCTCGCGCTGGCGCCCGATCTCGAGATCGCCGGCAACCGGGTCCGGCTCGACGGTCTGACCTACCGAATCACGCTGGCGCTGCCTGGTCTCGCTGCCGATCTCGAGCTGGAGGCGCCGCCGGGACGGTCGATGCCGCCGGCGTCGGTTGGCGGGGCCGGCGGCTGGGTCACCGGCTACGTCGTGCCGGTGTTGTCTGGCGCGCTGCGCGGAACGCTGCAGGTCGGCACCGAGCGGCTGACCCTTGACGCGTCCGGCTATCACGACCACAACTGGGGCTTCTGGGAAGGCGTCAGCTGGCAGTGGGGACAGGTTGGGCACGACGATCTGTCGGTCGTCTACGGCCGCGTCTTTCCCCCCGCCGATGTCGCCGATCCGGCTCGCGTCCCGGGATTTCTGGTCCTGCTCGGTCCCTCCGGTCCGCTCGGCTTCTCGACAAATGTCACGATCGACGACGCGGTGACCGATCGCGTCCACGTCCGCGCCAGCGGCAAGGATCTCGATTTGCAACTGGAGCTGGGCGTTGATGAAACGGTCCGCTCGCCGATGGCGCTGACCGGTGTCGCGGATGGTCAGCCATTGAATTTCTTCCAGATCGGCGGCCGCTACCACGTGAAGGGCACGGTGGCCGGTCGTCAGATCGACTTCACCGCCCGCGGATCGGCGGAGACGTTTAAACCCCAGTCAGGAAAACGAGAGTCAGGAAAACGAGAGTCAGGCAAACCCCAGCCGGGCAAACCCTAGTCGGGCAAACCCTAGTCGGGCAACCTGGTCAGGCAAACCGCAGTCGGGGGCCTCAGGAAAATCGCTCACCGTAACTGGAAGCTGACTGTGACGGTCATGATCACCGGAACCGGGACGTCGTTCAGCAGTGTGGGCGTGTACTCCCATTGCCGCACCGCGTCGAGCGCCGCGGCGTCGAGCATCGGAATCGAGCGAAGAATCCGCGCGTCCAGCACCTTTCCCGCCGGGCTGATGACCGCTTCGATAATCACCACGCCTTGAACGCGCGCGGTCTGCGCCAGCGGCGGATAGACCGGCGATACTTCCCTGGTTTTCACCGGTGGTTTGATACCCCCTCCGACTCGAATCGGCTCACGCGTGGCGACGGGTGGTGGCGCCTCTGGCGGTGGCGCCGGCGCCGCCGGCTCGCCGACACCGGCGATGCTCTCGCCCGGGCCATTCCCTTCGACGGCCAGCAAGGATGCCCGGTTGGACTGATGTGGAGTCTCGTCGGTGAGCTGGTGCGGTTCCTCGACGGGAGCGGCGTCCGGGCTCGCGGCGGGCCCTGACCGTTCCGCTGGCGCTCGCGGCGGTGCCGGAGCCGGCGGCGGTGGCGGCGGCGCGCCGACGAACGCCAGCAGCGTGGGCGGCGTCGGCCACTTGTCGCCGTTCGCGATCACGAGTGGGAAGGCGATGACGGCGATGACGATGAGCGTGTGGATGGCGATCGAGAACGGTACCGTATAGCCGCGGCGGCCGCCAACGCTGATCGACGGATCGACGACGTCGCGGAACATGTTGTCCTGCACGGCTGTCCTCCTGTAAAAATCGCGTCGGCTCCTACGGGACGGTCTGAAGACCGTCCCCTGCATCACGGGATGACGAAACGTTAGACACCCCGGATCGCCATTCATCTCTCCGATCCGAATGGCGATTGGCGGTGTCCAACAGAAGGCGTGCTGCGTGTGTCGCGCGCCCGGATCGCCTGATCGGCCGGGCCGTGACGGAGGTGTCCGTGCTCAGCTGTCCCTTCGGCGATGTCGCGTCCGCGTACGTGGGTCCGGCTTCAGCCGGACCCGGGCCGACCAGCCGGTAGCCACGATCCGGCCAAGGCGTGACACAATTCCTGAGTTCGCCGGAACAAGGAGTGTCTCGATGTCCGCAGCCAAGATTGCCGCCGTCCGCATCGCGCCTGAGCCGGTCGCGGCCCCTGGCTTCGAGCCGTATATTCCGCCTGGCGCCCACCTGCCCGAGCTGACCGCGCTGCCGTTGATCGTCGGCACGCTGCTGGGCGCGGTCTTCGGGGCGTCGTCGTTGTACCTGGTGCTGAAGGTCGGCCTCACGGTCAGCGCGTCGATTCCCGTCGCCGTCATCTCGATCACGCTGTTCCGTCTGCTCTCCAAGTTCGGGCGGCGCGATGCCACCATCCTGGAGAACAACATCGTCCAGACCGCCGGATCGGCCGGCGAGTCGATCGCGTTCGGCCTCGGCGTCACCATGCCGGCGATCATGATCCTCGGCTTCGACCTGGAGATCACGCGCGTCGCGCTGGTCGCGGTGCTGGGCGGCCTGCTCGGCATCCTGATGATGATTCCGCTGCGCCGGGCCCTGATCGTCCAGCAGCACGGCATCCTGAAGTATCCCGAGGGCACCGCCTGCGCCGAGGTCCTCAAGGCCGGCGCTTCGGCGGAGTCGCGGGAGGCGTCGTCGGACTCGGCCAAACGCGAGCATGCGGCGCTCGGCGGCGCGACGACCAGTGCGACGACGATCTTCACCGGCTTCGGGGTCGGGCTCGCCTACAAGGCGCTCAACGTCGCGTTCAGGGGCTGGAAGGACGTACCGCAGAAGGTGTTCGGCGCGCCGTTCGCGGCCGGATCGGTCGCGGCGGAGATCTCGCCGGAGCTGCTCGGGGTCGGCTACATCATCGGCCCGCGCATTGCCTCGACGATGTGCGCCGGCGGGGTGCTGGCGTATCTGGTGTTGATTCCGGCGATCAAGTTCTTCGGGTCCGGCCTGCCCACCGCGCTGGCGCCGGGGACGGTGCCGATCGGCGAGATGGGCCCGGACGATATCCGCGGCGCCTACGTCCTCTATATCGGCGCCGGCGCCGTGGCCGCAGGCGGAATCATCAGCCTGCTGCGATCGCTGCCGACGATCTGGAGCAGCCTGCTCGAAGGGTTGAAGGACTTCCGCGGCGGGGCCGCCGCGCACACCTCGCGGCTGCGCACCGAGCGCGACCTGTCGATGAAGGTGGTGGTGTTCGGCAGCCTGGCGCTGATCGTGGCGATCATGCTCGCCCCGGCGCTGCACATGAATGCGGTGGGCGCGGCGCTGATCGTCGTGCTCGGGTTCCTGTTCGTCACCGTCTCGTCGCGGCTCACCGGCGAGATCGGATCCTCCTCGAACCCGATTTCCGGCATGACGGTGGCGACGCTGCTCGTTACCTGCCTGGTCTTCCTGGTCGTCGGCTGGACCGGTCCCGCCTATTACGTGACCGCACTGTCGGTCGGCGCCATCGTCTGCATCGCCTCCTCGAACGGCGGCACGACGTCGCAGGATCTGAAGACCGGCTTTCTGGTCGGTGCGACACCGCGGTCTCAGCAGATCGCCATCATCGTCGGCGCGCTGGCCTCGGCGGTGGCGCTCGGGCCGATCCTGCTCAGCCTGAACAACGCCGCGACCGTCTACGTGCCGCGCGTCAGCAAGCAGCCGGTCGACGGTGACCGCGAGACGCTGCGGGACGTCGAGAATTTCCCGGCGACGCTGCGGGCCGATCCGGCGGCGATCACGGCGAAGGAGACCTACCAGGGCACCGAATACCAGGTC
>JBDTRR010000087.1:0-19552 GCA_039931615.1 Acidobacteriota bacterium
GCTGACCCTGCTGGCCTTGCTGACCCTGCTGGCCTTGCTGACCCTGCTGGCCTTGCTGACCCTGCTGGCCCTGCTGACCTTGCTGACCCTGCTGGCCTTGCTGACCCTGTTGGCCCTGCTGACCCTGTTGAGATTTCAGCCGTTGATCCGCCGACTCCATGCTGCGAACCAGGTCGCGCGTCCGTTCGAGCGCGGTGTCGAGACTGGCCTGCTTCTGTTCGGCGCCGAGCGCGCCGGCGGCCTCGCCGATCTTCTTGGCCAGCGCGTCGAGATTGGAGCTGATGACCGGCTCCGCCTGCTGGGCGTATTCCGGCCGCTGCGCCTGAATCGCGCGCTTCGTGTAGTCGATCAGCTCCTTCAGCTGCTTGCTCCGGATGACGTCGCCGGCTTCAGAAAGCTTGCGTGAAGCGTCGCGCTCGTTGCGGCGGGTCTCGTCGGCCAGCTGCTGGAGCTGTTTCTCGAGACCGGCGACCTTTTCGCCCATCGCGACCTTCTGTTCGGTCAGCTTCTGGCCCGCCGCACGGCCCGAACCGGCCTGATCGAGCTGTTTGACCTGCGACTCGACCTCTTTCTGCTCGCTGGCCAGCGCTTCGGCCTGACGCTGCGCGTCCTGGATGTTCTCCTTGGTCCGGTTGGTCTGACCCTTGGTCAGCTGGTCGGCCGCCTGGCGCAGTTTGTCGAGTGCCTGCTGGGCCTGGGCGCCGCCGTCGCGAGATCCGTTGGCGGCGGCCCGGCGCATGGCGTCGGCGGCCGACTGGAGCTGGCGCGCCAGATCCTGCACGTCCTGCTTCGGCATGTCGCGTGAGAGCTGCTCCAGGCGCCGGGCGGCTTCTTCCGCTTCGTCCGCGAGCTGCCTCTGACTGGCTCCGCCGCCGGACGAGGTCTGCCCGCCTGCCGCCATGCGGCGCTGCCGCTCGGCCTCCTGCTGCTGGCGCTGGGCGAGCTCCTTCAGCTTGTCGGCGAGCTCTTCCATCTTCTGCTGGCCCTGCTGCTCGCCGGCCCGCTTCTGCATCTCGTATTGGTTGGCCAGCTTGTCGAGCTCGAGCTCGAACAGGTCCGCGAGGTCGTTGGCCTGCTGCTGCCCGCCGCCGCCACCGCCGCCGCCGCCCTGCTGCTGGGCGAGCTGCATCTCGTATTCCTGCTCGGCGGCCTGGAGATACTTGAGCGCCGTCTGCTCGGGCGTCATCGCGGTCTTCGGATCCTGCTTGCGCAGCGTCGCTTCCGCCGTGCCCATTTCCGGCGACGCCTTGGACAGCAGATCAGAGATCTTCTTGAACCGCTCGTCCTGATCGACCTGACGGCTCCTCATCTTCTCGATCAGCTCTTCGACCTGGGTCTTGAGCTTGCCCTGCGACAGGGTGAGGAACACCACGTTCTCGCGGTACTTCTCGGCCGAGATCTTCGCCTTGTCGCGGATGACGTTGAACGTCGCGGCGACGATCTCCTTCTGCTGCTGCGAGAGCTGGCCGACGTCGTTGCCGCCGCCGCCGCCCCCGCCGCCGCCCTGGGCCTGCGACTGGGCCGGCTTGAAGTCCTTGCGGTAGGGCCGGATCTGGACGAAGTAGATGTCGCTCGACACCGACTTGCCGGTCTGCACCGAATCGGTGTCGGCGGCCCGCGCATAGTAGGACACCGAATCGCCCGGCACCAGCCCGAGCTCTTCGAGGTAGATGGTATGCCCGGCCGATACCTCGGTCAGCGGCTTGGCGCCGCCAAACAGCTTGACCGTCTTTTCCTTGCCGCCGTTGACGGCATAGACGAGCTCGAGCTGCTTGACGCCGAAGTCGTCCGCGGCCTTTGCCTCGACGAACAGCTCTTCGACCGCGGTCGCCATGGTGTCGCGTCCCGGCTTGAGGAACGAGACGGTCGGCGCCCGATCGGCGGTGACGTCGATCGTGTACTGCGGCGATGCCGTGACGTGCTCGCCGTGCGGTCCTTCCAGCTCGATGCGGTAGAACCCCTGCTTGTCGATCGTGAAGCTGCCGGTAAGCGACCCGTCGGCCTGGAGTGTCAGCGGCCGCGCTTCCGACTCGTTCACCAGAATCTTCCCGGTCGGCGTCGCCATCGACGGCGTGATGTGGAGGAAGACCTCGGTCCCGCGCAGGGCCGCGACGTCGCCGCCGTTCTCGATCTTCTGCGGTGGCAGGCCGGTGTAGGCCGGGTAGCGGTACTCGAGCTCCATCTTCGAGACGGTCGGCAGGTCGACCAGCGTCATCGTGAACAGCTTGGACTCGACGCCGTTGGAAATCACCTTGTAGTCGATCGGCTTCTCGAGGTGGAACAGGATGCCCTCGAAGACCAGCGGGTTGGCGGTGGGCACCAGCGGCACCCGTTCCCACGGACCGGCCGATCCGCTGCGCATCTGCAGTTCGGCGTCGGCCGACTTGAAGCCCGACAGCGTGGCCTTGATCTGTTGATCCGACCCGCGCGGCACGGTGGTCGAGCCGGGCGTGACCTCAATCCGGTAGGGAGTGGCCGCCTCGATGCTGCGGTAGACGACCAGCAGCGCGGAGAGGCCATTGCGCAGGAACGCCGGCCCGTAGATCACCAGCAGGACGGCCGCGACCGTCACGGCGGTCAGGGTCGCCAGGTGCTGGCGGACGCGCTTGCGCTCGATGGTCCGGTGATACTCGACTTCGTGGCACTTCTCGATCGCCTGTTCGACCAGGCGGTCGACCAGGGCGTGCGAATGTGTCTGGTCGCCGGCGGCCTCCGCATTGCTGGCCTCGACCGCGCTGAGGAGGGAGGCCTGCAGGCTCGGGTCGCGCTCCTCGAGATACAGCGCGACCTGGACATCGCTCACCTGCCGTTTGAGCGGGCGCCACAGCCAGAGTGCCGCCAGGGTGGCGAACACGACCGCGATGATCACGCGGAACGCGACGATCGCGGCGGCGCTGAACCTGAGCGCTTCCAGACCCGAGGCCGACAGCAGCAGCGCGAGAACGCTGCCGGCGACGACGATCACCACGCCTTGAAGCGCCAGCTTCAGCCGCCAGCGATTCCTGATCTTCCGGATGACGTCGACCAGCTCCGCACGGTGTCCGCCCATTTTGTGTGCTCCTCAGGGGGCCTGGTGCCTGTGCCCGGTACCTGGTCAGTATGTCGCGAGGATCCAACGGCCAGGGCCGAAGGACCCATGACTAATTTACACCCGCGAGATCCGATTCGAGAGGATTGTTTCAGTCGCCAGGAGCAGAATGCCGCCAAACAGGAGGTACCACCAGATGGCCTGCCGCCGCTCGAGGTCCTGCGGCGTCGCCGGTTCTGCCGCTGCCGCGGTCGCTGCCTCGGGGGCGGCCCGCCCCGTCAGGGCGGCGGTGAATTCAGCCGGATCCATGGACGACAGGTCGGATTCGGGCGGATCGACGTCGACGGCGACCGCCGGCGGCCGCGTTTCGGCCGCTCCGGTGCTGCGCAGTTCGTAGAACCCCTGTTCATCCAGTTCCAGGAACTCCGGGCCGCTGCCCGTCGACAGCGTCAGGCGGCGGCCCGACGGCGTCAGCGCGACGCGGTCGCGGCGGACTCCCGCCAGCAGCGATCCGCTGGTCAGGTCCAGCGCCTGTCCGACGATCCGCCACGCCGCCGGCTCCTCGTAGCGGGCGAGATAGCGCGTCAGCTGGTGGACGAGCGGGAGGAAGACCGGCTTCTTCGCCAGGTCGCTCCACGAGTCGTCGAGGGTGGTGTTCCACGCGATGACGCGGCCGAGGCCGACCCGCTGCTCGGTCGCCGCCAATGCCCCATCGTCGAACCGCGCCAGCACGCGGCCGTCGGCCGGCGCGGTCATGGCGCGATACCGGAAGACGCGGGTGCTCGAGAAATCGCCGCTGCGCGGCGCCTTGAACACCTCGAACACCGGATGGCTGCGGTCGAGAAAGCCGATCGCGCCGCCGCGGCCATCGGGACGATCGACGATCCCGCCGAGGGTACCGGGCAGCAGCGCGGCGTCGTTCTGCGGCCACGACGAGTGCTCGCCGAGCACGACCAGAAGGCCGCCGCCCTGCTCGACGAATCGCTTCAGCGCCCCGCCGGCCGCTGCCGGCGGAAACGGCGTGTCGTCCAGGATGACCACGGCGCGCTTGTCCAGGTTGGCCGGCGTCATCCGCGCCGCCGACACGATTTCGGTCTGGAACGCCGGGGTGGTGCCGATCGACAGCGCCTTCGACAGGTAGAGGGTCGGGTCGTTCCGCTGACCGCTGTCGTCCCGCGGCGCCACCACCAGCACCGACACCGGCCGGCTCGGCGTCAGCACGAAATGGAACACGTTGTCCTGCGGCAGCAGGTCGGTCCCGGCGCGCACCGTGCCCCGGAGGTAGGCCTCGGACAGCGTGAACGCCGCGAACGACACCGAGGCCGAGCTGTTGGCCGCGATACTCACCGGCTTGGACTCGATCTGCTGGCCGTCGACCTCGAGCACGGTCGTCAGGCCGTTGACCGCGGCGTTGCCGCGGTTGAGCAGGCCTGCCGTCACCGTGATGCGCTCCTGGCCCGAGAAGCTGGCGCGGGCGAAGGCGAGCGACGGAATCGAGACGTTCAACGTGTCCTGGCTGGCGACCGAGATCGGCGTGAAGACGGTGCCCTCCGGAAACCTGATCTCTTCGGACCCGCTCCACCCGGTCTTCTGCAGGTCGCTGACCAGCACGACCTCCTTGCGCTTGAGCGACGACGCGCTCAGGATGCTCTGCGCCAGCTTGAGCGCCGGGCCGTAGCGGGTCGATCCCGAGGTGACTTTGGCGGCGTCGATCGCCTGGCCGAGCCGCGGCCGGTCGGTGGTGGCGCGGACATTCTCTTCCGCGTTCTTGGCGAACAGCACCAGCGTCGCCTTGTCCTCGCCGGCCAGCCCGTCGACTGCCTGGCGCGCCGCCGCGCGGGCGCGCTGGAAATGATCGCCATACCCCATGCTGGCCGACTGATCGAGCAGCACGACGACCTCGCGCGCGCCGTCCGAGGCGGCGACCGCCAGGGCGCCCTGCGGAATGAACGGCCGGGCGAACGCCGCCACGATCAGCAGGATCGCCGCCGCCCGCAGCAGCAGCAGCAGCCAGTGCCGGATGCTGCGGCGGCGCACCGACTGGTACGGGATGCGGCGCAGGAACATCAGCGACGGGAACGCGACAACGCGCTTGCGCTCGCGCTGGATCAGATGGATCAGCACCGGGATCGCCAGCGCGCTCACGCCGATCAGGAACCACGGGGTCAGGAAATTCATGTCAATAAATCGGCAATCGCCAATCCGCAATCGGCGATTCTGGTTCGGGCTATCTCACCCGCATCATCTTCTCGCGCATCGACAGATAGCTGAACAGCGCGTGGTCGAGCGGCTTCGACGTGTTCAGCATCGTGTAGTCGATCCGGTGCTCGGAAAATTTCGTCGACAGGGCGGTGATGTGTTCCTGCATCAGCGCGCGATACTGTTGGCTCAGCGCCTCGGGCACCACCGGAATCTGCTCGCCACTCTCGAGGTCCTCGAAGCTCGACGCGTCGTCGTAGTTGAACTCGATCTCCGCCGGGTCGAGGACGTGGAACACCATCAGGTCGTTGCCGAGGAACCGCAGCGGCTTGATCGCCTCGAGGATCACGTCGGGTTCCTCGTAGAAGTCCGAGATCAGCGCCAGCACGCTGCGCCGCTTGAAGTGCTCGGCCATCTTGGTGATCGGCGTAATCAGATTGCCGGCCCGCTCCGGCCTCGCCTGATCGAGGGTGTGCAGGACGACGTTGAAATGCTTGGCCGACACCGGGATGTAGTTGACGATGTCGTCGTCGAAGGTGATCAGGCCGACGCGGTCGCGCTGCCGGTGCGCCATGTAGGCGAGACAGGCGGCGAGGAAGCACGAATACTCGAGCTTCGAGACGCCGCCGCTGGTGAAGCCCATCGACTTTGAGACGTCGAGCAGCACCGAGAAGTTGGTGTTGGTGTCGGCCTCGTACTGCTTGACGAAGTACTTGTCGGTCCGGGCGTAGAGGCGCCAGTCGACGCGGCGGATGTCGTCGCCAGCGACGTAGCCGCGATGCTCGGCGAAATCGATCGAGGCGCCGAAATAGGGCGCCCGGTGCAGGCCGTTGATGAAACCGTCGACCACCGTCCGCGCCAGCAGGTCGAGCTTGCCGATCCGCGCCAGGACGTTCGGGTCGACGAACCGCGCGCCGGGGATGGCGCTGCCTTCCGCGAGTCTGGCCATAAAGATGCTCTGAACCCTGTTTGGCGAATGTGAGGAAGTGAGGATGTGAGGGTGTGAGGAAGTGAGGAAGTGTGCAGGTGAGGAAGTGTGCAGGGTGAGGAGTTCCTCACATCCCTACTTCCTCACATCCCTACTTCCTCACATCCCTACTTCCTACCATCCCCACTTCCTACCATCCCCAGATTCCCACCATCTCCATCACATCCCCGACTTCGGCACCGGCACCATCTCGAGGAGCTGGTCGATGATCGTGTCGGTGGTGATCCCTTCGGATTCGGCCCGGAAGTTCGTCAGGACGCGGTGCCGGAGCACCGGGTGCGCCATGGCGCGGATGTCGTCGAAGCTGACGTGGTAGCGGCCGCTGGTCAGCGCGCGGGCCTTGCCGCCGAGCACCAGGTTCTGGGCGGCGCGGACGCTGGCGCCGAACGCCGCGTATTTCTTGACCAGATCGGGCGCCTGCGGCGCTTTCGGCCGGCTCATCCGTACCAGGTGCAGCGCGTAGCGCATCACCGGTTCGGCCACCGGGACGCGCCGCACCAGCCGCTGGAATGAAATCAGGTCGGGGCCGGTCACGGTCCGGTTGAAATGCGGGTCGACGATGGCGGTGGTGGTGCGCACCACGTCGAACTCCTCGTCCTCCGGCGGGTGCTCGATGACAATGTGGAACATGAACCGATCGAGCTGGGCCTCGGGCAGCGGGTAGGTGCCTTCGAGCTCGATCGGGTTCTGCGTCGCGAAGACGTAGAACGGCTCCTCGAGCTTGTAGGTCCGCCCCTGGATGGTGACGCGGTGCTCCTGCATCGCCTCGAGCAGCGCCGACTGCGTCTTGGGCGGCGTCCGGTTGATCTCGTCCGCCAGCACGATGTTGGAGAAGATCGGGCCGGGCGCGAACACCATCGAGCGGCGGCCGGTGGCGGGATCCTCCTGGATCAGGTCGGTGCCGGTGATGTCCGACGGCATCAGGTCGGGCGTGAACTGGATCCGCGTGAACTTGAGGTCGACCACCTTGGCCAGCGTCGCGATCAACAGCGTCTTCGCCAGCCCCGGGACCCCGACGATCAGGCTGTTGCCGCCGACGAACAGCGTCAGCAGCACCTGCGAGATCACGTCGTCCTGGCCGACGATCAGCTTCTTGAGCTCCGCCACGATTTCTCGCCGGCCGGCGTTCATCTTGTCGGCCAGCGCGATGTCGTCGGCCGAGTCGAACTCCACGGTGCGGGTGCCTAACGATTCCACAGATTTACCCTCTCAAAGAATGACGGGCGCGACGCGCTGCGAGCTGAATGCCGCGTGCCGATCCCAAAATGCCAGGCAGGCAAAGACGCCCGGAGAAGTAGAGTGCAAACCGCCGCCAACTTCAAGTCTTTCCTTCCGCCTTTATTTTTGCCTTCTGCCTGTGTTCGTTCGCCTTCAACCCGGCCTTCCGCATCCCGCAATCGGCATTTCAATGCGTCATCCCGTAGATGACGTAGTTGACGCCGAGCTTGTAGGCCTCGTTCGATTCCTCGAGCGGTTTGAGCCCGGTTGCCGAGAACTCCCAGAACTCGGAGATATCCGTGTTGAAGTTGATGATCGCCAGCAGCCGTTTCGCCGGGTCGTTGTTCTCGTAGATACCGCGGAACAGCGGCCGGCCGCCGTTGTAGCCGAACTGCTGGTCGTAGTAGTTCGGGATGCTGGCCAGATCGTCGATGTCGAAAAACGCGTGGAAGATCGGATGCGTCGCGTCGAGGTCGAAGAAGCGCACGTCGGGCAGAATCCGCCGCATCTGCTGCTCGAAGTACTCCCAGTGCGCGGCGCGGAAGTCGTCGACGATGGCGAACCCGCCCTTGAGCAGGTAGGCGCGGAAGTTTTCGACCTCTTCGTCGGTCAGGTTGAAGAACGGCCCCGGCTCGCAGATGTAGGCGACCGGATACTTGAACAGATCGGCATCGCCGAACGACATGACGTTGGTTTCCGCGATGTGCGGCGCCAGGTAGGTCAGCTCATTGAGGATGTTCATGAAGTGCTGTTCGCCGGTCGGGTAGTCGTGCGACCACATCACCCGCTGCGAGGCATAGGCCACCGGCGGGCCGTAGCGCATCCGGACGAACGTGAACTTGCCGTCGTAGGGGGTGTTGGGCATGATCGGCTCGGCGCCGAACCCGCCGCCGCCCCGCAACGGCCGGTCCTGGCCGCCGCCGAACTGGGCGTAGCTGACCGTCCCGATCAACAGCGCCACACCGCTCGCGATCGCGATCACGAGCCCGGGCCGCTTCATGGCTTCTTTCCTTCGAGCTGCTGAATCGTGCGCGTCTTCTGGGCCAGCGCGGTCGCCAGCTTCTCGAACTCCTGATCGTACTGATCGGCCGGCATGCTCGGCTTGCGCAGCCTGAGCCCGGCAATCTGATCCTCGAGCGCGCGCCTTTCTTCCAGCGCCGCCCGCAGTTCCGGATTCGACACCGTCGCGATCTCGGCCGACTTGGCCCGATCGGACTCGAGGTAGACCGTCCCCGCCAGTCCGGCGCCGCCGTCCTCGATCGAGGCGTGCTCGCTCAGGATGTAGCCTTCCCGCTCGAACGTCTGCTGCACCTTGGTCCGCGCATACTCGAACGCTTCCTGCACCGAGATCCGGCCATTGCGGTCGCGGTCGGCTTCGCCGCCCGAAAAGGCCTCCACGAAGAACGCCGGAAACCGGGTCTCGTTCCGTTCGCCCCCGGTCCGGGTCGCGGTGACGATCATCCGGCCCGGGCCGGCCAGACCCTTCAGGAACTCGCCGCTCGAGCTCGCGGTGTTGACGAACACCAGCCGCGCCGAGCGGATCTTGGCCAGCAGGGCCGCGTAATCGGGCACCGCCAGATCGGGCCCCGGGAGATTGAACGCGGCCTGACGGCCGTCGTAGCTGCCGTGCCCGAACAGGATGATGAACACTTCGTCGCTGGGGCGGGCGCGGGCCGCCAGGTCGGCGAAGGCCTTGCTCACCGCCTCCTTTGTCGAACGGCCGCCAATCCGCGCCGGGTCGCGCTCGACCTTGTCGCCCAGGTAGGTGATGTTGGCGTCGGGAAGTCCGCCCTTGGTGCTGGCCGCGGCGACCATCGCCGTCGCCCACTTGTGGAACTGCTCACCGTGTTCGGCATCGCCGTCGACGCCGGCGATCACCAGGAGGAACGTGTCCTGGGCGGCAGCGGCGCGGGCGAACACCAGCAGCAGGATGCCGATGGACATCGCAAGTCGTCGGTAGCGTCCGGCTTTAGCCGGACCGTGTGAGCGCTGCGACGGCGGGCCGGCGCACCACCCCACGTCCATGCCGCATCTCATATCAGGCCCCGCGCGCGGCGGTAGGCCCACTCGCCGCCGGTCAACCCGATCAGCAGGAGCAGAATGGCCGGCATGTCCCACAGGTCGCGCTCTTCAACGACCGTCACCCCGCGTCCGCTGTAGCTGATCGCCTCGGGCAGGGTCGCGGCGGTCGCGGGCGTATAGAAGCGGCCGCCGGTCTCTTCGGCAATCCGCTTCAGCAGCGGCGCGCGCATCGTCGCATCGAAGTACTCGCTGTCGGCGGCCGACGCGCGGACGTAGGCGGTGTCCGATCCGAGATCCTTGGCATCGCGCGAGGCCGCGACGCGGATGGTGTACAGCCCCTCCTCATCCGGAACGACGCTGGATCGGTATTCGCCGTCGTGCTCGACCGTCCATTCGAGCGGAACTTCGGTGGTCGTGCCTTTCGGCGAGGTGATGGTCGCCACCACGCGGGCATCGTTGACGCCGCCGAACTGGGCGTCGACGACCTCGGCGGTCAGCTTCATCGGCTGTCCCGGATCGACGCGATCCTGGGTCATCGTCAGCATGACTTTGTCCGGAACATCGTCGACCAGCCAGCGGCCGAGGCGCCGCCAGAACGTCGCGTAGGTCGTGTCGGTGACCGGGATCTTCGCATTCATCCGCCACAGCCAGGAGTCCTGGATCGGCATGGCCAGCGCCTTGCCGCGGCCGTAGCGCTGGAACGCGAGCACGACCTGGTCCTGCTTCCGGTTGTCCAGCGCCGACAGCAGGATGGTGGCGCCGGGCTTGACGCGATTCACCGGATTGACCGTGGTGACCGGCGGGAAGTCCAGCCAGCGCTTGTCCGAGGCCGCTTCGTCGGCGCCGATCTGGGTGACCGGGCTGATCCGGCCGGCCGGCGTGGGCCGGGCGGACAATTCGGAGAAGTAGTTTGGCGTCGGCTGGCTCTCGAGCAGCACCGGCAGCACTTCGCCGACGGGCGTGCCCGCCCAGCCGCCCTCCGCAAACGCCCGCCGGCCGCCGAGCATGAGGAGCCCGCCGCCCCGCTTGCTGACGAAATCGGCGATCATCCGGAGCTGATCGGGCGAGAACGAGGCCGCCTCGACGCTGCCGAGGATCAGGGCGCGGTAGGCGAACAGCTCGTCGCGCGTCTTTGGAAAACCGGCCTCGAGGACGTCGCCGCTGTCGACGCCGCGCCGGTAGTACTTGTTCTCGGCGGTGCGCTGGAGCAGGACGACCTGCAGGTTCTTGTCGTCCTCGACCGCGCGGAGGATGAACTTCGGCTCCGGCCGGGGCTCGCCTTCGAAGTAGAGGATCTGCTCGCGCTTGTCGTTCACCTCGATCAGCGCGGTGCGCGCATTGTTCTGCGTCACCTGTTCGCCGGCCTGCCCGGGCACGCTGATGCGGAAGTTCCGCGGCCCTGCATCCGCGGCCGTGAAGCGGACCCGCACGGTCGACGATTCGCCGTCGGGCGGCAAGGTGACCTCCTGCGTGCCGACGATCCGTCCTTCGTCTTCGACGTTGAGCGCCACGGTCGCGCCGGCATAGCCGGTCTGCGTGATGACGACGTTGACGTCCAGCGAGGTGCCCTTGAGCACCGCGCGCGGCGTCTCGACCCGAGTCACCTGGATATCCTTGGCGAACCGCTCCTGACCGACTCCGACAGTAAAGACCGGAATCGATCGCGCCTTCAGGCTGGCAATCGATTCGTCGAGGGCCGCGTCCGAAGTGTCGGCGCCGTCGCTGATCATCACCAGCCCGGCCAGCGGCAGGCCGGCCAGTTCGTCACGCGAGCGGTCGAGCGCGCCGCCGAGGCGGGTCGTCGTCCCTTCGTACTTCAGGTCGCTGGTCGCCTTCAGCCGATCGGCGGTCGAAGAAAAGCGGAAGAAACGGAGGACGAACTTCTTCGACAGGGCGTTGAGCAGCGGACCATCCGCGCCCAGGTTGTCGTTGACGAAGGCGCTGCGCGGCCGCCCGTCGCTGTCGGCAATCTGCAGGCTTCGTGAGTCGTCCACCAGCACGCCGAGGAAGTTCTGCTGCGGCACGGCCGCCTTCAGGATCAGCGCCGGCCGGAGCAGGCAGAACACGATGACGCCGAGGATGGCCAGACGGAGGCCAATCAGGATGGCCCGGTCGCGGCCGCGGTTCTTCGCGACGCTCCGATAGCTGAACAGCGCGTAGCCGCCGGCCAGCCCGGCCGCGGCGAGCGCGACCATCATCGGCCGCGACAGACCGAAGGCGAAATCGCCCTGCTCGAAGAACAGCGGCGGGTACTTGAAGAGAAAGCGGAACAATGACTCGAGCATGACGAGTGATTCTACTGCCGCGCCCGCTCGCCCGCCGTCCGTTCCGTGAATTTCTTCGACCGGTCCAATCCGGCCGCACCGCGGACGGCGAAACGCATCAGACGCAATGCCAACAGGTCCGAACGGGAATCACTTGCAGTTTATGACACTTCCGCCCGAACCCGGTCCGTATTTTCAGCGCCCGGCAGCGGCGAAACCACGCCAAGACGCCGGCGGCGTCGCCGCCGGCTTTTCTCGCGACTGAAAGCGAACAGCCGCTGATCCCCCGGCATGGACTCGGCGCCCGGTCGATCCACAATGACCGGGCGATGCGCAATCCGGCCACAATTCTTCCCTGCGGCGATGCCGACCGGGGGGACGACGAAGATCACCATCGCGCCGAAGGCTGGTCGACGGGGCCCTGGCCGGCGGCTTGCTTGGCGTCCGCGTAAGGAGACATGCGGCGATGCCATCTCAACCCGACACGACACCTTACTGGCAAGACACGCCGATGCCGCGCTTCGCGCGGATCGAACGCCATCAACGCGCCGACGTCGTCGTCGTCGGCGGCGGTATCACCGGGCTCACCGCCGCCTATCTGCTCGCCGGGGCGGGGAAGTCGGTGGTTCTGCTCGAGCGCGAACGCTGCGCGCAGATTGACTCCGGTCACACCAGCGCCCACCTGACCATGGTCGTCGACACGCCGATCAAGGACCTCGCCGCCCGTTTCGGCCGCGAACACGCGCAAGCGGTGTGGGACGCCGGGCTCGCCGCGATCGCGCAGGTCGATACCATCGTCCGCGATGAACAGATCGCCTGCGGGTTCGAATGGGTGCCGGGGTATCTGCATAATCCGATCGGCGGCCCGGACCAGTCGGCGGAGTCGTTCCAGCCCGAGGCGACGCTGGCAGCCGAGTTGGGCTTCGATGCGGCCGTGGTCGAAACGGTGCCGTTCATCGGCGGCACCGGCATCCGCTTCGACGGCCAGGCGAGATTTCATCCCCGCAAGTACCTGGCGGCCCTCGCCCGCGCCGCGGAATCGCGCGGCGTTCGCATCCACGAGTACAGCCCGGCGGAGGAGTTCACCGACGAGCCGATGACCGTGAAAGCCAACGACTGCACGGTCACCTGCGACTACGTCGTGCTGGCGACCCACACCCCCCTGATGGGGAACGCCAGCCTGGCCAACGCGACGCTGTTCCAGACCAAGCTCGCGCTCTATACCTCGTACGTGGTCGGCGGACGCACCGAAAAAGGGCGCATCGACGATGCGTTGTTCTGGGACACGGCGGACCCGTATCATTTCCTCCGGCTCGAGCCGCATCGCGACCACGACTTCGTGATCTTCGGCGGCGAGGATCACAAGACCGGACAGGTCGCCGATACCGAGGAGTGCTACGGCCGTCTGTCGCGGACGCTGGCCGCACTGGTGCCGGGCCTCGAGGTCACGCATCGCTGGTCGGGCCAGGTCATCGAAACGCCGGACGGGCTGCCGTATATCGGCGAGACCGCCGCGCGGCAGTTCGCGGCGACCGGCTTCTCGGGCAACGGCATGACGTTCGGTACGCTGGGGGGAATGATGGCGTGCGATCGGCTGCTCGGGCGCACCAATCCCTGGCAGGATCTGTTCGATCCGGAGCGGAAGAAGATTCGCGGCGGCCTGTGGGACTACGTGCGCGAGAACAAGGACTATCCGTATTACCTGATGCGGGATCGGTTCGCCGGCGTCGACGGCCGGTCGCTCCGCGCCGTCCGACGGGGCGAGGGCAAGGTGCTCGAGCTCGATGGACGGAAGGTGGCCGCGTTCCGCGACGACAGCGGTGCCACGACCATCCGCTCGGCGATTTGCACGCACATGGGATGTCTGGTGCAATGGAACGGCGCCGAACGGTCCTGGGATTGTCCGTGCCACGGGTCGCGCTTCAAACCCAAGGGCGATGTCATCGCCGGTCCGGCGGAGTCGCCGCTGGCCCCGGTCACCGACAAGTAGCGCGGGCGCGGCGGTTGTTGAGACATGGAGAGCGACCTCGTCTACCTCGTCGACATCGACAACACGCTGCTCGATAACGATGCGGTCGTCGTCGATCTCAAGCGCTACCTGCACCGGGCGTTCGGCGTCGAGGGTGAGCGGCGCTACTGGGCGATCTTCGAAGAGCTCTGGCAGAAGCTCGGGTACGCCGACTATCTCGGCGCCTTTCAGCGCCTTCGCGTCGAGCGGCTCCGCGATCCGGAGGCGATCCGGGCGTCGCAGTTTCTCCTGACCTACCCGTTCGCCGACCGGGTGTTTCCGGGCGCCCTCGACGCCATCGCCGTGCTGCGCCGCCGCGCCCCGGTGGTGATCCTGTCCGATGGCGATGCGGTGGCCCAGCCGGCCAAGGCGGCGCGCTCCGGGCTGCTCGACGCGGTCGGCGGCGAGATCCTGATCTACATCCATAAAGAGGAGATGCTCGACGACGTTGAGCGCCGCTATCCGGCGCGCCGCTATGTGATGGTCGACGATAAAATCCGGATTCTGGCGGCGATCAAAGCGATCTGGCGTGAACGCGTCACGACGGTGTTCGTGCGGCAGGGGAGCTACGCGATGAATCGTGCCGAGGTGGACCGCTATCCGCCGGCGGACGTCAGCATCGACGACATCAGCGAGATCGCCGGCGTCGCCCTATAATTTTGGCGTCTCATGCCAACCCGGCTGGCGCGGCTCGGCGTGCTCGTGGTGGCGGCGGCCTTCGCCGGCTACTGGGCGCTGCTGGTGTCCTGCGATCTCTGGCGACCGCTCCCGCCGGGCCTCGTCCTCAACTTCGACGGCGGACGCGTGGCGATCGTCGACGTCGTGCCAGGCAGCGGCGCCGCGCGGGCCGGTCTCCAACCCGGCGACCTCCTTTCGGCTCCCGGCCAGTCGATCAACGGCCGTCTCCACTGGATGGCGATCGGCGCCAACTTCGAAACCGGCCGGCCCGCCGCGCTCCTGATCGATCGCGGCGGTCGCAGCCTGACCGCCACGTTCACGCCAGAGCAGGAATCATGGGGGATGTGGCGCGCCCGGCATGGTCCAGCGCTGCTGGTGATTCGCCTCATCCAGTTCGTCACGCTGCTGCTCGCGCTGTTCGTAGCGCTGAAACGGCCGCACGATCCGATCGCGCTGGCCGGTGCGATGCTGCTGGCGACGATCGGTGTCTTCTCGCTGACGCTGCCGCTTCAGCTGGCGTCCCGCTGGCGCGCCCTGCCGCCGCCGGCCGGCTGGCTCCTCTGGATTCCCTTCATCAGCAGCGCCGCGCTGGCGGGGTGGGGCCTGTCGTTCTTCACGATTTTTCCCCGCTCCCGCTTCCGGACACGTCTGGCCTGGCTGTCGATCTGGGTCCCGCTGGCGCCCGGCCTGATCGGTCAGGCCGTCTTCGGCTATCAGATGGTGGTGCAGCGCCGGCCGCCGCCGCCGCTCCCACCCTGGCCCGAGGCGCTGATCGCGGTGAGCATCGTCTACGCGGTCGCCTCGGTGGTGGTCCTGGTCCGCAACTATGGCCGGCTGACCGATGTCAACCAGCGCCGGCGCGTCCGCGTGTTGATGCTCGGCATGCTGGTTGGCAGCGCGGCGGGGATTCCGGTCGTCGTCTCATACTGGCGCGCCTCGACCAGTGATGTCGGCGAGTCGTTCCTCGCCTCGCCGTTCGCCACCCTCGGGACGTTTCTGTTTCTGGCCCTGCCGCTGTCGTTCGCCTACGCCATCCTGCGCCATCGTCTCTTTGATATCCGCGTCCTGATCAGGCAGGGTCTGCGCTACGCGCTGGCCCGCCGGGCGCTGCTGGCGCTGGTTCCGGTGCTGCTGGTGGCGCTTGGCGTCGACGTGCTGGCTCACGGCGCCGAACCGGTCGGCGACGTCTTGCGCAGCCGCGGCTGGATCTATCTGGCGGTCGGTGGGCTGGTCGCGGTCGCCCGCAGCCAGCGGCAGGACTGGCTCGACGGCCTCGATCGGCGGTTCTTCCGGGAGCGCTACAACGCGCAGCGGCTGCTGCGGCAGATCGCCGACGATGTGCGGCAGGCCGCGAGTCTCGAGCTGGCCGCGCCGGCCATCGTGTCGCGGATCGAACAGGCGCTGCACGCCACCTTCGTCGCTCTGCTGGTGCGCGACGCCAGCGGCCGCCGTTACCGCACCGTGGCGTCGTTTCCGCCTGGAGCCGCGCCGCAGGCGATGTCGGCCGATAACCGAGTGCTGGCGCTGGCACGGCTGGTCGCCGGCCCGCTGGCGGTTGCGGGCTCCGAAACGGGTTGGCTGGCCCGAAAACTCCCGGTGGCAGACGTGCGGACGATGCGGGACGCCGCCATCGAGCTGATCGTGCCGATCGGGGCGGAGTCGAGCGGCGGGGCACTGTTCGTCCTTGGATCCAAGCGATCTGAGGAGCCCTACACCGAAGACGATGGCGAGCTGCTGATGGCGATCGGGGACGGCATCGCGACCCGGCTGACAGCCCTGGGCGCCGGCGAGGTCCGGCCGGCACAGGCCGTCAGCGATTCCGGGCCTGAAGGATTCGAGGAATGCCCGGTCTGCGGTGTCTGCTACGAATCGGGCACCGGCCGCTGCGCCGAGGACGGCGAGTGGCTGGCTGCGGTGGCTGTGCCGCGGCTGCTGGGAGGCCGATACGCGCTCGAGCGCCGGCTTGGCCGCGGCGGGATGGGTACGGTCTACGCCGCCCTCGACAGCTCGCTCGATCGGCGCGTCGCCGCCAAGATCATCCGTGTCGATCTGATCGGGCTGCCTGGTGTGGCCGAGCGGTTTCGGACGGAAGCCCGGGTCGCGGCCGCCTTTGCGCACCCCAACGTCGTGACCGTCCACGACTTCGGCGTCGCCGGCGGGCACGCATTCCTGGTGATGGAGCTGTTGACCGGCCGTACGCTGCGCGAAACGCTGCGGGCTGAGCACCGCCTCGATCCGCGGCGCACGCTGCAACTGGTGGGAGACGTGACCGCGGCGATTGAGGCGGCGCACGCACGGCAGCTCATCCACCGCGATTTGAAGCCGGAAAATGTCTGCCTCGTCTCACACGGCACGCGCGAGGTGGCCAAGGTGCTGGATTTCGGGATTGCGCGGTTCCTGTCCGGCGCCGACCGGGATCAGGTCACGACGCTGGGTCCCGGCGGGGCGCTGGTTGGCACACCTTTATATATGGCGCCCGAGCAGCTGCGCGGTGAAGGACCCGAACCGGGCTGGGACCTGTGGGCCCTTGCCGTCATGACGTTCGAGCTGTTGACCGGGTCGCATCCGTTTGCCGCGGTTGCAGTCGGTCGGCCGGCGCCGACATCAGCCGGCGCGGATCTGCCAGTGGAGTGCCGGATCTTCCTGGCCAGCGCGCTGGCGATCGACCGTGCCGTGCGGCCGTCAACACCGGCCGCGTTCCTCGCCGGGCTGAAGCGAAGCCTTGTTGACACCTGAAATGCAAATTGCAGAATGCGGAGTGCAGAATGCGGAGTGCGGAATCTGATGGCACCAACGGAACCTGACCGGGCCGGGACCCGTGCGTTTCGCAATTCGGCATTCGGTATTCAGCACTCCGCATTCTGCATTCAGCAATTTTCCGGTCACCATGTCTGAGGCAGATTTCCCTCCTCCCCGATCGGGTCGCTTCGCCACCACGCGCTGGAGCCTGGTGATCGCGGCCGGTGGCGTGGCCGACGAGCGCTCGGCGGACGCGCTGTGCAGTCTCTGCGAGTTGTACTGGTATCCGGTCTACGCGTTCATCCGGCGTCAGGGGTACGACGCCACCGAGTCCGCCGACCTCGCGCAGGAGTTCTTCCTGCGGGTGCTGGAAAAGCACTATTTCCGCGCGCTCGATCCGGCCCGCGGGCGGTTTCGCGGGTTCCTGTGCGCGTCGGTGCGGCATTTCCTCTCCAATCAGCGTGATCGCGCGCGGTCGTTGAAGCGCGGCGGCACGCGCCCGCCGATCTCGCTCGATGTCGAGACGGCCGAGGGGCAGTATCAACGCGAGCCGAAGGACGACCTGACGCCGGAAAAGCTGTTCGATCGGCGGTGGGCGCTGATGCTGCTCGATCGGACGATACAGCGGGTCGGCCGCGACTACGCCGCTGCCAACAAGGCGGCGCTGTTCGAGCACCTCAAGGGATTTCTGACCGGCGACAGCTCGGGCCTTCGCTACGCCGAGATCGCGAGGTCGATCAACATGAGCGAGGGGGCGGTCAAGGTCGCCGTTCACCGCCTGCGGCGACATTTTCGGGACGTGCTGGTCGAGCAGATCGCGGAGACCGTGTCGGACCCGGCGGACATCGACGCTGAAATCGCCTATCTGATGAACGCCGTCTCGTGACCGATCCACCACGCCAGATAACGTGCCCGCAGTGCGGCCGGCCGCGCGTGTCCGGCGATATCGATGGGCTGTGTCCTGCCTGTCTGTTCGCGACTGCGGCTTCGATCGATGAAGGGGTATGGCCCTATCAGGTGCTGGCGCCGATCGAGCAGGATGAGCAGGGGATCACCTACCTGGCGGAGCGAGCGGGCAGCGGCGGTGGTGGACTGGTGGCGCTCAAGGTGGTTGTGGATGGCGATGGAGAGGCGATGCGATCGCGTTTTCTGGATTTGCAGCCGGCGCTGGCGCGGCTGCAGCATCCGGGTGCCGCCAAGGTGATCGATGCCGGTTCGACACCTGATGGGTCCGCCTACGTCGCCAGCGAGTACGTCGCCGGGCCGACGCTCGCCGAGATGGTGTCCCGGCGGCCGCTCCAAGCCGCCGAGCGGGCCGGGATTGGCGGCCAGATCGCCGAGGTGGTCGCCGCCGCGCACGCCGCCGGCGTCGCGCACCTGAATCTCGACGGTTCGCGGGTCAGGGTGTCGACGGCTGGCGGGCTGCGCGTCTGGGTCACCGGGTTCGGCGTCAGCGTGATCGCCGCCGACCGCACAGGGAGCCCGGATACCGATCTGATCGCGCTCGACCTCCTGGTCCGCCAACTCGGTCTGTAACGTCCTTCTGTAACCTTCCCCGGCCATCCCTTCATCACCGCCGTGTCGTCTGGCGACGACCATGGAGGAGATCCAGATGCGCCGACTCTTTGCCGCGACCTGGCTGATCGCGCTTGCCACCCCGATCGCTGCCGCGCCGCCGGATGACTTGCCGTCGCGCACGACCGTTGCGGCGCTGGGCGGGACATGGAATCCGGCGGCGCCCGCCGGATTGCCCGGCCGCCCGATCGAGATCACCCGTTCCGTCCCGCCGCAGGACACGCGGCTGTTGATCGCGCCGACGGCGCGTGCGCTGAAGCGCGGCGAGGGATATGTCGGCGCGTCGCAGGTCTTCGTGCCGTTCTTCCAGGTCGGGGTGACCGATCGCTTCTCGATCGGCGCGGGAAAGCCGCTGGTGTTCGCCGACGGGTTCAATCCGGTGTGGATCACGCCGAAGCTGCAGGTGGTGGCGCGCGATTCGGTGCAGGCGGCGATCGGCGTGATTCACATGACCGGCATGGGCGGCGGCGATGCCGGCCTGGCCTACGGGGTGACCACCGTCGGCCACCCGGATCGCTCGGCGACGGTCGGGGTCGGCTACGGCTACCGCGGCGGCGGGCGGGCGGCGATCGTCATGCTCGGCGGCGAGATTCGGACCGGCCGAAACGTCAAACTGATCGCCGACAGCTGGTTGTGGGCGGGTGGCGTGAGTTTCGTCAGTGGCGGCGTCCGGATGGAGCGGCGCCGGGTCTCGAGCGATTTCGGCATGGTGATGCTGATCGGCACCGCGGTCCCCGTGCCGTTCGTCACCTTTGCGTGGCGGTTCTGAAGGCTCGACCGTGTTGTGCCTCGATGATAATGTCCCCTTCCCACCACATTAGAAATGTCCCCTA
>JBDTRR010000088.1:0-19034 GCA_039931615.1 Acidobacteriota bacterium
TGTCTTGACAATGTAGCTACATGAAGCTACATTTCTTGCATGAAGACGGTGGGCCTCCGCGACTTGAAGAACCGCCTGAGCGAGTACGTCCGCCAGGTCCGCTCCGGCGAGGGCGTGCTCGTCACCGACCGCGGCGAAGTCGTCGCGGAATTGGTTCCCCCAGGCCAGCTGACGGACGGCTCTGGCGTTTCGCCAGGACTGGCGGCACTGGCCAGGACCGGGCAGCTGACGCTGGGGACGGAGAACGATCCTGCCGCGTATCCCAAGCTCTCACGGCTGCTGAAAGGCCGCCGGGCGGCGGATCTCCTCGATGAGGAGCGGGGCGGAGCGTGAAGATCTACGCGGAGTCGAGCGCCGTGCTGGCATGGCTGCTCGGAGAGGATGCCGCGCCGCAGGTTCGCGACGTGTTGAGCGGCGCCGAACTGGTGATGGCCTCGGAACTGACGCTGATCGAGTGCGATCGTGTCCTGATCCGCGCGGTGGCGCTCGATGAGATCGATGAAGCGGCCGCGGCCGATCGGCGGGCGCATCTGAGCGCAGCGGCGGCGCACTGGCACCTGCTGCGCATCGGCGCGCCCATCGTCGAGCGAGCCAGACGGCCGTTTCCGACGGAACCGATCCGCACGCTCGACGCGATGCACCTGGCCTCGGCGTTGGCCGGACGTTCGAGCGTGGCCGGTCTCGAGCTTCTCAGTCTCGACCAGCGCGTTCGCCGGGCGGGGAAGCAGTTGGGATTTCGCCTGCAGCCGGCCTGAACCCCTACGCCATCCGCCCGTTAGCGAAGCCAATCCGCCCTCGCGTTTCTTGGCGGTCTCAGGCGGAGCCTCGCTAGCTCTGGACCCAGAGCTTCGGCTTGCCTGTCCCGTCGTCAGTTCCCTTGATGTACCAGTTCTTGCCCAGCGGATCGTGATCCATCGTGGTGACGAAGTCGAACGGCGCCTGGAATTCGATGTAGTCGAAACCGGTGTCGGATGCGATCAGCTGATGCCATTCGCCGGACGGGATGAGCACCAGGCTGCCGGGCCCGACTGGAAGACTGCCGGTGTCGTGCTTCACTTCGCCGGTGCCGCTCTCGATCAGGTAGAAATGCTCCGGCGCGACGGGACTGGTGCCCGAGGCGCGATGCACGTGGCGCGGCGAATGCGCATGCGGCGCATAGGCCATCCGGCCGAGCTGCAGATCCCAGGAGCCGGACAGGCCGGTTTCCTTGTTGACCCAGAACGTCCGCTCGCGGAAGCCCTTTTCATCGATCAGCGACCTGAGCTGTGCCTCTTCGAAGAGATAGCCGGCCGGCGAGGCGTTGTCGGTGGCCTTGCCGGTATGCTTCGGCACGGTGACCAGCAGCAGGCGCAGGGGAGTTCCAGCCGCGGTGATGGTGGCTTCTTCGCCCGGTTCCAGATAGATGCCGGTGCGCCGCTGCACCGTGTATTCGGCAGTCTTGCCCGCCGAGGTGTGGACGACCCTGGCGTCCTTTCCCTCCAGGATGTAGGCGACCTGGGTCCGGTCGCTGACAGCGAGCCGATGCGTGCCGGCTGGATCGACTTCGCCGATCGCAACCTGAACGCTGGTCCCCTCGTCTGATGGGCCAAGGATCGTCCTGACCTGCCCTTCCGCAACCGGGACCCGGGTCCGGCTCTCGATGTCGATCACTTTGATCATTTAATCTCTCGCGCTCTCTTGGAAAACCGGCAGCCGACGACACACGCCACGGCAGCCGCCCACTTTATATCACGGCGAGTCATCGCCGACCCGGATTGGGCGGCCGCCGATCGGGTATTCTTGCCCGGGTCCGGGGATGATGACAAGGCGTACCGCAGGAGGATGGCAGATGAAATGGGGACTGAGCACGGCCGGCGTGATGGCACTTCTGATGGCGACGCTGTCGCCCTCGATCGGAGCGCAGTGGCCGACGTATCCGACGCCCGGGGTGCCGCGCACGGCTGACGGAAAGCCGAACCTGGAGGCGCCGGCGCCGCGCACCGCAGATGGCAAGGTGGACTTCTCGGGCATCTGGATGCGTGGCGGCGGCGGAGGCGGCGGCGCGGGTGGCGGCGGACGGGGCCGCGGCGGGCCGCCCGCCCCGACGACGACGCCGGACGGCATTCCCCTGTCTCAATTCTTCGAGGTCGCCGGCCGGGGCAACCCGCTGCCGATCCAGCCGTGGGCGGCGGAGCTGAAGAAGAAGCGGATGGCCGACAACAACAAGGACAACCCCGACGTCTGGTGCCTCCCGATCGGCCTGATGCAGTACCACAATCACGGCCAGCCCAGGCAGATGGTGCAGACCAAGAACCTGATGCTGATCACCTACGAGTCGAACTATGGGCTGCGCTACATCTACCTGGACGGCAGGCCGGCGCCCGACAACGACCCGACCCCCTGGTGGTTCGGCTACTCGCGCGGCTGGTTCGAGGGCGACACGCTGGTGGTGGAAACGACGCATTTCCTCGGCGACGAACGGGCCGGCTGGCTCGACGTCAACGGCAGCCCGTACACCGACGCGCTGAAGATGACCGAGCGGTTCCGTCGTCCCAACTTCGGGACGCTCGAGATCGACGTGACGATCGACGATGCCAAGGCCTACACGAAGCCGTTCACCGTTCGCGTCAATCAGCGGATCATGGTGGATCAGGAGATGATCGAGTTCATCTGCAACGAGAACGAGCGGTCGACCGAACACATCGAGAAATAACCACGCCTCGCCAGGCTGATCGGAACCCGCTCCCGCCCGCGGCAAGCGGCGAGAGTGGGTTCCGCGCAGCGAGAGAGCGCCCGCTACTTGGCGCGACCCTTGTAACCCTCGGCGATCATCTGGATCGTGAAGATCTCGTCGAACTGCTGGTTGTTGGCCACGCCGTAGAGGGTCTTCTTGTCGGGGCCGCTGAACGCCGCCGTGATCAGCGGCAGCGGCGAGGGAATCTCCCCCAGGAACTTGCCATCCTTGTCGACCACCTGGACGCCGCCGCCGCCGGTCGAATAAACGCGCCCCTGCGCGTCGACCGCGGTCCCGTCGGCGCCGACCGTGGCGAACTGCCGCTCGTTGGTCAGCGAGCCATCCGGCTGCACGTCGTAGGCGACCAGGCCCCCCGTGGGACCAGCTCCGCCGCCTCTGGCGCCGCCGGCGGCTGCGCCGGGCGCGGCAGCTGGTGCAGGCGCGGCGGCTGGCGCCCCACCCCCGGCTGCGGCACCGATGCGGCCGGTGACATAGAGCGTCTTCTCATCGGGACTCAGGATGATGCCGTTGCCGCCGACGGTGCCGTACTTGGTGACAACGCCCTTGGCGCTGGCGTAGTGGACGCCGCCCTTCGTGAAGTAGACCCCGCCCTTGCTGTCGGCGGTTACGTCGTTCAGCAGCGAGCCGGCGCAATCGAGCGGCTCGCCCATGTACTTGTTCGCCAGCAGTTGGCGCGTTGGCGCCAGCTGCCAGATCTCCTGGGGCAGGCCGCGCTGCACGATGAACAGCGCGCCCTGCTTGTTCATCGCCAGGGCGCCGCCGGTGTTGGTGTCCGAGTAGGGAAAGGACACGGTGCCGTTGCGATCGAGCTTCATCACCTTGCTGTCGGAGTTCTGGGCGAACATCATGCCGCCGTCGGGTGTCGCGACCGGACCGTCGGCATTGTTGCCGGTCCCCTTCCACACGCTCTTCCAGGTCTGGCCCGCGGCGATGACGCCGGGAATGGCGGTGACCGCGTATTCCCTGTGCATCGGCGGCGGTGCCGCCGGACGCGGACCGCCGGCCCGGCCGGCCGGCGGGTTCTTGCAGTTGGCCATGACATAGGCCGGAAACTTCGAGTCGCTCGGAGCCTGTACGCCCGGGCCGGTCTGCGCGGCCGGCGCCGGCGCCGCCGTCTGGCCCGCCAGGACGATTGCACCGAGGCCACTCAGTACCGCGCTCAAGATTGCTGTCGACCTCATCAACATGCTCCTTTGTTCTTGGCCAATGCCCGTTGTTCGAGTCGGATCACGCGTCATTGTGATTTCAGGCCGGGTTCGTGTTGCAAGCACGACGTTGAGTGTTCGCCCTCTCCGGTGCGTCCAGCCATCCGGCCGCCCGGTCCCGTGCACGCGCCCGGCGATTATAATGTCTGGCTTGCCGCCGATGATGCCTTTTGCCTTTTGCCTTTTCATACGCGCCGCGCCAGCCAAAGCGCCAGCATGACCGCACCGGCGGCGCCGATCCACGCCCACTGCAGGCCGGACCCCGGGGTGCGGCCCACGACGAAGTCGATCGTCAACTGGCTCTGGTCAGCGGCGCGCTGCTGCCCCGTGATCACAACCTCGTCGTCTTCGGGCACCAGGGCGTTCGCCAGGTAAACGCTGCCGCCCGCGGCATTCCGGTTGTCGAAAAGCACGCGGTGCGGGCCGGCCGGAAAGCGCGAGACATCGGCTTCCGAGCGGATGAGGATGGCGCCGTCTCCAGTTCGCAGCGCCGACACGTCCGGGAACCGTGCGCTCGCCAGCTGCAGGCGGAGCGGCAGCGAATCGTCGACACGAAGTATGAGAGCGCTGAGCACACGGCTGGCGTAGGCGCGCTCCTCGTCCTCGGTCAGAATCCCGTTCCGATCGGCGTCGATCCCGCGGATGACGGCATCGGCGATCGCCGCGCCGGGTGTCAGGCTCATCTCGAGCTGCACACGATCCCGACCGACCGCGAGGCGGGCGGCCTGGAGGAACTCGTCGAGCCGGTGCGCCGACACGCCCGATCCTGCGGCGACCGCCGCCGTCGCGAGCATCAGCAATGCCGCGCGCTGATGACGCACGCGCAACCGCCTCGCTCCAACCGAGCCATCGTTCAGAGTCGCCGCCCCGGGCGCCGTTCTGATCTCGATCACCGTCGCGGCCATCGCGTCGTGCAGGACGGGCGGCAGGTGCAGATCCGAAGTGCCGTCCACCTGGTGCTCTCGACACTGGTCGGCATTCCGTTTGGCCTGCTGCTGCTCCGCACCGTGTCCGAGCCGATCGTGAAGGGCGTGCTTGGCGTGCTGGTTCTTCGTCTACGTTCACGCCGGGGCCGAGGCCCTGGCTGGGCCGGAGGCCCGCTAGAAATCCACCTTGGCGGCGTCCGCCATGATCATGTCGTGGTACATCGGCAGCGACCAGCCAGCCTTCTCGAGCTCGGACAGCCGCTTTTCAACCTTGCTCTTGTAGGCCTTCTTGTTGCCGTAGAGTTTGGTCAACTCCTCCTTGGAGTAGTCGTTCTGGAACGCGCTGAGCCCGCACATCTGGTTCGCCGCCTGCTGCCCGCCTTTCGTGACGTAGGGACTCAGGCTGGCCGGCAGCGGATTGGCGCCGCGGTTCGGCACGCCGTACTTCGTGGCAGGCACATCGACATAAGGGTTGCGAATTCCACCCTTCGGGTTTCCCTGCTCGTCGACCGCCATCGCCGCGCCGTCCTTCAGGATCCGGTCGGCCTTCGGTGGAGCGATCCCCTTGTCGACCCATTGATACAGATAGTGGAGACCGATTGACATGTAGGCCTGCATCGGGAACGTGCTGAGCGGGACGGCGCAGGGATTCGGCGTCAGTCTGACGTTGTCCCGGGAATCGACATGGCCCATCCCCGGAAACTCATAGACCCGGTATTGGTCGCCGGGTGCATCGCCATCCGGCCGCGTCGTGATGTTGGCGTTCGACACCTCGAGCATCGTCGGCACATGGACCATCGGCACATCGATCTGACGGATGACCGAACCGTTGGACGTCGGCATGAAGCCGTCGAAGATCCGCTGCATGTCCGGCGTTCGGAACACCATATGGAAAGGCAGATACCCGATCAGCGTCCCCGCAGTGGCCGACGTCCCGCCGAGCACCATCTTCTTCACGGTCAGGCCGGCGAACGGACTGTTCGGGTCCTTCGACTTCACCAGGGCGCCAACCTGGGCGATGATTTCGCTGACCTGGCCATTGCCGACCTGAAAGCCCTTGTAGCGTTCGGGATTGGCATCGATGACCTGCTGCAGGCCGCCGGCCGAAATATCGACGGCCGCGTGGCCCGACGTCATCGTGTAGATCGACGTCATCTCGAACATGTGCGCCGAACCGCTCGGATGCATCGGTTCGACCAGGACCATCCCGCTGAACTTGGCATTGCTCGACGGTTTGCGGACGACGATCCGCGTCCTGTAGGGCTGACCGTTGGCGGTTCCGGAAATGAAGTACTCCTTGGCGTCGTACTTGAAGTCGGCGAGACCCTTGCGGGGCGCCAGCGACTGCACGGATTCGTAGGGCAGGCCGGGCCCGGTGATCGGTCCGGTGACTGTCGGGAGCACGACCGCCGTCAGGTTCTGAGGCGGAACGGCTGCCGGACCGCGGCCGCCGCCGCCACCCGGTCCTCCTTGACCCCGTCCTTGCCCCTGACCCTGGCCCTGGGCGGGCGTCTGGCCCGGCGCAGGCGCCGGCCCCTGTCCGTGCGCGAGGGTCGTCATCCCGATCGCGACGGCCAGCACAACCAGCGATGTCATCCGTGCGACGCGATGTTCTGCCTTCATATGCTCCCTTTTACAAATGCCACGGTCATCATGGCGCCACGCAACTGAAGTTCGCGGCATCATCGACGCTGCCCTGCCCCTTGAAACGCGCCACCTGCGGATACGGGCAGATCGGCCGCGTTCGCGCCACCGTGCCGCTGGTGACCTTGCTCGCCAGCAGCGAGTCGGGCGCAGTGTTCTTTTCCACCCAGTCGATCACCGCCGTCACGGCATCGACGCGATCCGGTCCGATGCCGCCGCCGCAGTGCGCGACGCCTGGCATCATGAACAGGCGGGCGAACTCGCCGGTGCTCCGGCCATTCTTCGCGGCGACGGCCTCGTAATAGTTCACGCCCATCATCGGCTGCAGAATCTGATCGGCCCAGCCGTAGGTCATCAGCAGCTTGCCGCCGTTCTTGCGGAACTTGGACAGGCTGGCGTCCTTCGCATCCGCCAGCTTGCTCCAGCGTGCGACCAGCCGCGGGTCGCGGTCGTAGTCGAACGTCATGAAGTCGTACTCCGGCTGCGGCGGATCGAGAATCAGGTAGCGCATCACGCCTTCCGCCAGATTGAAGTCCGCCGGCTTGGCGCCCGCTTGCGCCGGCACGATCGCGCCCACCCATCCGCTGTTCGTGACGCCGTTGGCCGTGGTCGTCGGCGCCTCGCTGCCCGGCATGAAACCGGCCATCAGCGGTCCGCTCTTGCTGGTGGGACCGCTATAGATGGCGTTGATCGACGCCGCCTGCGCGGCGGTGAGACAGTCCGCCGCATCGTCACCAGCGCGGCAGGACGGGACGTCGTGCGACGCGTCGAAGCGGCACGCCCGCGGGTCGTCGATCAACCCGTCCTTGAGTCCGTCGACGGCATCGCACTTGTCCATCACCCGCTGAGCGACCAGCAGCAGCTTGGCGGGTGACACCGGCGCTTCGGTCAGCGCCTTCTGGTTCCACATCGCGCCAACGGTGAACCCGGTCTGGTCGACCCAGGGCGAGTTGGCGACGATGCCGTTGAAGTCGCCGGGGTAGCGCTGCGCCTCGAGCAGGCCCTGGCGGCCGCCGTTCGAGCAGGAGTTCCAGTACGAAAACAGAATCGGCTGCTGGTAATAGCTGGTCGCGATGCGCTTCGCCGTCTCGGCGGTGACGTGCACGGCGCGGTAGGCGTAGTCGATGGCTTTCTTCGGATTGCTGAGGATGAACGACCCGCTCGGCTCCTGCCGCGCGTCGTGTCCGGTATTGGTCCGCGCGTGGACGAAGCCGTTGCTCAACCCGGCGGTCCGGTCCGCATTGGTCGGACCGTCCAGGGCATCGCCCGCGAGGCCGCCGTTGCCGGTCATGTAGAAGCGGCGGTTCCAGCGGTCGGGCAGGTTCACCTCGAAGGCGACCTCCGGAGTGATCACGCCGGTCACCCGGCAATGCTGCGGCGTCTCGCCGGCCGCCGGCACGATGCGCGCCGCGATCGACACGATGCCATCGCCCTTGCGCGCCGCGAGGCTCTCGCACGACGTCGTCGGCGTGGAATCAGCGACGGTGTAATGGGACTGGGCGGTCTTGGCGTTGGTAAACGGTTGCGCGGCTGCAGGAGCGGCCACGCCGAGGATGAAGAACGCAGCGAACAGACGCATCGCGAATTCCTTTCGCGCGTCCTGCGACGCGACAGCGCTGGCATTCCCTTCGTCAGCGTGACTGAGCGGCGCACGCCCCGGATCGCGGCGCCAGACCAGGGCCGCGGCGGAAAAGCACCGCAGGCATTGAATCCGACCGTAGGTCGGCTGTCAAGCATCTCGGGCCTCGCTTCCTGTTTGATGAGCTCGGTGACAGAATTGCTCGATTTGACGAGCCAATCAACCTGGCTGAATGAGGGCCGATGCTTTTCCGCCCAGTGCCGGCACCGGTGACCGACGCCCGCGGGCGACGCGTCCCACCCGGCCCCTCGAACGCCGCCGCCGAGGTCGAACTGCTTTCGATCATCGTGCCCGTCTTCAACGAGGTGGCGACGGTGGTGGCCGTGATCGACCGCCTCCTGGCCATCGACCTGCCGGTCGACCGGGAAATCATCGTCGTCGATGACGGGTCGACCGATGGGACGCGCGAGGTGCTCGCGCAGCATCCCGGCTGGCCGCATACGAGGCTGCTGCGATCGGATCGAAATTCGGGAAAGGGCCATGCCGTCCGGACCGGGCTGGCCGCCGCCCGCGGCACGATCGTGGCGATTCAGGATGCGGATCTCGAGCTCGATCCCGCCGAGCTCGCCGTGCTGACGATGCCCATCCTGCGCGGCGACAGGGGCGTCGTCTACGGCTCACGGTTCCTGAGCGGTCGGCCGCAGGCGCCCTGGTTGACGATCATGGCGAACGGCCTGCTCACCCGCCTGACCAATCTCCTGTACGGGTCGAACCTGACCGACATGGAAACCTGCTACAAGCTGATGCGGTCGGACATTGCCCGATCGCTGTCGCTCGAATCGAACGGCTTCGACATCGAGCCGGAGATGACCGCGAAGATCCTCCGCGGCGGTCATTCGATTCTGGAGCTGCCGGTCCGCTACGAGGCGCGCTCGCGGTCGGCCGGCAAGAAGATCGGATGGCGCGACGGCTGCCGTGCGATGCAGGTCCTGCTTCAGGAGCGAGTCCGGCGGCACACGGCTGGCCAATCGCGGTGACTGCGCTCGGCCGCACGGCCGGCTGGACGGGATGGCGGCAGGCGGTGCCGATGGCGGTTGCGGCGCTCGCCACGCTGGCGGTCGCCGTGATCGGCATCGCGCTCGGCACCCACGCCGCCGGAGGATCCGACTCACATTGTTATCTGGGCCAGGCGGACGCCTTCGCCGCCGGCCGCGCGTTTCTCGCCGAGCCGCTCGCCCCGATCGCGGTCTGGCCCTCGGCCCGGACGACGCTGTCACCGGCCGGATTCCTGCCGGCGGAGAATCGGCCTGGGACGAGCAGCCCGATCTGTCCACCGGGGCTGGCCTTGATGATGGCCCCTCTCGTTCGACTCGATGTCAGGGGCGTATCAGCGGCGTTCTTCGTCGTGCCGCTGCTCGGCGCACTCTGCGTGTGGCTGACCTACCAGTTGGGGCGGACGCTGGCCTCGGCGACGATCGGGGCCCTCGCGGCGCTGCTGGTCGCGAGCAGCCCGATCTTCCTCTACCAGCTCGTGCAGCCGATGAGCGACGTCCCGGCGATGACCTGGTGGACTGCCGCCGCGGTTCTCCTGATGCGCCGCACGGCGTCTGCCGCCCTGTTCGCCGGCCTGGCAACGGCCGCCGCCGTCGTGACCCGGCCCAATCTCGTGCCGCTCGCCGCCGTCCTCGGCCTCTACGCGGCGCTCACGTCGCCGCGCAGTCTCATCGCGTTCGGCGCCGGCGCCGCGCCCGGCGCGATCGCCGTGGCCACGCTGAATGTGATGCAGTTCGGATCCTGGTCGAGCACCGGCTACGGCTCGACGGCGGCGCTGTTTTCGATCGGCAATATCTGGCCGAATCTGACCCGGTATCCTGTCTGGCTGCTGACCACGCATACGCCGTTTCTCGCCCTGGCGGCCGCCGCACCGTGGCTGGCCGTCCCGCGGGCCGGCTCGCCAACCCGGTCGCCAACGTCGCGCTCGATCGTCCGCTCGGACGTGGCGCTCGCGCTGGCGATGGTCGCGGCAGTGTTCGCGTGCTACCTCGCCTACGTCGTCTTCGACGCGTGGTGGTATTCGCGCTTCCTCCTGCCGGCACTGCCGTTCCTGATCGTGTTGAGCCTGATGGTTCTCGCTGAGCTGCTGCGGCGGGCCTGCGGACGGCCGGCCCTCGCCGTGACGGTCGTCCTTTCCCTCGGGCTGTCCTTGTGGTGGCTGCGCACCGCCGGAGAGTTGCAGGCCTTCAACCTCCAGGCGCTCGAACGGCATTTCATCGACGCCGGCAATTTCGTCGCCAACCGCCTGCCGCAGAACGCCGTCGTCCTGACGGTCAAGAACAGCGGCAGCGTCCGGTTCTACTCGGGGCGTCCGACCCTCACGTGGGACTCGCTCGATCCGGAGGCGTTGGACGATGCCGTCGATCGTCTCCGGCAGGCGGGGTACTCTCCGTACCTCCTGCTGGAGGCGGAAGAGGAGCAGCCGTTCAAGGACCGCTTCCGAGGACACAGTGCGCTGGCCGAGTTGGACTGGCCGCCGCTCGCACGCGTGGGTGCGATGATCAAGGTCTACGACCCGGCCGATCGGCAGCGGTATCTACGAGGCGACCGGATACCGATGGAGCGGGTCTTGTCTCCGGTCGACCGTCAACACCCCAGGTCCGCGATGCGGTGAGAAACCTCGCGTTCAAATCGATTCTGAAGTAGTGCAGACACTACATCGATTCTTCACACCCCCTGAAGCCGGTTACAAACGCGTTGGATCCCGATCGGTCGCCTCGCGCAGCCGCTTCACGAACTCCCGGAAGAACGGCTGATAGTCGCCGGAGATGTGCGGCCAGATGTCATGGAAGAGGATGTCGCTGCGCAGCCACTTGCGGAACAGATTGATCCAGCCGGCGTTTCTCGGGTTCTGCTCGTTGAACGGGGACTCGAAGCCGAACTCGGTATAGACGTTCTCGATCAGCTGCATGATCTGGATCCCGAACGCGATCAGCTCTGGATCGGGCCGGCCGGTCGACGGCGTCCCGGTCGACGGTTCACCGTGCAGCAGCTGCTGATACAGCGGCCGCAGCGAGGCACGGTCGGCGAGACGGTCGGTGAGCTTGACATAGTCATCAGCGAGGCGAGACGCCGCCTCCGCGGTGATGGGTCCCGCCGCATACCACTTCCGCGTCAGGTCCTGGAACGTGCGCACCAGCGGATAGCGCGCACGCAGTGCGTCCGGCGCCGCCGTGGTATTCGCAGTGGGGGTGGCGGCCGGCGGTTCGGGTGGCAGCGCCGCTCCCTCGAAGGCCGAGCGGAGAACGTGCAGGCCGAGCCGGCGATAGCTCTCGAACTGCGACTCCGAAAAGAACTGATCGTTGGTACTCTGGTGGGGAAACTCGCCGTAGCGCGAGCGGTACTCCAGCACGTCGGCCGGCTCGTCGCCGGTGAGACTGGCTTTGAGATACAGCAGCCAACCCTGGGACCGGGTCTCTGCGCCGTCCGGCGCCGGCTGCAGGCCGTCTGTCATGCGCGCGGCAAACGCCTGTTCGGGCTCGGGATAGATGATCCGTCCGACCACACAGTGCACGCGGCTGTAGCCCTGCGGACCGGCGTGAATAGCCTCCGGATCGATATCGATCTCGACGCCGAAGTCGGCGCGGCACTTGCGGATGGCGCCGCCCAGCGATCCGAACGTCAGGCCGCCGTCCTCTTCCGAGTCGCTGACGATGATGAATCGGCAGCGGCGTCTGACCAGCTCGTAGAGCCCGAGGTTCTCGAAGTGACCGCCGTCGGAGAGGTTCACGAACTTGCTCCGCCCCGTCGTCTGTCCGAGCAGCTCCGCAAAGAGGTAAATCAGTGCAAACCTCGGCCCGGCGTGCCGGCTCTGGTCGACCCATCGCGGGTTGCCGAGCCACCATCCCAACCTGGCGTTGAAGACCGTGAGCAGGAAGGCCATCGGGCCAGAGGTGTGGTAGCCCCAATTCGGATTGGCGGCGGCGCCCGAAATCGAGACGCTCGTGCCGAGTTGGGGCCCCGCAGGCTGGGCGTAGCCCCAGGTGGGCCGGTAGCCCTGTTCGTCCATGCCTTGATGCGGCCGCCGCATCTCCCGTGCGCTCTCGCGCGACGATGGCGGGTCGAAGCCGCAGAAGGCCGGCGTGAAGACGAAGGAGGCGGCCTTCCGCTCCTGCTGGGCGAGCTCGGACCCGGTGTTCAGATTGAGGGTCGCATTGACGATCGGGTAGGGACCCAGATACGGCTGGTCCCCCGGCGGCCGGGTCGACGCGTTGTCGGCTTTGAGCGCGGCGAGCGGAAAATCGTCCAGGGGATCGAACCCGGTCTGTGTATTCGGCTCGCGGCTGCCGTCGGCGCTGTTGCTGGCGCCGAGATAGCAGCGCACGAGACGGTTCTTGTAGAAATGATGCAGCGAGAACTCGTTGACGTTGATCCGGCTCGATGCGACCAGGACGACGAAGATGAATCCGAACAGGAGCAGCGCCGCGGTGCCCGGCTGCGTCAAGCCGTCGGCGGCGTAGTCGAGGGTGAGCGCGTTGCTGTACCGCGCGGCATACTCCACCGCTGGCGCCAGCAGTTTATCGAGCACGCCGTTGCGCGCCGGGTCGACCGTGACCTCGACGCCCGCGCCGCTGGTCGTCCTGACGCCGACGTCATACCGGATCGCTGGAGCAGAGGACGCGGTCGGCGCCGCGTCAGGACGCGTCGGCGTCAGCGTCGACAGCGCACTGTGGACGCCCGCCGAAATGATGACGATGTAGCCGACCAGGAACACGGTGGGGGCGACGTTTACGAGGAGCTCGAGTGCTCCCTTCGTGCCCGTGCCCCTGCCCGATCCGGTCCGGCCGCTCCGTCCCGCCAGCACGCCGCCGATGGTGGTCATCAGCCACCCGCTCACCACACCCACGCCGGTCCACTGGAACGACGCGAACAGCCAGGCCACCGCCCATGGACCAAACACCATCAGCGCAAACAGCACGGTCCATGCGGCGACGATGATGGCGAACTGCGATCCGATTCGCGCCGTCCATTCGCGCGCCGCGTCGGGATAGTCCACCCCCATCAAGCCGACCAGGAGCATCACGCCCGCGATCAGCGCCAGGGCAATCAGTGGCGGGCCGAACGCGACCAGCGTCCACGGCTGCGCACGCTGCACGAGGTGCCACGCGGTCCAGACCAGTGCGGTCGAGACCAGGCCGCTGATCGTCGCCATCCACGCCACGTGCAGCCGCGCCCGCAGGCGGCCGAACCGCTGGTGGCGGTTGGCGAAGCACGCGACGAAGCCGCCCCCCACCTGTACCAGCACCATCAGCAGTACGAACCCGGCGGCCGTGCCCGCGACCACGCGCGGACTCGTCAAGTCGAAGTCCCCGTACGCCAGCGCCGTCGCGGCCACGAACAGGCCGATGACGACGAACACGGCGTGTCGCTCGGCGAAGGCTTCCAGGAACCCCTTCGGGGGGATCCGCACCGCCTCCACCGACTGACGGGCGATCGGTCTCAGGTTCGCGACCAGCCCGAGCACGGCGACGAGCAGCCCGAGGAGGGCGAGTATCGCGGAGTACTTGTTGACGCCAAGGCCGCTCTGGTCGACGAACGGGATCTGCCGCACCAGCACCAGCAGAAACGCCATCGTCGCAGCCGCGGCGATGGCGGGGATCAGGATCAGCTGGTTCAGGAGCGCATTGCGAAGCCAGATCAGAACCCCGACCCAGGTATCGGCCGAGAAGAGCCCGGGCCGGGGCGCCAGATAGTTGCTGTACTTCCGTAGGAAGGTGACCGGATCGCGATCGGGCGGTCCTGGCTGGCGGTCCATCCCCGACAACAGCGTCTCCCGGACGAGCCGCGGATCGCCCTGGCGGCGCCGGATCAGGCCGTGCAGCCAGGCCCCGATGTATCCGCCGCCGGAGACCGTCGAGAGATAGTCGATGTGCGGCAGCAGGCGGTTCTCCGCCAGCCCTTGCAGGACGCCCAGGTTGAACGTCGCGCTGCGGATGCCGCCGCCTGACAGGGCGACCCCGAAGGTGCTCGCCTGCTGCACCCGCGCCGTGATCCCGTCGGAGTTCGATTCGCCTGGCGGCCGGCCGCCTGGATCGTCAGGGGCCACGGCGTTGCCGAGGATTTTCCGGCGCTCGAGGATCTGGCGCAGCTCCTCGGTCAGGACGCCCTCGACGAACGATTCCGCCTGGTAGCCGGCGGGAGCCGGTTGCGACTGTCTGGCCATGTCAGGACGTCCACGTAAAGGCCAGGCGAGACGCGCCGGCCTGCGCTCGAGAGATGCTCAACGACGATCCCGGCAATTGGCTGACTACGTGCCGGCGAGGATCACATCTGCCGCCTTTTCGCTCGCCATGTAGATGGGAGTGACGATGAAGTAGCCGGGAATGCGCGGGAAGACCGAGGCGTCGACGACCCGGAGCCCGGTGGTGCCGCGCACGCGGAACTTGCTGTCGAGCACGGCCATCGGATCGCCGTCGGGTCCCATGCGATTGGTACAGGACGCGTGGTGCCCCCACGCTTCGTTGGCGATGAAATCGCGGAGCTTCTGATCGGTGTCGCCCTTGTCCCCAGGGAGCAGTTCCTTCTGCTTTCCGCCGCTCATCCGCTCGTTCATGGTGCGGGCGAACCGGACACCGTCCACCACCGCGTCGAGATCCGCCTGCCTGGTATCACTGCCTTCGGCAAAGTAGCGGAATTCGATCTCCGGCCAGGCGCGTGGGTCGGCCGACCGGAGCGTGACGCGGCCGGCCTGGTTCTCCGTGTAGGCCTTGAGAATCGCCCACGTGAACCGGTTGCGCTGACGCTCGAACAGCTCCGAGTATCCCGGCTCGTAGCCGCGGAAGTAGCCGGGCAGTCCGAAGATGAACAGGTCCGGCTCCGGCAGCTTAGGCGAGGATCGCTTCATGATGCCGATCAGGGCGCCATTGCTGGCGTAGACTCCCTGGCCCTTCTGCCAGAGGTCCCAGTACTTGTCCGACGCGCCGTCCTTGGGCGGCGCAAACGAGCCCCCCTCCAGAAGAACGAAGGGGCGCTCGTACTCAGCGATCACACCGACTTCATAGCGGTCCTGGAGGTTCTCGCCGACGCCCGGTGAATCGACGACGACGTCAATCCCCCACTTCTGGAGCTCGGCGGCAGGACCGACCCCCGAGAGCTTCAGCAGCTGCGGACTGTTGAACGCGCCGGCACAGACGATCACCTCGCGCGCGGCGAAGATCTGGCGGACTGGCGGGCCCGGGTCTTGCGCCGCCGGACCGCCGCGCTTGCGCACCGCGGGATCGGCTTCGTAGACGTGGGGCCCGTCGTAGTACTCCACCCCCACGGCGCGGGTGCCGTCGAACAGCAGCTTCCGCGCGAGCGCGTGCAGCTGGATGGTGAGCCTCGACGGGTTCTCCTTCTGCGTTCGGAGCAGGAACTCGCGGGGGCCATTCCGCTTGCCGTTGGCGACCGCCAGCGGGGTGACGGCCAGTCCTTCCTTGCTGTCGTAGGCATTGCGCAGGTCATTCGGATCCAGCTGCGTCAGGAAGGTGAGCGCCGCGTCGCCCAGACCGGCGCCGAGCGCATCCTTCACGCTGCCGAGCAGCAGCCGCGTGAGCGCCTTGTCGGTCAGGATCAGCCGTGGATCCGCCGCGCTCGTCGTCAACCAGCCGTCGAACCCATGGCCGTGCGCCCAGTCGTCGGCGTCCTTCAGCCCCTTGACCCTGGCGATCACCGACCAGGCGAGCCCGGCCAGTGTGTATCGCGGCGTTCCCGGCCGCGGCCGGTAGTGGCAGTTCTCGAGCCGGGCATAGTACTGGTGCATCCGGTCCGCCCGCCACGATTCGTCGTGCGTGAAGTCGGCGATGGCATCCCAGTCGCGATCCTGGGGGGTGATCGTGATCATCGCGTTGTGCGCCGTGCAGCCGCCAAGCGTGCCGGCGCGGGGGTACCAGACGCCGTTGACCAGGTAGCCGGTCCCCTTCTCCCGCTCCACGAACTTCGAGTCCTGCCGCTGCAGGGTGTCGCTGGTGTAGTGGCGGACGAAGTAGTCCCACGAGCACTCGGGGAACTCGGTCGACAGACCATGGAAGATCGGCACCTCGTACATCCAGCGCCCGAGGTCGCTGGTCGCGCAGGGATCGCCGCCGGCCTCGAGCAGCAGCACGGAATGGCCGGCCCGGACCAGGTTTGCCGCCAGTGGGCCACCACCCGCTCCCGACCCGATCACGATGTAATCGGCATCGGCGGTGCGCCGCGCAGGGTTGCTCGTCACGTCCATCACCTCTCGGTCAGAAGGTTTTCAGGAACCCAATCAGCGCCCGCTTGTCAGCGTCCGAGAGCGCCGGCTCCGCGGTCTGATACCCGGTGCCGAAGTAGTGGCCGCGATTGACGATGAAGTCGGGGCAGTTGCTGCTCTCGAGGAACTTGTCGACCAGCGGCGCGAAGGCCGTCTTCGCCTGGTCGTCGGTCGCATTCGCCGGCAGGCTCTTCAGCGCGGCCTTCGTCTCGAGCAGCAACTCGAGTGCGCGCCTGGTCTGCTGCGCGCGGTCGCCGAGCGCCGTGCTCTCGCTGAGCAGCCGCAGGTTCGCCAACAGGTTGATCGGCGTGCCTTTCGGGATGGGACCCAGCTCCACGTCCGCGTCTTCGTTGAACAGCCACGGCAGCCAGTCCCTGGTGAAGCCGGCGATGCTGCGCAGCTCCGCCGGCAGATATCCCATCGGCACCCGGATGTAGCTCGTCGCGGTGGTGCGATCGATGAGGCTGGGCAGCTTCAGCGACGGATCGCTCTTGAGGAGGAGCCGGTCGCCGATGATCGGATCGTGGTCGCGCTTCTCCGGCCAGAGCAGCTGTTCGATCGAGTCCTGGAAGGAGCGCATCCGCCCCTCGACCGAGGGCTCCGGTTCGAAGCGGCCGACGGTGTTGTTCAGCAGGAACGGGGCGGTCGACCAGACGCTGACCAGCGACGCCGGCCTGGTGTAGCCGCGGCCGCCAGCCGGCGCCTGGAAGGCCTTCTCCTCCCCGGTTCGCGGATCGTACCATTGGACCGATCCGACCGAGGGCAGCGTCTTGTACGACTCCGAAGAGAAGTTGTCCCAGATGTTGTCCCTGATGGCGTTGCTGGCGAACGGGCTGCAGGCATTCGTCTGCAGCAGCGTGACCGGCACCCGCAGATCGGTCGACAGGAAGTTGTCCGTCAGGAAATCGTCGGCCGCGACCAGCGTCCGCATCTTCGACTTGAAGTCGTCGGTGCGGCTCCAGTTCCAGTATTTGTCCCAGCAATCGAGGTAACCGGGACCGGCGCAGGTGCTGATCTTCGCCACCTCGGGCGGCATCTCCGGCAGCTTGCTGGTGTGGCACCGTGCGCACGTTTCCGCGAACACCGTCTTGCCGCGCTGCAGATCGGTCGCACTCTCCGTTTGATGGCTGGCGCCCCCGGGCGCATCCTTGAGATGGTGCGGGTTCGCCGCTTTGAGGAAGAACCGCGCCAGGTTGGGGGTCTGCGATTCTGTCGCCTGCCAGTAGGTCGAGTTCGCGCGCGCGGTTTCGATCGGAATCGGCGACGGGCGCCGGCCGCCGACGAGCGGGTTGAAATGCGTCAGCCACTCCTCGCTGAACTGCCCGATGTTGATGAACACACGATTGAGCGCGCCGAGCGCACCGACCGAGTCCGAGCCGTCTTTGAGGACCCGCGGCGTCCACACCGTGTCCGGCGCCTGGAACAGCTGCGTCAGCGGCCCGCTCGGAACGTATTCGTTGAACTGCTTGTTCTTCAAGCCGCCGCCGCTGAGGGTTTCCTGGTGCAGCTGCCTGGCAATCGACAGCCGCGCGTTCAGGTTGTAGACCGCGTTCATCGTGCGGGGATTGTTGATGTTGTCGCTCGATACCAGCGACGTATCGAGCGATCCCGGCCGGGAGGTATGGAACAGCTGAAACATGAAGCTCGATTGGTCGGCGCGCCACGCGAAGATCCGATCCACCCAGAAGTACTGTGAGCCGACGTACGAGCTCAGATTCTCGAACGCGGGGTTCGCGGGGTCCGGCGGCGGACGAACGGGGTCCGGGCCGATGTGGCAGAACCCGCACGACATCCCGACCCGATAGGGCTTCACCACCTTGGCCGAATCAAAGTAGGTGGGATCAGCGTAGTAGCGCGCGGGGTCCCAGGCCCTGGCGGCCGCTGCATCGAAGGCCGGGTTGGGAAACAGCCGCAAGCCCAGCACCCCGGTCGCATACCCATAGAATGACCCCACCGGCATCGTCTTTGGCCATTTCGAATCCGCCGGGAGGCCAAGGTCCGTTCCGCGCGATCCCAGGCGCACCCCGGGATACTTCTGCTCGTTCTCGAAGGGATCAGGCGGGCAGTCCGGACCGGTCCGCCGTTTGTCGAGCCACAGACCGAACCGGTCCGGATCGGGAGCCGTCGCTTCCTCGAAGCACGGTTCGTTGAGGAGCCCCAGATACTGCCAACGGCTGCGGCGCCGGAACTTCAGCGAGTCGTGCGACGAGATCGTCTTCACGAAGTCGAGCGTGCCGACGCTCTTGACGGAGATGTGGTCCCAGAAACGGTCGTTGCCGGCCGTCCAGACGTTCCAGTTATTGCGGCCGCGCACTTCCTCGGGCGTCAGGGCGATGCCGCCGTCCATGGCGTGGAAATAGTCTTCATCCGCCGCCGGCATCGAGGCCAGATCTCTCCCCGCCTGCCTGGCTTCATCCTGTTGCACGGCGGGGGTGCGGGTGCAGGAGGCGAACGTTGCTGCGAGCAACGCGCCGAGGGTCAACGCCGCCAACCTGTTGCGTGACATAGTGGCTCCGCCTCCCGGCGGCATCGACCTGTGGCGACGCGCGACATCGCTCCGCCCGTTGCTCGTGTGTGCGCGGATGTTCGATCAATAGACGAGTTGTGTCAAGTTGTCAGGTCACTAAGGACCCTGACCAGAATAAGGTTGCCATTGTGGGCGTCGAGGCGCCCGCCC
>JBDTRR010000089.1:0-18957 GCA_039931615.1 Acidobacteriota bacterium
TTGTTGCCCGGATGATCGTCCGCGTAGGTGAGCATTGGCAGCCGATACAGCTGCTGATCCTTCTCGGGGCCCTGGTAGATGCCTGGGTAGAAATCGATCAGGTGGACACCCGGAGCGCCGGCGGCGGTGAAGTTGACGACCACGTCGCCCTGACTGTTGAACCCGCAGGCATAACCCATGTACGCGTTGTCGTAGGTGGCGATGTAGATGTTGTCGAAGTCGGTCCATCCGACCCCTTTGAGATGGATGGAGACCGGCGTACCGATCGGGCCGGACGAGGGCGAGATGCTGACGATGCTGGTCTCGATCGCGAAGAAGGTCCGGGCGAGCGTCTTCTCCCCGGATTTGATCGACAGCGTGTGCATGCCGCCCAGATCCTCCGGGATGGTCAGCCTGGCGTCGAGCCGGCCGTCCGCCGCCGTCGTCAACCTGGCCAGTTCCAGTTCCTTCGGCGCGAAGCCGTTACCCGAGACCCGGCTCCCCACCTGCGTGCCCCAGACCAGCGCCAGCGGCTGGTTCGGCGCGAACCCGCTGCCGCTGAGCACCGCTTGCGTCTGCACCGGTCCCTGCGCCGGCGTAACCCGCAGAGCGGCGCCGGCGACCTCGACCTCGGCAGCCGGCATCTTCTGCGCCTGGTACGGCTCGACGTAGCCGCCCGCCGCCACCGCTCCGGGCGTGACGCGAAACGTGAACCCGGGCCGCGGCAGGTAGGCGTTGGGCGCCTGCTCGTGATTCAGGTAGCTCTGGCCCATGTAGCCGGTGTAGACCTTGATCTCGTGGTTGCCCACCGGCCCCGTGGCGCGAAAGCGCGCGACGGCGCTCCCCCTCGTGTCGGTGGCCGACACGTAGCCGACCTCCTGGTTGTCCCAATTCACTACCCAGGTACTGTCCATCGTCCGCCAGCCGAACCCGGTAACGCGCAGCTCGATCGGCGTGCCGATCGGCCCCTCCGACGGGTGCAGTTCGAACGTCTGGGTGACTTCGATGCCGCCTTGTGCCAGCGGGATGCCGGCGTCGACGATCGTGACGGCGTGTACGCCGCCGTAGTCTTCCGGCACGGTAAAACGAGCCGAGAGCCGACCGTCGGGGCCGACCGTCGGCCGGGACAGGACCCTGGTGGTCTCGGAGAACTTCTTCCCGCGGAACCGGAAGCCGTCTTCAACGACCCAGCCGCCCTCGACCGTTTCCCACACCAGATCGACCGTCCGGTCTGGTGGCAGACCGTCCGCGGTCGCGGTGACCTCGGTGCCGACCACCGGCTTGTCGCTGTTGGCGCGCGTCAGGTTGAGGGTCTTCGGTTCGGGAGCCGCCGCTGTACTGGACTGGGGCTGAGCGGCCGTGCCCTCGGCCTGAACCGATGCGGCGTCGCGACCGCGGCAGGCGGAGGTGGTCAGGACGAACGCAAGGACCAGGAGAGGGAGAGGCAGAAAATTAGGAATTAGGAATTGAGAATTGAGAATTCGTATACGCATTCCTAATTCCTAATTCTCACTTCCTAATTGTCAACGATAGTGAGCTGAGACGCCTGGACCTCGAACGGCTTGAATTCTCCGGTGCGCCCGTACTTGTCGCTGGCCGTCACCGTGTAGCGGATGATCCCGACCGGCGCGTCGGCGGGCACCATCCACTTGGCCACCCAGAACTGCCGTTCCGGCTGTGTCGCCGTGGCGCGGTAGCGCATCGGAATGTCCTGCGTCTTGCCGGCAAATGTCAGGTGGACGACCAGCTGGGCCGACTCCTCCAGGTTTCCGGTCTGTGGATCGGCGACGAACATCCGCCACCCCACCGGATCGCCGCGCTTGAACCGGCTCCGCAGGATGCAGTTTTCCGGCGTGCCGGGCGGGGTGAACATGGCCGTGTCGCCGTAGACGATCAGGCGGTTGGCCGGCCCGGTCGGTGCGGCCGGCGACTGGCCAGCGGCGCTTCCCTGCGGGAGCGCGGCCATCGCACCGACGGTGAGCGACGCGAGCACGAACGTTTTCCAGCTTCGCATGGTCGGGATTCTACTTCGGTCCGGAGCTTTTTACCTCCGAATCCGGCTAGCCCCCGTCCCTACTGGAGCCCGTGACACCGCCCTGCGCGATCGTCCGGGGCGGGCGGCCAGTTCGCGGGTCCTTCGTCGCAACCGGCGGTACGCCGGCAGCAGCGTGGTGACGCTCAGCGCCGCGCCGCCAATGCTCAGCGCGATGACCACCGCGTCCCACAGCGGCCGCTTGTAATAGAGGAACGGAAAGTCGAGGCTGTGCAGGCCCTGATAGAGCCAGCGCCGCAGGCGGGTGACCGAGACCGATCGCTGGACGATGCCGCCGCGTGCGGGATCGAGGTAGATCCAGGTGCTGTAGGCGTCGTCGTAGCGGACCCGCAGCACCGGCAGGGCCCGGGTGCCGCGCGAATCGTAATAGTAGCTGTCGTAGTCGTGCAGCCAGACGGCGTCCTTGATCGGCACGTCGGGCATCGCCGCCTTCGCAATCTCGGCCATCGCCTGGTCGGGAAATCTGGTGAAGCTGGCGCTCGCCGGCCGCAGCGCCGAGACATACCGCTGCTCGAGCCGCGGCAGCGGCGCGCGCGGGATCAGGCCGGCGTGCATCCAGCGATCCGCGTCCTCGACCGACGGCGCGCGCAATGCCGTCCAGTAGGGCTCCCCCTTGAACTGCATCACCTCGAGCTCCTTCGGCTCGAACGACGCCTTCAGGGTGTCGACGGCCTGGCGCAGGCCGTCGAGCGACAGCTGGTCGATCCGGACCCGCCCGCCGGTGGCCGCATCGCGCTCCACCCGCGACCCGGCCGGAGCACGGAACCAGTTGAACGGCGCCATCGACAGCAAACCGCTGTAGGTCCAGGTCAGGGTGATGACGCCGAAGATCAGGCCGGCGTAGTGGTGCCACATCATCCATCCCGAGTAGGGTGTCCTCGACGCGACGCGCCTGAGTCGGAACCTGGCGAACGGCGAGAAGCGCCAGAGCCCCCAGACCAGGCCGGCGACGCACATCACGCAGCCGATCAGCGACGACCAGATGACGAACTCGGTCCACGCCGCGCCGTTCCGCCGCAGCGGCGTGAAGTAGACCCAGTGGACGACCGGTCCGAGGTAGCCCCAGAAGCGCTCGCGCCTGGTGGTGCGCACGACGACGCTGCCGGAGACCTCCGAAACATACAGATAGGTCGCTTCGCCGTCGTCGAGCGCGAAGCGGTGCATCGGCATCGACTGGCGAGCCTGGAGCGTCCACTGGTCCGGCTCGGTGACGGAGCCGTCGTATCGGATCGGCTGTTGATGATGCGGGGCGTAGCGGCGTGCGACCTGGACCGCCTCCTCCGCACTCATGCCGGCGAAGACGTCGCCATCGTCCGCGAACACCACGGTCGGCGCGCGGTTGCCGCCGAACCGGTAGACCGGCCGCCCTTGCAACATGCCCACCGTCAGCTGATCGCCGCGGACGCCGGCCCGTTCGGCCGCCTCGGCGGGTGACAGCGTGGCGGCGGTGAGGTCGAGCGGTTCGGCCCGGCCCAGACGCTCTTCGCTCGCCAGTCCAGGCATGCGCGCGTACATCATCACGACGCCGGAAAAGAACCAGCCGATGAAGAGCAGGCATCCGGCGATGCCGAGCCACCGGTGGGTGTAGACGAGCAGCTTGCGCCAGTCCAGAAACCACACCGACGTCAGACGCTTCACCAGCCCCGGCCGCGTCCCACTCATCGCACGCGCACCGTGAGCATCATGCGGCGCGGCTCGCCTGGGTAGAACTGGCTGCCGATCGAGGCGGCGCGGTCGTAGGCCGGCTGCGATGACGGCTTCTTGAGGACGATGTTCACCGTGCCGCCGACGGCGTCGCTGCCGTAGAGGACAGAGGCCGGCCCCTTCAGGATCTCGATCGATTCGACGTTCGACAGCTGCGTGCGGACGCGGTTCCCCTCGTTGCGGATGCCATCGACCAGTTGCACGGAGTCCGAGAAGCCGCGAAACGTGTAGTACTCGTAGACGCCGTACTGGTTCCACGAATTGACGTTGCCGACCGACTGCAGCGCGACGACCAGGTCGTTGATCCCCTGCGACTGGAGGTAGTCGGCGGTGATCCGGTTCACGGTCAGCGGCTGATCCCGCAGCGGCGCCGCCGTCTTGCCGATCGACGAGACGATGGCGCTGGCGCGAACCGTGACGTCCTCGCTGAGGGTGGCGATCCGCAGCGCGACGTCAATCGTCCGGGCCGACGCGTCGACCGCGACGTCCTGGGTCCAGGCCGCGAACCCGGGGGCGTTGATTTCGAGCTGATACCGTCCCGGGGCGATCCTGGGAAATGCATACGCGCCGTCGTTCTGGGTCCGGGTCGTGGCGCGGGCGCCGGCCGGAATCGGCGTCAGGGTGACCGGGACGTCGGCGACCGCGGCGCGATCGGGATCGACGACGCGGCCGCTGAGCACGGTCTGGGCCGAGCCCGCGGCGGCAAGCGTCGAGAACAACAGGGTGAGAGCCACACGGGCTCGAAGCGGGTTCATGAGAGCTCGGGAGCTTTACGGTTTCCTCAGACTCGGACGGGACACGTTATGGAGCAATCGGCGCCGATTCAACTGAAGAGTTTCTGAAGTTGGCGTTCAGGATTCCGTCAGAAAGCCCTGCGTGGCGGCCCGCGCCCCGGTGAAATGGCGCTCAAATCACACCTTGAACAACGTCGCGGAGAGAGCCATAATCTGCCCAGCTTTCAGGGGGTCTATGAGCAACACCGTTCGATTCATGCCTGCGGGACGTCTGCTGCGACTCGCCGCCGCCATGCTGGTCGCCGTGCCAGCGTTCGCGCAGGGCCCGGCCCGCCCGCAGATTCCGCCCGACATCGCCGGCGAGTGGCGTCTCGACAACAACGAGGCGGACACCACCGCCCAGCCGCCGCTGGGCGACTATCTCGGCATTCCGTTCAACGATGCGGGACGGCTGCGCTCGGACACGACCGCGGAGTCGATCTGGGGAACCCCCGAGTATCAGTGCCGGCCGCACTCGGCGCCGCACCAGTGGCGCGGCCTCGGCGGCGCCCGCGTCCTCAAGGAACAGGACCCGCTGACGCGCGAGGTGAAGGTCTATCACTTCCAGTTCATGCGGTCGCTGGACCGGCCGGTGTTCATGGACGGGCGTCCGCATCCTCCAGCCTGGGCGCCGCACAGCTGGACCGGCTTTTCGACCGGCGAATGGCTCGGCAACACGTTGAAGGTGTCGACCACCCACTTGAAGGACGGCTATCTCAAGCGCGGCGGTCCCCAGACCAGCGACATGCTGACGATGACCGAGTACATCACCCGGCATGGCGACATCCTGACTGTCGTCACCGTGGTGGACGATCCGCTCTATCTCGACGAGCCGTTTGTCGAGTCGGTCACCTACGCCTACGACCCGACGGCGAGCGTCAACATGGAGACGTGCAACGGCTCGTCGTTCGCGGAGAACGGCGGCACCGATCGCCATCACGTTCCGCATTTCCTGCCCGGCCAGAACGACGCCTACGAATGGTTGAAGGACCAGCCGTGGATTCCCAGGGAAGCGGCGCGCGGCGGCGTCAAGACGCTGTATCCGGAGTACCGATCGACGCTGACCGGGTCGGCCGGCGCCGGCAGTCTCACTGTGCCGTCCTCGAAGTCGGCGTTCTCGGTCGCCAAGGCGATCGCCGATCAGAGCCCGAAAGACGGCGAGGTGCACATCCTGCCGGTGCAGGGCAACATCTACATGCTGACAGCCGACGGGGTCAACCTGACGGCGTCGCTCGGCGCGGATGGGATCCTGCTGGTCAACAGCGGGTCGGCGCAAATGTCCGACAAGATCCTGACGGCGGTCAAGCAGCTGGCCACCACCAGCATGAGCCCGGCCGGACGCAACGAGTGCTTCGGCGCCAACTGTCCCGGCGCCTGGGGCTGGGCCAGTCCGTACTTCAACGCCATCGTCAGCTCGCCGGCGCCGCCCAAGCCGCTTCGCTACATCATCAACACCAGCGCGTCGGCTGAAAACGTCGGCGGCAACGAGAAGATCGCGACCTCCGGCTTCTTTCCGCGCACCGCCGGATTCGGTGCGGCGGTCGAAAGCGTCGGGCGCGGCGCCTCGATCGTCGCCCACGAAAACGTCCTCAACCGGATGAGCGCACCGACGGGCAAGCAGGCGGTCACGCCGGCGGCCGCCCAGCCGACCGACACCTATTTCGACGAGTTCTACAAGCTGCCCGAGTACGTCAACGGCGAGGCGGTGATCGTCTATCACGCACCGAAGGCCAACACCGACGGCGACAGCCTGGTGTTCTTCCGTCATTCCGAGGTGATCAGCGCCGGCGATCTGTTCTCGACCGTCAGCTACCCGGTCATCGACCTGCAGAAGGGTGGCAGCATCCAGGGCGTCATCGACGGCCTGAACCGGATCCTCGATCTGGCGGTCGCCGAGTACCGCGGCCAGGGCGGCACCTGGGTGATTCCGGGCCGCGGCCGCCTGTCGGATACCGCCGACGTCGCGTCCTACCGCAACATGGTGACGATGATGCGCGATCGGCTCAAGGATATGATCGGCAAGGGCATGACGCTGGAACAGGTGAAAGCAGCGCGGCCGACAATGGACTTCGATGGCCGGTATGGATCAACGTCCGGCGCGTGGACGACGGACATGTTCGTCGAGGCTGCCTATCGCAGTCTCCAGGAGAAGAAATAATGCGTAGATTGCTACTGGCCGTCGTCGCGCTGTCGTGCTTCGGGAGCGCGGCCTACGCGCACCACTCGTACGCCGCCACCTACGACACCACCAAAGAGATCAAGATCGAAGGCAAGCTGGTGCAGTTCGTCTATCGCAATCCGCACTCGTTCGTCCACGTCGAGGCGCCCGACGACAAAGGCATGCCGCAGCGGTGGGCGGTCGAATGGAGCGGCGGCGGCCAGCTCGCCAACCAGGGCGTGACGAAAGACTCGCTCAAGGTCGGCGACCAGGTGGTGATCATGGGTCGCCCGTCGCGGGTGACCGGCGAGTTCCGGGCCCTGATGGTCAACCTCAAGCGGCCGGCGGACGGCTTTACCTGGGGCGGACGCGGCCAGGCGGTCGACTAGCCAACAGAACCGAGGCTTCGAACAGATGATGCGTCTGCTTGTCACCACGGCCGCGGTCGTCCTGATCGCATCGGCGGTTACCGTGCACGGTCAGCGGGGCGGCCGCGGCGCGCCCCCCGCAGCGCCGCGCGAAGCCGCGGCGATCGATCTCACCGGTTACTGGGTGTCGGTGGTCACCGAAGACTGGAAGTATCGGATGGTCACCCCGCGCAAGGGCGTCTACGACACGCTGACGCTGAATGCCGAAGGCCGGAAAATCGGCGACGCCTGGGATCCAGCCAAAGACGAGGCGGCCGGCGAGTTGTGCAAGGCGTACGGCGCGCCGAGCATCATGCGGCTCCCGGGACGTCTGCACATCACCTGGCAGGACGCGAACACCCTGAAAATCGAGACCGACGCCGGCACCCAGACGCGGCTGTTCCATTTCGCCGCGCTGCCGCCCGGCGAGCCCAGCCTGCAGGGCATGTCGATCGCACAGTGGGAGCTGGCGCCGGGCCGCGGCAACACCCGGATGGGCGATCTGAAGGTCGTCACCACCAACCTGCGCCAGGGCTACATCCGCAAAAACGGCGCCCCGTACAGCGACAAGACGATCGTGACCGAGTACTACGACGTCAACACGATGCCGAACAACGATCAGTTCCTCACCGTGACGACCAAGGTCGAGGATCCGGTCTACTTCACCCGCCAGTACGTGACCACGACCGACTTCAAGAAGCTGCCCACCGCCGCCGGGTGGAGCCCGACGCCGTGTAGTGCCAGATGAACGTGCGGAATGCGAAACGCACAATGCGGAACGCAGAATGCAACAGTAACGGAGAAGGTGCCATGACACGCGCCGCGATTCTCGCCTTGGGACTGCTCGCCACCGGCTTCATCGGCATCCAGCCCTCCTACTCGACCTCGGCCCAGGCGGGCGGCGGGTGGACAACGCTCTTCGACGGCAAGACCCTGCAGGGCTGGGAGATCGTCGGCGACGCCAACTGGGAAGTCGCGGACGGCGTCATCCAGGCCAACAAGGGCACCGGCTTCCTGGTGACACCCGTGCCCTATCGCGACTTCCAGATCACGGCGGAGTTCTGGGTCACCGATGATGCCAACAGCGGCATCTTCATCCGCTGCTCGGACCCGAAGACGATCTCGGCGACCAACGCCTACGAAGTGAACATCTACGACAAGCGGCCCGATCAGAGCTACCGGACCGGCGGCATCGTCGACGTCGCGAAGCCGACGAGCTCGATCAACACCGGCGGCAAGTGGAACACCTACGACATCACTGCCAAGGGGCCGAAGATGACCGTGATCCTCAACGGCACGCAGGTCGTCGACGCCTCGGATACCAAGCACCCCGACGGCCGGGTCGCCCTGCAGTACGGTGCCGGCACCGTGAAGTTCCGCAACGTGCGGATCCGCCGCCTGTAGCGCCGGCATTCCAGAATCGGACGTGGCGTCCGACTGTGGTCGGACCGCGGACTAATCCGGCTGAAGCCGGATCCCACGTACGAGGGGCGTGCGCCCGACCCCAGCATCCATCCATCGTGCGTGGTCCGGCTTCAGCCGGCCCGTGCCTCGGGACGGTCTGAAGACCGTCGCCTACACCCGCCGAAGATCGTCCCCTACACCCGCCGGGGACCTACGCAAACCGCTGATCGTCGGCGGACGGCCCGTAAATCGCCGGGACCGGCTGATCGTTGAGTCGCAGATACACGGTCAGCTGGCCGCGGTGGTGGGCCAGATGATTGAGCGTGTCACGCAGGACGATGTGCCGCAGGGCCTCCATCACGACGGTGCCGTTGAAGAGCAGCCGCCACTTCGTCGTCATCAGGAAGTCGTCGTTGGTGTTGGACAGCGACTCCCGCGCCTTCTTGATATGCATCTCGAGGGTGTCGACGAGCCGGTCGGTGGTCGTCTGCTGATACTGGCCGCGCCCGGCGGGCGGGTTGAGCTCGAGCTCGTCCTGCTCGATGATCAGGGTCACCCAGGACGGCATCGCGGCAACCAGCCCGGCGAGGCGTCCGAGCGGCATCGATTTCGGATGCGGCGTCCAGTCGTCGCGATCGGTCGGAACATGCTCGAGCGCGCGCCGCGTCCGCGGCGCTTCACGATCGAGCTCGTCGAGAAGCAGCTGGGTGAGGTTCATTCGCGACTCCCATGGTCGATCTTCTTTGAATCAAGCCCCAGGAGAATCTACTTCATCAACCGGCGGCGTGGACAGCTCGTCCGCCGTGCCTCGGACGTGGTGACAGGGGTCCGCTACGGCTGCTGAGCGCCGCCGGCCGACCGGACCGCGACCGGCTGTCCGACCGCCGCCGCCTCGCTCAATCGGCCGAACATCATCTTGCCGGCCGTCGTCTGCAGCACGCTGGTGACGGTGATGTCGATCGTCCTGCCGATCATCCGCCGCGCATTGTCGATCACCACCATCGTTCCGTCGTCGAGGTAGGCGACGCCCTGGTTGTACTCCTTGCCTTCCTTCAGGACGAACACCTTCATCACCTCGCCCGGCATGACGATCGGCTTGACCGAGTTGGCGAGGTCGTTGACGTTCAACACCTCGACGCCGCGCAGCTGGGCAACCTTGTTGAGATTGAGATCGTTGGTCACGATCTTGCCCTTCAGCGTCCGCGCCAGCTCGATCAGCTTGAGGTCGACGTCGCGGACGTCGGGAAAATCGACGTCAGAGATGGCGACCGTGGCGCCGGACGTCTTCTGGATCCTCTGCAGGATGTCCAGACCGCGGCGGCCGCGGTTGCGCTTCAGCGCATCGCTGGAGTCGGCGACGCGCTGCAGCTCCTTCAGGACGAACTGCGGAATCACCAGCGTGCCGTCGAGAAACCCGGTCTCGCAGATGTCGGCGATCCGGCCGTCGATGATGACGCTGGTATCGAGGATCTTGTAGCGGCGGACGCTCTCCGGCGATCGGAACAGGCTGATCATCCGCGCCGGCTCGAGCCATTCACCGTGCTTCCCGCCCAGCACCAGACCGAGGTACGGCAGCACGATCAGGACGAAACTATGCAGGAACTCGACCCGGCGGTCGCCGCTGTCGGCCCAGAACAGTCCGGAGGCGATCGTCCGGGCCAGCGCCAGTCCGATCGCGCAGCCGAGCAGCGCCCCGAAAATCCGGGTGACGGCGGTTTCCCGCAGCCGGCTCTCGAACAGCACGACGAGCAGGGCGAGCCCGAGAGCAAACGCGACGTTGATTTCCGAATTGACCGGCAGCGGGCGAAGAACGGCGGCCGCGTAGGCAACGGCCGAGAGGAAGAGGACCCGAGCGAGGGCAAACCAGGGCATGGGAACGACTCAATCCTCACCATACCACCGTTGCCGGCGGCCGGAACAGACGGTCAGGGGGATCGGTCGTAATTCTGTGACGCCCCATCAGGCAGCCGCGGCGACCGTGCGATCCCGCTACATCGGCGGGGTGCGCGGCTCCTGGAATTCCTCCGCCGTGGTGACATCGAACCGGCGGAAGCGGCTGTAGCTGGCCACGCCAACGATGCTCTCCGTATCGGTCCAGTATTCTTCGCGCATCTCGTAGGGGATGGCAATCTGAAACCGCTCGTCGAACCGGAACGACGTCACGATCGTGTCGAGCTCGTCGACCGCCAGCTCGGTCTTGATGACCCGCCCGCTGTCGCTCTCGATCCAGATCCGCCCCTTCGCCACCAGGTCGCCGTTCGACCGTTCCCGGATCAGCGTCGGCCGCGCCTGTTCCTTGTACTCGAGGACCCAGACGCCCGGTCCAGCGTCCTTGTCGCTGGTGTTCAGGGAAAAGCGGAACCGCGCCTGGTAGGACGCCTGGAGGAACGCCAGCACCAGCAACGGATTGTTGATGGTGCGCTCGGCGCCGCCGAGATTGTATCGGGCCCCTTCGAGCGCGATCGCGTTCGCGGCGTCCAGGGCCGACCGGTCCGGATTGAGAAACAGCTGCGTCAACCGCTCACCGCGATCGCGAATCGGCTCACCGTTGACCGCGAAGACGTCCCGGAACACGTGCCACTCGCCCGCCTCCTTCAGCCTGACGAGCAGGAAGTCGGACAGCAGCTCGACGTGGCGGGTGAACAGCTGGGAGCGAACGACGCCGCGGGTGCGCGCGCGCGGGACGGTCTTCGAGTCCTGGACGTAGCGCTCCTCCGCCACCACACCGGAGAACCGTTGGACGAACTCCCGCAGATAGGCGGCCTGGCGCGCCAGGAAGTCATCGGTCCGGTTGCGCTGCGCCGACAGGCTGATCGTCCCCAGCGCCAGGACGGCGGCGACCGCGGCGAGTCGGAAACTCATGTCTGGCGAGGCTCCGCCTGAGACCGAAATCGGACGTGGCGTCCGACTTCAGTCGGACTACGGATCAATCCGGCTGACCAGCCTCCGCTAAAGCGACGGCGGCCCGCCGGAGCCTTGGCGAAGGCCGAAGCCGGATCCCACGGACGAGGGCGCGTGCAGTCTCGAAGGCCGGCCGAGAATACTTGACTCGTTCGCATGGATTTCCGGCCTTCAAGGCGTCTAGTGTCACGTCTCCGAAGTCCTGTTGACACCGAGGGCGGCGATGCGCCCGGCGCGCAAGGCGCGAGGAGGGCGCATCCCGGGAGTCTGGAACCGACCAGCAACGCCGCGCCCCGGGATGCAGCGCCGGCCGAATGTAACAGGACTTTGGCGACGCGACAATAGAGACGCTACAGGGATCGCGGGCCGGTCGCAACCTATAACAGCGCGTCCAGCGCCTCGCCGACGGTGCGGACGCCGATCCGTTCGCAGGGGCCGGCGGCGTCGCGGCTGTCGATGTTCGCCTCCGGCATCACACAGCGCAGGAATCCCATCTGTGAGGCCTCGCGGACCCGCAGCGCCGCCTGCGTGATCCCGCGCACCTCGCCGGCGAGCCCGACCTCGCCGAAGACCGCGGTGGTCGGCTCGATGACGCGGTTGCGCACGCTCGAGGCGATGGCGGCGAGGACGCCGAGGTCGGCTGCCGGCTCGTCGACCGTCATGCCGCCCGCGACGTTGACGAACACATCGTCCCCGGCCAGGTTGAGACCGGCCCGCTTTTCCAGCACCGCGAGCAAGAGAGACAGCCGCTGCTGATCCAGTCCGCTGGCCATCCGCCGGGCGGTCCCGTAGCTGCTCGAGCTGACCAGCGCCTGCACTTCGACCAGGATCGGCCGCGACCCCTCGACCGAGCAGAGCACCGCCGAGCCCGGCGCATTCGCCGCCCGTTCGGCCAGAAACATCGCCGAGGGATTGGGCACCGCGCGCAGGCCCGCCGACGTCATCTCGAAGACACCCAGCTCGCTGATCGCGCCGAACCGGTTCTTGACGGCGCGGACGACACGGTGTGAATGGTGACGGTCGCCCTCGAAGTACAGCACGGTATCGACGACGTGCTCGAGCGCCTTCGGCCCGGCGAGGCTGCCGTCCTTGGTGACGTGACCGACGAGAAACGTCGGGATGTTCTGACCCTTGGCGGTGAACAGCAGCTGCGTGGCAGCCTCGCGCACCTGCCCGATGCTGCCGGGCGCCGACTGGAACTTGAGCGAGAAGACCGTCTGCACCGAGTCGACGATGACGAGCGCCGGCCTGAGGCGGGCGATCTCGTCGAGAATGCGCTCGAGGCAGGTTTCGGCCAGCAGGTAGAGCGGCGCCTTGCCGACGGCCAGCCGCTCGCCACGCGACTTGATCTGATGCTCGGACTCTTCGCCCGAGCTGTACAGCACCGGGCCGATGGTCTGGGCCATGTTCGCCGCCGCCTGCAGCAGCAGCGTCGATTTGCCGATGCCCGGCTCGCCGCCGAGCAGCACGAGCGACCCGGGCACGACGCCGCCGCCGAGGACGCGATCGAACTCGTCGATCCCGGTCGACAGGCGGGCGCTGTCGGCGATCTCGATGTCGGAGTAGAGGCGCGCCGTGGCGGCCCGTCCCTCGCCGCCGTAGCGATGCAGGGCCGTTCCAGCCGCCGGCGCCGGCTGCAACCGCTCCTCGACCAGCGAGTTCCACGCGCCGCAGTCGGCACAGCGGCCCAGCCACTTGGGCGACTGCGAGCCGCACTCCTGGCAGACGAACACCGTTGATGAACGCTTCGCCATGCCCTATTCGATCGGGTGATCGGGTGATCGGTGATCGGATGATTGCCGATCTCCCGATCGTCCGATTGTCGATAGTCGACCGCCGGGTCGCCGATCGCCGATCAGATCGCCGATCACCCGATCGCCCGATCGCCCGATTCTCATGTGTACACCCTCTGGATCCGCGACCCGATCCGGCACACCACTTCCCAGGGGATGGTGCCGATCACCGCGGCCATTTCTCGCACGTCGATCCGATCGACGGTACCCGATGGCCGCTGCTGCGATCCGATGATGACGACCTCATCGCCGGGCGAGGCGTCGAGGCCGGTGACATCAGCCATCAGCATGTCCATGCACACCGAGCCGACGATCGGGGCCCGCACGCCGCGAATCAGCACGGCGCCGCGGCCCTGCAGCCGCATGTCGAGTCCGTCGGCGTAGCCGGCCGGGATGATCGCGATCGTCGTCGGCCGATCGGCGGTGAAGCCGGTGCCGTAGCCGACCCCCTCGCCCGGCCGCACGCCCTTGACCGCGACGACACGGCTGCCCAGCGTCAGGACCGGGCCGAGCGGAATCGTCGACGCCAGCGGCGGCGGCACGATGCCATAGAGCAGCAGCCCGGGCCGGACGCGATCGTACCAGACGCGCGAGTCGCGCAGCAGGGCGGCGCTGTTGCAGGCATGGCGATACCGCGGGCGGCCGCCGAGCGCAGCGACGTCGTCGAGCGCGCGCGTGAACCGGACGCGCTGCTGGTCGAACAGCGGCGAGTCGGGATCGTCGGCGGTGGCAAAGTGGGTGTAGACGGCCTCGAGCTCGAGGTTGTCGCTGCCGAGCAGCGGCGGCAGGGTCCGGCGCAGGTTGTCGAAGCGAAAGCCCAGGCGGTTCATGCCGGTATCGATCTTCAGGTGATAGCGCAGCCGCTGTTTGTACCTGGCCGCCACCGCCTGGACGGCGAGCGCCGCGCCGGGGGTGGAAATCGTCGGGATCAGCCGGCCGTCGAACAATCCGTCGAGGTCGCTGACGCTCAACGCGCCGAAGATCAGGATGTCGGCCCGGACCCCGGCCGCGCGCAGTGCGGCACCTTCCTCGATGTCGGCGCAGGCCAGCAGATCGGCGCCGGCATCCTCCAGCGCGTGCGCCACCTGCCCGGCGCCATGACCGTAGGCGTTCGCCTTGACCACCGCAATCGGCGCCGGCGCACGCTCCGGCTGCTCGCGGGCCAGGTAGTCGACGATCTGACGGAAGTTGGACTTGACGGCGCCGAGATCGACGCGCGCGACGGTGGGGCGGATCATTGGTCCTTGGTGCTTGGTCCTTGGTTCCTGGTCCGTCCTTGGTCCTTGGGCGCCCTTCGTCCTTGGGCGTCCTTCGTCCGGCCTCTGCGCCCTCTCCGTCCTCTGCGTCCTCGTGTGGTTCGGGCTAGTGGCTCTGAACCAGGTTTTCGAACCTTGTGAACTCGCGGATGAACGCGAGCTTGACGACGCCGATCGGGCCGTTGCGCTGTTTGCCGATGATCAGCTCGGCGACGCCCTCGCTGTCGGACGCCGGCTGGTTCTTGTCGGCGTAGAGGTCCTCCCGGTAGATGAAGATGACGACGTCGGCGTCCTGCTCGAGCGCGCCGGACTCGCGCAGATCCGAGAGCTGCGGGCGGTGGTCGGCGCGGGACTCCGGCGCCCGGCTGAGCTGCGAGAGCACGACGATTGGTACGTTCAGCTCCTTGGCCAGCCCCTTCATCGAGCGGGAAATCGACGCCAGCTCCAACGTCCGGTTCTCGAACCGCCCGCGCCCCTGCATCAACTGGATGTAGTCGATGATCACCAGATCGAGGCTGTGCTCGGCGGCCAGCCGGCGGCACTTGGCGCGCATCTCGAGGACGCCGATCGACGGCGAATCGTCGATGAAGATCTTCGCCTCGCTCAGGGTCCCGATCGCCTGCGCCAGCCGGCCCCAGTCCTGCTCGCCGAGGAAGCCGCGCCGCATTCGCTGCGCGTCGATCCGCGCTTCGGCGGTGAGCATGCGGAGGAACAGCTGCTCCTTCGACATCTCGAGGCTGAACACGCCGACCGTCTTCGCCGTCCTGGTGGCGACGTGCTGCGCGATATTGAGCACCAGGCTGGTCTTCCCCATCGACGGCCGTGCCGCGACGATGATCAGGTCGGATGGCTGCAGACCCGACGTCATCTCGTCGAGATCGGTGAAGCCGGTCGCGACACCGGTGACCAGCTCCTTGCGCGAGTGCAGCTTCTCGATCGTCTCCATGCTGGACTGCGCCAGCACGCGCAGCGAGACGAACCCGTCGCGCACCTTGCCGTCGGCGATGGCAAAGATGGCGCGCTCGGCCTCATCGAGGACGACGTCGGCATCCTCTTCGGCTTCGTAGGCGGTCGAGATGATCTTGTTGGCGGCGAAGATGAGGCGGCGGAGCGTCGCCTTCTCTTTGACGATGCGGGCGTAGTGCTCGATGTTCATCGAGCGCGGCACGCCGTCGACCAGCGCCGTGATGTAGGCGGGGCCGCCGACTTCGTCGAGGTCGCCGGATCGTCCCAGCTCTTCCTTGAGCGTGACCAGATCGATCGCCCCGCCGCGCTCGATCAGCTTGACCATCTTGTCGAAGATGCGGCGGTGCGCGTCGCGGTAGAAATCCTCCGTGTCGATCACCTCGGCGGCCGTGTTGAAGGCGTCGTTGTGGAGGAGAATCGCGCCCAGCACGGAGCGCTCCGCTTCCAGATTGTGCGGGAGCGTACGTTCAGCAACAGCTTGAGGCATACGAGGATTCGCCGCGGTGGAGTGGGAGAAGGAGAGTGTAACAGAGCGGAAGGGGCGAGAGAGAGAAAGGCAGAAGGCAAAAGAAAAAGGCAGAAGTGAAGGGCGAAGTGCCCTCCCGCTTCTGCCTTGACTGCTGCCGTTTGCCGTTTGCCTTTCCTACTCTGCCACCACCTTCACCTTCACCTGGGTGGTGACGTCGCGGTGCAGCTTGAGCACGACGTCGTACTCGCCGAGCCGTTTGATCGGCTCGACCAGTTGCAGCTTGCGCCGATCGATCTCGAAGCCCTTGGCCGCCAGCGCTTCGGTGATGTCGGCGGTCGTCACCGAGCCGTAGAGGGCTTCGGTCTCGCCGACCCGGCGGGCGACGACGACCTCGACGTTGGCCATCCGATCGGCAATCGCCTGCGCGGCGTTCTGCTCATCGGCTTCCTTGACATCGAACTTGACCCGTTCACGCTCGATCTGCTTCTTGTTGCCATCGGTGGCGAGCAGGGCCAGCTTGCGCGGCAGCAGGTAGTTCCGCGCGTAGCCGTCCGCGACCTTGACGATCTCGCCCCGCCGGCCGAGATTGTCGACGTGTTGCCGGAGAATGACTTCCATGTTCTCGTCCTCTGGCCGGGGCCGCAGCCCCGGCGCGACAGGTAACGGGGCGAGCCCGCGGGCCGGCCCGGTTCAGCGGTTTCAATCAGTCCGTGACGTACGGGATCAGCGCCAGCTGCCGCGCCCGTTTGATGGCGGTCTGCAGCTTGCGCTGATGCATCGCGCACGTGCCGGAGATGCGGCGGGGCAGGATCTTGCCGCGCTCCGGCACGAACGGCCCCAGCAGCTTCACGTCCTTGTAGTTGATGTCGTCGATCTTGTCCGCGCAGAACTTGCAGACCTTGCGGCGTCGGAACATCGGCCGGCGCTGGCCCTTTTCCTTGTCGCCCGGCTTCTTGTCCCGGCTGCCGCTCCGTCCGCCGCCACCGCCGCTGCCTGAGCGTCCGTATCCAAATGGCACTTAGCCCTCCATCCCGTCGAAATGATCGTCGTCGCCCTCGTCGGCATCCGCTGCCGGACGGCCCTCGCCCGGTTGACGCTGCGGCGGCAGCCCCCGCTTGACGCGGCGGCGCTCCGACTCGGTCTGTCGCTTGGTGCGCGTGCGATCGACGACCTTCTTCTCTTCGTCGACACGGACCACCAGATGCCGGATCACCAGGTCCATCACTTTCAGACGCCGATCGAGCTCCTTCATCAGCTCGCCCGACCCGTTGATGACTTCGAGGACGTACACGCCCTCCTTGTTCCGGCCGATCTCGTAGGCCAGCTTGCGGCGGCCCCAGTTTTCCATCTTCTCGATCTGGCCGCTCATCCGGGCCACCACCGCTTCGATCTGCTGGTGCAGCTCGGTGACCTGTTGTTCGGTGGTGTCAGGGGGGAGGATGTAGACGAGCTCGTACTGCCGATCTGCCATGTGTACTCCTTCAGGACGCGATTACCGGCGGCATGACCCCGGCGCCGCATCGGAATGCAGCAGAGGGATCCAGGCCGTCGCACTCGCGGCCACCACAGTCGGTGGCAAGGTTGCGCGCCCAGGCGTCGAGACGCCGAGGCCGGGCGCTATTCCGTCGTCGCCGGATCGCCGCCGTTGTACGCGTTCATCACCGCCGCGATCCCCGACGCGATGAACGTTTCCGCCGCCTCGGCCGCCCGCACGATCATGCGGCCGGCCTCCTTCTGCTCATCGCTCTCGAACCGCGACAGCACATGGTCCGAGAGATCGTACCGGACCGAACCGTCCGGCCCCGCCGCACCGCGCCCGACCCCGACCCGCAGTCTCGAGACGTCCGGGCCGAGATGGGCGATGATCGACTTCAACCCGTTGTGCCCGCCCGCCGACCCCCGCGCCCTGGCCCGCAGCCGGCCAAGCGGGAGATGGACCTCGTCGAGCACAATCAGCAGGTCGGCGACCTCGATCTTGAAGTAGCGGGCGAGGGCGCCGGCCGCCTGTCCGCTCAAATTCATGAAGGTCAGCGGCTTGGCCAGCAGCACCGGCTCGGCCGCCGCCGGCCGCCATTTCGCGATCAGCGCTTCGGCCGGGGCCGACTCGAAGTCGATGCCCCAGCGCCGCGCCAGCTCGTCGACCACCGCGAATCCGACGTTGTGCCGCGTGCCGCGGTACTTCGCACCGGGATTGCCAAGGCCGACAATCGCCTTCACTGGCGCCTTCACAGACCCTGCCGGCTGGTGCACCCCGCCTACTTCTTCTTGTCGTCCTTCTTGGCGTCCTTCTTCGCGTCCTTGCCGTCCGCCTCGTCCTCTTTCTTGCCCTTCTTGATCAGCTCGGGCTCCGACGTCGCGACCGGCGCCGCCACGGCGTCCGTCGCCGCCGCCGCCTCCTCTGCCTTCGGCGAGATGACGTGGACGATCATCATCTCGAGATCGCTCAGCGGCTTCCACTTGGCGTCGGTGGCAATCTCGCGGACGCGAATCCCCTGGTGCAGCATCAGTTCGCTGACGTCGATCTCGACGTGCTCGGGAATGTCGGCCGGCAGGCACTCGATCTCGATCTCGCGGCGGATGAACTCGAGCAGGCCGCCCTGCTGCTTGACCCCCTTCGGCTCGCCCGTGACGATCACCGGGATGGTCACCCGCAGCGGCCGATTCATGTCGAGGCGGTAGAAGTCGGCATGCAGCAGCTGGTGCGTCACCGGATCAATCTGGTAGTCCTTGACCAGCACGCGGGCGTCGCCCTCGCCGTCCAGCTTCAGCGAGATCAGCGTGTTCGCCCCCGACTGGGAATGGAGAATCTTGAGCAGCGCCTTCGGCGCCACGGCGATCGCCTTCGCCGCGGTGCGGCTGGCATCGCCGGCGGCGCCATAGAGCACGCCCGGCACCTGTCCTTCGCGGCGCGTGCGCCGCGCTTCGTTCTTGCCGCGGGACTCGCGGATGGTGGCTTCGAGGATCGCTTCCATAATTCGTGATTCCTAATTCTCAGTTGCCGATTAGACGAACAGCGAGGAGACCGAGGTTTCCTCGTGAATGCTCTTGATCGCCTGGCCGAGCAGCCGCGCCACCGACAGCACGACGATCTTGC
>JBDTRR010000090.1:0-18954 GCA_039931615.1 Acidobacteriota bacterium
TCACATCGGGATCTCCGTCGTGGCCGAGCCGAAAACGCGCTTATTTTGGGACTAGTAGCGTCGATCACCGGCTCGACGGGTTTTTGGCGAACACGGTCCAGCCGGTACCCCAGTTCCCCGGCACGTAGGTAAAGGTCGCGGTTCCGGTGTTGATGGCCTGGAACCACAGGCCGTCGGCGCGCGAGAGGAGCACGTCGGCGCGACCGTCGGCATTGAAGTCCGTGAGCACCACCGCCCAACCCGGATCCCAGCTTCCCGACGCCAGGCTGAAGCCGCCCGCCCCGTCGCTGAGGGCTTCGGACCAGACGCCGGTCGTCGGGTTGTAGAGGAACAGATCCGCCAGTCCGTCGAAGTTCAGGTCTCCGGCAGCGGCCGTCAACCCGGCCGTCCACTGCGGGCCGTTGACGTAGTCGAAGCCACCACTGGCGCGGCTCAACGCCGTGACATGCACCCCCTGCGCATTCAGCAGGAACAGATCAATGCGTCCGTCGCCGTTGACGTCGGCGGGCACCACCTGCCAGCCGGGATCCCACTGCCCCGACGCCGGGTAGTCGAAGGTTCCCACGCCGGGCTGACTGAACGCCTCGACCCAGACGCCGTTGGTCCGGTTGTAGAGGAAGAAATCGTCGCGCGCGTCGCCGTTCAGGTCGGCGGTATTGAAGGTCCATCCCGGATCCCAGTTCCCGGAGGCGTAGTCCTTGAAACCGCCGCTCCCGTCCGCGAAGCACTTCACCCAGACGCCGTTGGCGAAATTGTAGACGAACATGTCAGTCAGCCCGTCGCCGTCCAGATCGGCCGGCACCACCGTCCAACTGCTGTCCCAATTACCGAGCGTATAGGCGAACGTGCCGTCGCCGCCCTGATTGAGCGCCTGGATCCAGTAGCCGCGCGCCGGATCGTAGAGGAACAGATCGGTGTAGCCGTCGGCGTTCAGTCTTGCCGGATAGACCTGCCAGCCGGCATCCCACGCGCCCTGGATCGGATCGAACCCGCCGCCCGCCTTCGCCAGCTCGAACACCCGCGCGCCTGTGACGCGGTTATACAGGAACACGTCGCCGAATCCGTCGCTATTCAAATCGAACCCGTTGCGCACCACCGTGATTGGCGCCAGCACGAAATCCTTCGTCGTCGTGCCGCCGCTGACGACGACGATGCCCGCGGCCGCGACCGAGGCGTAGCCGGGCGCCGATGCGGTCAAGGTGTGGGTGCCCGCCGGCAGCGTCAGCGAATAGAGGCCGCCCGCATCGGTGGTCGTCGACACGCCATTGACACCGGAGCTGACCACGGCGCCGGCGATCGGCGCGTTGTTCGCCTGCCGGACGTGGCCCGTCACCGAACCATCCGCCAGGCACGAATAGATGCTGACGTCGTCGAGCCACCATCCCCAGTCGTAGCCGCCGTTGTCGAGCGCCATCCGCCAGCGGAAACGGACGGTCTGTCCGGCCAGCGTGGCCAGATTCACCCGGCTCGAGACGTAGCCGTGACTGTCGTTGACGAACGCCTGGCGGCCGCCCAGTGGATTGCCCAGACCGCTGACCAGCGTGCCGGTGTAGCCGTTGGCGTCGAATAATGAACCGGCGTCCACCCAGCTCAAGCCGGCATCGGTGCTGTATTCGACGACGCCGCCATCGTAGCTGCCGTCCTCGAACCCGTAGGCGTGCGCGAATCGCAGGAACGCAGCGGCCGGAACCAACACGCCGCCGGCCATCCTCGCCGAGGTGTCGGTGGGCTGGTCCGGGTAGTCGTCGGCGTAGAGGGAGTGCACACCCGAATGCGCATAGAGTCCCAGCGGCGAGTCCAGCTGCCAGCGCACCGTTCCGATCGCCGCACTGAACAGAAAGCCGCCCGTCCCGCTCTCCAGATTATCGAAGAACAGATTGGACGGCGTCTGACCGGTGGCGCACACCGGGGCTTCCGGATTGAACGGACCGCCGGCCGGCTGCGCGGTCATCTCGACGGCAGTGGTCGCCTTCTGGACCTCCTGGCAGTCGGCCTGGCTGATCCCCGCCGGCGTACCGATCAGGTTGTTGCAGCCCTGGTAGAGCGCGTCCGCCAGGTCGGCGTAATCGGCTCCCGATGTCAGCAGATGCGCCTGGACTTCGTAGTAGATCCTCGCGACCTTGTCGATGCCGAGACCGGCGACGGTCTGGCCGTTGAACGTGCCGCCGTCTGACATCAGATAGGCGGCCTTGTTGTTGATCCCGCTGTTGGTGTGGACGCCGCCGTTGTCGACAGCGGAGCGGACGTAGGCCGGGCTGGTCATCTTGTCGGGATCACCGAACGCCGGCGGGTCCTGCATGTTGCGAATCGCGCCGAGCCCGGTGATGTCTTCGCCGACCAGCCACTTCACACCCGGGCCGTCATTCCCGCGACCATTGCTTTGATCGACGATCTCGCCGAAGACATCCGACAGCGACTCGTTGATGGCGCCGGACTGGTAGTAGTAGAACAGGTTCGCCGTGTACTGCGTCACGCCATGCGTCAACTCGTGGGCGACGACATCGTCGGCGAGGGAAAACCCATAGACATCGCCGTAGATCATCTGGACTCCGTTCCAGGCGGCGTTGTTGTAGTTGACGTCGTAGTGGACGGTCGATATCAGCGGCAGGCCGGCATTGTCGATGCTGTTCCGGCCCAGGATATCCAAGTAGAAATTATAGGTGTCGCCGGCATAGAGATGGGCGGCAACGGCCTGGCTGTCGCCGCCGCTGCAGGTGGGATTGGCTTCGCCGCAGACCAGCGTCCCGGGCAGCGTCTTGGTATTGTTGGCCGTGTAGGTCTGGCGATTGAGCGCCGACTCGACCTGGTTGAAGTGCAGCGCGACCGCACCGCGCCGCGCATCGATGAGCACCAGCTCGCGGATCGGCGGCCCGGTGCGAGGTGTGACGTCCATCCGCCAGACCAGCACCGCTGGTCCGGCCTCGGGGCCGAGCAGCCCCGGGTCGTAGATCCACCGCTCAGGCGTCGTCGTGACGAGGGTCGCTGGATCGAGGCCGTACGACTTGGCCACCAACGTCAGGGCGGCGCGTCGGGCCGCCGCGGCGTCGACGGCCGGCATCGTGTCGACGCCGGACTTCGGACCCGTCTTGCCGGCAACAGCCAGGATATCGTTGGCGGCGTCGAGCTGCACGATCAGCTCGCCGCCCAGAACCGGGACGTTCTCGTACAGCTGTTGAAAACGGATGGCCCGGCGCCCGCCGTCGGCCTGCGGCGTGCCGATCACCCTCAGCTGGCTGATCGGATCCACCGCACCAGCCTGGTTCGGCGAGGGCGGCAGGCCGAAGAGCGCGCCGCACACGGAGAGGTAGGCGCGTGCCGCCGCTTCGGGCGAGCGGGCCGCCTCGACTGGCCGGGGGTTGGGAATCGGGCGGCCAGGCTCGGTCCCGATAAAACGAAGCGCGCCGGTGCGCGCATGCCGGGCCGTACGCGCATCGCCGAACGCCAGGCAGTCGGCCCGTTCGACCGCCGAAATCTGAGGGTCCTCGGTCCGGGTGGCCTGGGCGGCCACCGTCTCTGCAGACTTGCCGGCGAGGCTGATCAAGGTCGCGAGCGTGATCACGACTCCGAACGTACGGAGGAATCGGCTCAGGACCGTCGGGCGCGAATTCATCGATATGTCCCTTTCGCAGAAGGCATTGAGTATGGGGGGCGGGCCGCCTGATGAGTACGGCGTGACGGGCGGCCGGGCTGTCTACGGAGGTGTTTGTGGTGCGCTCAACCGCCCGGCCAATGCATCGTCCAGCAGCCGGGTCAGGATTTTCACGAACGGCTCGATGCCCGAGTTCGCCAGGGTCACGTCATCGAGATGAACCACCTGCGACCGCCCTTGCCCCTGGATCTCGAGGTCGTAATTAAAGCAGTCCCGACAGGTCGATCGGCCGCCCGCGGCGACCACCTTCATATCCGGGATCAGCGCGGCGATGCGAGCCACCTCGCTGGCGGCGACCTGGACGCCGACATCAGTGCTGCGCTTCCGATCGCGCACGGTGAGGGCACCCGTGCTGGAAAGCTCGAGTCGGCGATCCATGCCGGCGAAGCCACCAGACAAATGAAACGACAGCTGCCAGCTTCCAGTGGTCCCGGCCTGCGCCGGCGACGGCGCGGTCTCGACTGACGCGCACGCGGCGAGCGCAATCACTGCGGCTGCCAGCAGAAGTCGCGGAACATGGGGCATCGCGGTCGACCTTTCACGGCTATACAACGCTTGCCGGAGAGAAACCCACATGGTGCGGGCAACGCCGTGTTCGCATCACGCCGGGCGAGAGTCTCCCGGCATCCGATGGAGGCCAGCAGACCGTTGTGGAAGCCACGATGGTAGGCACCGCGCAGCGGCCGGTCAAGGACCAACTTGCAGGATCTAGATTGGACCGCCAGACACGGCAGGGATGAAGAGGATGAAAAATGATTCTGAAGTAGTGCAGACGCCACATGTACGTGGCGTCCGGCTTCAGCCGGACCCACGAAAGGTCCGCCTAAAGGCGGACCCCACGTACTATGCGATCACAGACCCCACGTACCGTGTGATCACAGACCCCACGTAATATGTGATCACCCTACCGGCCTGACGCAGCGCTTGTGTACACGGTCCACCCGTCTCCCCAGTTGCCCCCTGCATACGTGAAGCTCGCCGCGCCGGCATTGGTGGCCTGGACCCACGTGCCGTCGCCCCGACTGAGCAGGAGGTCGCCGCGGCCGTCCTCGTTGAAGTCCGTCATCGTCACCGCCCAGCCCGGATCCCACTGCCCGGCCGCGTAGGTGAACGCCCCGCCCCCATCGCTCCATGCCACCACCCACACGCCGGTGGCCGCGTCATACAGAAACAGATCCGTCGTCCCGTCGCCGTCCAGATCGCCCGGCGCCACCGACCAGCCCGGCGTCCACGCCGGCCCGCCCACGTAGTCGAAGCCGCCACCGGCGCGGCTCAGCGCGCTGACGTGCCCGCCGCTCGCGTTCAACAGCACCAGATCCATCCGCCCATCCCCGGTCAGATCCGCCGGGATCACCTGCCAGCCCGGATCCCATTGCCCGGCCGCGGGGTAGTCGAAGCCACCGGCCCCGGCCTGGCTCACCGCCTCGAGCCACGCGCCCGTGCCCCGGTTGTAGAGCAACACGTCGCCGCGGCCGTCGCCGTTCAGATCCGCCGGCGTCAGCGTCCAGCCCGGGGCCCACGTGTCCGCCGCATACGCCAGGAAGCCGCCCGCGCCATCGACGAAGCACTTCACCCAGACGCCGCTCGCCGCGTTGTAGACCAGCAGGTCGGCCAGGCCGTCCCCATCGAGATCGCCCGGCACCACCGTCCACCCGGCGTCCCAATTACCCACCGTGTAGCTGAACGTGCCGTCGCCGCCGTGATTGAGGGCCTGGACCCACAGCCCGCGCACCGGATCGTAGAGAAAGAAATCGGTGTACTCATCGCGGTTCAGCGTCGCCGGGTAGACCTGCCAGCCCGGATCCCACGTCGCGCTGGCGGCCGTGAACCCGCTCGTCAGCCGGTTGGTCACCTCGAACCGGCGCGCCCCGGTCGTCGGGTTGTAGAGGAACACGTCGCCGCCGCGGTCGCTGTTCACGTCGAGCAGCCGCGGCCACACGGCGCGCCGCGTCGGGTGCGACCCGCGCTGGAACTCCTGCAGATTGGTGAAGCCGTCGCCGTCCGGATCGCCGGCGCCGCCGTCGTCTCCCGTTCCCACCTGGAGGTCCAGCCCATACTGCTGCTCCCAGCCGTCCGGCAGGCCGTCGGCATCCGTGTCAGGGTCAATCGGCGCCGACGATGAGAGCCGCAGGACTTGCCCCTGGGTCAGGCTGACGATGTAAAGCTCTCCGGTCGCATCGACGCCGAACGAACTGATCAAGCCCAGGGCGCTCGATCCGCCGAGCGCGGCCGTGTGTTCGATCAACTCGGACGCCGCGGCTTCGCCGGTTGCCGGGTCCACGGTCAGGGCGAGCGACCAGACTCGCCCACTGATGTCGGCAAAGAAGTATCGGCCGACCAGGTTGGGGCCCAGACTCGTTCCGCGATACACGAAGCCGCCTGTGATTGACTGGCCGGTCCCATGATCGTATTCAAAGATCGGTTCGACGGGCGGCTGATAGGCGAGTGGCAGGTTGGTGACGTGCGCATGCGCGCCTTCGCGGTTTCGCCAGCCGTAGTTGCGGCCGCCGCGGCCGGATGGCTCGTAGTCGATCTCTTCCCATGAGCCTTGTCCGACGTCGGCGATGACCACCGCTCCTGTTCCTCCGCGCGCCGGATCGTCGAAGCTGAACTTCCAGGGATTGCGCAGGCCGAACGCCCAGATCTCGGGCAGCGCCGGCACGGGCGCGGCGTCCACGAACGGGTTGTCGCTGGGGACGTCGTAGCCCTCGACGTCGCTGTCCGCCACGCTCACGTCGAGGCGCAGCATCTTGCCCAGAAGAGAGGCGGGACTCTGTGCGTTGTGGAACGGATCGTCACCGCTGCCGCCATCACCCATCCCGATGTAGAGGAACCCATCCGGTCCGAACACCAGCGTGCCGCCGTTGTGGTTGGCGAACGGCTGCGTGATGAATCGATCGCCGCCCGGCCACTGGAGATCGAACCGCGTCGAGCGATCGGCAGCCAGGGGATTGGCGGTCGACCGTTTGAATCGGGCGACGACGGTATGACCGGCGGGATTGGTGAAGTTCACATACAACCGGCCGCTGCTCTCGTAGTCGGGTGAAAGCGCCAGGCCGAGGAGACCCCGTTCGCCGCCCGCGCTGATGTCGGCCGTGAGATCGAGAAAGCTGTCGGCCTGCAGCACGCCGTTGCGGACGACGCGAATACGCCCGCCCTGTTCGACGATGTACTGGACCGAGGCGGTGGAGGGATCCTGAACGAAGGCGACCGGCGCGGCGAGGCCCGAGACGTAGACGTCGGCGCGCACCTGCGCCGTGGCGGCGGACGGGAGGCAGTACAGGACGAGGAGCGCTGCCAGCAGCCGGCGGACGGTCCGGATGCCCGGGTTCCAAAGAAGTGTGCGGTTCATGCTGTCTTTACCGTACGTGGGATCCGGCTTCAGCCGGATTATTCCGTAGTCCGACTGAAGTCGGACGTCACGTACGAGGGAAAGGTGACGGTTTCGCAAGGGACCGCCATGAGTCAGTACGTAGTGTCCGGCTTCAGCCGGACCGTGACGGGCCCGTCGAGCCGGACACTACGTCCCGTGGGAACTGCGCTATCGATCCGACGACCGATTGGTGAACAACGTCCAGCCGACGCCCCAGTTCCCCGCCGTGTAGGAGAACGAACCGATGCCGGTATTGATGGCCTTGATCCACACGCCATCGGCGCGGCTCAGCAGGATATCGCCCTGTCCGTCCTCGTTGAAATCGCTCATCGACACCGTCCAACCCGGATCCCAGCTTCCCGATGCGACGCTGAAGCCGCCCGCGCCATCGCTGAACGCCTCGGCCCAGACGCCAGTGCTGGCGTAATACAGGAACAGGTCGGTCAGACCATCATGGTTCAGATCTCCGGCCACGACCGACGCGCCGGCCGGCCAATCCGGTCCGCCGACGTAATTGAAGCCGCCCTCCGCCAGGCTCAGCGCGCTGACATGCACGCCGGCCGCATTCAGCAGGAACAGATCCGTCAGGCCGTCGTCGTTCAGGTCGGAGCGGATCACCTTCCAGCCCGGATCCCACTGCCCCGACGCCGGGTAGTCGAAGCCGCCCTCGCCCGGCAGGCTGAACGCTTCGACCCAGACCCCGTTCGTCTGGTTGTAGAGGAAGAAGTCATCGCGAAGGTCGCCGTTCAGGTCGGCCGTGTAGAACGTCCAGCCCGGATCCCAGTTGCCGTTCGCGTAGCCCTTGAACCCGCCGCTCCCGTCCGCGAAGCACTTCACCCAGACGCCGTTGGCGAAATTGTAGACGAACATGTCGGTCAACCCGTCACCGTCCAGATCGGACGGCACCACCGTCCAGCTGCTGTCCCAGTTGCCGAGCGAATAGGTGAAGGTGCCGTCGCCGCCATTGTTCAGCGCCTGGATCCAGTAGCCGCGCGCCGGATCGTAGAGGAACATGTCGGTGTATTCGTTGTCGTCGAGGTGCGCGGGATAGACCTGCCAGCCCGGATCCCAGGCATTGATCACCTCGTCGAAGCCGCCGTTGAAGCGGTTGGCCAGCTCGAACCTGCGCGCCCCGGTGGCCTTGTTGTAGAGAAAGACGTCGCCGCCACGGTCGCTGTTCAGGTCGAGCAGATGCGCGGAGACGAGCGTGAGGATCGGATTCGAACCACGGTTGTACTCCTCGAGGTTACTGAAGCCGTCACCATCCTGATCACCGCTGGCGCCGTCGTCCCCGGCATTGCTGTTGGGGTCGAGTCCATAGAGAACCTCGAACGCATCGGGCAGACCATCGCCGTCCGCGTCCGGCGGCGGCGCCGTGCTGGTAATGACAATCGGCCCGCTGGCGTACGAGCCGCGGGTGTCGATCCCATCGGTGATCTCGGAGTAGACGTAATAGGTCCCCGACGGAATGCTGCTCGTGATCCATGGCCGCGTGCCCGACGCTGTGAACGGCCCGCCGGCGCCATTGTCCGACAACGGGACTGCTCCGATCAGGGTCTTGCCGTTGTTCGGATCGAGGTCGGTGTCGTAGTAGAAACTGAGTGAGGCGGTGCGTCCCGGCTCGACGTAGTAGTTGTAGCCGAGCGTGAAGTTGCCGCTCGACTCGTTGACCGCTCCGATCTTGACGTCGGCAAGGTCGAACGCGCGCGCGTCAGCGAACTCGTGCGGATCGATGCGGAAGATGTTCATCAGTCTGCCGGCTGACCACCGTTCCGTCGCCGCCTCGAGCCCGCCGTCCGGCCCTGCGTTCAGCGCCGCGAGATCGATGGTGTAGGTGTTGCGGCCGGGCCAGACCAGCATGTCTTTCGTGACGGTCACCTCCGGGAGCGCCCCGGTCGCCGGATTCGCCTGCGAGCTCCACAGGATACGCGCGACCGAACCGATCCCGATGTCGTTGGGGGGGGCGACGTTCAACGTGAAGGTCAGGAAGCGGTAGCGGCCGGCGTCGATCTTGTGCGCCGTGTCGATGAAGCCATCGAGCAGCCAGACCTGCGGATCGCCGAAGTTGCCCCCCGGTCCCGGGTCGGAGACGGCGTGGAAACCGGCGGGCGAAAAGAACGCGTCATGGATGAACTGCGCGAAGTCCACATCAGCGGCGTTGAGCAGGTCCCAGCGGTCGCCGATCACGTCGGTGGCGAAGTCGGCGCCGCCGGTGTAGTTGGGACTGGTGACCTGGACGCGCGGCGGATCGTTGATGGTGAACAGCTGATCTCCGGCACCTGCGCCGTTGGCGATGTGCAGGTTGTACGTGCCAGGCGGCAGCACCCCGTAGGCGAAATTGAAACTCCGCGTGCCGGCTACGAGTCCGCTGGCGATGGTGTAGCTGGTGCCGGTGGCATTGAACTGCGTGCCGGACACTTCCGTCGCGGTGATCGTCCAGGTGCCGTTGTTCGAACCCAACCAGGCAATCGGCAGCACGTCGTCGTCGTTGGTCAGCCGGATCCAATCGTAGTCAACCGCATTGCCCGCCTCAGAGTTCGTCAGCCCGAGACGAAGCCCGAGCACCGGAGCGCCGTTCCAGGGCACTCCGTCCTGAGGTGTGCCCGACAGATCCACAGTGAAGATTCTCGCGGCCCCAGGAGCGGTCTGACCGGCAAACTTCACACCTGCGCTGTCTCCGAGTGAGTAGGACGAATTGGTTGGGTCGCCGCTCATCGTGCGGAACCAGTAGACGTTGGTGACAGCCTCCGGCGATGAGCTCGTCTTCAACTTGAATGAGAGCCGCGTATACGTCGCGGTGTCGATCGGAAACCGTGCGCCGCTGATTTCGTTGAGCGGATGCACCGCGTTGTAGAAGCCACGGTTGAGCACCTTGAACTGCGAATCCACATAACCGTTGACCGTCGCGGTCACACCGCTGAGCGTTCCGCCGGCCTGACCAAAGCCGCTCCACCACGTGTTGTCGGCGGGATCGATGCTGTAGTCCGCGCGGTCGGATTGATCCCAGGGATTGCCCAGGACATCAGTAGCGAAATCCACTCCAGCTTTAAAGCGCTGGTTCACGTTGTTGGGATAGGTGATGGTAACTGCCTGGCCGCTGGCCAGGCCAGCGCATCCAAGCACGAGGGCAATAGCAGGAAAGACGAGAGACCGTCGGTTGTGCATCTTGAAACTCCTAGGGGGATTCCGCGGCAGGCAAAAATCAACAGCACGAAGGGTGCCGCCGATATCTGCACGCGAAAAGCCCAATGACAGTTTTGGAGCGATGCGTTTCCGGTCAGTCGCTCAGCGGCCCGACCCTTTCTCTGCTATTACAGTTCGGTAATTCCGACGACGGTCCGGCTGAAGCCGGACACTACGTACGATCACGGTCGAAAAGATACGGAGCAGGTGGTGTCCGCTCCACAGCGGGACCGTAAGGGAGGTCTGGGAGCTTGAAACGGGCCGGCGTCACTCCCGTACGTGGGGTCCAGCTTCAGGGCTTGAGAACAAATCGATCGCGGCAGACGTGAAGGTCGGCGCGGCCACAGCCAGCGTATCGCGGTCGAAAGATACGGAGCAGGTGGTGTGCGCCTTTTCAGCCGGACCGCAAGGGAGGCTCTACGAACGATGAACGGCGGCAGCCGTCGAGTTCATCGTGTCAGGACGATGCGCGGGTCGCCCCAGAGCGCCCAATCGTAGCCGGCATCGAACGGACTCCCCGGCGTCGACGTCGCCGTGTTGAAGAAGAGCTCCATCTCGCGGCCGGCGTAGGGTGTCAGATCAATCTCAACCGGGATCGCGCGTCGATCGTCGGGGACGTGCATCGGGTCGACGAGCCGATCGATCAGGCTGATGTAGCCGTGGCCGTCCGAGATGCCGATCCGGAACACGACGCCATCGGTCGACTTGTCCCACACCGCCGGCATCAGCTCGAGCGACGTCCGCAGACGCGCGCCGGCGGGGATGGTTGTCTTCCAGATGACTCGGCTCGGCGGATGAGCGAAAATTGCCCGCTGCGATCCCTCGACCACGCCAAACGCCTGGTGCAGCGGCACCGGCGCCAGCTTGTCGGCTGCTTCGAACTCCGCCACCAGATCCACCGCGATCCGCTCCGGAGAGCGCCGACCCTCACGGCCCGCGGCAACAGCGGCCATCACGACGATCGCGAGGCTGGCCGCCGCCGCGATCATCAGCCGTCGACGTGCGATCGGCGGCGGTGCGGGCGCTCGCCTGGTGATCGGCCCGACGTGAGATTCGGCTGGATCCTTGCCCGCGCGGCTCACCTGGCGGACGAACATGAGCAGGGCGCAGTTGTAGGTGAGCAGCAATATCAGCTGAATCGGCAGGGATCGCAGCGGCGTGGGCAGGCTCGCCCCGGTGTGGCGGCGAAACGCGGCGTAGACCGTCTGCCGCTCGCCGCGCGCCTCGAACCGGAGGTCGCCCCACTGCTCCCGCCCGGCGATGCTCAGTGCACCCTCACCCAGCGCATCGTCCAACCAGGCCACCAGTCCGATGACCGGGCGACCGCTGGGAAGCGGTCGCAACAGCCGGAGCCGGACCTTGAACGTGCCGCCGGCGGAGCCGCCGACCGGACGAAAACTGCACGTCTGCCAGGTGCGGCCGGCGCCCTGATTCACGGCGATGGTCGACGCGGCGAGCCACTCGAACGGTCCGCCCGGTCCGCCCGTCTGCTGGAACAGCTCGCAGCCGACGCGAACCGACACGTTCCGATCGCTCGACATCTGCACGCGGATCGATCGCAGACCGCCGGCGGCCATGACGAACGTCTGATCAATCGGGACGCCTTCCCCGAACTGGCGGAGTTCGATCGGTTTTCTGCCGGCCGCGATCACCGAGCCGGTATCGGCGCCGAACAGGCCGTAAATCTCGCCCGCGAACAGCGCACAGACAAAGGCGATCGCCAGACGGTTCCAGCGGGGCGTCGCGGGGTTCGATGACGGCGCCGGCACCGGTGGTGATGACACCTCCGCGCCGCCGGACCGCCCGGCAATGAGGCCGAAGCACAGCCAGGTCAGCGTCTGGAGCCGCGCCGGCGCCCCGCCAGTGGTGAAGAACATGTTGTCGCCCAGGCTGCGCACGGCGACGGCGACGACGATGTAGAACAGCGCCTGATCGATGAAGGAGAACCGGCTGCGACGCCACGCCAGGGCCAGAACGCCAACCCATACCGCGAGGTAGGCGGCGCCGCCGGCCAGACCGAGCTCGGCGGTCTGATGCAGCCACAGGTTGTGGGCGTGCACGCCGCGGCGGCCGTCGTTGTTGATTTCAGGGTTGTAGTTCGGTTCGTAGACCGCCTGGAAGTTGCCCAGGCCAACGCCCAGGGCGCGATGATCGCGGATCATCCGCAGCGTCCGCCGCCAGATGTCAAACCGTTCCGAGGGTGTGGCCGGAGTGATCACCACGCCCGGCGGCAGCTGGACCAACGATTCCATCCCGACCAGCCCGGCGGCGAGCCGCTGGATGCTCGAGTTGCCGGCCACCAGCCCTCCGCCCACCAGCAGCATCACGACGATGGCGGCGGCGACGCCGGCGAACCGCCGGGCGCGGCACGCGACCAGGATCATCGCGACTGTCACGCCGGCGACCGACACCCAGGCCATGCGCGAATAGAGAAACGCGAGCTCGAGCAGGCTCACCGCGACGAGCGCCAGCAGCGCGGCGCGCGACCACCATGGCTGCGCCGCCTGGCTCACCGCCAGCACGATCGCAAACGCGATGGCGGCGAGCAGGCCGAGCTCGGGATAGCCGCTCCAGCCGGCCGGCCGCGGGTAGTCGTCGGGCCGCTGCAGGGCCCCGAACTGGAAGTGATAGTCGGCCGCCAGGAGCTCGAGGACGGCAATCCCCAGCACGAAGACGATCAACACGATCCGCGTCGCCATCGGATGGCGCCGGGCGACGACCACAGCGGCATAGAACATCGCCAGGTTGCCGGCCAGCGCGGCGACGGCGACCAGTGTCTGCTGCCGGTCGAAGGCGGTCGGCCACGTCGCGACGACCGCGGCGAGATAGAGGGCAATCAAGACATCGAGCGGCGTCCGCGCGGTATCCCGATGGAGGGCCGCCAGGCAGAGGATCGGCGCCGCGGTCAGGAGACACACCACGGTCCACGACCACGCGCTCCCGGCGCGAAAGGGATCGGCAACCCCGGCCGGCCAGATCAGGAGGAGGAGAAAAGCACTCAGCAGGCCGAGGCGAAGTGCAGCGGCGGCGCCTGAATGAACGCGGACAGTCGAAGCGGGGCCGTGATGGTCGCCGGCGGTTTCAGTGGGCATCCGGCCCTACCTTCGGTGCTCCTGTGAGGCGTTCACGGGAGCCCCCGCGCGGCGCCGATCGGCGCCGATCGGGGCCGGGCCGGCGGACGAATAGCGGCCGACGTACGGCGCCGCCAGGCCACGGCTGAGCGCCCGCCGCAGCGTCCAGGCAGTGGTGCGGCATGTCCGCTGGACGAGCCGGCGCCGCCGGATCACCGAAGGCAGACCGCGGATCGCGTCAATCTTCGCTTTGAGCACGACCCTCCCCTGCCCGCGCCAGGGATAGTAGAGCAGCGCCGCGACATTGAGCGCGACGTGCTGAGGCAGATAGAGCCACAGCAGCGGGCCCGGCATGTCCTTGAAAAACGTCCAGACCGCATTGCGTTCTCCGTGGTAGACGGCGAAATCGCTGCGGTAGCCGCTCAGCGCCGAGCTGACGTGACGGACCACGGCGGCGGCGACGTAGACGCAGCGGTGGCCGCGGAGGCGCAGACGGAAGCCGAGATCGACGTCCTCGAAGTAGCAGAAATAGTGCTCGTCGAATCCGCCGATGTCGTCGAACGCGGCGCGGCGATACAGGGCCGCCGCGGCGCACGGCGCGAAGACCTCGACGTCGCCCGCCGGCCAGTTCGCGCGCGCCGCGCGGTGGCCAATCCGCCAGGCGCGCCCCGAAACGTGGTAGCTGTCGCCGGCGCCATCCAGATAGTCCGGCTCCGCCGCCAGCACCAGTTGACTTGCGAACGCCGCCACCCCCGGATGGCGGTCGGCCGCCGCGATCAGCGCCCCGAGCCATTCCGGCTCGGCGAAGGCGTCCGGATTGAGCAGCGCCAGCAGATCGAACCGGCCGGCGGCCCGGGCGGCGATGTTGTTGGCGCGCGCGAATCCGACATTGGCGGGCAAACGGATCAGTTGCACGCCGCGCAGCGCGATCGCCGCCCGGCGCAGCGAATCGTCGCTGCTGGCGTTGTCGACGACGACGATGTGATCGGGCCGGCGGTGCTGCCGCTCGAGGCACTCCAGGCACTGGCGCAGCAGGTCGCCGCCGTTCCAGTTGACGATGAGGACGGCAACCGTCATGCGGTGAAATCTTCCGTGGTAGTATTCGGTTCTTGGCTGCGGGGAGCAGGCGGCCAAGAATAGCACGCTCGCCGTCCGACCCCTTCTTGCCAACCGCCAAGGATTTCGCCGGCTGATGTCAGTCGTCGTGCACGACCAGAACGCCGCTGGTGCGGCCGGCTCTCATCTGCCCAGACGGCCCGGCTGGCTGTTGAGCGTACTGCTCGACGGCGCGCTCAGCATCGCCGCGTATCTCGCCTCGTACCTGCTGCGATTCCAGGGTGCGCGGCTCGAGATCTTCCTGCCCGGCGCGTGGTCGACGCTGCCGGCGGTCGTCGCCGGACAGCTGATTGCCCTCGTCCTGGCCGGCGCCTACGTCCCGCGGCCGCGCATCGATTGGCTGATCCGGGTCGTGATCGGCGTCGCCTCGGGCAGCGCCGTCGCGACGGCGCTGCTCGGCCTGACCATCGGCTTCGCCGGCCTCTCGCGCACCGCCTTCATCGCCGACGCCATGCTGCTGGCGATCGCCGCGCTCGCCTGGCGCGGCGCCTGGGTGCTGTCGACCCGGCGGCCGGCGCGCACCGCCGGGCTCGGCCCCGACGATCTGATCGACCGGGCCGAGGAGACGACGACGATCGGATCGATGGTGACCAGCCTCTACCGCTACCGCGAGCTGCTGCGCAACCTGGTGATGAAGGATCTCAAGCTGAAGTACCGCGGCTCGGTGTTCGGCTTCCTGTGGTCGCTGGCCAACCCGCTGCTGATGATCGTCGTCTATACCGTGGCGTTCACCTACATCCTCCGGGTCCGCAGCGAGGGCTTCATCTTCTACCTGATGCTCGGTCTCTTCTCCTGGACCTTTTTCGCCAGCTCGGCTTCGATGTCGACCGGCTCGATGGTCGACAACGCCGGCCTGCTCAAGAGCGTGTTCTTTCCGCGGGCGATCCTGCCGATCGCGACGGTGCTGTTCAACCTCGCCCAGTACGTGCTGACGATGCTGGTGTTCCTGCCGCTGATGCTGGCCTGGTATCGCGTGCCGCTGGCCGCGCCGATGATGTTGTTCCCGGTCATCCTGGTGATGCAGGCGCTGTTCACGATCGGCGTCGCGATGATGCTGGCGACGGCGACGACATTCTTCCGCGATGTCCGGCACCTGCTGGAAGTGGCGCTGGCGGTCCTGTTCTGGACGACGCCGATTCTCTACGAGCTGGACAAGATCCCGGATCGCTGGCGCCTGATCGTCCTGATGAGTCCGATGTCGCCGTTCGTGGTGGCCTACCAGAAGATTTTCTACTTCAGCCAGTGGCCGGAGCCGACGGTATGGCTGATGGCCGGCACCTACGCCGCCGGCGCCTTCATCATCGGCACGACGCTGGTGCTGGCGTTCCAGGATCGGTTCGCGGAACAGCTGTAATGCCGGTCATCGAAGCGCAGCGGCTGACCAAGCGATTCTTCCTCCGCCACAACACCTCGTTCGAGCTGAAGGTCCGCTTTCTCAACCTCCTGCATCGCGGCCGCGGCGAAGCGGTCGAGGAGTTCTGGGCGCTGAAGGACATCTCGCTGCGGATCGAGGCGGGCGAAGCGGTCGGCCTGGTCGGGCGCAACGGTTCGGGGAAGAGCACGTTCCTGAAGTGTGTCGCCAACATCCACCGGCCGACCGGCGGCCGCCTGCTGGTGGCGCGGCGGGCGCGGATCTCGTCGATGATCGAGCTCGGCGTCGGGTTCCAGCCGGAGCTGACCGGACGCGAGAACATCTTTCTCAACGCGGCGATCCACGGCCTGACGCGGGCCGAGATCGAGCGCATCTACGATCCGGTGGTCGCCTATTCCGGGCTCGGCCACTTCATCGACATCCCGATCAAGAGCTACTCGTCGGGAATGTACGTCCGGCTCGGCTTCGCCATCGCCGCCAACCTCGATCCCGACGTCCTGCTGCTCGACGAGATCTTCGCGGTCGGCGACGCCGATTTCCAGCAGCAGTGCATCGCCACGGTGAAGCGCTTCATGGCGGAAGGCAAGACGATGATCTTCGTCTCGCACGCACCGGCGGCGGTCCGTTCGCTCTGCCGCCGGGTCTGCGTGCTCGAGCAGGGCGAACTGGCGTTCGACGGCGACGTCGAATCCGGTCTGACGTTCTACGAGCGGGCGCTGGCGCAGCGCGCCGAGGACCGGGAGCACGCCGCGGCCGCGGCGGCGGCGCACGACCCGGCGGCGGCGGCCGTCGAGGCGGACCCGGATCGCGCCCCGCATCGGCTTGCCTCGGGCGGGCGGTGGGCCGAGACCGGACGCTGGCAGTTCGACCTGCTCCGCCGCGAAGGGCTCGGCCCGGGCCACTACGTCCTCGACGTCGGGTGCGGCAGCCTGGCCGCCGCGGTCTACCTGCTGCCGTTTCTGGACGAACACCGGTACTGGGGGCTGGACGCCAGCGGCGCGCTGGTCGACGCCGGCATACGGGTCGAACTGCCTCGCGCCGGCGTCGCCGCCGAGCGCGGCGATTTCCTGATCAACGACACGTTCGAGCTGGACGCGGCTCCCCATCCGTTCGATTTCGCCGTCGCCAGCTCGCTCTTCATCGATCTGCCGTTCAACGGCGTGATGCGGTGCATTGCCAGCGTGGTCCGGAAGCTGACGCCGGCGGGACGGTTCTATGCGACCTGGTTCGAGAATCCCGACGCGGCGGACTTCGCACCGATCGCCCGTGCGGACCAGGCCCTCACCTATCCCGATCGGCCGCCCTATCACTATCCATTCGAGCTGCTGCGCCAGGCCTGCACCGCGGTCGGCGCCACGGTTGAACGGGTCGCCGATTCGACCAACCCGCGCGGCGAAGCGGTGCTGGTGATTTGCCGGCTGCCGTCGGCCGGCGACCTGACGTAGTGTCTGGCGCTTCAATCCGATCTGGGCCCGGTCGACGGAGGGACGGTCTGAAGACCGTCCCTACATAAGCAGGTGCACGCGCTCAACATCACGCCCGCGCGGTTGACCCGATCAGGGCCGCACGATAGACTGCGGCGAATCCGCCTTGGACGACCAACAACCCCAGGCAGCGAGCGGCCCGGCCGTGGGCGACGCTTCGTTCGACGCCTTCTACTTCACGCACGGCTGCGGCGCGCCGTACCGGCGCGACGCGCACTGGACGCGCTTCTTCGGCGGCATCGCCGATCACCTGGTCAGCAGCATCCAGCCGCGGCGCGTGCTCGATGCCGGCTGCGCGCTCGGGCTGCTGGTCGAGGCGCTGCGCGACCGCGGCGTCGACGCCGAGGGAATCGACCTCTCCTCGTATGCGATCGCCAACGTCTACGCCCCCATCAAGCCGTTCTGCCGGCACGGATCGATCGCCGACGAGTTCACCGGCCGCTACGATCTGATCGTCTCGATCGAGGTGGTCGAGCACATGCCGGCCCGCGACGGTGAAGCGGCGATCGCCAACTTCTGCCGCCATACCGACGATGTGCTGTTCTCATCGTCGCCGTTCGACCACCGGGAGACGTCGCACGTCAACGTCCAGCCGGTCGAGTACTGGGCCGAGCTGTTCGCGCGGCACGGGTTCTACCGTGATGTCGACTACGACGCCTCGTTCGTCACCGCATGGGCGGTCCGGTTCCGCCGCCGCAGCGAGCCGCTGGCGCGGATCGTCCGCGACTACGAGCGGCGATGCTGGGCGCTCGACTACGAGCGGAATGAAATGCGGGCCGGCGCGGCCCAGCTCGAGCGCCAGCTGGCCGACGCGATGGCCAGGGCCGCGGGCACCGACGAGAGGTGGCAGCGGCTGGACGCGGAACTGGCGCAGGCGCGGGCGACCATCGAGATGATGGAGGGCAGCCTGTTCTGGCGGATCCGGCGCGTCTGGGTGGCGATCAATCGGCTGTTCGGCCGATCAAGATAGCCGAAGCGCCGGACACGGCAGGCCTGAAGGCCTGCACTACGCCTGCTTTCCCATCACGGTCCGGCTGAAGCCGGACACCACGTACGCGGACTGTCGCGTCAAACACGGCAGGTTTGAAGGCCTGCACGACGACAGTCACCCATCGGACGCCGCGAACGAGCCGAGAGCGGGCGGCACCCCCTCGTACGTGGGATCCGGCTTCAGCCGGATTGATCCGTAGTCCGACTGAAGTCGGACGCCACGTACCATTCTGGAACGCGAGGTTTTCACACGCTCCGGAACATTCCATTCGAAGTAGTGTCCGGCTTCAGCCGGACCGTCGACGACCGGACCGCCGGTCATCGCATCCGCACCACGCCGTCCGTCATGTCGTAGGCGGCGCCGGTCGCCGGGCACCGCGCCTCGCCGTCACCGGCCAGCGGCAGGGTCAACCGCTCGCCATGCTGGCTCATCCAGCCGATCTGTCTGGCCGGCACGCCGGCCATCAGCGCATACGCCTTGACGTCGCGGTTGATCACCGCGCCCGCCGCGACGAACGCATACTCGCCAATCGAGGTGCCACAGATGATGGTGCAGTTGGCGCCCAGCGTGGCGCCCCGCCGCACCAGCGTATCGCGGTACTCATCCTTGCGCGGCACGTGGCTGCGCGGGTTGTAGACGTTGGTGAAGACCATGCTCGGCCCGCAGAACACGTCGTCTTCGAGCGTGACGTTGTCGTAGATCGAGACGTTGTTCT
>JBDTRR010000091.1:0-18936 GCA_039931615.1 Acidobacteriota bacterium
AGGGGACATTTCTAATGTGGTGGGAAGGGGACATTATCATCGAGGCACAACACGTGTTGATAACAGGGACCTTGACCCGATCGACGCGCCGTCGCTATACTGCCTCGGCGGGCTGGCGCACGGCGATCGTCGCGCCTGACCGGCACCTCGTCACAACACCCCGACAGCCGGCTTCTATCCAGTGTCCGATTCCCGCGTCACCGTTGTCATCCCGGCCAAGGATGAAGAAGGGCTGATCGGCGAGATCGTCGATGCGGTGAAGCCGTACGCCGACGAAGTGCTGGTCGTCGACGGCCATTCCAAGGACCGGACCCGGGCGATCGCGCTCGAGCACGGCGCGCGCGTGATCCAGGACAACGGCCGCGGCAAGGGCGAGGCGCTGCGGCTGTCGTTCAACGCCGCCACCACCGGCATCATCGTGTTCATCGATGCCGACGGCTCGCACGACCCGGCCGACATCCCGAAGCTGATCGCGCCGATTCAGGCCGGCCGCGCCGACCTGGTGATCGGATCGCGCGGCAAGGGCGGCAGCGACGAGCTGCACGGATCGCTGAGCCAGTTCATCCGCTACGTCGGCTCGCAGTTGATCATGCTCTCGATCAACTATCGCTGGAACGTCAGGCTGACCGACAGCCAGAACGGCTTCCGCGCGGTCCGGCGCGAGGTCGGCCAGCGGCTCGGACTGACCTCGAACCTGACGACGATCGAGCAGGAAATGCTGATGAAGGCGCTCAAACAGGGGTTCCGCGTCGACGAGGTCGCGAGCCACGAGTACGAGCGCCGCTGGGGGACGTCCAAGGTCGTGGTCTGGAAGCTGTGGTTCCCCTACGTCTGGTCGTTCCTGCGTAATCTGTTTTGATCCCGCACTCCGATCTCAGCCGCCGATCGGCGCTGGCGTGGCTGGCGGCGATCATCGCGCTCGGCGCGGCGTTCCGCTTCTACAACCTCGGCTGGGGCGCGCCCTACTACCATTTCCACATCGACGAGCACTTCGTCTTCAACGGCGCCTATCTGCTCGGGCGCGACGCCGGGGCGGCGGCGAACTCGGCGAAGTTCTTCATGTACCCGCCGCTGCCGATGTACGTGCTCAACCTGGTCGTCGATCTCTACGAGGCGGTCGCGCATCCGCTGCTGCTCAACGTGCCGCGCGACGAGGTCACCTTCATGGTGCTCGGCCGCGCGACCTCGGCGGCGTTCGGGACCGCGACGATTCCGCTCGTCTACCTGATCGCCAGCCGCGTCGCCGGCCGCCGGGCCGGCGTGCTCGCCGCGCTCCTGCTCGCCTGCAGCGTGCTCCACCTGCGCGATTCGCACTTCTTCACCACCGACAGCAGCCTGGTCTTTTTCAGCACGCTGACCTGGGTCTACCTGATCCGAACGGTCCAGCACGGCGATGCCAAAGCCGATGCCGGCAGCGCGGTGTCGTTCGGGCTGGCGGCGCTGTCGAAATACACGGCGGTGTTCCTGGCGCCGCTGATCGGCCTCGCCCACCTGCTGTCGTCGCGGCGGCCGGCGTCGCTGCGCCCGCTCGGTCCGTGGCTGCCTTTCCTGCTGCGGGCCGCCCTCCCGCTCGCCGGCGGCCTCGTCGTCTTCCTGATCCTCGATCCGCTGGTCCTCATCTACTACGACAAGTTCCGGATGGACTTCCGCGATCAGATCACGACGCCGCTGCTTGGCGGCTCACAGCCGCAGTTTTTTTCCCAGTTCGCCGACGTGCAGCCGCATCTCTACTGGTTCACCAATCTGTTGTGGTACGGCATCGGGCCGGCGTTCGAAATCTGGGGGCTGATCGGCGTCGTCTGGCTGTTCGTCCGGCGCGACCGCGTGGCGCTGATGGCCGCCGCGTTTCCGGTCGTCTTCTGGCTGTTCGCCGGACGCAGCGTCGCGCCGTTTCCGCGCTACGCACTCCCGTTGATGCCGGCCCTTGCCGTCGCCGCTGCCGCCCTGAGCGCCGACCTGCTGCGCCGTCCCCGCTGGCGGCCGCTGGCGCTGCCGGCCACGGCGGTCGTCGTCGTCACGACCATGGTCTGGGCGCTCGCCTACATGAACGTCTTCCGTCAGCCGGACAGCCGGCTGGTGGCGTCCGAGTGGATTCGGAAGAACATCCCGCCCGAGTCGAAGATCCTCATCGAGCCGTCGCACAACATCCCGCCGATGGGCTCGTACCTGACCGCCACCGACTTTCACACCAACTACGTGCTGTTCTATCCCCAGACGGAAAAGCACGACTACTACCGGCAGTACGCGTTCGACACCTACCGCAGCCTCTACAACCGGGGCGTCGACGACAACTACCGCCGCGACTACATCACGTCGCGGCTCGCGCTCGCCGACTGGATCGTCATGGACGACTCCTACGTCCAGCAGTACTCCCATCTCCCGGACACCGAGCACGGCGTCGTCAAGCAGCACTACCGGGATCTGTTCGCGGGGCGGTTGGGGTTCGAGCTGGTCCAGACGTTCAAGGTCTACCCGTCGCTGTTCGGATGGACGATCAACGACGACGGCGCCGAGATGACCTTCCGGTCCTTCGATCACCCGCGGGTGTTCATCTTCAAACGGAAATAGCGCCCGGCCGGATCCTGCGGCGCTTCCCGTTGTACGTAGTGTCCGGCTTCAGCCGGACCGTGACAGGTCCGCCTGACCGGCCTTCCCCTGAAAATGCACTACGGCCGGCGCAGCTGTTCGAGAGCGGTTCGTTCCGTCGGCATCAATGCCTCGATGAACGGCTTCCGGGCCAGGTCGTATCCGGCGTCGGTGTGCAGCAGCCACCCGGCCGCCCCTGCCTGCCGGGCGCCGGACGCGGCGCGCAGGTAGACCTCCGGCGGCATCGGCATCTTCCGATCGGCGCGCTGTTCCTCGTTCAGGTAGATCGGCAGCCGGCGCCCCAGCCGGTCGAGGGCGGCGCGCATCGCTCCGACGCGCGTCGCCGTGGACGCGGCCCAGTCGTCGGTCCGCGGAAAATGCACCCCGACGACGTCGGCGGCAACGGCCGGGGCGGTGGTCCCGGCCTCCTCGGCCAGGTTCCTTGCTTCCTCCGGTCCGATCCGTCCGTCCGGGGTCATCAGATGGTTCCCCGTGCTGGACACCGTCACGATTCGCTGCGGATCGGCCGCCTTGACGCGATCGCGCATCACGCGCAGCTCGGCATGGCTGATTGGACCGTCCGGGTGATCGTGCTCGTTGTAGAGATCGAACAGGACATGGCGCGAGTCGCGCAGCGCCAGGGTGATGGAATCGATCGCGCGCAGGCGCGCCTCGGGGGATGCAAACAGGGCGTACGGCTGGCCGGCCAGCTGGCCTGGACGCAGCAGCACCAGCTCGAGGATCAGACCGCGCGCGCCGAGCCGCTCGCTGAGCGCCAGCAGGCGCGCCCGTCCTGATGCCGTCAACGCCCCGTCCGCTCCGTAGATCGGCTGGCGCCAATGCGCCCAGACCCGCACGATCACACTGCCCCAGGCTTTGAGGGCGTCGAGATCCTGGTCGCGGGGCGGCGTCGGTCCGAGCGCGTCGAACAGGCTGACGCCGAGCAGGAACCCGGCGCGGCCATCAATCTGCAGCGTCGTGCCCGAGACGCTGAGGCTCGGGCCCGCGGCCAGCGTCGGGGAGGCCGCCATCAGCATCAGACCGGCCGTGACGATCAGTAATTTTTGCATTTGTACGTTCTCCTGAAGAATCCGGCGTGCGGATTTCACGGAGTCCAGATATCCCTCCCGGGCGAACGCATCAGAGTCGTCAACGACGGGGCGACCTCGAAGTTGCTTTGAATCGCCGCGAAGAACGTCTCCGCCATCTTCCGGTAGCCCGCCGCGTTCGGGTGCAGGCCGTCCGGATCGATCCACGGATCGGGCGACCCGCCGAAAGCGGCGTAGAGATCGACCAGAATCACGTTCTCGCTGGCCGCCAGATCGCGAATCCGCGCGTTCGCCGGCGCGACCAGCTCGGCTGAATTCCCCCGCGGCGGCGTGCCGTTCGGCCGCTGCGGCAGTAGCGTCCCGAGGAAGACGATGATGCCGCGGCCGCGCGCCTGCCCGATCATCTGCCTCAGCCCCGCGATCAGACCCGGAATGCCGCCCGCGCCGTACGCATTCAGATCATTGGCCCCTTCCTGCAGCAGCAGCACCTGCGGTGTATCGGCGGCGAGGACACCGGGCAGGCGAATCACACCGGGACCCGGCGGCAGTCCCCCCTGCACCTGTTCACCGGCGTATCCTTCATCGTAGAGCTCGATCACCTGTGACGAATAGCGCGCGCTCAGCATGTTGTAGAGCACCTGGGCGTAAGCGGTCGGAAACCGCGAGACGCCCTCGTAGTAGCGGGACGTGCCGGGCTTGCCTTCGGTGATGCTGTCACCGAAGGCGACGAACCGCGTGGCGCTGGTCCGCGGCACGGACACGTTGACGGTCACCGTGAAGCCGCACGAGCTGGCGAGAGCCTTCGAGTCGGTCGCGGTGCACGACACCGTGGTCAAGCCGGCCGGAAAGCTCGAGCCGCTCGGCATCGAACAGACCAGCGACACGGGTGCCGTTCCACCGGCCGCCGTCGGCGCGGGATACGTCACGGCGACCGGCGAGTCGGCGGTCGTGAGCGTCACCGCGGCCGGACAGATGATTTTCGGCGGATCGGCCGGCGCGATTGGCGTCGGAGTCACCGGCGAGGTGCATCCGGCGGCGATCCAGACACCGAGGAGAAGGACGACCGGAACAGACCTGCAGCCGAGAAATACGCCCAATTTAGTATGGGTTTGATCATACCGTATCGGCGTCGACGGTCGTCCGCCGCGCGACACACCGAGGGCAGTCCGATACAATATCGTGGTGCGCCTGCCCAGTCTCCTGCTCCTTGCTGCCGCGGCGATCGGTCTCGGTTCGTGCGGCAGTTCGCCGACCCAGCCGACCACGTTGACGGTGTCGTCGATTGCGCCGAACAGCGGCACGACACTCGGCGGCACGTCCATTACGATCACCGGCTCGAACTTCAGCGCCGGTGCGACGGTCACCGTCGGCGGCGTCTCGGCGACCAGCGTGACGGTCAGCGGACCGACGACGATCACCGCCGTGACGGCGCAGCGCGCGGCCGGTCCGGCGGACGTGGTGGTCACGGCGGGCGGCAAGACCGGCAGTCTGGCGGGGGGATTCAGCTACGTCTCGCCGGCCGCAACGACGAACGCGCCGCCGGTGATCGGCCTGCTTTCCGCTCGCGGCACGCGTCCGAACCAGCCGGTTCAGTTCGCCGATCTCGACGAAGTGATCGACGTCTCCGCCGTGGTGGCCGACGCGGAAACACCCGGGACCGAACTGACCTACGAATGGAGCTCGAATGCCATCGGCACCTTCATCGGCACCGGCCCGGTCGTGAGGTGGCGCGCTCCCCTGACCCCGCCCCTGGTGCCGATCAACGTCTCGCTGACCCTGATTGTGATCGAACGCTATGCGTCGGTCGACGGTGGCGGGCTGCCGGTGACCCGCGAGAACCGGGCCGAGAAGAACATCCAGGTCAGCGTCCACGACTCGAAGTCTGAAATCAGTGCGATGGCGAGAGACTTCCTGCTCGACTTCACCGACTCGCGCATTACGGATCTCGCGACGATTCTCAGGAACTTCACCGACGATATTCCGGCCTGCGCGTCAGCGAAGCTGGCCGAAGGCAACGAAATCGACAGCAACCGGCAGAACTACACCATCGATCTCGCCGCGTCGACCGTGGGCACTCCCGTCGTCACATTCAATTTCCAGGGCCTCTGCCCTGTTCATACCGTCTACGGCGATGCGTGCGCACTCGTCCCGGTCGACTGGCGGTCGATCAGGAAGCCGACCGGCCAGCCCGAACACGTCAGGGGCACCGACCAGCTCAGCGCCGTCTACCTGCCGGCTCAAGGCCGCTGGCGGTTGTGCGGGAGCGATTTCGACGGGGTCACGCTGGCGAACGGGAACCACCGGTTCATCCGGTAGGCGCACACGACGGTCCTGCTGAAGCCGCACCCTACACGAAGGTCCGGCTGAAGCCGGACCCCACGTACGAAAACGTAGACGTCGTCTGCCGGGCCAAGGCAGTCCTGAAGGTCTGCGCTACTTCAATCACGTCCGTAGGGTCCGGCTTCAGCCGGACCTTGTGCCGTGACCGCTGCTCCCTATCGCAGCTCCACCCGCACCTGTGCACCAAGGGCCCGCGTGTCGGTCGATTTCGGATCGACGCTGGCCGGACGGAAGAACCCGGGTGCCTGAACCACGATCGGCACCAGCGCGGCGCCGGCCGGTACGTCGACCACGACCTGCCGCGTTTCGTCAGGCCCCATCTCGACGTCAAGATTCCGACCGTTGACCGTGAGGATGACGACGCCACGCGCAATCGGACCAACGTGCACCGTCAGCACCAGCTGCGAGGCGCCGGCGGGCACCGCGGCCACTTCGGCACGATTCGCGGCCCGGGTCCAGAACACTCCCCCTTCCGGATAGGCCTGGTCGTCGGCGTAGACCAGCGCGCCGCCGGGATGGCCCGCGATCGATTCAATCGCCCTGGGCTGGATGTTGAGCCGCCGGCTGCGCGGCACGATCGAGATCGGCACCATCTGGACCTGCTGCACGGCCCGGGCGCTCGACTGCTCGGACAGGCTCAGCGACACGCCTACCCGGACCGGCAGCGCGAACGGCAGCGTGGCCGGATTGGCCAGCGGACCGCCGGCGCGCGCCAGGACATCGCCGCGCCGGGCCGACAGCAGGAGGTCGCCGTCCTGCGGCCGCTGGCCCTGGAACCACACCCGCGCCTCGAAGCGGCCCGGCGGCAGCACCAGCGCGGCGCTGATGCGGCCGCGGGCGTCGATCTCGTCATCCGGCGGCGGCTGGATCTCGAGCACGCTCGCGCGCAGCAGGGCCGCCGGATCGAGCTTGGCCATCGTCGCGTAGTCGAGTGCGCGTAGCCGATCGGGATCGTAGGCCGTCATCAATCCAAGCCGGCCGCGCAGTGTGGCGTCGGCCCGTACCGCCCCCGCCGAAGACGAAGACAGCAGGCTGCCAGCAATCAGGAAGGCAACGGCCTCGGCTGAGGCAATCCAGAACGGACCGCATCGCGATCGGGCGCTGGCGACCCATGCCACGGACAGCGCCCCCAGAGCGGCAGCGATCCAGGGCAGGGCCCGCACCATTGGGGTGGTCCACTCCTCCTGGGTAAACGTCGGGAGCGCGGCGGCGATTGGCGCGCTGCCCTGGATCGCTTCGAGAAAGCGCGCGATGCCGTGCGGATCGCTCAGCAGCAGCAGTCGATCCGGGAACGCGATGCCGATCGCCGCGACCATCAGGCCAAACGCCACCCACAACCCCGCCGTCGCCCGGCCGAGCGGGCTGCGGACCGACAGCAGCGCGGTGGCGATCGCCGGCGCCAGCAGCGGCAGGATCGGGACCATGAACCGGGCCGGTGCGCTGTTCCCGCCCCACCACATGTGCAGCCTGGCCGAGCCGATCACGTAGGGAACCGCCACCGCTGTCAGCGCCAGCGCCAGTCCCCGCCGCCGGGAATCGCGAGCCAGGTGCCAGACCCCGAGGCCGGCCAGCAGATACACCGGGCTGTAGACCAACAGCCCGAACTTCTGGTCGATCAGGAGTCCAAGCAGGCTGCGGGGAAGATTGTCGAAGCGGACGTTCTGGGCGGCGTAGGCCCCATACGCCACCTGGGGATCGATGCTGCCGTAGATGACGTAGAAGTACGACAGCCATGCCAGCGACAACAGCGCGACAGCCGCCGCGAATGCCGACGCCTCCCTGAGGCGCGTGCGCAGACGCCAGAGCAGCAGCAGCGCGAGGACCGCGAGCAGCACGACGAACTTCGTATGCAGCCACGGCAGGAGTCCGAGACAGGCGCCTCGCCAGAGCCACGTCAACGGTGACGTTCTGCTGTCGTGCAGACCTTCCGCCGTCGCGCGCGTTGTCCTGTGAACACGCGCTTCGGCGGACCGCCGTCGCGTGGGCGGAGGCTGGTCAGGTCTGCCCGACACGGGTGTCGAGGCTGGCACTCCGTCAGATTCTTCCGCCGGCTTTCCAGCGCGGCCCTCCAGCAGCCACCGCACCGACCAGGCGACAATCGCGGCGCCCGCCATCTCCGGGTACAGCATCCAGCTGTGCGGCACGAACGGAACCGTCAGACACACGGCCAGCCAGGTCAGGAGCGCGATGGCCGGGCCGCCGATCACGAGCGCGACGTCGAAAATGGCGACGGCCGCCAGGGCGCCGAACAGGGCCATCGTCACGACCGCGCCGCGGGCGCCGGCGATGGCGTAGCCAGGCAGGATCACCGCCGCGAGGCCCGGCGAGTGAATCGAATAGATCGCACCGTTCTGGCCGCGGACGAAATAGTCCGGGCGCAGCTCGCCTCGCCAGAACGCCCGATAGTCGCCGCGCAGGTGGTTGTTCTCGATCTTCAGGTCGCGATCGACCAGCAGGCTGTGCGTGATGATCAGGTAATGCGGCTCGTCACCGCCCGGGCCGACGCTGGCCAGCGACCACAGCCCGAGGCCGGCATAGAGCGCCAGACTCAGGACGAACACGCTGCCCCGGCCAATCGACAGCCCGACGCGAATGCGGTGCTCCCGCACCCAGGCCGCCGCCACGCCCAGCACGGCTGCCGCCGCAATCACCCAGCGCAGTGGACCGGCGAGAATCAGCAATGCTGGTGCACGGTCTGGCAGCCACGGCCAGTACGGCAGCGTCCAGAGCCACAGCAGCAGCAGCGGCGCGATGATCCGCGCCCTTGCCGTCCGCTCCACCGGACCGGTGAACAGCAGCGCCACCGCCGCCACCAGGCCGGTCGCCAGCGCCACCCACAGTTTGAACAGCGACGCGAACAGCGCGACCCTGACGGGGCCGCCTGGCGGCCAGGCGATGATGTCGATCGAGGCCGGCAGCAGCCAGTAGGCCATCGCGACGCCAAGGCACGACACGACCACCGTCGCTAGTTGAGCGGGCAGAAATACACTCCTTCGACCACCATCTTCCCGTCGTCGCACGGCTGGCGCGAAATCCGGATCGCCTCGGCCCGATGCTCGAGCACGATTCGTTCGTAGTCCGGCATTCGCGCGAACGTCTCAGCGGCGACGATGATGCGCTCGTCGGTCATGAACGTGATGTAGTACGCGATCCAATAGTCGGCCATCGCGTACTTGATGCCCCGCGCGTCGAGGTTCCGAATGATCATCGCCTTCGCCGCGACCGGCGGATGCGAGGTCTGCTCGATCCACAAACGGGCGTGCGGCACACCCGACACCAGCGCCCAGCCGGCGATGACGATCACCCCGACGCGGCGGAACCACACCTGATCCTCCACCGCGAAGAACCACGCGCCCAGGCCGACTGCGCCGAGCAGCGCCAGCATGTCATAGCGCAACGCGCTGTCCGCACCGCAGCGGCCGACGACGTAGACGCCGGCCGAGATCGCGCCGACCAGCGTCAGATAGAGGCAGAAACGGAGCTCGGTCCAGCGCGCCGCGACGAGGCGGAACTGCCGCGCGATGCGCCAGAACACGACCAGAGCCGCGGCGCCGAAGACGAAGCCGCTCCCGGCCAGCCCCATCGGCACGTTGCTCTCGATCCCGTAAGAGTAGGCGTGCTCCGCTTCAATTCCGAACAGCTGGGTCCAGTGAACCGTGACCAGCCGCTGCACGCCGCGGAGAAACGTCCGCGGATCGACGCAGAGCCGGTTGGACAGCTCGATCAGATTGTTGCCTGGCGCGTTGCTGATTGCTGCCAGGGTCGAGCCCGGTCCCGCCGGCGAGGCGAACGTCCGCAGGAACTGGACGACCAGCCACACTTCCGCGACGACCCGCAGCGCCCGCCACAAATCGCGGCGCCGCTCCTGGTGCCGCCACGCCCCGTCGAGCATCTCGACGGCGATGACGCCAAGGGCCGCGTAGATCGTGAACTCGCGCTGGAGGAATCCGACGCCCAGGATCAGCCCGAACCAGGCCGGCCGGTAGCGGGTGCGCCACAACAGCAGCGCGTAGAGGAACGGCTCGACGTTCCCGCCAATCGCGCCGAGCAGTACGGATGTGCTCCCGAGCGGTGGGATGAGAAAAAACAGGCTGGCGACCAGCGCCAGCCCGGGCCGGAGCCCGACCTCGCGCTCGAGCAGCCGCACCAGCAGCAGGCCGACGGCGATGTTCAGCGCCAGCAGCGGCAGCTTCAGCGTCGCCACCGAGGCGCCGAGCGCCAGGAAGACCGGCGCCGCCAGCCAGGCCTCGACGCCGAGCATGTAGTTCTGCCCGTAGAAAAACAGCGGAAACGCCCGCCATCCGACCAGGTGCTTCGCCATCAGGCCGGTGACGGCCTCGTCGGAATCGAAGCTCAGCGACTCGCGAAACACGAACAGCGCCGACCGGAACGTGACGATCAGGATGACGGCGCCGAACACAATCCACTGTTCGCGGGAGAGCCGCCACACGGCGGCCCACGGCCGCGGCCTCACCGCGGACGGTTGAACGCCGCCGTCCGCCGGCATCCGGGCGGTCGTCATGCCGCTGGCGGCGGAGGCGAAGTCTTTCGACATCACTCGTGCAGTTCGACCCGGACCTGGCAGCCGAGCGAGCGCAGGTCGCGGGACCCGGGCTCCACGTCCGCCGGCACGAACCAGCCCGGCGCCTCGACGCTGATCGGCACCGCGGTGGCGCCGGGGGCCACCGCCACCGACAGGCGGCGCGTTTCGTTCGGACTCAATTCGGTATCCAGACGCTCGCCGCCGGCGTCGATCCGGACCAGTCCGCCATTGGGCCCGACGTGCAGTGTGAGCACCATCTGAGAGGCGCCAGCCGGCAGGACGAAGACCCGGCCACGCGCCGTCCGGCGGGTCCAGAAGACCCCGCCCTCCGGGTAGGTATTGTCGTCGGTGTAGACGAGATACGCGCCCTCCCGGTCCTTGACCGGTTCGATCGCCACCGCCGGCAGGATCAGCCGCTGCGGCTCCGGAACGATCGCCAAGGGGATGATCTCGGCGGTTCGTGCCGCCCGGGCAGTTTGCGGGTCCGATAATTCCAGCGCCGCGCGGACCGCAATCGGCAGGTCGAACGTCAGCGTGGCCGGATTGCCGAGCGGACCGGCCGCGCGCGCGGCGATGTTACCGCGACCGAGGGACAACAGCAGGTCGCCATCGCGCTGGCGGCCACCCCCATCGAACCAGACACGCGCCGCATAGCGCCCCGGCGGCAACGAGAACGGTCCGCCGGAACCGCCGTCATCCCCGGTCCCGCTGCTCCGCCACTCCAGCGTCAGCGCACTCAAGCTCAGAAGACCGGCGGCATCGAGCCTGGCCATCCTGCGGTAGTCGAAGCCGCGCACCTGGTCGGGATTGGCGGCCGCCATCAGGCCGGATCGGCCGAGACGGACGGTCTCGGCGCGGGCGGCGGCCGAAAACGGTCCGGACAGCAGGCTGCCCGTCAGCACGAACACTGTCGCTTCGACCGCGCCAATCCAGAACAGGCTCGATCCCGTTCGCTGCCGTGACACGAAGAGCCCCAGCCCCCAGGCCAGCAGCGCCGCGGCCAGCCACGGCACGAGGCGAAGGAGCGGCGTGTGCCAGTCGACCTCGGTGAACGTCGGCAGCGCCAGCGCGGCCGGTGCGCTGCCTTGCATGGCGTCGAGCAGGCGGGCGATCCCGTGCGCGTCGCTGGACAGCAGTCGGGCCTGTGGCCAGAGCACCCCGACGAAGGCGACGACGAGGCTGAACGTGATCAGCAACGCGGCGGTGGCTCGCGCACCGCCGCTCCGGACTCGCGCCAGCGCCACGGCGATCATCGGCACGACCAGTGGAAGCGCCGGCAGCAGAAAGCGCGCCGGCGCCGTCGTCCCGCCCCACCACATGTACAACCGGCCGGTGCTGGCGACGAAGACGGCCGCGGTCAGCAGCAGCATCATCGCCAGCCCCCGCAGTCCGCGATCACGAAGCATCCACCACGCGCCGGCGATGGTCAGTAGATACACGGGGCTGTAGACCAGCAACCCGAACTTCTGGTCGATCAGGAGGCCGAACAGGCTGCGCGGCAGGTTGGCCAGCCGCACCGTCGCGTCGGCATAGGATCCGTACGGCGCCGTCGGATCCGGCGTGCCGTAGAGGACGTAGAAGAAGGCGATCCAGGCGGCAGACGACAGGGCGATCGGCAGGAGCTGCGCCGCCGCGCTCAGCAGACGGTGTCGAAGCCGCAGCAGCAGGAACGCCGTCAGCGCCGCCAGCAGGACCACGAACTTGGTGTGCAGCCACGGCAGCACGGCCAGACACGTCCCCCGCCAGAGCCAGAGGTACGGCCCCTTTTCTCGCTCCGCTGGCGCGGCTCCGCCGGAGGAATCATGCCTGGAATCCACCAGCCAGCGCACCGCGCCGGCGACAATCGCCGTCGCCGCCATCTCCGGAAACAGCGACCAGCTGAACGGCACCCAGGGCACGGTGAAGCAGACGCTGACCCAGGTCGCCAACCCGATCGCCGATCCGCCCAGCCGCGTCGCGACGTCGAACACCGCGACCGCGGCGAGGGCGCCGAGCAGGCACATGACGACGATCGCCGCGCGCACGCCACCGATCGCGTAGGCTGGAAGAAGCAGCGCCGGAAGGCCCGGCGCGTGAATCGAATAGATGGCGCCGTTGACGCCGCGGCGAAGATAGTCGGGCGGCAGCTCACCGTTGAAAAACGATCCGTAGTCGGCGCGACGGTGGTTGTTCTCGATCTGCAGATCGCGGTCGGCGAGCAGGCTGTGCGTGATGATCAGATAGTGAGGCTCGTCGCCGCCGATCCCGACCGACTGCAGCGACCACACGCCCAACCCGGCGTAGACGCCGAGCGTCGTCACGAAGACGGCACCGCGGCTCAGCCGCGGCAGCGCCGGCCGCCACCCGGCCGATCGGGCCGACAGGGTCGCGACACGCGCCACGGCAACGGCGGCGATCGCCCACCGGAAGGGACCAGCCAGAATCAGCAGGACCGGCGCGCGGTCCGGCAGCCAGGGCCAGTACGGCACCGTCCACAGCCACAGCAGCAGCAGCGGCGCCAGCGATCTGGCCAGCGCCGCCCGGTCGCCGTCGTGCGTCACCGACGCTGGACCGCGGCGGAGGTAGCACAGCACCGCCGGAACCGCCAATCCGAGTGTCAGCAACAGCCACAATCTGGCCGCCGGCGCGAAGAGGGCGACTCGCACCGGGCCGGTGGACGGCCAGGCGACGATCTCGATCGACGCCGGTATCAGCCAGACGGCGGCGGCGACGCCCAGGCACGACGACTCGATGACGCCAAGGCTCGACATCCGTCGCGCGGCGGCGGGACTGCCGGATGGCGCCATCACAACGGCTTTCGAAAGACTGCCGTGTAGTGCGCGGAGTACGCGGCAAACCCTGAGGTCTCGAGCCATCGTTCGAGCGGACCGAACAGGCGGACGACCGCGAACGGCAGGAATTCCGGCAGGAACGTGAAGTGCCGGATGTCGACGACCGGCACATCGGTGTACTCCGCCAGCCGGTTCGGGAGGAGCCACCGCTCCACGCCTTCGTCGATGTTGTTGATGGTCGGGAACACGTAACCCATGTAGAAGCGAAACAGCAGGTTGCGCGTGTTGATTTCGTGGAGGAACAGCAGACCGCCCGGCCGGAGCACCCGGAACATCTCGACGAACGCCGCGCGTTGGTCGTCGACCGATGGCAGGTGGTGCACGACGTTGATGATGTAGGCGAAGTCGTAGGTGGCGTCGGCAGCCGGGATGCTCAGCGCCGACCCGACCTGCACCAGCCCGGGCGCGCCGATATTCAGCGCCGCCAGCTGAATCTGACCGGCTGAGGCGTCGATTCCCTTGACATCGAAGCCGAGCTCGCGCATCCGCGCGACATACCATCCCTGTCCGCAGCCGACGTCGAGACCGCGCCGACCGGCGCGGTGCGCATCGATGATGTCCCGCATCAGGGCGGTCTTCTTCGCCAGCAGCGCATGGCGCCGCGCCTCGGGAATCTGCACGTCGTAGGCCTCGGCGAGGGCGTCGAAGTGCTGCTCCGACGGAACGGCCCAGCCCGAAGATGCGGTCCGCAGGTGCACCAGGAGCATGACGCAGCCGAGCGCGGTCGACACGCCGGCCGTCGCGAACCGGATCGCCAGAACCGACAGGACCGCCGCCCCTTCGGGAAAGCCGGCCAGCCCGAGGGCGTCCAGCAGTTGCCGGCCGGCGATCACGATGCCCCCGGGGGCAAGGACGGCAGCCCCCGCCAGGGCCGACGCGGCATACGCCTCCTCTGCATCGGCCAACCGGTACGGGTACCCCCAGACGCTCGCGATGCCCCACAGTGCCAGGCCCGGGAGCAGCCACGCCGCGACGCTCGCCCCGAGCGCCACCAGCCATGCCGGCCCGCTGGCCAGCCGGCCGGGTTCCGGCCGGCGATGATGTCCGGCCGCACCGCCCAGTGCATGCACGGCGGAGGAAATGCCCCGAAGCGCCAGCCGCCGAACCGGCGAAATCATCGTCGCCGCAGCGAGCGCGAGCAGGGCCAGACCGGTCGCACTCCCCCGCCCGGACGCGATTCCGATCGCGCCCGCGATCGCGGCCAGCGCGACGAGGTCGAGCAGCCGTTCCCAGACGTTGACGATCGCCGTGGTGACCATCGGCACGCCGCAGCGCCGGCGATGAACATAGGCCCGGATGGCGATCTCGCCGAGGAGGAACGGCGCCAGCAGCAGGCTCAGCCCGGCCAGGTATCCGATATACGCATCCCGGATCGGAATCCGCGTCTCGGCGCGGCGCAGCAGGAAGATCCAGCGCAGCGCCCTGAGCGCCAGGCTGGCGACGGTCAGCCCGGACGCCGCCAGCAGCCCGAGCCAGAACCGGGATCCGCCCGGTACGGCCGCCGGCGTCGCGGCGAGATGCGCCAGCACGGCAGCCGTCGCGGCGAGCCCGGTCAGCAGCACCGCCGTGGCCGCCGCCAGCAGCAGCAGCCAGGCCACCGACCGTGGCGGGCGTACGGCGGCGGATGCCGCCGGCGCCACCGTCATCGGTTCTGTCATGTCACGCGTCGCGACTGCCGACCCGTTCTCCGGCCGGTGCCTCGAGGATGTCGCGGATCACGTAGGTGGGCTTGCTCTGCGATTCGTGATACGTGCGGACCTGGAGCTCGGCGAGCAGGCCGAGCGTCACCAGCTGGACGCCGGTGAAGATCAGCAGGATGCCGAACAGCAGGAGCGGCCGATTGGCGATCGACTGATCGGGCATCAGGCGCAGCGACCCCATCAACCGCACGAAGACCAGCCAGCCGGTCACCGCGGCGCCCAGCATGCCCATGACGAATCCGATCAGCCCGAAGATCTGCAGCGGCTTGGTCGAATAGCTGAGCAGGAATTTCACCGTCATCAGATCGAGAATGACACGCATCGTTCGCGAGATGCCGTACTTGGACGTCCCATGCAACCGCGGGCGATGGTTGACGACCAGCTCGGTGATGGCGACGCCTTGATCGCTGGCGATCGCCGGCAGGAATCGATGCATCTCGCCGTACAGCTTGAGCGGCTTGACGACCTCGGCGCGGAACGCCTTCAACGAGCAGCCGTAGTCGTGGAGATGCACGCCGGTCGTCAGCGAAATGACCCAGTTGGCGATGGTCGACGGCAGCCGGCGCGAGAGGAAGGCGTCCTTGCGGTCCTTGCGCCAGCCGCACGCGATGTCGTAGCCCAGATCGAGGGCCGCGACCAGCGCCGGGATGTCGCGGGGATCATTCTGGAGGTCGCCATCAGAGGTGACGATCACCCGGCCGCGCGCGTAGTCGAAGCCGGCGGCAAACGCCGCGGTCTGGCCGAAATTGCGGCGGAAGCGGATGACGCGGAGCCGGTCGTCGACCGCCTGCAGCTGTTGCAGGATCTGAAAGCTCTCGTCCGTGCTGCCATCGTCGACCATGATCACTTCGTAGGAGTGTCCCCAGGCGCCGAGCGTCAGGGACAGCTCCGCATGCAGCTCAAGGAGGCACGCCGCCTCGTTGCGGATCGGGATGACGATCGTCAGTTCGGGGGTCTGCTCGGGATTCATCGCGCTGTCGGCGGTCGGCGGTCGCTGCCTGCCGGGAGCCGGCCCGGTCGGGCGGCCTGCTCGAGTCTGCATGATAAGCGAATCATCGGCGGTCCGCGCTCTGGGCCCGGCTCCAGAGGAGATAGGCGGCCAGCCCGACGACCAGGAGCGCCACGACCGCCAGCGCGACCGGTGTGCCGTTCTCTTTGATGAAGACCAGCGCCCGCTCGCCGTACCACAGCGCCAGGAGACCTTCGACGAAATAGCGCAAGCCGCGGCCAATCGCGATCGCGGTGATGAAGCGGGGCACCGGGATCTTCGCCACGCCCGACAGCAGCACGAAGATCTTGAACGGCGCCGGCGGCGGCAGCACCGACGGAATCAGCACGGCCATGATGCCAAAGCGGCGGAAGACGCCGAGCGCCCGGTCGACGGTCGCGGACTGGAAGCGCTTCCGCACCATCGCTTCGCCGCCCTTCAGCCCGACGTAATAGAGCGCGAGACAGCCAAGAATCGATCCGAGCGTGGCGCTCGCCGCATAGAGCGCCAGCCGTTCCTTGTGCTGCACCACCATCCAGACGACCAGCAGGTCGGCAATCTCGGGCAGCGAGAGAAACGACGAATCGAGCAGCGCGACCACGAACAGGCCCGGCGCGCCCATCGCCAGCGCGAGCGCCTGGATCTTGTCGATCAGTCCCCTCATACAATAAGCGGATGATTATACCGTCGCGCCGGAGCGCGCCGGTGGCGGCCGCTGCCGCCGCTGCGGTCGCCGGCGCGATCGTCGCGCTGCACTACCACAGTGTCGGCCTGACGCTCAGCCACTACGACGCCCGCGGCCATCTGGTCGTCGCGCGGCGCATCGCCGACAGCATCACGCCGGGCTGGCAACAGGTCGGCGCGGTCTGGCTGCCGCTGCCGCATCTGCTCAATTTCCTGCCGGCGCAGGTCGACTGGCTGTATCGCACCGGCGCCGCCGCGGTCGCGATCTCGATCGCGTCGTTCGCGGTCGGCGCCGGCGCGATCGCCTGGATCGTCATCGGGCTGACCGGGTCCGCCGCGGCCGCGCTGCTCGGCGCCGCGCTCTTCGTCATCAATCCGAATGTGCTGTACCTGCAGGCGACGCCGATGACGGAGCCGCTGCTGCTGGCGCTCACCTTGGTCGCGGTGGCGCTGCTGGGGGAACGTCACGGGTCCGTCGCCCTGTCCGGCGCTACGCCAGGACGGTCATCCGGGAGCGTCCGGGGGCGCGCTTCCGATCCGCCTGCTCCGGCCATCGGTGCAGCCGCTGTCGGCTGGGCGTTCGCGCTGGCGTGCATGACGCGCTACGAGGCCTGGCCGGTCACGATCAGCGCGCTCATCGCCGCGGTGTGGGCGTGGTGGAGGAACGGAGTCAGGCTGGTGGAGGCGCTGCGCCGGGCCGGCACGATCGCCCGCTATCCGGCCCTCGCCGTCGCCGCGTTCGCGCTCTACAGCCGCGTCGTCATCGGCGAGTGGTTCACGACGGGCGGATTCTTCGTGCCGGAGAACAAGGCGCTGAACCGGCCGCTCCTGGCAGCGGCCGAGGTCTGGTGGGGCGCCCACGCGTTGAGCGGCGGGTGGTTGACGATGATCCTCGGGGCCGCCGGCCTGGGGGCGCTGCTGGTCGCGGCGGCGCTCGACCGGAAACGGGCCGGCTGGCTGATCCCGCTCTCGCTGCTGACCACGGCAGCGATCCCCTGGCTGGCCTTCGTCAAGGGCCATCCATTCCGCATCCGCTACATGGTCCCTCTGCTGGCGGCCGAGGCCATCGGGGCCGGCATCGCGGTCGGCATGTTTACACGCGCCGCTCCGGTGGCGGCGATCCTCGCCGCAGCCGCGCTCGCCGCCGGCGCGCGGCCGCTGGATCGGTCCGCGCCGATGGTCCTCGAAGCGCAATGGGACGTGCCCAATGTGCGCGCCCGGGAGCGCGTCACAGACTGCCTTCGTGCGCATTACGACGGCGACACGATCATGGCCAGCATGGGATCGCTCGGTCACTACATGCAGGAGGCGTCGCGGCGCGGCTTCGCTGTGCGAAATTTCCTGCACGAGGGCAACGGTGACATCTGGCTGGCGGCGCTCGAAGGCCCGCGGCCCTTCGCGGGCTGGCTGCTGATTGAGGAAAAAGCGGAGGGCGGGGACATGCTGGCCGCAATCGCGCGCCAGCGGCCGGCCTTTCTTGACGGCTATGAGCGCGTCTGCTCGGAAGCCGGCCTCGCGCTCTACCGGCGCAGCCGGCCATCGGCGCAGCCATGAGCACCGGGCAGCGGGCACCGAGACGAGCGTGTGAAAAACCGAAGTCGTGCCGACCTTGAGGTCTGCCCGACACGCCGGCATCAAGGCCGGCACGACATCGATTTTTCACACACTCACACGACGGCCCGGGAATCGATGTTCTAGAACCCGATGTTGACCGTGAAGAGCAGGTTGACCCCGCCCAGATCGAGCGTGGTGCCCAGGAACTTGTCGGCGGGCAGATCGCCCTTCCCACCCTGCCAGCGAACCTCGCCGCCAAACCCGGATCCTCGCGATCCGACCGGGAAGCGAACCCCGCCGAGAACGACCGGCCCGACCGTCGTCCCGCTGGCGTTGAACGTCGTGGTGTCGTGGAAGATGATGTCGTCGGCATCGATGAAGTCGCCGACTTCCGAATACCGCCATCGATAGATCCCGACGCCGCCGCCGATGTAGGGCACGATGGCGTCGTGGTGGCCGAGCGGCAGGAACCGGAACGTCGCCGTGAACGGCACGACCCGCAGCTTCAACTCCTGCTCGATCTCCGCGCCGTTGGGACGCGTGTTGAAGGCATCGATCGATGGCGACGTTCGAGAATAGATCCCGACGCCGACGCCGGCGTCGAAGAAATCGCTGAGCTGGACGAGATATTCGGCGCCGACCGTGGGTCCCCGGAAGTCCT
>JBDTRR010000092.1:0-18504 GCA_039931615.1 Acidobacteriota bacterium
CTCGACCGTGTCGCAGCTCGGCTACATGTTCCTGGCGATGGGCGTCGGCGCCTACACGGCCGGGATCTTTCATCTCTTCACGCACGCGTTTTTCAAGGCGCTGTTGTTCCTGGGATCGGGCGCCGTCATTCACGCGCTGGCCGGCGAGCAGGACCTGCGGCGGATGGGCGGCCTCAAACGCGAGCTGCCGATCACCTACTGGACCTTCGTCATCGGCGCCGTGGCGATTGCCGGCGTGCCGGGGCTGGCCGGATTCTTCAGCAAGGACGAGATCCTCTACCGCACGTTTGCCAGCGGCCACACCGTGCTGTGGGTCACCGGCGTCGTCACGTCGCTGTTGACCGCGATCTACATGTTCCGACTGGTGCACCTGGCCTTCCACGGCGAGCGGGCGCACGCACCCGGCGCCGCTGCCGGGCACGCCGCGCCGGCGACGCCGGACGCGGCGGCCGGTCACGGTCACGGCCATCTGCACGACGCGCCGCCGGCGATGGCGCTGGCGCTGATTGTCCTGGCGGCTGGATCGATCTTCGCCGGCTACGTCGGCGTGCCGCCCGCTCTCGGCGGATCGAACCGGATCGAGCAATTCCTCGAGCCCAGCTTCACCGTCGCGGCGGAAGCCGGATCACCGGCGGCGAGCCACGAAGAGTCAGCCGGCGAGCACCGCGGGCTCGAGCTCGGTCTGATGGGCGTCTCGAGCGTCGTCGCCGTCGGCGGGATTGCCATCGCCACCTTCTTCTTCCTCTGGCGCCGCCGTTCGGCCGACGAGATGGCGCTGCGCTTCTCCGGCCTGCATCGGCTGCTGTCGCACAAGTACTACGTCGACGAAACCTACGAGTCGGTGGTGATCCAGCCGATCCGGATCGCCGCTGAGGAAGGGTTGTGGAAGGTGGTGGACGCTCGCATCGACGGCTCGGTCAACGGCGTCGCCGGCCTCGTCTCCGGCGGCAGCGACCTGCTGCGGCGGGTGCAGACCGGCTCCGTCCGCGTCTACGCCGCAGCGGTGATGCTGGGGGTGGTGGTGATAGTGGGGTACTACGTGTGGAGGTAATGCATCAACCGCAGGGCGGTGAGAATTCGTGATGCTGTTCCCGATCCTGACATCGCTGATTGCCCTGCCGATCGCCGGCGCCATCCTGCTGCTCCTGGTGCGGGACGACGACGCCAACGAGAAGCTGGTGCGCAATATCGCGCTGGTCGTCGCCGTGCTGGTGTTCGCCGAGACGCTGCTGCTGTGGAGCCGGTTCAACCCGCTGGTGGCGGATTTTCAATTCGTCGAGCGGCACGACTGGATCCCGGCGTTCGGCATCGGCTACGTCGTCGGCGTCGACGGCATCAGCCTGATGCTGCTGGTGCTGACCGGCTTTCTCACGCCGCTGGCGCTGCTCAGCTCGTGGCAGTCGGTGCACAGGAAGACCAGGGCGTTCTGCGTCTGCGTGCTGCTGCTCGAGAGCGCGATGATCGGCGTCTTCGTCTCGCTCGACCTGTTCCTGTTCTACGTCTTCTGGGACGCGATGCTGATCCCGATGTACCTCCTGATCGGCATCTGGGGCTACGAGCGGCGCGTCTACGCGGCGGTGAAGTTCATTCTCTACACGATGGCCGGCAGCGTCCTGATGCTGCTGGCGATCCTGGCGCTCGCCGCCCTGCACAATGCGGCGACCGGGAGCTACAGCTTCGATCTGGAGCGGCTCTATGCGCTGCAGATTCCCGAGCAGATGCAGTTCGTCTGCTTCCTCGCCTTTGCGCTCGCGTTCGCGATCAAGGTGCCGCTGTTCCCGTTCCACACCTGGCTGCCGGACGCGCACGTCGAGGCGCCGACCGCCGGGTCGGTGATTCTGGCCGGCGTGCTGCTGAAGATGGGCACCTACGGGCTGCTCCGGTTCGCGTTTCCGCTCTTCCCGCGGGCGGCGCTGTATTTCGCGCCGTATCTGGCGCTGCTCGCCGTCATCGGCATCATCTACGGCGCGCTGGTGGCGATGGTCCAGCCCGACATGAAGAAGCTGGTGGCCTATTCCAGCGTCAGCCACCTCGGCTTCGTCGTGCTGGGAATTGCGACGCTGAACACGCAGGGGGTGCAAGGCGCGGTCTACCAGATGCTCAATCACGGCATCAGCACCGGCGGCCTCTTTCTCATCGTCGGCATGCTGTCGGACCGCCGCCATACCCGGTTGATCGCCCAGTTCGGCGGGCTGAAACGGGTGGTGCCGCACCTGGTCGCGGTCTTCCTGATCGTGACGCTGTCGTCGATCGGGCTGCCGGGGTTGAACGGATTCGTCGGCGAGTTCCTGATCCTGCTCGGCGCCTACCGGTGGAGCCCGCGCGCCGCCGCGTTTGCGGCGACCGGCGTGATTCTCTCCGCCACCTACATGCTGTGGATGTTCCAGCGTGTCAACTACGGGCCGGTCACCCACGAGGAGAACGCCACGATGCCCGATCTGACACCGAGGGAGTGGGTGGTGCTGGTGCCGATCGTCGCGATGACGGTGTTGATGGGCGTGCTGCCGAACCTGTTCCTGCGGCCGATTGCGCCGGCGGTCGAACGGATGCTGAACCAGGTCCGCCAGGGGGCGCCGGTGCAGATCCAGGCAGATAGAAATTAGGAATTAGGAATTAGGAATTAGGAATTAGGAATGAGAAATTAGGAATGCGAAATTGAGGAGGGCGGGTCGATTGTTGACATCCGGTCCGGATCAGGCGTTTGAGTGAGGGTGCGAATTCCTAATTGCTAATTCCTAATTCCTAATTGTGGATTTCATGTTCTCTTCCCTCATCGCCATCGTGCCGATGTGCTGCGTCGCCGCGACCGCCATTGCCGCGATGATCGCCGAGGCGTTTCGCGAGCCGGGCGAGCGGATGCCGATCGGTCCGCTCGGCGCGATCGGCCTGATCGGCGCCGCCATCGCCGCGGCGGCGCTCTGGAACAGCAACGCGACCAGCTTCGGCGTCGTCGCCGCCGACAATTTCGGGCTGTTCGTCACGTGGATCCTCATCGTCGTCGGGCTGCTGTCGCTGGTGTTCTCGGCTCCGACCATCGAGCGCGAAGGGCTGCCCCAGGGCGAGTATTACGCCCTGCTGCTGTTCGCCATCGCCGGCATGATGCTGATGGCGACGGCGACCGATCTGCTGGTGATCTTCCTGGCGCTGGAAGTACTGTCGCTGTCGGTCTACGTGCTGACCGGGATCAGGCGCAACCAGGCGAGCGCGACCGAGGCGGCGTTCAAGTACTTCCTGCTCGGTGCATTTTCGAGCGCGTTCTTCCTCTACGGTATCGCCTTCACCTACGGCGTCACCGGGAGCACCCGGCTCGATCGGATCGGCAGCCTGATCGCGGCGCAATCGACGCCGCCGACCCCGATGCAGCTGCTGGCGGTCGGCCTGCTGCTGGTCGGCTTCGCCTTCAAGGTCTCGGCGGTTCCCTTCCAGATGTGGACGCCGGACGCCTATGAGGGCGCGCCGCCGCCGGTCACCGGGTTGATGTCGACCGGCGTCAAGGCGGCGGCCTTCGCCGCCTTCGCCCGCGTCTTCCTGGCGGCGTTCGAGCCGCTGCGCGGCGAATGGAGCGGGCTGATCTGGGTGATCGCCGCGGCGACGATGATCGTCGGCGCCGTCGTCGGCGTGGTGCAATCGAACGTCAAGCGGATGCTGGCCTACTCGAGCATCGCCCATGCCGGCTTCCTGCTGGTCGCCCTGGTGTCGGCCAACGACATCGGCAAGGGCGCGATCCTGTTCTATCTGCTGGCCTATGCTGTCGCCAACCTCGGCGCGTTCGGGATCATCACCCTGCTCGACACCGCCGAGGCGCCCAACGACCGGGTGCGCGACTATGCCGGCCTCTGGACCAGCCATCCCATGCTCGCGGCGCTGATGACGGTGTTTCTGCTGTCGCTCGGCGGCTTCCCGCCGCTCGCCGGCTTCATCGCCAAGTGGTATGTGTTCAGCGCGGCGATCAAGGCCGGCTACTACTGGCTGGCCATCATCGGCGTGTTGACCAGCGTGGTCTCGGTCTTCTTCTATTTGCGGATCGTGATCATGATCTACATGACGCCGACCGAGTCGCCGGCGCGGTTCCCCGCGGTGCCGAAGCTGGCCGGGGCGGCGCTGGTCGTGTCGGCGATTCTCGTCGTCTATCTCGGCATCCTGCCGACGCGGGTCCTGGACTGGGCCGCCGCGTCGATCTCGACCATCTTCTGAGTTTCAACGGTCCCGTCGTGTCCGGCTTTAGCCGGACCGTGATCGCGGTCCGCCTGAAGGCGGACTCTACGTACCAATGGAATTGCTGTCGCCGAGGGTCAGCCATCGCCAAAATGCTATGCTACCGGTTCGGCCAGCCCCGGCCATGACGCGATGACTTCGGAGCCGCCCAAATACAGACCGGTCGAGCGCTTCTGGCCGTATGCCGAACTGTCCGAGCAGCCGACCGAGGCGGAGATGGCCGCCCTCGATCCGGAGCTGCACGAGGCGCTGTTCGGCGCCCAGTCGAGGCCGTTCTCGATTACGCTGGTCTTTCCGCCCCTCGACCTGCCCGACTTCCCCGCGGCGCTGGAGCTGGCGCGGACGTCGGCCGAGTATCGCGAGACCGGCGCTGGAGCGACGTTCCGTTATCGTGCGCGCTTCGGATCGGCCGATGCGGTTCGTCTGCGCCGGCTGTTCGAGATCGTCGGCCGCTCCGACGCCACCGACGTGCTGATCGACGATCGGCCGGTGCCGTATGCGCGGGAGCTGTGGCTGCCGTTGGTGTGGTTCCTGATTCCCCGCTAATCCGGTGGCCGAGCCCTCCGCCATCGACCAGGATCTGCAGCGGCTCGAGACCGAGCTGAAGCGCCTCGAGGTGGAGTACAACATGTTCTTCGCGGGGCGCCTGACGAAGCCGCCCTGGGACACCCGCGGCAGGGTCGAAGCGCTGGTCAAACAGTACGACCGCGCCCACTTCCAGAACTTCGGCGACCGGTTCCGTTTTCAATCACTCCAGTCACGGTTCAACACCTTCGTCGCGCTCTGGGACCGGGGCCTGCGGGCGCGCGAAGAGGGACGGCCGGGGCCGTTCCCGGTGCGGCGCGCGGACGAGCCGGACGATCCGAAGCGACCCCAGGACCGCATCCTCCGCGTCACGACGCTGCAGGATCCGATGCGCGAACTCGATCGGCTGCAGGAGCTCTACGAATCGGTGATGGAGGCGCGGCGCGAGAGCGGGCTGGACGTGGTGCCGTTCCAGAAGTTCGCCGAACTGGTGACCAGCCAGGTCAGCCAGCTGCGCAGCGGCGACAGCGGGCAGGTGGCGTTTCGGGTGATGGTGAAGGACGGGAAGGTCCGGTTTACCGCGCGGGCGCTGAAGGGTGGCAGGGAGTAATGTGGAAGCCGGGCACCCTGGGGGCGCCCGGCCGCGGGGGTCTCAGATTTTGGTGACGTTGCCGGCCTGCGGGCCTTTGGGGCCGTCGACGATCTCGAACTCGACCGCCTGGCCTTCCTCGAGCGAGCGGAAGCCGTCGCCGGAAATGGCCGAGTAGTGCACGAAGACGTCACTACCGCCTTCGCGTTCGATGAATCCGTAACCCTTGGCGTTGTTGAACCACTTGACCTTGCCTGTGATACGCATCGTTCTTCTTCCTGTCTTACTGGGCCGCGACACCACGCCGCGCCCCGAACCACCCCGGCCGACAGCCACCCCGGCTATTGGGCCGCAGGCACAAAAAAAGGCCGCGTTTGCGGCCTTTCCCTTCCGGCGCCAGCCCGCCCGGCGTCAGGGAGATGATACAGAAGTTTACTCTTTATGCCAATAGCCCTGCTTAGCGTCTTCGACAAGACCGGGATCGTGGAATTGGGCCGAGGTCTCGCGGATCGGGGCTTCGATCTCGTCTCGACCGGCGGCACCGCGCAGGCGCTGGCCGCGGCCGGCCTCGAGGTCACGAACGTGTCGGATCTGACCGGTTTTCCGGAAATGCTGGACGGCCGGGTCAAGACCCTTCATCCGGCCGTCCACGGCGGCATCCTGGCCCGGCGCGATCATCCAGCCGACCTGCAGGCGATCGCCGGTCTCGGCATCCAGCCCATCGATATCGTCGTCGTCAACCTCTATCCGTTCCTCCAGACCGCCCGGCGTGAGGGCGTTGCCTTCGACGATCTGGTCGAGCAGATCGATATCGGTGGACCGAGCATGGTGCGGGCGGCGGCGAAGAACTTCCGCGACGTGCTGGTCGTGGTCGATCCGGACGACTATGCGAGCGTGTTGTCGGCAATCGGCGGCGGGCCGGATCTCGCCTTCCGCTCTCGGCTGATGTCAAAGGCGTTCGCCCACACCGCCGGATATGACCAGGCGATTGCGGCCACGCTGGCGACGATCGAGGTGCAGGGCGATCGGATCGAACGGCCGGCGGTTCGCGCCGGAGCGCCGCCGCCGGCGCTCCGGATCGCCCTCTCGAAGGTTCGTGATCTGCGGTACGGCGAGAACCCGCACCAGCCCGCCGCCTGGTATGGAGCGTCGGACAACGCTGCCGCGGCCGGGCCGGCCGCCGGCGGCTTCGGCGCCGCCGCGACCATCCTTCAGGGCAAGGAGCTCTCGTATACGAACCTGCTCGACCTCGACGCCGCCGCGCGTCTGCTGATCGAATTCGATGAGCCGACCGCGGTGGTGATCAAGCACACCAACCCGTGCGGCATGGCGACGGGAGACTCGGCCGCTGACGCGTATCTCCGGGCGCGGGATGCCGACAGCGTCGCCGCCTTCGGCGGGATCGTCGGTCTCAACCGGCCGATTGATGCGGCGGCCGCCGCGGCGATCGTCTCGACGTTCATCGAGGCCGTCCTCGCCCCCTCGGTCGACCAGTCGGCGCTGCCGGTTCTCGCCAGAAAGCCGAAGATGCGCGTCGTCACGGCCGACTTCGCGCCGGTGAGATCCGCCGGGACGCCCGGGACGAGCCTCGAACTGCGCACGATCCTGGGCGGTACGCTCGCGCAGGAGCGCGATCAGGTCACCGAGGCGTGGCAGCCGTGGACGGCGGATCGACTGCCGGAGGGGCTGCGCGTGGTGTCGAAGCGGCTGCCGACTGAGCAGGAGTGGACGGCGCTGCGCTTCGCCTGGCGCGTCTGTGCGCACGTCAAATCCAACGCCGTCATCTTCACCGCGGCGGATCGGACGATTGCGATCGGCGCCGGGCAGACCAGCCGCGTCGATGCCGTGCGCGTCGCGGTGATGAAGGCGGGGGCGGCGGCGCTCGAGGGATCGGTTGCCGCATCCGACGCCTTTTTTCCCTTTCGCGACGGTGTCGACGCGATTGCGCGGGCGGGGGCGACGGCGGTGATTCATCCGGGTGGATCGGTGCGTGACGACGAAGCCATTGCCGCCGCCAACGAGAACGGTATGGCGATGGTGGTCACCGGCCGGCGCCATTTCCGACACTAGTACTAGTGTGGCGCTTTTCGCCGAGAAAGCGCTGGTCGTGACGGTCGGCTTGTTGCAGACTGGGGGGCGCCATGCGAACCCGGAATGAGGCGACTGTTGCGGCCGCCGGCGGGCCCGGCGCGCTCGTCCCCCGGCCGAGCACGCTCGATGGGTTCATCGATGCGGTCTCGGATCGCGAAGGCATCTCGCTCCGGGAGCTCGAGCCGCTGGGAACGCTGCTGGCCCGAACTGAAAACTCCGTCTACCGCGTCATCCCGCTGGAAGCAGGCAGCTCACGGGTCCTGATCCAGGGCGGTCGATTCTTCCCGGAGCCGACCGAAGTCCGGTTCTCCGGATCCGGATTTGGCGGCAGCTTCCTCAAGCTCGGCTGGATTGGCCTCGGACTCCGGATGGAAGTCCTCTGGCAGGGTCAGCGCATCATCACATCGCGCATCCGCGCCGTCCACGTGCAGCCGGCCCCGGCCGGCATCGCGCCCAGCTGACGCTCTAGCCGTTGTAACGGACAACCACCATCGTGACGTCGTCGTTGGGCGTGGCCTGACCGCAGAAGCTGCGCACGTCGGCGAGCAGCGCTTCGAGCAGTTGCTGCGGCGGCTTCGAGCGGTGGGCTTCGATCGACGCCAGCAGGCGCTGGTCGGTGAATTCGTCGCCGGCTTCGTTCATCGCTTCGCTGACGCCGTCGCTGAAGGCGACGACGACGTCGCCGGGACGCATCGACAGCGTTTCCTCTTCGAATACCGCGTCCTCGAACACGCCGAGCACGACGCCGCCGGTGTCGAGCCGGCGCACGCCGTCGGCGGTCACCAGGATCGGGGCGTTGTGCCCGCCGTTGGAATACGTCAGCGAGCCGTCCGGTCCCAGCATGCCGTAGAAGCTGGTGAGGAACCGCGCGTCGATGGCGCGGCGGAACAGGCCGCGGTTGAGCCGCGTCAGCAGCGGCGCGGCATTCTGCTGATAGGTCGCCTCGGCGCTGAACATGCCGAGCAGCGCCGCCGCCAGCAGCGCGGCCGGCGATCCCTTGCCGGCGACGTCGCCGACGATGAAGCCGAACTGGCCGGTCGGCAGGTCGACGTAGTCGAAGAAGTCGCCGCCGACCGATCGGCACGGCATCGAGGCGCCGGCGGCGGAGAAGAAGCCGCCGCTGCGGCCGGCGGCCGGCAGCAGCGACTGTTGAATCGCGGCGGCGACCTTCAATTCCTGCTCCAGCTTGGCCCGCTCGATCGCCTCACGGTAGAGGCGGGCGTTTTCGATCGCGATCGCCGCTTCCGTGCTCAAGGTCTCGAGCGCCGCCCGCGCCGCCGACGAGCGCAGCGCGCCGCGCTCGCGGCTGTCCAGGTAGAGCACGCCGATCATCTTCTCGTCGGTGCGCTCGTCCGCCCGTTCGACGTAGCGGACCAGGCGCAGCGGCGTGCAGAGCACGTGGCGGATGCCGAGCGCCACCGTGCCGGTGTGCAGTTGCGCCAGATCGCCGTCGAGGAGATCCTCGACGATCGCCTGCTCGCCGGTCGCGAAGACCGTTTCGGGAATCTTGCGGCTGGTGGCGAAGGTGCGGCCGGACAGCGTGAGATGGCCGCGCGACCGGGCGAGCTTGAACTCGAGCTGCCCGGCCGGGCTCGCCAGCATGATGAAGCCGCGCTCGGCGCCGGTCACGTCGATCGCCGAATCGAGCACCAGCGTCAGGACGTCGTCGAGCACCCGGCCGGAGCCGAGCGCGCGCAGCCCCTCGAGCAGGCCGGCCATGTGGCGGATCTCGATCGCCGCCGCCACCGCGCTGCGCTCGTGCGACGGCGCTTCGTCGCCGACGAAGAAGACGATGTCGGTGTCGTCGGACTGGCCGAGCCGGAGGCGATCGCCGTGGACCAGCACGCGATCGGTCGTCCGCTCGTCGTTGACGAAGGTGCCGAACCGCGAGTCGCAGTCGCGCAGCCGGCAGACGCCGCCCTCGGTGAGGATATCGGCGTGCAGCCGCGAGACGCCCGCGCCCTGGACGCGGACGTCGCTCTCGCTGCGCCGGCCCAGCGTGATCAACGGCTTGTCGATGGTGATGATCCGCTGGCCGAGCGGGTCGGTGACCATCAGGCGCGGCGCGCTGTCGGGTCTGGTCTCAGTGGAAATGGTCATCGCCCAAGGGGGTGGCGGCCGGTCTGGCGCCCGCCCGGGATTATACCCGTCAGACGACGCCCGGTCTCACGATTGGCGGCGGCGACAACCTGCTTGACCCTCGGCAGGCGACCCACTAGCATCCTCGTGCACCAGTCAGCCAGATCGGGCGTTCGGGAATTTCACGGAGGTCAGGATGCCACGTGTTGCTTCGCATCGCCGGCGTCCGGCCGGCCGCGCTCTCGCCATCGTCATGCTGTTGGCCGGGATCGGCGGCCCCGGGCGAACCGTCCACGCGCAGCAGCAGGGTCAGCTCTTTCTCAGCGTGCTCGATGCCAGCGGCGGTCCGGTCACCGATCTCGAGCCGGGCGACGTCTCGGTGATGGTCGACGACCTCGATTGCCGGATCGTCAAGCTCGAACCGATCAGCAAGCCGATGAAGGTCACGCTGATGATCGACAACGGGTCGGCGACGAGCAACGTGCTCTCCAACCTGCGCAGCGCGGTCAAGGGATTCCTCGAACTGATTCCGAGCGGGGTGGAAGTCGAGGTGTTGACGACCGCGCCGCAGCCGCGCTACCTGGAGAAGTTCACCACCGACCGCGACAAGCTGATCAAGTCGGTCGACCGGCTCGCGCCCGACACCGGCGCCGCCCTGTTCTTCGATGCGCTGGTCGAAGCGGCGAAGCGGGTCGAGAAGGACAAGAGCGACTACCTGCCGGTGTTCGTGGCGCTGGCGTCCGACGTCGGCCGCAACAGCGGGGCGATGGACCGCGAGTACCAGAAGCTCCAGCAGGTCATCCTGCAGCGCGCGATCACGGTGCATTTCATCATGTTTCATTCGGGCGGGGCGCGCGAGGGCGCGGTGGCCGGGGCGGTGCAGACCGAGGTCGGTCTGGCGGTCACCAAGCTGAGCGGCGGCCGCTACGAGAACATCGCGGCGCAGACCCGCTTCGTCACGCTGATGCCCGAAATCGCCAAGCAGATCGCCGACAGCAACGTGCGCCAGACCCATCAGTACCGGATCACCTACGAGCGGCCGGGCAAGGATTCGAAACCGCCACAGAAGATCTCGGCCGGTCTGACCAAGTTGCGAATCGGGGTGATGCCGGTCCTGTCCATCGACGGGCACATGCCGTAGACCCCGCATTCCAGCATCGTACGTGGCGTCCGACTCTGGTCGGACTACGAATCAATCCGGCTGAAGCCGGATCCCGCGGACGAGGGGAGCACAATCGAAAGACGCATCAGCCGCGTCCAGTGACGTTGGCGAGACCATCAGGTCTGCCAACGGTCGCGGTGACCTGCGACGTGCCGCGCCGCCGCGAACGGCAGCGTCGCCAGCAGCAGGAACAGCATCAGGAATTCGGAATCGCCGAAGTTGTATTCGAACAATCCGGCGCCGATCATCGCCACGACGGAGGCCAGCCCGGCGGCGGCCAGGAACCGCTGCGCGCCGGCGAAGAATGCCCGCGCCAGATCGACGCACAGGATCACGATGAAGGCCAGCCACGCCGCCAGCGCCGGCAGGCCGCGTTCGGCGGCGATCTGCAGCGGTACGTTGTGCAGATGCGGATTGATCCGGTCTTCCGCCTCCGGCACCCGGTACTGCAGGTAGACCCGCTCCACCATGTTGGGGCCGACGCCGAGCAGCGGATGGTCGGCGATCATGTGCGTCCCCTCGCGCATCATCGCCAGCCGATCGCGGTTGGACGGATCGTTCAGGTCGAAGATCGAATTGAACCGTGCGCTCACCCGTGACGGCGCCAGGCCGAAGAAGATCGCGGCGACGACCGGCAGGACGGCCAGGAGCCGGAGGTCCTTCAATGAGAAGAGCAGCGCGGCCGCCGCGCACGCGCCGACCCAGGCGTTGCGCGAGAAGGTCAGCGCGACGGCGACGACCAGCGCCGGCATGACCAGCGCGGCCCAGGTGCGTTCGGTGCGGCCGAACAGGATGCGCGCCAGCGCCGCCCCGATCACCAGCATCAGCAGCCCCGAGTAGGTCATGTAGTGCCCGAGGGTGCCCTGCGGCCGTTGGCCCAGGCTGTCGTAGTGCAGGATGGCGTACTGGATGATGCCGTAGGCCGCGCTCAACGCCCCCGCCGTTACCACCACGGTGACCAGCGCCTGCGCCCGGCTGCCTGTCAGCAACCGGTAGGTCATCGGCACGATCAGCAGCAACACCAGTTGCTTGCAATCGGTGAGGCTGGTGCGTGGATCGGGAGAGAAGGCGGCCGAGACAATGGTCAGCCCGGCGTAAACGAGCAGCGGCCAGAACATCCGCGGCACGGTGATCGGATCGCGCTGCAGCACGATCGCCGTCAGCCAGCAGGCCAGGGCGACCGCCAGCAGGATCTGGCCGGCCGCGATCGAGAACTGGATGGCGCCGGCCGATCCGATGAGCGCCCAGCCTCCCATCTTCTCGATCCGTTCCGGGGACATGTCGTGAACGTATCTTAGCAGCTGGGTTGCGGCTGAACGGCCTGCAACCGTCCATGGTGGCCGGATTGCAGGAATTGAAAAAGGGGTCGGGAGTCATTTCCAGCTGACCGAAAAAGACTCCTGACCCTTGATGTCCTGCGGCGATCGGCGCCTTGCAACGTCGCCAAAAAAAAGGGGTCGGGTATGTTTTCGGCTGGTTACGCGGATTTAGGTGGTCAGCTGGACCTTGAGGGGTCGAACGTCGGATCCGCACGCGCCAGCGCCCGATCGGCGGCCTCGAACACCATGTCGGCCGAGATCCGGGTCAGGCAGCGGAAATCACCGGGGGCGCAGACGCGCTGATCGCACGGACGGCACGGCAGGCCGGTGACCTCGACCGATTCGGTCACCAGCGCTCGATCCCGCCACGGCGTCGATCGCACCGGCAGCGTCGGTCCATACACGCCGACGATCGGCACGGTCGTCGTCGCCGCGATATGGAGCGGCCCGCTGTCGCCGCCAATGTAGAGCGCGGCGCGCTCGAGCAGGCCGCGCAGATCAGTCAGGGAAAAATCGCCCAGATCGACCACCCGGGCGCGTTCCGACGGCGCCAGCCGTCCACGCGCCACGTCGACGACGCGGCGGGCGGCCTCCCGCTCCGAGGGCCCGGAGGTGACGACCACGCGCATCCCGGCGGTCGAGGCCAGGCGGGCGACCAGGGCCGCGAACGAGCGCTGCGGCCAGCGGCGGAACGGGTTGCCGGCGCTGACGTGGACGACGACGAGCCGATCGGTCGGATGGACGCCCGCCCGCTCCAGCCGCGCGGTCATCGCCGCCGTGGCGGCGGGATTGGCTGGCATTTCGACCGGCAAGGCGTCCCCGTCGGGGTCGGGAAGACCGAGCGCGCTCAGGAGATCCCACTGGTTCTGCACCGCATGCCGCGGGCGCAGCTCGCGGGGCCGGGGAACGCGCGTCGTGTACATCCAGCCCCGGCCGGCGATCTCGTAGCCAACCCGTACCGGGGCGCGGCTCAGCCAGGTCAGCAGCGACGCCCGCGGACCGCCGTGAAAATCGATCGCCAGGTCGTATCGGGCCGCGCGCAGCCGGCGGCCGAGCGCGATGTCGGCGAACAGATGCCGGCGCGGGGCGACGATCAGTTCGTCGACGTGCGGGTTGCTGCGGATGACATCTGCCGCCTGCGGTTCGACCAGGTAAGCGATGTGGGCGGCGGGGAATCGCTGGCGGAGGCCGCGCAGCGCGGGCGTGGTGAACACGACATCCCCGATCTCGCGAAGGCGGACCAGGAGGATGCGCATCGCACCGTCATGGCTCAATCGTGGCTTCGTCGATCAACATGACCGGGATGTCGTCCTTGATGGGATACACCCGCTTGCACGAATCGCATCGCAGCGCCGTATCGTTCTTGACCGGCGTGACCGGCGTCTTGCAGCTGGGACAGGCCAGGATTTCAAGCAGTTCGGCATCGATCGCCATGATGCCAAATAGTATGACAGCTCCGCGCTTTTGTGGAACAATTCACCCATGAAGCTGGCGGCCCTCCTCATGTTCCTCGCCGGATCGGTGGCCGCAGCCGGACCGGCCCAGAACGGACGCCAGTCCCGTCCCGCGTCGCCGCCGCCCGCGGCCGCCGCGTCGGCCGTCGCCGACGCCTACGATCAATATCTGCTCGGTCTCCGGCTCGAGCGGGACGACAACGTCGAAGGCGCGATCGCCGCCTTCAAACGGGCCGTCGCGCTCGATCCAACGGCGGCCGAGGTGTCCGCCGAGCTCTCGGCGCTCTACATGCGGCAGAACCGGGTGGCCGAGGCGATGACGGCGGCCGAACAGGCGCTGAAGGTCGCCCCCGACAACCTCGAAGCCCACCGGGTCCTTGGCACCATCTACGCTGCGCTGTCGGAAGCGGACACGCGAACCGGCCGCGGCACGGCCGCCGCGCGATCCGACGAAAACGCGGCGAAAGCCATCGACCATCTTGAACAGGCAGGCCGCCGCCCGGCTGGCGAGCCCGATCCGAACCTGCTGGCGAACCTGGCGCGGCTCTACGTCCGCACCGGCGCCTACACCAAGGCGATCCCGATGCTGCGCGGCCTGGTCGACCGGGAGCGCGGCTGGCAGGACGGCGTGACCCTGCTTGCCGAGGCCTACGGCGCTGCCGGCAAGAACGCCGAGGCGATTGCCTGGCTCGAGGAGGCCGCTCCCGACGATCCGCGGCTCTACGCCACCCTGGGCGACTTCTACGACCGCGAACGCCGCTGGAAGGACGCCGCCGGGGCCTACGCGATTGCCGTGCTGCGCGCACCGCGCAACGTCGCCCTCAAGGTGAGCTATGCCCAGGACCTGCTGAATGTCGGCGGCCCGGACGGCTTCGCCAAGGCGCGCGACGTGCTGAACGAGGCGATGGCGCTGCGTCCGACCGGCGCCACGGAGCAGCGGGCGCTGTACCTCCTGTCGCAGGCCCATCGGCGCGGCAACGATCTGAGCGCCGCCGAGGCGACGGCGCGGCGTCTGATCACCTCGAGCCGGCAGAGTCCGTGGGGCTACTTCGCGCTCGCCGAGGTGCTTCAGGATCGGCAGCAGTATCAGGCCATCGTCGACGCGCTGCAGCCGGCCCTGAAGGAGATGCGCAGCCGCTCGATGCCCGACGTGATTGGCTTGGGGCTGCTGTTGCCGCATGTCGGCTTCGCCTACGAGCAGCTCAGCCAGTTCGACGCGGCGGTCGGCGTCTTCGACGAGGCGCATCGGCTGGCGCCGGACGATCTGCTGGTCACCAGTTACCTGATTCAGGCCAATGTGTCGGCCAAGAAGTACGGCGACGCGATCGAGCTGGCCCGCGTCGCGCGCGTCGCGCATCCCGAGGACCTGCGCCTCGCCCGGCTGCAGGCCCAGGCGCTGCGGCAGAACGGTCAGGCCGATCGTGCCGTCGCGGTCCTGCAGGAAGTGCTCGACAAACAGGCCGATCGGCCGCTCGCCTACGTCGTCCTGGCGCAGGGGTATATGGACGCCAATCGCGGCCCGGACGCGGTCAGTCTGCTGGAGCGGGCGCAAGTCAGGTTTCCGGCCGACACCTCGGTCACCTTCGAGCTCGGCGCGGTGCTGGAAAAGCAGAAGCGGTTTGCCGACGCCGAGGCGGCGTTCCGTCGTGTCCTGACGCGGGAGCCGGACAATGCGCCGACGTTGAACTACCTCGGCTACATGCTGGCCGATCGCGGCGAGCGTCTCGACGAGTCGGTCGGCTACCTGAAGAAGGCGCTCGAGCTCGATCCGGATAACGGGTCGTATCTCGACAGTCTTGGCTGGGCCTACTTCAAGGGAAACAAGCTCGATCTCGCCGACGACAACCTCAAGCGCGCCGCCGATCAGCTCAAGAGCAATTCAGTGATCCAGGATCACTACGGCGAGGTGCTGGCGAAGCTGGGTCGATTCGACGAGGCCATCGCCGCCTGGACGCGGGCGCTGGCCGGCGACGGCGATTCGATCGATCGCACCGGGATCGACAGGAAGATCCGAGCGGCGCAGCAGAAACTCAAAAAATGAATCGTGTGCCGGAAAAGGGGCCGTCCCCCTTTTCGGGAGCGCTTCTTCTCTCAGCGCTGATCTCGGTTTCGTGCGGCACACCCCTCATGAAGCTGCCGTCGGGCCCGGCGGCCCCGGCGCCCGATGCGGCCGCGGCCCTCGCCGAAGCGACGGCTGCCTGCCGCGCCGTCTCCACCTACACCGCGGAAATCGGCGTCAGCGGATCGGTCGGCGGCCGGGGCCTGCGCGCCCGGCTGCTGGCCGGACTGGCGTCACCCGCGTCGGCGCGACTCGAGGCGGCCGCGCCGTTCGGGCAGCCGCTGTTCATCTTCGTCGCCCGCGGCGACGACGCCACGCTGCTGCTGCCGCGCGATGGCCGCGTGCTCGAGCACGGACGGCCCGAGGCCGTGCTCGAAGCGGTGGCGGCCGTGCCGCTCGACGCTGTGGCGCTGCGCGTGGTCCTCACCGGGTGCACCAGCGCCCCCGATCCCTCCCGGGCGCGGCAGATCGGCGACGACTGGCGCGTCGTCCCGGATGGCTCCCGCGAGGTCTATCTTCATCGCGCCGCGCGCGGTGCACCGTGGCGGATGACCGCGGTCGTCAACCGGGAGGCGGACGTCACGACGTGGCGCGGGGAATATCGCGATTTCAGCGGCGCCGGCCTGCCGCAAACCGTCCGACTCGCCAGCGTCGGCTCCAACCGTTTCGATCTGCGTCTGGCGCTGTCCCAGGTGGCGATCAACGACACGCTGGAGGCCGCTGCGTTCACGGTGCAGATTCCGGCCGGCGCGGTTCCGATCACACTCCCGGAACTGAAAAGCTCGGGCCCGCTGGGCCGCTGATCGCACCGTGCGCGTCCTCACCGTCCCGGCGTTCGCAAAAATCAATCTGACCCTGCGTGTGCTCGGCGTGCGCGACGACGGCTACCATCTGGTGCGGACGGTGTTGCAGTCGCTCGCGCTGCACGACACACTGACGTTTCACGCCGCTCCCGGTGCGTTTCGGATCGAGTGCGACGACCCGGCGTGCCCGGCCGACCGGACCAATCTGGTCTGGCGGGCGGCGGACCTGCTATGGCGGGCGGCGGCGCGCCGCGGGCGCGCTCGCGGCGTCGCCGTTCAGATCAGTAAGCGGATACCGATGCAGGCTGGGCTGGGCGGCGGCAGCAGCGATGCCGCGGCCGCGATTCGTGGCCTGTCGGATCTGTGGCGGCTCGATCTCGCTCCCGAACGGCTGCACGGCATCGCCGCCAGCCTCGGCGCGGACGTGCCGTTCTTTCTCGAGGGTGGCACGGCGCTCGGCGTCGATCGGGGAGATCTGGTCTTTCAGCTGATCGATCAACCGCCCGCCTGGGTCACGCTGACGCTGCCGCCGTTCGGGGTGAGCACGAAGGACGCCTACGGGTGGTTCGACGAAGATCTTCGGTCGCCGTCAGGCGCCGGGCGGCGGCCAGGTACGCCGCGTCGATCCAGGTCCGCGAACCGCCGGCCGACGTTCGAAGGGCGGGGGCTCCCGCCATCAGAGTGGGGAAATGATCTCGAACCGCCGGTTGCGTGGCGTTACCGGGCAATTGCCGGGATGGTCGACCGCCTGGGGAGGTCGGGTGCGTTCCATGCCGCGATGTCTGGCAGCGGCTCCGCAGTCTATGGTCTGTTCACCACGTCTGGCGAGGCCCGGGCGGCCGCACGCCGGCTCGCCGGACCCGGCTGCCGGACGATCGTGACGCGGACGCTCAACCGCAAACAGTTCACGGAGCGCACACGTCACCCGTAGCGGTCGGCTGCCCGGCCAGACTCTACTTGCCGCCAAAACAGCCCATCGGATACACTTGGCGTTTGCGCCGCATGATTTTCGGCCATTCCTGAGGGTCTCTCCTTAACTCCGTCAGCGGGACGCGACAGGCGATGCGGCACAGCGATGCGGCACCTGGGAGGTTCCGCGACGCAGGATCGACGGCGGAGGTTTCGGGCGTGTCAGATCGCGAGCGGGAGAGGCCCGCAGACCAGTGACGACAATGGGGCGTGGCCAAGCGGTAAGGCGCGGGACTTTGGATCCCGTATCCGAAGGTTCGAATCCTTCCGCCCCAGCCAACCTGCGAGGGTGGCGCTGATGGGCGAGTCCTTCATGGCCATTGGGTTCGGCGAGCTGAAGGTCTTTTCCGGCAGCGCGCATCCCGAACTGGCCAGGGAAATCGCCGGGTTTCTTGGCGTTCAGCCGGGGCAGGCGCGACTGAAGCGGTTTCCGGACACGGAGGTTTCGTTTCAGATCGACGAGAACATCCGGGGCACGGATGTGTTCGTGGTGCAGCCGACCTGTGCCAACGGGTCGGCTTCGGTCGATCAGGCTCTGATGGAGCTGATGATCATGATCGACGCCTTCCGTCGCTCGTCGGCGGCGCGGATCACGGCGGTGCTGCCGTACTACGGCTACGCCAGGCAGGATCGCAAGGACAAGCCGCGCGTCCCGATCTCCGCCAAGCTGGTCGCGAACGTGCTGAGCGCGGCGGGCACCAATCGGGTGCTGACGATGGATCTGCACAAGGCGCAGATTCAGGGGTTCTTTGACATTCCGGTCGACCATCTGTTCGCGGCTCCGGTAATTATCGACTACCTGTCGCGGCTCAACTCGCCGAACCTGACCCTGGTCTCGCCGGACGCCGGCGGCGCCGAGCGGGCGCGGGCCTATGCCAAGCGGCTCGACGCCGAGCTCGCGATCATCGACAAACGGCGGAGCGACGATGGCATCGCCGAAGTGATGCACGTCATCGGCGACGTCGAGGGGCGCACCTGCATCATCCAGGACGACATCATCGACACCGCCGGCACGATCACCAAGGCGGCGACCGCGCTCAAGGAGAACGGCGCGGCGCGGGTGATTGCCTGCGCGGTGCACGGGGTGCTGTCGGGTCCGGCAATCGAGCGGATCGAGAAGTCGCCGATCGACAAGCTGATCGTCACCAACACGATTCCGCTGTCGGCGGCGGGCGCCGCCTGCAGCAAGATCGTCGTGCTGTCGGTGGCGCGGCTGCTCGGCCAGGCGATCAAGAGCAT
>JBDTRR010000093.1:0-18406 GCA_039931615.1 Acidobacteriota bacterium
TCCAGAACGACATCCTCAAGGAGTTCATCGCCCAGAAGGAATACATCTTCCCGCCCCGGCCCTCGATGCGGATCATCACCGACATCTTCGCTTTCTGTGCCGAGCGGGTGCCGCAGTGGAACACGATCTCGGTCAGCGGCTACCACATTCGTGAAGCCGGCGCCACGGCGGTGCAGGAGCTGGCGTTTACGCTGCGCGACGGCCTGGAGTACGTGCGGTGGGGCGTCGACGCCGGACTCGACGTCGATCGCTTCGTGCCGCGGATGTCGTTCTTCTTCAACGCGCACAGCGACTTCTTCGAAGAGATCGCCAAGTACCGCGCCGCCCGCCGGATCTGGGCGCGCGAGCTGCGCGACCGCTTCGGTGCCCGCAACGACCGGTCGTTGAAGCTGCGCTTCCATAGCCAGACCGCCGGCGTCTCGCTCACCGCCCAGCAGCCCTACAACAACGTGGTCCGGACCGCGCTGCAGGCGCTGTCGGCCGTGCTCGGCGGCACCAACTCGCTGCACACCAACTCGCTCGACGAGGCGCTGGCGCTGCCGACCGCGGCGAGCGCGACGCTGGCGCTGCGGACGCAGCAGGTCATCGCGTTGGAGAGCGGCGTCACCGCCGTCGTCGATCCGTTGGGGGGGTCATATTTCGTCGAGCGGCTGACCCGGGACATGGAAGAGGCGGCGCTCGACTACTTCAGCCGGATCGACGCGATGGGCGGCATGGTCGAGGCGATCGAGCGCGGTTTTCCCCAGCAGGAGATCGCCGAGAGCGCCTACCGCTTCCAGCAGCGGGTCGAGGGCAAGGAGCAGATCGTCGTCGCCGTCAACGAATTCGTCGAAGCGAACGAGCCGCCGCTGGAGATCCTCTACATCGACGAGTCTGCCGGAGATTTGCAACTCGCCCGGCTCGAGCGGCTGAAGGCGACCCGCGACGGCGCCGCCGTCCGCGGCGCCCTGGATCACCTTCAGGCCGCCGCCCGATCCACCGCCAATGTCATGCCGCCGATCCTGGAAGCGGTGCGTGCCTACGCGACCGTCGGCGAGATGTGCGACGCCCTGCGCGAGGTCTGGGGCGAGTACGAAGAGGTGCCGGTGATCTGATGCGGAAAATCCGGGTGATCATCGCCAAGCCGGGACTGGATGGCCACGACCGTGGCGCCAAGGTGATTGCGCGCGCCCTGCGCGACGCCGGTATGGAGGTGATCTATACCGGGCTGCGCCAGACGCCGGAACACATCGCGGCGGCCGCGCTGCAGGAGGACGCCGACGTCATTGGGCTGTCGATTCTCTCAGGTGCGCACAACCACATCGTGCCGCGGTTGATGACGCTGCTCGGCGAGCAGGGGCTGGACGACGTGCTGGTGCTGATCGGCGGGATCATTCCGGAGGTCGATATCCCCGGGCTGAAGAGCGTTGGCGTGAAAGGCATCTTCCTGCCGGGCACGACGATGCAGGAGATCGTCGAGTTCATCCAGGCGAACGTCCGCGCCCGAACCGTGAGTTTGTAGCCGACCGCCACGCTGCCGGACAATCGACCAACTTCGCAAAGCGTGTAATCGTGTAATACGATCACCTGATGTCCGCTCCTCCGATTCCCCTGACCGGTCTCGATCCGGCCCGCCTGACACTGCCCGAAAAGCCGGCGCTCGAGGGTCTCGAAGCGAGGTGGATGCCGCGCTGGGAGGAATCGGGCGTCTACCGGTTCGATCGGCTGCGCCCCCGCAGCGAGGTCTTCGCGATCGATACGCCGCCGCCGACAGTGAGCGGCTCGCTCCACGTCGGCCACGTGTTTTCCTTCACCCACACCGATCTGATCGCGCGGTTCCAGCGGATGCGCGGCAAGGCGGTGCTCTACCCGATGGGCTGGGACGACAACGGGCTGCCGACCGAGCGGCGGGTGCAGAACTATTACGGCGTGCGCTGCGACCCGTCTTTGCCCTACGACCCGGGGTTCGCGCCGCCGGAGAAGCCCGGCAAGCACGCGATCGCGGTGTCGCGGCCGAATTTCATCGAGCTCTGCGCGCGTCTGACCAGCGAGGACGAACAGGTGTTCGAGCGCCTGTTCAAGTACCTCGGTCTGTCGGTCGACTGGTCGATGACCTACGCGACGATCGGTCTGCGGGCGCAACGCGTGTCGCAGCTGGCGTTCGTCCGCCTGCTGGCGAGACAGCTGGCCTATCAGGTCGAGGCGCCGACGCTCTGGGACGTGGATTTCCGGACCGCGGTCGCCCAGGCCGAGCTGGAAGACCGCGAGATGCCGGGCGCCTACCACCGCATCCGGTTCACCCTGCCGGCCGAGACCGGCTTCGTCGAGATCGAGACGACGCGCCCGGAGCTGATCCCCGCCTGCGTCGCGCTCGTGGCTCATCCCGACGATCAGCGCTACCAGCCGCTGTTCGGCCGCGAGGTGGTGACGCCGCTGTTCGGCGTCCGCGTGCCGGTGCTGGCGCATCCGCTCGCCGACCCGCAAAAGGGCAGCGGGATCGCCATGATCTGCACATTCGGCGACCTCACCGACGTGACCTGGTGGCGCGAGCTGAACCTGCCGGTGCGGGCGGTGATCCAGGCCGACGGCACGCTGCAGCCGGTGCAGTGGGGCGCGCCGGGTTGGGACACGGCCGACGCCGCCCGCGCGCAGCGTCACTACGACGGCCTGGTGCGGCTGTCGGCGGCCAAGGCCCGATCGAAAGTCGTCGACGATCTTCGGGCCTCGGGCGATTTGAACGGCGAGCCGCGTCCGATCACGCACGCCGTCAAGTTCTACGAGAAGGGCGATCGGCCGCTGGAGATCATCACCAGCCGCCAGTGGTTCATCCGGACGATCGAGTTCCGCGACGCGCTGCTGGCCCGCGGCCGCGAGCTGCGCTGGCATCCCGCCTACATGCAGAACCGGTTCGAGAACTGGGTCAATGGCCTGAACGGCGACTGGTGCGTCAGCCGGCAGCGGTTCTTTGGTGTGCCGTTCCCGGTCTGGTATCCGATTGGCGAGGACGGCCGACTGCAGTACGACCGGCCGATCGTCGCTGGCGAAGCGCAGCTGCCGATTGACCCGTCGACGGCGGTGCCCGACGGTTATCAGCCGGATCAGCGCGGGCAGCCGGGCGGGTTCGCCCACGATCCGGACGTCATGGATACCTGGGCGACGTCATCGCTGACGCCGCAGATCGTCTGCCGGTGGGAACAGGAGCCGGATTTCTTCGCCCGGACGTTTCCAATGGATCTGCGGCCGCAGGCGCACGACATCATCCGCACCTGGCTGTTCGATACGGTGCTGCGTTCGCATCTCGAGCACGACTCGGTGCCGTGGACCAATGCCGCGATTTCCGGCTGGGTTCTCGATCCCGATCGCAAGAAGATGTCGAAATCGAAGGGCAATGTCGTGACCCCGCTGGCGCTCCTCGAAGAGCACGGGGCGGACGGCGTGCGCTACTGGGCGGCCAGCGGGCGTCCCGGCACCGACACCGCCTTCGACCCGAACCAGATGAAGGTCGGCCGGCGGCTGGCAATCAAGGTGCTGAACGCCTCGAGGTTCGCCCTCGGCGCCGCGGCGCCGCAAGGCGCCATCGTCGAACCGGTCGATCGCGCCATGATCCGGACGCTGGCGGCGCTGGTGGAGGAGGTCACCGCGGCGTTCGAGTCCTACGACTACGCCCGCGTCCTGCAGCGCACCGAAACGTTCTTCTGGCGCTTCTGCGACGACTATCTCGAACTGGTGAAGGGACGCCGCTACGGCGAACAGGGGCCGGAAGGGGCAGGCTCTGCGAACGCGGCGCTGACCGCGTCGCTGTCGGTGCTGCTGCGGCTGTTCGCGCCATTCCTGCCGTTCGTGACCGAAGAGGTCTGGTCCTGGTGGCAGGAGGGCTCCATTCACGCGGCACCGTGGCCGGTCGCGGACGAGCTCGTGTCGCTGGTGGCCGACAACTCCGACGCCACCCGCGAGGCGGACGAAGCGATCTATCAGTGGGCCGCCGAGGTCCTGTTCGAGGTGAGAAAGCAGCGGTCGGAAGCCAAGCAGCCGCTCAAGGTGCCGATCAGCCGCGTGACGGTTCAGGCGCCGCTCGAGGCGATCCGCTTGATGCCGATTGTCGAGGCGGACCTGCGCTCTTCGTTGCGCGTGCAGGCGTTCGAGGCGTCCGTCGGCGATCCGCGGCGGATTGTCGTCGTCGGGTATGAAGCCGTCGCGCCGGTCGAGCAGAAATGACCGGCATCATGCCGGTCTGGATTGCGCCACGACCCCTGGGGTCTAGGCAAGCGTCAATCTCGAGACGGCGAATCGGTGTCTGGGTGGGCGCCGCGTCCGGCGTGGTGTGCGCGGTTCTCTGCGCCATGTTCGTCTTCGCCAATCCCTACTCGCCGCCGCTGACGTTCCAGCGGGCGGGCGTCTGGGCCCTGATTGTCCCGGGCCTGGGCGCCGGTGGGTTGTTGTCGGCCGTCGCGGCGATCCGCCGGCGCCCACGCGCGTTGCTGATGCTCTTCTTCATTTCGTTTCTTCCCTTCGGGCTGTACCTGCTCCTGACCCTGCCGCGGATCTTCGGATGGATTGGCGCCTCGCACCTCGGCTATCTTGTTGCCAGCCTGCTCCTGCGAGTTTCGGAAGCCGATGAGGCCTGATCCATGGTGATGCTCTCCGAGCCCGTTCCTGAGCGACTCCTGGCGTTACGACCTGATCGTCTCGATCGCGGAGGACACGGAGTGCGCGGTGCGCTCTCCGCGTGGGTGTGGTGATCGCGCCATTGGATCCCTCGGACTACCGCGACATCGTCCGGCGCGCGCTGGCGGAAGACGTCGGTTCCGGAGACATCACGACGGAGGCCACCGTGCGATCGGATCAGCGCGCGCGGGGCGTGTTCATCGTCAAGGCCGACTGCGTCCTGGCCGGGCTCGACGTCGCGATCGAGGCGTTCCGTCAGCTGGACGACGGGATCCAGGTGATGCTGCGGCGGCAGGACGGCGACCGCTGTCTGGCCGGCGAGGAGATCGGCGGACTGGACGGCACGGCTCGCGCGCTGCTGATTGGCGAGCGAACGGCGCTCAACTTTCTGCAGCGGTTGTCCGGGATTGCGACGCGGACGCGGCAGTTCGTCGACGCCGCCGGCGGCCGGATCATCGTGCTCGACACGCGCAAGACGACGCCGACGCTCCGCGCGCTCGAGAAGTACGCCGTGCGCGCCGGCGGCGGCACGAATCACCGCACCGGCCTGTTCGACGCGGTCCTGATCAAGGACAACCACATCCGGCTCGCCGGCGGGGTGGAGACGGCGATCGCCCGGGTGCGCCAGCGTCAGGCGGGGGCGATCGAGGTCGAAGTGCAGGACATGAGGCAGCTCGACGAGGCGCTGGAGGCGGGATCGGAGCGCATCCTCGTCGACAACATGTCGATCGACGATATCCGGACGGCGGTCGCGCGGATCGGCGGCCGGGCCAGCGTCGAGATTTCCGGCGGCGTGACGCTCGAGCGTCTCCCCGAGTTGGCGGCGACCGGGGCCGGCTACGTCTCCGCTGGTGCGTTGACCCACTCGGCACCGGCCGTCGATATCAGCTTCGAGATCGAGCCGCTGTGACACTGCGAAACAGGTCGGCAGCAGAAATGGGGCCTGACCCCTGTTTCGCCGGACGGCCCCGTTTTGCCTGCCGCTGATGGCGGCCGGCGATCCGCTGCCGCCAGATCTCTCCGACGCGCTCGCCGCTGCGCGGGATCGCCTTCTGCCGCTCGGCGCTCGCGTGATTTTCTTCGAGACGACGGGATCGACAAATGACGTGGCGCTCGACCTGGCCGCTCGCGGGGGAGACGAGGGCACCATCGTCATTGCCGCCGCCCAGACGGCCGGGCGCGGGCGGCACGGCCGGATCTGGTTCTCGCCGCCGGGCAGCGGGCTCTACGTCTCGATCGTCCTCCGTCCTTCGCAGGCGGCGCGCGATCCCCAGCGGGCGACCGGGCTGCTGACGCTGGCCGCCGGCCTGGCCCTGGCCGAAGCGGTCGAAGCCACGATCGGACTCCGCGCCGACATCAAATGGCCGAACGATCTGCTGGTCGGGCGGCGCAAGCTGGCCGGCATCCTGGCCGAATCGGCCTCGAGCGATCTCGGCCGGATCGTCCTGGGCTACGGTCTGAACGTCAGCGCGCGCGCCTACCCACCCGAACTGGGCGATCGCGCGACGTCGCTGGAGACCGAGATCGGCCGGCCGATCGATCACGCCGTCGTCTGTGTCGAGACGCTGGCCGCCGTCGCGGCGCGCTATCGGGATCTGCTCGCCGGCCGGTTCGATGCTATTCTCGACGGCTGGCGCACCCGGGCGCCGGGGAGCCGCGGCGCCCGGGTGACGTGGGGCGCACCGTCCGGCCCGCGACAGGGTGTGACGGCGGGGATCGACGATCGGGGCGCGTTGCTGGTACGCGCGGGCGATCGAGGCGATCACGTCGAGACGATCGTCGGCGGGGAAGTGACCTGGCTGTGATCGGCGATTAACCCCCGGGAACCCCGTGGACGGTTTGCCGCGGCACGGCCGCCCGGCCAGACGTCCCGACATTGGCGCGCAGGACACTGGATCTTCATGCTGCTAGCGATCGACGTCGGCAATACCAACATCGTCTTCGGTGTCTTCGATGACGCGACGCTGGTTCGCAGCTGGCGGCTGCTGACGCTGCGTGAGCGGACCGCCGATGAGGTCGGTCTGCTGGTGATCGGCCTGCTCGATCATCAGCAGATCGAACTGGCGCGGATCGATGGCGTGGTCATGGCGTCGGTCGTGCCGCCGCTGACCCCGATCATGCGCGGCATGGTCAAAGGCTACTTCGGCCGCGATCCGCTGGTCGTCGAGCCGACCACGAATGCGGGGATGCCGATACTCTACGAACGGCCTTTCGAAGTGGGAGCCGATCGCATCGCCAATGCCATCGCGGCCTACCAGCAGTACGGCGGCGGGCGAGAGACGCCGCTGATCATCGCCGACCTCGGTACCGCCACGACGTTCGATGCCGTGACCGCGGCCGGTGAATATCTCGGCGGGGTGATCTGCCCGGGCCCACAGATCGCCGCCGACGCCCTGTTCCAGCGGGCGGCGCGCCTGCCGCGCGTCGACGTGCGCAAACCTGGACAGGTGATCGGGCGGACCACGGTCGGGGCGATCGAATCGGGGCTGTTCTGGGGGTATGTCGGAATGGTCGAGGGGCTGATCCGGCGCATGAGCGACGAGCTCGGCGGCAACGCGCTGTGCATCGCCACCGGCGGGCTGGCCGAGATGATCGCGCCGGAGACGCCGCTGATCCGGCACGTCGACGGCGACCTCACGCTGCATGGGCTGCGAATTGTCTGGCAACGAAACCACTGATTACTGCCGCCGCATCGAAACCTACCTGTGCCGGAAGAATGATGGTCACCTCATTCGGGTGGTCGGGCCGTCGTTCGATCTCGTCGCCGGCTGGGAAGCTCAGGGCGTGCCGCTCGACGTGGCGCTCAGCGGCATCGACCGCTGCCTCGAGCGCCATCGTCGAAAAGGCCCCCGCCGCCGGCCGATCAAGATCGACTTCTGCGCCGCCGACGTCCTCGACGCGTTTGACCAATGGCGTCGAGCCGTCGGGCTGCCGCCGCCGGCCGACGAAGCGAGCAGCGATAGCGCGGCGGACCCGGATCGGTCCCGGCGCGCATCGCTGCCGGCCCATCTCGAGCGGGTCGTCATGCGGCTGAGCGCGGCGCGGGCGAATGGCCGCATCGGCGGCGAGTTCGACGACTTGATCGACGCCGCGGCCCGCGAGCTCGACCTGGCGCAGAGCGTCGCCAGCGGCCTGCGCGGCGCGGCGCGGCACGCCTTGATCGCACGGCTGGCGGCGCTCGACGCGGAAATTCTTCAGGCGGCGCGGGCGGCGCTCGACGAGCCGGCGCGGGCGACGCTGATGAACGACGCCGATCAAGACCTGGCGGCGTTCAGGGACCGCATGGCATCAGATGTCTTTGTCCGCGCCCGGGACGCCGCGTTCGATCGGCGCGTGAGGGACCGGTTCGGGCTGCCGATTGTCGCGTTTTTGACTGCGCCGCGATGCTGACGACCGGCCAGACGCTGAGCGTCACGATCGAGAAGCCCGCGGTTGGCGGGCGGATGATCGCCCGCGTCAACGGGCAGATCGTCCTGGTCAGCGGCGCCGTCCCGGGCGAGCGCGTCCAGATCCGGATCGATCGGATCGGCAAGGGCGTCGCCCTTGCCGACACGCTGATGGTGGAAGAGGGGTCGCCGGATCGCCGCATTCCCGCGGCTGACCCGGCGTGCGGCGGCTGCCTCTACGCACACATCGCGTACCCGCGCCAGCTCGAGATCAAGTCCCTGGTCATTGCCGATGCCTTCGGCCGAATCGGGCGCATCCCGCTCTCACGTCCCGTCGAGGTCGCGGCGTCTCCCTCGGCAGGCTACCGCATGCGGGCGCGGCTGCATTATCGGGGCGGCCGGCTGGGCTTTGTCCGCGAGGGCACCCACGAGGTGTGCGACGCCCGCGCCACCGGGCAATTGCTGGCGGCGACCAGCGACCTCGTCGATCAACTCCAGGCCGGCCTGAGCGGTCTGCCCGAGGTCACCGCGCTCGAGATCGACATTGCCGAAAACGTCACCGCCTCCGAACGCGTCGTTCACCTCGAGCTCCCGCCAGGTGCTGAGGGATGGCCGCTGGATCGGCTGTCGGCGCCCGACGGGATCAGCGGCCTGACCCTGGGCGAGGCCGGTTCCGGCGGCGTGCGTGTCCTTGTCGGCAGCGCCTACGTCACCGACCGGCTGGGGCTGGACGATCGGGAGCCGATCACGATCCGTCGGCACGTCACCGCCTTCTTCCAGGGCAATCGGCATCTCCTGCGCGACCTGGTCATCCACGTCAGCGACCAGATCCCGATTGGCAGCAAGATGCTCGACCTGTATGCGGGCGGTGGGCTGTTTGCGATCGCGACGGCGCGGCGCCGCGGCGCGCAGGTGACCGCCGTCGAGGGCGATCGCACCGCAGCGGAGGATCTGACGGTCAACGCCGCGAATGCCAGCGGCGTGCAGCCGGTCCATCAATCGGTCGAAGCGTTCGTCCGGACCGCGCCGGCCGGACCGGATGTGGTGCTGGTCGATCCGCCGCGGACCGGCCTGTCGCGCGACGCGCTCCAGGGCCTGCTGCGGCTGCGCGGCCGCCGGGTGGTCTACGTGTCGTGCGATGTGGCGACGCTGGCGCGCGATGCCCGTCATCTCCTCGATGCGGGCTATGTCATCGTCCGGATCGACGGGTTCGATCTTTTTCCAAATACGCCGCACGTCGAAGCGGTGGTGGTGTTTGAGAGGTGAGCGTGGGGATGTAAGAAAGTGAGGAAGTGAGGAAGTAGGGAAGTGAGGAAGTAGGGAAGTGAGGAAGTAGGGAAGTGAGGAAGTGAGGAAGTAGGGAAGGGAGGAAGTGGATCGCGCCAAAATGTGGTTCAAGGTCCTGCCGTCCAGAGTGCAGATTTTGAACTGTTTTCGACCACACGTCGTGAATCACTAATGTTTCCGTCCGGCAGCGCTTGTGCACTCCGATGACGTGTGAGTTCCCGAGCCGACGAACTACGCGCGCGGGTCAAGCGGTTCGCGACGCGTGTCCTGAAGTTCGTCGAGACGATCCCTCGCGGCGTTGCCGCCGACGCGGTGGCGCGACAGCTCGCACGATCGGGTCCGAGCGTCTCTGCCAACTATCACTCGGCAGGAAGGGCCAGGTCGCGCGCCGAATTCATCTCCCGGCTTGGGCTTGTTGCCGACGAGGCTGACGAGACGGAAGGCTGGCTCGATCAATTGAAGAGCGCGGGGCTTTCCGGTGGACCGGAACTGGACTGGTTGCTCGACGAGAGCCGAGAGCTGCGGGCAATCTTCGTTCAGGCGGCGCGGACCGCCCGGCTCAACAACCGCGCACTCCGGGATCGGACGAAGGAAGATGCGGCAAACCGTCGGCGTCAGCCGTAAGGACTCGCATTTACATCCTCACATCCTCACATCCTCACATCCTCACATCCTCACATCCCTACATCCCCACATCCCCACATCCCCACATCCCTACATCCCTACATCCCTACATTGCTCTGCGCCGCCTCGAGAAATCCCTCGAACAGTGCCCTGAACTCGCCCGTCCGCCAGAAGTTCTCGGGATGCCACTGCACGCCGAGGCAGAACGGGGCGCCGGGACGCTCGATCGCCTCGATGATGCCGTCGGGGGCCGTCGCCGAGACCTGGAAACCTGGGGCCAGCGCCTTGATCGCCTGATGGTGCCGGCTGTTGACCTCACAGGTATCGGCGCCGCTCAATCGATCGCTCATCAGCCGGGCCAGGGTCGACTCCTTCTCGATCCAGATCTCGTGCGCGTAGTCGAACGACTGATGAGGTGGCACCTGCGTGCGATGTTCCAGGGCGCTGGAGACCTGCGACGGGATGTCCTGCACCAGCGTGCCGCCGTAGGCCACGTTGAGGACCTGGATGCCCCGGCAGATCGCCAGAACCGGCAGCTGGCGCGTCCGAGCCGCCTGGACGAGCGCGATCTCGAACTCGTCCCGGTCCGGCTCGACATCGACCACGGCCGGGTGCACCGCTTCGCCATACAACGCCGGGCCGACATCCTCGCCGCCGGTCAGCAGCAGCCCGTCGATGCCGGCCAGCGCCTCTTCAACGCTGCTCGATGGCTGCAGGATGCGCACCTCGCCGCCGACGTGCAGGACCGCCTGCCGGTAATCTTCGAGTCTGTGACAGTGAGTGACGCCGATGACAGCCATGAGCGTGCATCTTGCTACATCCGCGCCGGAACCTCAATTCCCATCAGGGCCAGCGTCTGTGTGAGCTGAGCGCGGACGTAGGCGACCGCGCCGGCCCGCCACCGCTTCCGGTCGGCGCGCTCCTCCTTGAGAATCGGCAACCGGTGATAGAAGGCGTTGAACAGCTGCGCCAGGCTGAAGGCGTACTTCGCCAGGACGGAGAACTCCAGCGATCGAGCCGCCTGCTCGACGACATCGTCGAGGCGGGACGCCTCGAAGACCAGGCCCCAGAGCAGGCCGTCCTCCTCGGTGAGTTCGTCGGCCGGCGTCGCGTCCAGCGCGGCGACGATGTCGGCCTCGGTCAGCGCTTCCTTCTCGCGCAGCTTCTGGAAGATGTTGTTGGCGCGGACGACCGCGTACTGCAGGTAGGGCCCGCTCTCGCCTTCGAAGCTGAGGGCCTCCTCGATGTCGAACACGATCAGCTTGCCACGCGAAAACTTCAGCATGAAGTAGCGAATCGCCGCGACGGCAATCTGCGACGCCGCCCGCCGGCAGTCGTCGTCGGAAAACTCGGGGTTCCGCGTCGCCACTTCCCGCGCCGCCTTCTCGATCAGCAGATCGAGGAGATCGTCAATCTTCACGCCCAGGCCCTTGCGTCCCGACACTTCGACGAACGGCTTCTCGGCCTCTTCGCCCTCGGCTGGAGGGTAGCCGAGCTCGCGGGCGGTGGCGTGCGAGAGCGCGACCATTTCGTAGGAGAAATGAATCGAGTTCTCGGCTTCCCCGGCGTGGCCCAGCGCCCGCAGCGCCTGACTGAGGAGCGCCTGCAGATACATCTGGCGAGAGTCGATGACGTTGTAGATCCGCGTCGCCTTGCCGAACGGCGGCGCCGCCGGGTCGCTCGGTCCCGACGTCGTCGACCACAACGGCCGGCCGTCCGCCTGCGGTCCGACCAGCCGGTAGTTGAAGTCCCGTCCGAGCAGGCCGAACTTCCAGAACTGATTGGCGAGATCCTTGCCGACGTAGGTCACGACCCCGTTCGATCGGACGATCACCTTTTCGCGCGCTTCGGGTTGCTCGGCGTCGGCCGTGGCGTCCTCGACCGGGCCGTCGTCTTCGATCCGCATCACCCAGCAGCCGGCCAGCTTGCCGTCGCTCTGCAGGAACACCGCGCCGCTCGCTTTCAGGATGTCGAACGCGTGCGCCCAGAACCGCAGGCGCAGGATGTCGCCCTCGTGGGTCAGCAGGTCATAGCCGATGCCGAGCCGGCGCATGGTCCGCAGATGCGCCTGGACGATGCGCTCGACGATGAAGGCGGCGGCGGTGGCGGTGTCGTTGTTGCCGTGTTCGAGATCGCGCAGCGTTGCCGCGCGCACCGCGAGACGGTCCTTGTCGGCGCCGTACCAGTCGGTCACCTTCGCGTAGAGATCCCAGCAGTAGTAGTCGAAGCGCGTCGTGTCGGCGATGGCGCGCACCTGATCGAGCGATTTGTCCTCCAGCTCCCGCAGGCCGACGACGATGTCCGCGACCTGAACGCCGAGATCGTCGATGTAGTTCTGTACTTCGACCGGGACGCCGCGGAACGTCAGGACGCGAGCGAGCGTATCGCCGAGCGCGGCGTTGCGGAGATGGCCGATGTGGGCGGCCTTGTTGGGATTGATCGCCGTGTGTTCGACGATGGTCTTGTGCGGTGCAACGGGGAGAGGCCGCACCTCCTGGCGCAGCCGGGCGAGCAGGAACGCGGCCCGCTCCAGGTAGACGTTGAGGAAGCCGTTCGGCGCCGCGACGACCTGCGCGACGCCAGGCACCGGGCCGACCGCCGCCGCCAGGTCCTGGGCGATGACCTTCGGCGCCTTGCGGAGCTGGCGCGCCAGCTGGAACGCGACCGGGACGGCGAGATCGCCGAGCGAGCGGGTCGGCGGGATCTCGATGACGAACGACGGGAGATCCGTCAGCCCATACTGCTGCCGGATGGCGTCGGCGATGGCATCGTGGACGAGACGTTGAACGGGAAGGATCATGGGATGGGGGCGCGTCTGCGCGACTCGGACAGCCGCGGTCTGGCCTCGCGCCGGCCGCTGTAAGCTCGTGATACGATTACAGTTGATAACGTTGAATGTCTGGGGACCCAGGGCGGGTCAGGCTGGCCCGCCCGCAGGGATGCCACCCACCAGAAGGATCGCTGCCATATGTCGTGCGATCTTACCTTTTTCCTGTGCAGTGACACATGAGCGATGTCGGCATCGGGCGCGTGCTCGTCGCGAGTCTCCATCAAGGGATCGCCGACATTCTTCCCAACCGGCTCGTGTTCTATGAAAACTGGTTGAGTGCCGAAGGTCTGCGGAACGGGACCATCGGCGTGGCGCCGCTGATGGCCGTGCTCAGCTTCCTGCGCCAGGAAAACGGCGGAGCGTACCAGATCATCACCGCCCGCGCCGGCGAGTACGCGGCGGAATGGACCGTCGAAGCGCTGCCGGCGTTGCAGCGGTCGCTGCTGAAGATCGCGCCGGAATGGCTGCGGCGCCGGCTGGTGCTGCGCCTGGCGGGCGCCGTCGTTCGTCGGAGCTATCAAGGCAGCCGGGCCATTTCCCGGCTGAGGCGAGGCATCGCCAGCGTCGACCTGCGCGCCTCCGTTTTCTGCACCGTCCGGGATCGCGTGCCGCATCCGCTGTGCGGCTTCTATGTGGCCGCGTTTACGCGGCTGCTGACGCTGTTCAACCTGAAGGGACGAACCGAGGTGGTCGCCTGCCGCGGGACCGGCGGATCGACCTGCCTGCTGCGGGTCGCGCTCGCCGGGGCCGAAGCCAGGCAGGCCGAGCCGGACGTGGCTGCCGCCTCCGCGGCGCATGGTGTTTGAGGGACGGCGGTCTGTCGGCCCGGTCGTGGCCGCGGTGCTGGCCGCCTGTGCCGCCGGTGTGCTGGCGCAGGCGCCGCCCCCGCCTCGCATCCTCGTGATGCCGTTCGACAACGCCAGCCGCGACGCCTCGATCGCCTGGCTCGGGGAGGGCGCGGCCGTCCTGCTGGCCGACGACCTCAACGCGCTCGGCGCCGCCGCCATCACCCGTGAGGAGCGCCGCGAGGCGTTCGAGCGGCTGCAGGTGCCGGGAACGGCGATTCTGAGTGACGCGACGGTCATCCGTATCGCGCAGATCGTTGGCGCGTCCGAAGTCGTCACCGGCGCGCTGCATCTCGAAGCCGGCACGCTGGTCGTCCGCGCGCGCTCGATTGCCATCGAGACCGGGCGCAGCGGCCGCGACCTGACCGAGCGCGGTCCGGTCCCTGAACTGTTTGCCACCTTCGAACGGCTCTCGCGACAGATCGCGCCGTCCGGGACCTCCGCACAGAGTGAGCGGCCGCCGCCGCCGCTGGCGGCATTCGAGAGCTACGTCAAGGCGCTGTTGACAGACGAGGCGGCGACCGCGATCCGGTATCTCGAGGCGGCGCTGGCCGCGGCGCCGGCGTTTGATCGCGCCCGCCTGGCGCTGTGGGACGTCTACACCAAGCGGGGTGATCAGGCGAAGGCCGTGGCGGCGGTGCTGCCGGTGAACACGGGTTCGCCCTGGTTCAACCGCGCCAGGTTTCTCGCCGCGCTCTCTTATCTGGCCTTGGGCCAGTACGACGAGGCGTTTGCAGGCTTCAAGGGGATCGCGGACGCGCAGTCGATCGCCGCGGCCTGGAACAATCTCGGCGTGATCCAGGTGCGCCGCGGCACGACGCCGCAGACGGCTCTGGCGAGCGTCTACTTCAGGAAAGCGGCCGAGGCCGATTCGAGCGACGCCGATTATTTCTTCAATCTCGGCTACGCCTACTGGCTGACCCGCGATCCGCAGGAAGCGATCCGCTGGCTGCGCGAGGCGGTCCGTCGCAATCCGGCCGACGGCGATGCCCACTACCTGCTCGGCGTCTCACTCGCCGCCGGTGGCAGTGCGACCGAGGCTGGCCGGGAGCGGGAACTGGCCCGCCGGCTGTCGTCGAAGTACGAGCAGTCGGAGAAGAGGCCGACCGATGCCGTTCCCAAGGGCCTGGAACGCGTCAAGCACGGGGTCGAACTGCCTCCCGCGAGACAGGCGGAAGCGGCGCTCGCGAGCAGCGATCAGCGCGATCTGGCGCGATTCCACCTCGAGCGCGGGCAGCGGCTGTATCAGCAGGAGGACGATCGCCAGGCGATCATCGAACTGAACCGCGCGCTGTTCCTGTCGCCGTATGCGGCCGATGCCCACCTGCTGGTCGGCCGGATCCACCTTCGGAACAACCGCCTGCGCGCCGCCATCGACGCCTTCAAGATCTCGCTGTGGAGTTCGGAGACGGCGCCGGCGCATCTCGCCCTCGCCGAGGCCTATCAGCGCACCAAAGACATCGCGGCCGCCCGAGCCGAAGCGGAGCGGGCCGTCGTTCTGGATCCGTCGTCGACCGAAGCGAAACAGTTTCTCCTCCGAATCAGCGGGCTGTGACCGTGTTAAAATCGCGCCAGTTGGCCCACCACGTTCAAGACGACGCGTTTCACGAAATCCAGCTGAACGGCAAGCAGTTGGTGTTTCTGTTCATGGTCACCACCGTGGTGCTGGCCGTCGCCTTTCTGTCCGGTGTCTTCGTCGGCCGTGGCGTCCGGCTCGAGCGCGCCGCGGCGCTGAGCGAGCCGGGGGCGGCCGTGCCGGTGACGTCCCCCGATGTCGTCGCGTCGCGCAACGCCGTACCTGCCGCAGGCTCGGATCCGACGGCCGCACTGCCGCCGCCTGTTGTCGACGAGCTGAGCTACTTCAACCGGCTGGAAAAGCCGGGCCAGTCCGAGGAGGCGTTGAAGCCGGACATCGGGAAGGCCGGCGCCGGGCCGGCGAGTGCCGCCCGGGTCGAGAAACCACGAGACACGCCGGCGGCGCTGAAGCCGGAACCGGTCGCGTCCACCCCGCCTCCTGCGGCGTCGAAGGCGCCAGCGCCATCATCGTCCGGGGCATCGTCCGGGGCATCGTCCGGGGCCCCGGGCGCGGCATCCCTGGCCGAGCCGGCCGGACCGGGTTTCGTCCTGCAGGTCTCGGCGCTCAACGAGCGGGCTCCCGCCGAGTTGATCGCGAGGCGGCTCTCGGCCAAGGGGTACTCCGCGTACGTGATGGCGCCGGCCGCCGGTGCGCCGGCGAAGACCTATCGCGTCCGGATCGGCAAGTTCAAGACGCGGCGTGAGGCCGAAGCCATCGCGGCCAAGGTAGAAAAAGAAGAGCAGATCAAGCCCTGGATTACGCGCTAGCCCTCGCCTCGGGTGCCCTCCTCGCTCTCAGCTTTCCCAAGTTCGGTCACCCTGCCTTCGGTTGGATTGCGCTGGCGCCGCTTCTCGTCGCCGTGCTCCCGCGAACCAACCGATCGCTGGCCCGGGCGTTCGGTCTCGGTCTGACAGCCGGATCGGTCTACTTCGTCGGCACCTTGTACTGGATCACCAGGGTGATGGTGGTCTACGGCGGCCTTCAGACCTGGGTGGCAATTCTCGTCAACGCCCTGCTGGTCGCCTACCTGGCCTTGTTTCCCGCCCTGTTCGCCGTCGTGATGCGGCGGCTCCTGATCGTGTATGGCGCCCGCGTGCTGATGGCCGCGCCCCTGGTGTGGGTGGCGACCGAGCTTGGCCGGACGCACATCTTCGGCGGATTTCCCTGGGTGCTGCTTGGCTACAGCCAGGTGACGACACTGCCGGTGGCGCAGCTCGCCAGCCTTGTCGGCGTCTACGGCGTTTCGGCCCTGGCGGCCAGCGTCAGCGCCGCGGCGGCCATCACCGTGGCGACCCGGTCGCGCCGCGACCGCAGTGTGGCGATCGGACTGGTCGCGCTGTTTCTCCTCGCGATCACCGTGTGGGGAAGCGTCCGCGTCTCGCGAGGCGAGCTGACGCGCGCCGGGGAACCGATCCAGATCGGCTTGATTCAGGGCAATGTGGATCAGGCGGACAAGAACCTGGCTGGGCGGGCCGCGTCGATCTTCCAGGACTACCTGCGGATGACGCGTCAGGCGATCGGCAGCGGGGCGGAGCTGGTGATCTGGCCGGAGTCGTCGATCCCGTTCATGTTCAACGAGGACCGGCCCGCGGCGGAGCAGGTGCGCGCGTTGACCCGGCAGGCGCGTGTGCCAATCCTGCTCGGCAGCGACGAGGTTGAATGGCGCCAGGATGAGAAGGGACGCCGGGTACCCGAGAAGTTCTACAACTCGGCGTTTCTAGTGCCGCCGGACAACGGCAGGGCCGCTGTCTACCGGAAGATTCACCTCGTGCCGTTCGGCGAGTTCGTGCCGTTCCGGGACCTGCTGTTCTTCGCCGCGCCGCTGGTCGAGGCGGTCGGCGGCGGCTTCGTCGGCGGGACGGAGGCGACGCTGCTGCCGGTTGGCCGCCACTCGCTCAGCGTGGCCATCTGTTACGAGATCGTCTATCCGGACCTGGTGCGACAGTTCGTCAAGGGTGGCAGCGAACTGCTGACGACCATCACCAATGACGCCTGGTTCGGGACGACCTCGGCTCCCTATCAACACTTCGCGCAGGCGTCGATGCGGGCGATCGAGAACGGCCGGTATCTCGTGCGATCGGCCAACACCGGCATCAGCGGCGCCGTGGATCCCTACGGGCGTGTGCTGGCGCAGACCGGGATCTTCGAGCCGGCGGTGACGGTCAGCACGGTGCGATTTCTCGATGGCGCCACCATCTACAGCCAGGTCGGCGATGTCTTCGCCGACGCGTCGGCGATCATCACGCTGATGATGCTGGTGCTGGTCGGGCGGCGTAATACAATGACAGGCAATTGAGGTATCGGTCATGGCTACCGTCGACGAGCTGATTCGCCGCTACGAGGATCTCACGCATCGGGCTGCCGATCTCCGGAGCTATCTTTGAGGCCGCCCGCCCGCAGGAAGAACTGAGCCGCCTGGAGGCGCGCGCTGCCGCTCCCGATTTCTGGAAGGACCCGGCCGAAGCCCAGCGCGTCCAGCAGCGGCGCAAGGGGCTGGAGCAGGACCGCGACCTGATCGCCTCGCTCCGCAAGAAGAGCGACGACCTGGCCGTGCTGATCGAATGGTCGGAGGCGGGGGAAGCGGTCGATGCGGAGTTCGGCGAGGCGCTTGAATCGCTCGATCAGCAGGTGCAGGCGGGCGAGATCAAGAAGATGCTGGGCGGCCCGCATGATCGCAAGAACGCGATCGTGACGATCCATCCGGGCGCCGGCGGGACCGAGTCTCAGGACTGGGCCGAGATGCTGCTGCGGATGTATCTTCGCTGGACCGAACGGCGCGGCTTCAAACGCGAACTGATGGACTATCAGCCGGGCGACGAGGCCGGCCTGAAGAGCGCGACACTGCTGATCGCGGGCGAGTTCGCCTACGGCCTCCTCGCCGCCGAAGCGGGCGTCCACCGGCTGGTGCGAATCTCGCCGTTCGACCAGGCGGCCCGCCGCCACACCTCGTTCGCATCCTTGTATGTCTGGCCGGAACTACCGGAGGATGTCGACCTCAAGGTGGAAGACAAGGATCTGCGCATCGACACCTACCGCTCCAGCGGCGCCGGCGGACAGCACGTCAACGTCACTGATTCGGCCGTCCGCATCACGCACCTGCCGACCGGCATCGTCGTGTCGTGCCAGAACGAGCGCTCGCAGCATCGCAACAAGGATTCGGCGATGAAGGTGCTCAAGTCGCGGCTCTACGACATCAAGATGAAGGAGAACCAGG
>JBDTRR010000094.1:0-18355 GCA_039931615.1 Acidobacteriota bacterium
TCACATCGGGATCTCCGTCGTGGCCGAGCCGAAAACGCGCTTATTTTGGGTCTAGCGTGGATCGGATGGATTCAACGGAACGGCGGCGCGAAAAAGCAGACCGTACGGGGAGGGCGACCAGATGCCGTGAAGCGCTGCCGTGTAGGGGGGCGTGAAGCGGGCTTGACCCCAGCCGGCGGACTGTGTAGGGTTGCCCAGGATCAATCGTCGGCACACTCTACTTTGGGGGCATGACGTGAAGCACGACATCAAGGGCCACCGGACCGCAGTGCTGTGTACAGCCGTCCTTCTCGGGCTGGTCGGTCGACCGGCGCTGGCGCACCACGGGACGGCCAACGTCTACGACAACAGCAAGCCGGTCGTGATGAAGGGAACCATCACGAAGTTCGAATGGACCAACCCGCACAACCAGATCTTCTTCGACGTCACCGACGACGCCGGCAAGGTGACGCATTGGATTGCCGCGACCGAGCCGCCCCAGGTGATGCTCGAACGGGGCTGGACCAGAAAGTCGATGAAGCCGGGCGACCAGGTGACCGCCTACGTGTTCGTCGCCAAGAACGGCGCGCCGGTCGGCAATCTCCAGAAGCTCGTGTTCCCCGACGGCAAGGAACTGACGACCACCGGGCCTGCACCAGCGGCGCCCCCTGCGGCGGCGAAGTAGTTCGTACTGGAGCGATCAGATGCGAAATCACGTGATGCTGTCGGCCGTCGCCGTGATCGGCATGACGGTCTTCTCCCCCCGCCTGGGATCCCAGGCCCCCGCGCCGGCGCGGGCCGCCGCGGCCCAGAGCACGCCGCCCTCGTCGAAGCCCGCGGATCTGTCCGGCGACTGGGAACCGGATCGCCGTCGGGGCGGGTTCGGCCAGAGCCTCAGCCTGTCGGATCCGGGCGGCCGGAAACGGGGGCAGGAAGACGACATCCCCTACCTCCCCGCGGCGCTGGCGAAGACGATGGCCGAAAAGCCGTCGACCGGGCCGGATCCGAAATTCGGCGAGTCGACCGACCCGCAGATTCTCTACTGCGAGCCGCCCGGCGTGCCGCACATCTACCTGTGGCCGATCAAGACCAAGTTCATCCCCACTCCCGAAGCCGTCTACATCCTGCACGAGTTGGGTCCGTTCTATCGGATCGTCTGGCTGAACAGCAAACACCCCGAGGATCCGGATCCGCAGTGGTGGGGCCACTCGATCGGCTGGTATGAAAACGGCGACACGCTGGTCGTCGACACGGTCGGCTTCACCGACAAGACCTGGCTCGATCAGATGGGGCATCCCAATAGCGAGCAGCTGCACCTGACCGAACGGTACAAGCGCGTCGATGCGAACACGCTGGAGCTCGACATGGTGATCGACGATCCGGGCTCCTACTCGAAGCCGTGGAAGTCGCACCGGAACTTCGCGCCGTCGCGCACCGGCTTCCTGCGCTATCAGCAGATCTGCTCGACGCGCGAGAATCAGCGCTTCCTCGACAATCTCGGCAAGCCGGCGCTCGAGCCGACGAAGTAAGTCGGACGTGGCACCGACTTCAGTCGGACTACGGAACAATCCGGCTGAAGCCGGACCGTGACGAGATCTTCGATCAGTCGTCGTGCAGGCCTTCAGGCCTGCCGCGTCTGGCAGACCTGAAGGTCTGCACGACAGCAGAATCAATTTCCCCACGACCTGGTCAGGGACGCGGCATCGTCAAATAGAGCTCGCCGCCTGGGGTCTGCACGTGCTGCCATGTGCGGACCTCCCTTTCCCCCGTGGACACGCATATCTTCCGGCTTGCCGTCATCGCTTACCCATCAATGGCCGGCGCGGGTCTTTGCGGGCGTACCCTTGCAATTGCCCAGCTGTACTGGTTGTATGAATAGCCGTTGGGAAGCCTCCCGCTGGATCAATTTGTGCCGAGCCACGGCGGTGTCGAGGCATTGCTGAAGGACGGCGAGCACACAGGACCGGAACAGTGATCGCGACGACGACGGACAGCTACGCCGGCCTGATCTCGGTCCGGATAGCGGCCGAGCGCACCGCGCTGGCGACACGCTGGCTCGAGCGGCTGAAGGAGCTCCTGTCGGTTCCCGCCGACGCCGTGTTTCCCTCGGATCGGATGCTCGACCACATCCCGGCGCTGATCGAGGAGATTGCCGCGTATCTGCGCGCCCCGACGGCGGATGAAATCGCGGCCAACACGGCGGTGATGGCCAAGGCGCGCGAGCTCGGCACGCTCCGCCACCAGCAGCAATCGTCGGTCCATCAACTGCTGCGCGAATACGAAATGCTCAGCGAGGTGCTGGAGGGCTTTGTCGTCGACGAAACCAGGCGGCTCGGGCTGCTGCCGACCTTCGACGAGTGTTTCGAGGTGCAGCAGCGATTGACCCGCTCGTCGCGGACGCTGATGCGCACCACGGTCGACACGTTCGTCGGAGAATACACCGCCGCGCTCCAGGAGCGGAACGAGCGAATCACCAGGTTCAACCAGATGGCCAGCCACGAACTGCGCTCGCCGATCGGGACACTGCTGTTCGCCGGCACGCTGCTCGGATCGGCGCCCGGCCAGTTCAATGCCGATCCCCAGCGGTTGTCCAAGCTGGGCGCGACCATCCGCACCAATGCGGAGCGGCTGTCCTGGCTGATCGACAATCTGCAGCGACTGACGCGACTGACCGATCCGCTCGAGACGTTGAGCGAACAGCTGATCGATGTCGAGACCATGACGTTGGAAGTGGCACGCCAGCTGGCGGAGATGGCGGCGGCACGGGGCGTGGCGGTCCGCATCGGGTCAAAGCTGCCGACGACGGTCCTCGATCCGGCGCGCCTGGAGCTGGTGCTGCTCAACCTGGTCTCGAACGCCATCAAGTACAGCGATCCGCGCAAGCCCGAGCGGTTCGTCGAGATCACGTCGCCCGAACCGGCTGGCGCCGATCAGGCGATGGTGCTGTGCGTGCGGGACAACGGTCTCGGGATTCCCGAAGCCGCGCGGCAGGACATCTTCGAGCGGTTCGTCAGGGCTCACGCCGAGCACGACGGCGAGCTGGGCGTGACAGGCAGCGGGCTCGGGCTGTCGATTGTCGCCGACTGTGTGCAGGCGCTCGGCGGGTCGGTCCGCTGCGAGTCTTCGGTCGGAGACGGGACGACATTCATCGTGACGCTGCCGGGCCGACCGGCCGTCTCCCCGCCCGGTTAGCGGACGCCGCCAGTCCCCCTACTCCCACGTACGGGGAGGCGATCAGCGTCGCGCGCCCTCGTTCTTCACCCTTGTGCAATATGGCACAGACGTGGCCGGCCGCTTGGTTCATGCTGCCTGACGCAGGAGAGAATCCATGACCAACACCGCCAGTCGCAACACCGATCTGAGACAGATGCTGATCGAGCGGCGCCGCGAGTTGCAGGACGAAGTGCAGCGCCGCATCCGCAGCGGGCGCACCGACCGGCCGAAGGAAGTACGGGACGACCTCGAGCATTCCGACGCCGACATCCAGGGCGACATCGAGCTGGCGCTGCTGCAGATGAGGGCCGAGACCCTGACGCGCATCGACGAAGCGCTGGTCCGGCTCGACGCGGGCCAGTACGGCTCCTGCTTCCAGTGCGCCGGCGAGATCTCCGAACGACGGCTGCGGGCGCTGCCGTTCGCGGTGCGCTGCCAGGCGTGCGAGGAAAAGCGCGAACGCGACGGACAGGCGCGGCAGGCCGGTCAACGCCGGGGCGGCGTCTCGCTCTTCCCCGAGACGGTCAGTTCCTAGCCTCCGAAATTCACAATTTACGATTCACAATTCACAATCATTCACCGTCCACAAGGTGTCGCCATTCACGATTCGAAGTGGCCACCTTGTGAATGGTGAGTGGTAAATTGTGAATTGGTTCTTCCCGATCAGTTGTTCCAGCGCCGGTCGTAGCCTGGGCGCTGCGACGTGGTGTGGCGACTCACATTCCACATCTGCCCGCACGCATCGCAGCGCCAATACGTGGACGCGCTGACCTTCTCATTCGGGACCGACAGCTTCGTCGATCGACAGAACGGACAGACGGTCGGCGGCGGTTCCAGTTCGGGCTCAGGTGATTTCACGAGATGTCTCCCGCTCACGATACACCCGTACCGCCCGTCGCAGCGGCGATTGTTCACAATGGCACACCCCGCCGCCGCCCGCTTGACCGGACCAGTGGCTGCGCCGCGCCGAACGCGGCGTCGCTTGCACAGACCGTCGCCCGGTGTGCAATTCGGTACAGCCGGCGCGTTGTTCAGCCACTTATCCTTGCCGCCATGGTGTGTTGTGCCTACTGCGGGGAACCGGCGTCACTGAAGATCGTAGCGAACCCTGAACAGGTCTGTCAGGCGCACGCCGTCGAGTTCTGGTGCGGCCTGCTGGACTACGTCAGGGACCACTCCACTCCATGCGTCAAGCATGAGGGGAGCTGCACCTGCCGGGCGTGCGACGAATTGAACGTCGCCTATGTGCGAGCCAGGGCCATCGCGGCCGCGGGCCCGGCGCCGCTGGACGACGATCAGTTCCAGATCCGCCTCGCCTCGTAACGCGCTTGACGGCTCAGTTCGCCGCCCGAAGGCGTCAGCCACGCAAATCGATCTGTGCGCCGACGCGATGCCGCTCCAGCTACCGCTGACACGGGGATGATCGAACTGTGGGTCATCCGCGGATGACACGGGCGACCTGCTGGCGGACGGTGTCAAAGGTCTTTAGTCGTGCAGGACGACGGTCAGCAGCGAGTTGTTGACCTTGAGCCCGTCGGAATAGTCGATGAATCCGAGGCGCTGGAATTTCTTCATGAAGAAATTCACCCGCGATCGCGTCGTACCGATCATCTCCGCCAGGGTTTCCTGGGAGATCGGCGGCACTTCGCGCACCGGTTTGTCGTGCTTGCCATAGCGGGCCAGCAACAGCAGCATCCGGGCCAGCCGCTTCTCGCTGGAGTTGAACAGCTGGTCGACGAGGTCTTCCTCGATCCGGATGTTCCGCGCCAGCATGTGCGCGATGAACCGATCCGACAGCGCATGCTGTTTGTGCAGCAGGCGGACCATCTGGGTCTTGTCGACGTGCAGGATCGTGCTGTCGATCGTCGTCGTCGCATTCCCCATCCGGACCGGCTGACCGGCCAGGCAGCCCTCGCCAAAGAACTCACCGGGGCCGAGCATGGCCACCACGGCCTCGCGGCCTGATTTCGAGAGCACCGAGAGCTTGACGCCGCCCTTCTGGATGTAGAGGACGGCCTCGCATGGATCGCCCTGGGTGAAGATGACCGCCGCCCGCCGGTATTCGACCATCTTCCGGTTGACGCCGGCGGAGTCGAGAAAGGCCTGGGCGTTGAACGGACCGTTTTGCTTCAATTTCATGACGGGATCCGCTGGAGAGCAGTGTGACCGTCGCACAGGGACTGGATGGGCGACAAATCGGGCGCCGGCGACCGCAATAACGGCTTTAAAATAGCATGGGGCCGGATCAGGCGCTCCAGTCCTGCACAGAGAACGTCAGCGGCGACGCGTCCGGTTGGCCGCCAGGCCATACAGTAGCAATGGAGATCACGCCGTGAAACCAAGAGCTCGGTCCGTTGACCCGAAGAAACGGCGCGAGTTCGATGTCGAGACCTACCTGGAATCGGCCGGCCCGGCCCGACGTGTCGTGAGATTTCGCCGCGGCGAGGTCGTCTTCTCACAAGGTGATCCCGGCAACGACATCCGGTACATCCAGAAGGGTGCGATCAAGCTGTCGGTCCTGTCGCGCATCGGCAAGGAGGCGGTGGTGGCGATGCTCGGCCCGGGCGACTTCTTCGGCGAGGGCGCTCTGGCCGGGCAGCCACTCCGCATCGGCACGGCGACCGCGGTGGTGGCGAGCAGCGTGCTGATCATCGGCAGGGACGCGATGTCGCAGCTGCTCCGCGACGAGCCGGCGTTTGCCGATCGCTTCATCTCCTTCATGCTGACGCGGAACATCCGGATCGAAGCCGATCTCGTCGATCAGCTCTTCAACTCCAGCGAGAAGCGGCTGGCCCGGACGCTGCTGCTGCTGGCGCGTTACGGCCAGAGCAATCCGACCCGCACGGTACCGAAGATTTCCCAGGAGACACTGGCGGAAATGATCGGCGCGACGCGCTCGCGGGTGAACTTCTTCATGAACAAGTTCAGGAAGCTCGGCCTGATCGAGTACAACGGTACGCTCAAGATCAACGCCTCGCTGCTCAGCATCGTCCTGCACGACTGATCCGGAGGCATTGCCGTGGACGGCGGCGGCCTCAATCCTCCCCCGTGTCGCTTTGCGCACACTCCCCCGGCCGGCCGCTCTGATACGCTGCAGCGAGCGACGCCATCCCGGCCTCCGTGCACTGATGCCGGCGACGGCCGGCCGTCCATTCCCGGAGACTGCATCATGCCGGACGATCAACGCATCGCTGAACAAGACCGCGCCTCGGCGGAGTCTGATCGCAACGAGGCCGAACGCATCCGCCGGCTCGCCGAGGAGGCGCGGGTGGGCCACGATCGGCATCACGAGGCGCTCGAAGGGGTCCGGCAGGAGCATGAGCGCCTGCGGCAGGCGGCCGAAGCGGCGCGGACGGCCGCCGAGGACGCACGCACCGCCGCCGAGGCGGCGCGTCACGCGGCGCTGGAGGCGGTTCATGCCACCGCCGAGGCGCTGCAGTCGACGCTTGAACATATGAAGGTCGTCGAGGAGATGCGCCAGACGCTCCGTGATATCCGCCGGATCAACAAGCTCGACGCCAACTGATCCCGATCCGCCGGCCTCATCGCCTCACCCGCCGCCGCAGTCGGAGGTAGCCCACCCCGGTCAGTCCCAAGGCCAGTACGAGGACGAAGGCCTCGGGCAGCGTCGGCACCGCAGTCACCGTCAACACAGTCAACGAACGCTCGGCGAAACAGGCGTTCGCGTCCGTCACGCGGAGGGTAAAGGCCGAACTGCCGGCGGCGGTCGGCGTCCCCGCCATGACGGTCGGTGTCGTCAGCGTGATGCCGGCCGGCAGTGCGCCGCCAACCGAGGTGAAGACATAGGGCGCGGTCCCGCCGCTCCCCGTCAAGGCCTGGCTGTAAGGCACGCCCACCGTGGCGTTGGGCATCGTCGCCGGCGCGAACGCGATCGTTGGACACGGCAGCGGGGCGGCGGCCACGGCCACCGTGTAGGTGACACTCGCGGCACACCCGTTCGCGTCCGTCGCGGTGATGGTGAACGTCGCGGGCCCGACGGCAGTCGGCGTTCCCGTCAACAGGCCGGTCGAGCTCAGGGCCAGACCTGGCGGCAAGGCGCCGGCGGTGCCTGCGAAGGTATACGGCGCTGATCCGCCGCTGCCGACGATCGCCTGGTTGTAGGCGACGCCGACCGTGCCGCCCGGCAGTGTCGACGGAGACAGCGTGATCGTCGGGCATCCGTTGGCGGGCGTGCTGCACCCGCCGATGACGTTGCCGCCGGCCAGCGTCACCGAGCCGAGGGCAGTCGTCAACGCCCGGCCGTCAAGCCTCCCGCCGCTGCCAACTGTGATGGCATCCTGGGCGACCACGGTGCCGGCGAACTCGGCGCCATTGATCGTCGCCGCGTTGTTCACCTGCCAGAACACGTTGCAGGGCGAGGCGCCGGCCAGCAGCAACATGCTCGAGCCGACGTTGGCGGTCACCGAGGTGCCGACCTTGAAGATGTAGGGGCCCGCGCCGGACAGCGTGAACACCGTCCCGGACGCGATATTGGCGGTGGATGAAAAAGAATAGACTCCCGGTCCGACGACGGTCGCTCCCAGCTCAGGACCGAGCGGCGTGGCGCCCGACATCCCCTGCAGGAGCGTGTAGAGCGCGGTCGTCGCCGCCTGGGCGTTGATCGCCGCGCCATCATTGTTGTGGATCGCATACGGCGGCTGAACCACGCCGCCGGCGGGAAACCCGGAGATCGACGTGCCCGGGGAGACGCCGACATCGCCGGTGATGGCACTTCCGGTAGAGGCGACGGTGACCGACGAACCCCCGAGGATGGCAAAGCTTTGCGCCATCCCGAGCGACGGGCCAGACTGCGCCGATACGGTGGGACCCCGGTACGCCAGCACGGCGATTCCAACCACCACGACCACCAGCAGGCCGTTGCGCTTCATATTGTCGATCTCCCTTTGTCCACGAGACCCGCGACAGGCCCAATTACGAAATGGTGCGTGAATGTACTCTTCGGCGGGCGGACGACGCTGTTCGCTTTTGCACAGTCCTGGCGGGCCGCGTGCGGTACCGTTTGGCGCGGGATGGTGGTTCACGCGCAGCCGATGCTCTATTCAGCCGACCTGAAGGCGTGTACGGCGATGTCCGCCCTGGATTCGGATCACGTCACGGCCGCCTTCGTCCAGGCGCTGGAGAACGCCGGTGCGACGGTCGTCCAGTCCCTGTCCCACAACTTTCCCGGCACCGGCCTGACCTGCGTCCTGATCCTGGCCGAGTCGCACGCCGTCCTGCACACCTGGCCGGAGACCGGCACCGTCAACATCGATATCTTCTCGTGCTCCCCCCGGCTCAAGAGCCTGGCGGCGATCACCGAGCTCGGACATTCGTTCGGGGCGTCCGCCGTGTCGGTCCAGGAGATCCCTCGTGCTGACGGACACAGCCCGCGGTCCGAGTGACGCCGCCGGCTTTGTCCTGCGCGGCCTCGCGGCCAGCCTGACGATCTTCGGCCTGCTCCGCTGGAGCTGGACCGAAGCCCATCTGGTGCTCCCGCTGACCCGTCTGCAGGGCGCGCTGGCGACCTCACTTGTGGGCACGCCGACGATGGCCGTCAACGTGACGCTGGCGTGCAGCGGCGCCGACGCGCTCGCCCTGTGCCTCGGTGCCGTGCTGGCCTATCCCGTGCGATGGCGAACGCGACTGGCTGGCGCCGCGGGCGGCACCGCCCTGATCCTCGTCCTGAACACCATGCGCATCGGCACGTTGGGGCTGGTCGCCGCGTCGCCGGCCTGGTTCACTGCGCTCCACCTCTACCTCTGGCCCGCGCTGCTGACGCTGGCGATCGCCGGGTATGTGTTCGCCTGGATGCGCACGGCCGATCGGCGGCCGGGCGAGGTTGACCGGACCGCCGCTTCGTCAAAGCCCTTGTCAATCGCCGGACGCCCGCTGGCCCGGCTGATTCGATCGCGGCATCCGCTGCAACTCTCGACACGATTCGTCTGGTCGACCGGAGCGTTCCTGGCCGCGTTCGTCGCCGCGTCGCCGTTCTATCTTGACAGTCCCGTGGTCCTCGTCCTGGCGGGCGTCGTCGCCCGCGCCGCCGCCGCCGCGCTGGGCGTCTTCGGCGTCAACGCTCACGCCGCGGCCAACGTTCTGTGGACTCCGCGCGGCGGCTTCCTGGTCACGCAGGAGTGCGTCTCGACGCCGTTGATCCCAATCTACCTGGCGGCAGTCTGTACCTATGCACCGACGTGGCGGCGGCTGGCGCTCGGCATCGCGGCGACGCTGCCGCTGTTCATCAGCCTGGGGATCCTGCGGCTTCTGGTTGTCGCCCTGCCCGACGTGGTCGCCTCGCCGCTCTTTCTCGTGCACGCGTTCTACCAGCTGATCCTCGCCGCGGTCGTCATCTTCACCGCCGCCCTCTGGCGGCATGGCCGCCGGGCCGCGCCAGGCCATGCGCTGGCCGGCATCGTCGCCGGCGCCCTGGCCGTCTACCTGCTCAGTCCATTCTCGACGCGGCTGGTCGCCCTCCAGGCCGGCACACCGCTCGCCGATCCGCAAGGCGCGATCGCGCTCCTGCCCGCATTCCAGCTTGGCCTCTATCTCGCGCTCTGGATCGCCACGCTCGTCGCCGCGGGCTGGCGGCCGTTTCTCGGCGGGCTGGCCGTGCTCGGGCTGACACAGATGGCCGGTCTGCTGGCGCTGCACGCCCTGGCCAGCCACGCCGGACTGACCGCGCACGTACGGGACGTCGGCGGCTGGGCGGTGGCCGGTCCGGTCGTGGTCTTCGTGGCGGTAGTCCACCGTGCCCGGACGCGTCGCTGAAGTCGCCGTGGTGCTGGTGCTGGCCGCCGTCGTCACGGCGGTGATGGCGGCCCCAGTGCTGCGCGCGCCGTCGGAACGGCTGTTCGGAATGGAGATCGTCGGGCGCCACCACGATCCGTTCACGGTGATGGAGCAGTTCGAACATCCGCTGACCATCGGTATCTATTCGCAGCCGGTCACGGATCTCACCGGCGCCCTGCTGGCGCGCCTCTCCGGCCCGGTGGCGGCGTACAACTGGCTGGTCCTCCTTTCCTTCCCGCTCTCGGCCGCCGCCGCGTACCTGCTGGCGCGGCATCTGGCACTGTCGCCGGCCGCAGCGGCGCTGGCCGCCGCGTTCTACGCGTTCTCCCCGTTTCACGTCGCACAAGCCGCCTACCACCCCCACATCGCACAGACGCAGTGGCTGCCGCTCTACCTGCTGGCGCTGTGGCGCGGCCTGGATCAACCCTCACCCCGGGCGATGGCACTGCTCGGCGCCGCGGGGATCGGGGTCACCCTCTCGAACTTCTACGGCGGCCTGATCGCGGCGGTCATCACGCCGGTGGCGGTGGGTGCCTACTGGCTCACGGGTTCAGGACAGCAGCCCCGCGCGTCTCATGGATCGATGCGCCGGCTCGCCGTCACGGCCGGATGTCTGGCGCTGATTGCCGCCGGCGGCATCGGCTACGCGGCGTACGCCGCGCGCGGCGTGCTGTCGGACCGGGCCACGTTTGCGTTCCCCCGCAGCGATCTCTTCAGCTTCAGCGCCGCCTGGTGGAGCTACCTGATTCCGCCAATCGCGCATCCGATCGCCGGCGCCAGCGCGCATCGCTTCTGGACTGCCGCGGGCGTCCGCGCCGGGCTGCTCGAACAGCAGGTCAGCCTCGGCTGGGGCATCGTCGCGCTCGCGACCATCGCCGTGGTTCGCTGGCGGCGCGATCATGACCCGGCCGTCCGCGTCGCGGTCCTGGTGGCAGTCGCCGCCGCCGCGTTCGTTTCCTCGCTATCGCCCGAGCAGACGGCCGGGCCGTTCACGATCGTCCGGCCGTCGTCGCTGCTCTATGGCGTGGTGCCGATGTTCCGGGCCTACGCGCGGTTCGGGGTCGTGGTGCAGCTGATGGCGGCGCTGCTGGCGGGCATCGGAATCGACTATCTCCTGCGGATCGGCTCCAGACGGGCGCAGATCGCGTGCCTCTTCCTCGTCGCTCTCGCCGCGGGCGAATACGCCGCCCTGCCGTCGGCGCTGTGGCGCGACGTGCTGCCGACCACGGCGCACCGCTGGGCGATGCAGCAGGCCGACGGCGTGCGGGTGCTCGATTGCACGCCGCTCACCCAGGAGTCGGCATCGGTCCAGTGGCTGACGCACGGCCGGGTCAGCCTGCGCAGCGCGGCCAGCGACTGCACGGAACCGCATTTTTCGCAGACGGCCGCGGCATCCGGCTACACGCATCTGCTGGCCCGCAACGACTCGGACGCCGGCCGGTGGTTCCGCGCGCACACGCTTCCAGAGGGTCTGCGGGGCGCCGGAACATTCGTCGATGCACAGCTGTTCACGATCACGGCCGCAACCCCGCCCATCTACACCGCGGCGATGACCGGCTTCTTTCCCCGCGAGTACGATGCGGCGATCTCGTGGCGATGGATGGGCGGCGACGCGGCCTGGACGATCGTCAACACTGGCGGCCAGCCGATCGTCGCCGCGCTCGGCCTCGACATGTCGGCCTTCCACCGGCCGCGCGACATGGAGCTGCAGCTCGACGGGCGCGCCGTACAGACCCTGGTTGTGGCGCCGGATCGCCGCATCTACCAGATTGGCCCGCTCACGGTGGCGCCGGGCGAGCACGCGCTGGTCTTTCATCCGGCCGAGGCGCCGGACCTGGCCGGCGATCTGATCCACAACCAGGACCGGCGCCGCCTGTCGTTTGCCCTCGGCGCCTGGAGTTGGCACGTGCGGGGAGAGCGGCCGTGATGTCCCGCTCCGCCTATCGGGACTTCTGGGCCCGGGTCGGCGAGCGTTTCCCCGATCTCGGTGGCGCCGCGTCGACGCGCTATTACTCGGACAACGAGCGGCGGCTGTTCAACGAGCACTTCCCGGCGCTGGCCGGACTGCGGATTCTCAAGACCGATCTGTGGGACGAAGCCAAGAACACGCGCATTCTCGCCTGGGCCAGTGCACAGGGCGCCCACGCCTACGGCATCGACATCTCGGCGCCGACGGTGATGCAGGCGCGCGCCGCGTTCGACGCCGGCCCGGGCGCGTTACAGGGCGCGGTCGGCGACGTGCGTGCCCTGCCCTTCCGCGACAACAGCTTCGATGCCATCTACTCGATGGGCACGATTGAACACTTCGACGAGACCGAACGCGCCGTCGAAGAGATGGCCCGCGTCCTCAAGCCCGGCGGCCGCGCCATCGTCGGCGTGCCGAACCGCTACGATCCGTTTCTCCGGCCGCTGTTCGCGACGATGCTCCAGGCGGTCGGACTGTATTGCTACGGGTACGAGAAATCCTACTCACGTCGCGCCTTGAAAGAAATGCTCGAGCGGGCCGGTCTGGAGGTCGTGGCGGAAACGGCGATTCTCTTCATCCCCGGTTGGCTGAGGATGCTCGACCTGGCGTGCCACGCGTGGTGCCGGCCGGTGGCGAGGGTGACTGGAACCCTGGTCCGCCCTTTTGTCTTCCTCGATCGCCACATTCCGGCAGTGCGGCGGCACGGCTACCTGCTGGCGACCATCGTGACGAAGCCGTGACGCGCGGTGAGTCGAGCGTCGTGAAGGGACGCTCATCAGTGCACGCGATCAAGCGGTTTCTCGCGCCTGATCAGCGCCTCTCGCCCCTCGATCTTTCGCCACCGCCAGATCTCCCGCCGGTTCAGGCGGCTCTGCTTTTCGACGCGATAGTACTCAATCATCCGCCCGATGCGTCCGAGCGGATCGCCGGTGTCTCTGGGGTCAGCTGGCAGCATTCTTCAGCGTACGTCGATCGTCAGCGGCCCGATGGTCTCCTATCGCACAGAGCCGGCGAAAGAGTCGACCGCCGGGCAGACCTGAGTGCTCTTTCATTTAGTACGTAGTGTCCGCCTTCAGGCGGACCTCCCACGGTCCGGCTAAAGCCGGACACTACGTACAAGACGATGATCCGTCGTCTGTGGTCGGCGCCTGGCGCTCAGAAAACGTCGTTGCGCCAATAGAGGACGTCCTCGGCGGACCACTGCGGCGCCGGGGCGTTGAGGCTGCGGACCATCACGGCCTCCGCCGCCGGGACGGCCGAGGCCAGCGTGATCTGCGGCGGCAGGAATCCGGGCGGCAGCCAGCTGCGAATCGTCGGACGGCGCTCGCCCGGTTCGCGCGCGATCAGCGCCTGTAGAAGCGCACCCACCCGCGCGCCGGACGGGTCGCGGTCGCCGCACTCCTCGAGCGTCCAGGTGTCTCCCGCGATCGTGACGACCACGTAGGCGGCGGCCGTCGTGCCTTCCTCGGCGATGAAGAAATGCAGCTGGCGCCGGGCCGGCGGGCTGAGGCCTGCCAGCAGGCGCTTTCTGGTGATCGCGTACTGAACCAGGTCGACGTCACGATCGAGATGGAAGCGGAACCGCTCGGCCCGCACCCGCCCCATCGCGACAATCGCCGGCAGATCCCGTTCCTCGCCGCCCCGGACCATCGTCATCGGGGCCCCGTGACGCGGCGATTCCCCGACGTCGAGCGTCGCCTCCGTCAAGGGGAGCGCCGCGAAGCCAGCGCGCACGTCGCCTTCCAGGCCGGGAGGCGCGAACAGGAGCGCCAGTTCGGCGCCCGCTCGCCTCGCGCGCTCGAGCAGCGTCTCGAGCAGCGCCGGCGCATGACCCTGGCCCCGGTGCGCCGGGTGGGTGAACAGCGAGCCGATGCCGCAGATCCGGATCGGCCGTCCGTCGGCCATGCCGTCCAGGTCGTACTGTTCCGCGCCGGCCAGCAGATCGACGCCGTCGACCAGGGCAAACCGGTGCTGCGAGCGGCGTCCCCAAGCCGTCTTGCTCTGGGCCGAGGACAACTTGCCATGGCCGAGCCGGTCCAGGCCGTCGGGCGACAGCGGATGCGTGTGATCGAGCACGCGCTCGAGGAGAGCTGGCTCGACGGGAACCACGGCGGTCACGGGCTCATTAGACTCCATGCGCCGCACTCCGCGCCCGCCTGTGCCGAACTGCACAGACGCTTCCCCGCCGGATCGACCATATTCGAACGCCCGGCGCGTCAGCCCCAGACGAGAGATTCGATCGCACGCTCCGGAGCCTGACTTACGCGGCTCCGTTCGCCGCGCCGCTCGCCTACACCGGCCTCGGCCTGCTGCTGATCGTCAACCGGATGGTTGGGCCCGACCACAGCGAATGGGTGCAGTGGGTCCTGCTGCTCGCCGTCGGCGGGTTCGCCGGCAACTTCGTCTTCAGTTTGAGCGACCACGCCATGAACGGGTTCTTCAACCGCCTGGAATGGGTGCCGGTGGTCAGCAGCGCCTTTGCGGTCAGCTTTCTGATCGTGCCGTTCCTGATCGAAACGACGCGGCGCTTTCTGGCGCTGTGCGCGGTGGTGCTCGGCCTTCAGGCGCTGGTCGGACTGCTCGGCTTCGGCTTGCATCTACGAGCAGTGTTCCGCCAGCCCGGTTCGACATTGTTCGAACGGCTGCTGACCGGCGCACCCCCGATGGCGCCACTGCTGTTTCCGAACCTGGTCATCCTGGCGCTGATTGGTCTGTGGGCGTTCGGCCGGCGGCTGCCCCGAGAGTCGCGACCGACCAGTCGCGCATCATCCTCCCCAGGCGATTGAACCCAGCCGCTCTCGCAGCTCCCGCTCGACCACATCCGGCAGCCGCTCGACCGGTTCCGCAAACGAGGCGAGCTGCCACCCGGACGGCGTGCGGATTCCGAGATCCCATTCTCCGCGCGTCTCGGACGGGGCAATCGTCACCCGCCAGTCGCCAGGCCGCTCGATCTCATGGCGCAGGTTCTTCACTCTCGCCCGGATCGCGTCGGCGATCGGACCGTCGGGGACGCCTTCGATCTCCAGCTCGATGTCCATCAGCGTACCGTGCGGTCGACCGATACCGGCGGCATCGCCGCCAGACGCGCCGTCGCCAGCCCGCTTCCAGTCGCGGCCATCACCATGAGCATGCGTCCACCTCGTGAACAGTGTGGCGCGGCGCGGGAATCGGTGGTGTCTCTGATTGCACAGCAGGCGCGAAGCGACGCGAAATTCGCTTCAAGGGGACGGCGCCGGTCCGCGCCCGCCCACTGGCGCACGCTGAATGCCCCGGCCACCCGGCAAAGTCGCCACCGCCACACCGGCGAGGATCGTTGGAATGCCCAGGACGGCGGTCGGTGTCACGGTCTCTTGCAGGAACAGGCGGCCGAGCGCCAGGGCCACGATCGGAACGATCAAGGTCGTCAGGCTGACGACCGTCGCGTCGAGCTTCTTGATCAGGTAGTAGTAGGCCGAGAAGGCGATCACCGAGCCGAACACCGACAGATAGCCGAGGGCCAGGACGTTGCTCCTGCTCCAGACGACCGCCGACCCACGCTCCATCAACGCGCTCATGGCGAGCAGGCAGGCAGTGCCGATGCCCATCCCGAAGACGTTCAGCACGAACGGATCGCCGTCGCGGCCGTACTTCTTCATGGTCACGAGATTGATCGCGGCGAACAGGCTGGCGGCGAGCGCGGCCAGCATCCCGAGCGCCGGCTCCGACCCCAGCCGCTGGCTCGGCCAGAACAGCAGCGCGGTTCCCAGGATGCCGACGAAGATGCCGGCCACCTTGCGGCGGCTCAGCAGCTCGCTGCGGGTCCAGTAGGCGCTCAGCAGCGACGTCATCAGCGGCATCGTGGAAAACAGGATCGCCGTGAGACCGCTCGAGATTTTCGTTTCGGCCCAGTAGACGGCGGCGTAATCGAGCCAGAACACGAGCAGGCCGAGGGAGAGCACGCAAATCCTGTCGTCGCGGGTGAGCCGGACCCGCCGGCGCCTTGCGGCGAGCACGGCGCCGACCAGCAGTGTCGACAGCAGGAACCGCAGGCCGGCGCCGAGGAACGGCGGCACCCCGACGAGTCCGACCTTGATCCAGAGCCAGGTCGAGCCCCAGATCAGGCACAGCAGCGTGAACAGGGCCGCGGACATCCGGCGATGATATCGCCCAATTCGTCAGTTGGCGTCCGGCGCAATCGGCAGCGCGAACGATTCCAGGTATCCGCACGCGTCGCAGCGGTAGGTCGTGACCGGCATCGGCGTCCGGCCCTCCAGCTGCACGCCCTGGAACCAGGACCGGGGAACCGGTTCACCCTCGACCCATCTTACCTGCTGATCGGCCGGACCGCCGCCGCGTTCGATCATGAGTCCGGACGCCATGCGACCGGAGCATTTCGGACACGTCCTCGACACCGGCATCATGGCGGCGAGCCGGCGCTCGCCCCGGCGCTCGGGCCCGCACTCCGCCGCCAGGCGGCCGGACCTTGCCCGACCAGCTTCTTGAACGCCCGGCTGAAGGCCGCTTCCGATTCGTAACCGACGGCATCGGCCGCCGCCGCGACCGGCCGGCCTTCGGCAAGCAGGCGCGAGGCGAGCTGCATCCGCCACAGCGCGAGGTACTGCATCGGCGGATGTCCAACCATCCCGGTGAAGCGCTCGGCGAACGCGGAGCGCGATGCCCCGGCCAGCCTGGCCAACCGCTCGACCGTCCAGGGCTCGCCAACGTCGCCGTGCAGCGCGGCCAGCGCCTGTCCGACGACCGGATCGCGCAGTCCGGCGAGCCAGCCGCTCTGGGCCGGCGGCAGCATCTCGATGTGGCGGCGGATCGCCTCGACGAACATCAGCTCCGACAGGCGCGCCAGGACATTCTCGCTGCCGGCGCGCTCCCCTCCCGACTCGGACACCGCGATGTTGACCAGCGTCCCCAGCCACCCCGGCGCGGCGTGGGAGCCGGCCGCCGCCAGATGAATCACCGCCGGAAGCGCGGTGAGCAGCGGATTGTACGGCCGCTCGTCACAGCCGAGGAATCCGCACACGACCCGCGCCCGGTCCGGTCCGCCCCCGCCCAGCTCGTAGACCAGCGGCAGCAGCCTCGAGGGGCGCGCGTACTTCGACATGTCGGGCTCGGCCCGCATCCCCGGCTCGCTCGACATCACGTGCGGATCGCCCTGGGGAAAGACAATCAGGTCGCCTTCCCGCAGCCGCATCGGCGCCTGGCCGATGGCGTTGGCCCAGCACGACCCGCGCGCGATCAGGTGATACATGATCACGCGCTGCGCGCCCGGAATCACCTTCGCGGCAATCTCGGATGAGGGCGGCGACGCCGCCACCCACGGTGAGCTCAGCTCGAAATCGAAGTAGACGGCGCCGGTCAGACGCACCGCGCGCAGCACGTCGGAAAGGACGTCGGTCGTCATGGCCGGCCCTCCGCAGCCGGGACGCGCCGACAGCCGCGGCAGACGGGCTGACCGGTGTGCTCCAGTTTCGGACGGGCGGCTAGGCGAATCGGACGGTCGCACATGGTTCTGATCCGTGGCGCCACGTAATGTAGGGGCCTGTCGGCGACGAGACGCCGACGTGTCGGAAGGACAAGTGTATGACGACTGGGGCGACAAGCGATCCCACGACCGGGCTGGACCGTTACGCCGCGATCAAGGCGCGACAGCAGGCGATGTGGGCGTCCGGAGACTTTGCGGTAATCGGCACCACCCTTCAGATTGTCGGCGAGCTGCTCTGCGAGGGCGTCGACCTGCGCGCCGGCGAGCGGGTGCTCGACGTCGCCGCCGGCAACGGCAACGCCACATTGGCAGCGGCGCGCCGCTTTGCGATCGTGACATCGACCGACTACGTGCCGGCGCTCCTCGAAGGCGGCCGGCGCCGCGCCGAAGCCGAAGGCCTGGCGGTGACCTTCGAGCCGGCCGATGCCGAAGCCCTCCCCTATCCGGCGGAAAGCTTCGACGTCGTCCTGTCCACCTTCGGCGTCATGTTCACACCCGACCACGAGCGCGCTGCCGCCGAGCTGATGCGGGTCTGCCGGCCCGGCGGCCGGATCGGGCTGGCCTGCTGGACGCCGTCTGGCTTCCTGGGCGACATGTTTCGCGTCGTCGGCGCGCACGTCCCGCCCGTGCCGGGTGTCCAGTCGCCGCTCCTGTGGGGCACCGACGCCCACCTGCAGGAACTCTTCAAGGGGGCGCCCGCGATCGAGCAGACGGTCCGGACGTTTGCCTTCCGCTATCGCTCGCCCGAGCACATGGTCGACGTGTTTCGCACCTTCTACGGCCCGGTGCTCAAGGCGTTCGCATCGCTCGACGGCGAGCGTCAGCAGGGGCTCGAAGCCGATCTCCTCGACTTGCTGCGCCGATCCGACCGGGGCGGGACCGGCGGCCTCGTGGTTCCAGCGGAATACCTGGAGACCGTGATTACCCGATAA
>JBDTRR010000095.1:0-18276 GCA_039931615.1 Acidobacteriota bacterium
TGGGTCCCCGGAAGTCCTTGACGTCGAACAGCAGAAACCTGTCGTTCTGGACCCACACGTCGTCAATGCCGCGGGAGTCGAGGCTTCGTGGAATGAAGCCGCCGACGTAGAAATTGATGGATTGCTGCGCTGACGCGGCCGGCGTATTGATGAAGCCGGCGTACAGCGCCACGGCCAGACAGGAAACCAGCAGACGACGATTCATAAGCACGCTCCTGATGTTGAGCGTGTAGCAGGAGAGATGCCAGGTGGCGGGAGGAATTCGCCCCGACAAAGGCCGCGCCGCGGCTGCCGATGTCCCTCGCCGATAACAGGCTGTCCGCGAAACCGACACGGAGGCGCGCACTCCGTGATGAGCTGGCGCTGTCAGCCGGCCGTCGAGCGCGACGCCCGCCAGCGGTGAATCAGGTCGAGCATGGGAGGATGGATCAGGCCGTTGCTGGCGAGAACCTCGCCGCTGCGCGATTGAAATGATGAGCCGTCCAGGCGGGTCACCGTGCCGCCCGCTTCAGTCACGATCAACGCGCCGGCGGCGATGTCCCAGGGCTTGAGGCTGCTTTCCCAGAACCCGTCCATTCGTCCGGCGGCGACGTAGCACAGATCGATGGCCGCCGACCCGAGCCGCCGCACTGCGCGCGCCACGCCGACAAACTCACCGAACAGGCCGACGATCTCATCGACGCGGCTGTGGACGTCATAGGGGAACCCGGTCACCAGCATCGCGTCGACAAGTGTGGCCGCCGCCGAGACGTGCAGCGGCCGGCCGTTGAGGAAGGCGCCGCCGCCGCGCTCGGCCGTGAACAGTTCGCGGCGGTTCGGGTCGAAAATAGCCGCGACCTCGGCGACCCCGCCGATTTCGAGCGCCAGCGACGCGCAGAAAATCGGCAGCCCATGCGCGTAGTTCGTCGTGCCGTCGATTGGATCGAACACCCAGCACGGCCCCGGCGCCACCGCCGCCCCGCCGCCCATCTCTTCAGCCAGCACCTCGTGGCCGTCGAAGCGCTCGGCGACGAGCGCCCGGAACATCCGCTCGACCGCGAGATCGACCTCGGTCACCAGATCGATGGTGCCCTTCTTCTCGATCCGGAAATCCCGGCCGAAGCTGGCCATCTGAATCTCGCCGGCACGCACCACCGCCTCGACGGCGGTCGACAGAAACAGCGGGTCGGGAGGCACGAGTGAGAAATTAGGAATTGGGAATTAGAAATTAGGAATGAGAGATTATGAGAGATGAGGAATGAGAACTCAGGAAGACCCGGCCGAGGTGGCGTCGGGCTGCGCATCGGCTGGGTTCAGCCGTTTGACCATCCGGACTTCCATGCCGCCTTCCGGCGCCCGCTGCAGCCGCACCTCGTCCATGAAGTTCCGGATCAGGAAGATCCCGCGGCCGCTGGATTTGAGCAGGTTGTCCGGTTCGAGCGGGTTGGCCACCGTCTCCGGATCGAAGCCCTCGCCCTGATCGCGGACGAAAATCGTCAAGGCCGACGTCTCGCCGATCGCCGGGCCGTGGAATTCGACGATCACGTGTTTCGACTCGTCGTTCCGGTTGCCGTGTCTGATGGCGTTGATGACCGATTCGCGGATCGCCACACCGACCCAGTGGATCGCCTCTTCGTCGAAACCCGCCGTTCGCCCGACGTGATCGCTCACTACCTGGACGAAATCCAGCATCTCGACGGCGCTGGTGAACTCGAGTCGAACCACCCGGTGTCCATTCCCCGTCATGCGCGCTGCCGGGACAGTATCATAAGATGACGTCCATGCCCGTCGCGACGATTCATCCGGCCCGCCAGATCCGGGTCCGCTCGAGGGTTGCCGGGAATCCTGCTTCTCTTCTGGGACGAGGATCCCGGGGGCTTCGTTCGGCGCCTGGCGCCCGGTCCGCCGCGTGAAGGCCGACAAGATCTACCTGGTCGGGTTCATGGCCGCGGGCAAGACGACCCTGGCCCGGGCGCTCGCCAGGCGGCTCGACTGGGCCGCCGTTGATATCGACGAGCTGATTGAGAAGCGCGAGCACATGACCGTCGCCGACATCTTCTCGCGCCACGGCGAGCCGCACTTCCGGGCGCTCGAACGGGCCGTCCTCGCCGATCAGCTTCGGCCCCGCCACCTCGTCGTCGCCACCGGCGGCGGCACGTTCGTCGATCCGGCCAATCGCGCCGCGATCAACGCCGACGGCGTGTCGATCTGGCTGGACGTCCCGCTCGATCGGGTGATTGCCCGCCTGCCGGCCGATGGTCGCCGGCCCCTGGCCGCCGACCGCTCCGAGTTCGAGCATCTCTACCACCGGCGCTGTGCCGCCTACCAGCAGGCGCACCGCCGTCTCGAGGCCGGACGTGCCAGTGTGCCGGCGCTGGTCGAGCAGGTCGTCGATTGGCTGGAATACTGAGGCCCCGATTGCGCGTGCACACCGCGAGAGTGGGGAGCCCGATTAGGGTTTTGGCATTTTACGGTTAGCAATTAGCATTATCCATTTCCCATGCGCTATCTCGTCCTGACGGACATTCACGCCAACCTGGAGGCGCTCGACGCCTGTCTCGCCGACGCCCTGCCGCGCCACTACGACCACACGCTGATCCTGGGCGACCTGGTCGGCTACGGCGCCGATCCCAACGCCGTGATCGACCGTGTGCGCTCGTTGAAACCCGCCGCCCTGGTCCGCGGCAACCACGACAAGGTGGCCTGCGGCCTCGAGCCGGCCGACGGCTTCAATTCCGTCGCCAGGAACGCGGTGCGTTGGACGCTGGAGGCGCTGACGCCCGAGCACCGGGCCTGGCTGGCCGAACTGCCGCAGGGACCGCAGCAGGTCAACGATCTGCTGCAGATCTGCCACGGATCGCCGTTCGACGAAGACGCCTACGTGTTCGACGAGCTGGATGCCGCCCGCGCCCTCAGGGCCGCGGCACGCCCGCTCTGCCTGTTCGGGCACACTCATTGTCCGGCCGCCTTCGAGCTCTCCCGCGATGGACTCGACAGCGCGGAGCCGTCAGCGGAGACGCGCCTGCATCTTGTCGACGGCTCGAAGCATCTGGTGAACCCCGGCGCCGTCGGGCAACCACGCGACGGCGATCCACGCGCCGCCTACGCCATCGTCGACGACGAGGCGCGGGTGGTCGATCTCTATCGGGTCAGGTATGCGATCGGCGAGGCGCAGGCGAAAATCATCAAGGCAGGACTGCCCGAAGTGCTGGCGCAGCGGCTGGCGGTCGGACGTTAGGAAATTAGGAATTAGGAATTAGGAATTAGGAATTCGTGCCCAATTCCTAATTCCTAATTCCCAATTCCTAATTTCGCCTTTTCCCTGGCCGCGCGCTCTTCGCGCCGTCGCAGCTCCGCCGCGTAGGCATCCCGCGCCGCGCGTGTTCCCAGGATCCAGCCGAGCACCACCCCGACCAGCAGGACCGCCGGAATGAAGATGAAGTGCCCGGATGTCACCGCGGCTGGCTCCGGCGCGCCAGCGCCTGCATGTCCTTTTCCACCCTGCCCAGCCGCCGCCAGATCGTCCAGACATAGAAGAGGACCGCCACCCACACGAAGGCATACGCGGTGATCAGGAGCGGCGCCGCCTGCAGCTGATCGGCGGGCGGCAGCTCATTGACGGGAACGAACTCGCTCTGGCTCTCCGGCGCCTGCCCTGGCGGCGGCTGCGCCGCGCCGATCGGCGCGGCATGGCTGCAGGCGAGTGCGATGGCGACGACGACCACGAACCGCAGGAAACGTTTCGGCATGGTGTCCCGGCGGCGGTTCAAGCCGCGCCGTCCTCTTCAGACAGATACAAGTCGTCGAGCATCGCGCGCCGATGCTCGAGATGGGTTCGCAGCGTCAGCAGCACCAGGAACAGCAGCATGAACGCCGTCACGCAGAACCAGAACGCGCCCCGCATCCCGGGACGCAGCGTCGGCACCACCGTGGTCAGCGGATGGATGGTCCGCCAGATGTTGACCGCGTAATAGACAAACGGCACGTTCGCCATGCCGAAGATCGCCATCGCCGCGGCGAGCTTCTCGGAGCCTGGCCCGCCATATTTCCGGACCAGAAGGTAGGCCAGGAACGTCATCTCGAGCAGGAAGGCAATCGTCAGCTTGGCGTCCCAGATCCACCAGACGCCCCACGCCTTCCTCGCCCAGAGCGGACCGGTGACGAGACCGATCGCGCCGAACAGCACCGCCAGCTCCGCGGCCGCGAATGCCACCCGGTCGGCGCCGCGGCGGCCTTTGAACAGATACACCCCGCTGGCAATCCCACTGACGAAGACCGCCGTGAACATCGCGAACCACGACGGGACGTGGAAGTAGAAAATCTTCTGCACCAGCCCCATCGTCGACTCGAACAGCGCGTTGGCAATCATCACCGGCGCGTAGGCGAGCATCAGGGTGGCGACAATCACCAGGGGAGCGAAAAATTTACGCATTGTACGTCTCACCCGCCCGCTGCGGGCATCCTCTGCGTCCTCAGCGAACTCTGCGTCCTCGGGAGTATCTCCCTACTCCGTCATCAGCGGCTCGAACGTCCACAACGCCAGCGTGACGAACACCACGTCGAACGACATCAGCAACCCGATCCACATCGTCGCCACCGGCTCGTCGGGCGGCGCGGCGAGCAGGGCGGCGGTGCCGCGGACGCCAGCTATCATCACCGGAACCGTGATCGGATACAACAGGATCGGCAGCAGCACGTCGCGCGTCCGCGCCCGCACCAGCATCGCCGCGAACAGCGTGCCGACCGCGCAGAACCCAATCGTACCGGTCAGCAGCAGCGCCGCCAGCAGCAGCGGCCGCGCGAACAGCGACGCCGAAAACAGCAAGGCCACCAGCGGCACGAGCAGCAGTTCGGCCAGACCGAGCAGGATCACGACGCCGAGCAGCTTGCCGAGATAGATCGCCGGCCGGGCGACCGGCGCGAGCAGCAGCGCCTTCAGCGTTTCACCGTAGCGCTCGCGCTCGAACGTCCGGCCGAGCGCCAGCGTCCCGGAGAACGCGATCGCGATCCAGAGAATGCCGGCCGCGACATCGCCAACCGCCTGGCCCTCGCTGACGAAGGCGAACGAGAACACCAGGATGCACGAGACCGAGAAGAACAGCGTCGTGAAGAGAATCTCGCGGCTCTTGATCTCGATGATCACGTCCTTGCGCAGCACGAGGAGCGCCACCTTCAGGAACATCACCCGCCCACCAGCGCGCGATAGCGCGTGCGCAGGCCGGGGCCCGCCGCTTCGTCCGCGATCATCCGCCCGTCCCGCAGCAGCACCAGCCGGGTGACCAGTCCCTCGGCGAGATCGAGGTCATGGGTGGCCAGGACCACGATGGCGCCCTCCGACGCAATCCGCTTGAGTCGGTCGGTGACGATCCCGACCGCACGGTCGTCGAGTCCGGTGAACGGTTCGTCGAGCAGGACGAGACGCGGACCGTGCAGCAACGCGCGCTCGAGCGCGAGCCGCTGCCGCATTCCGCGCGAGTAGCCGGAGACGTCGTCATCGGCCCGATCCGCCAGGCCGGCCGACTGGAGCGCCGCTTCGACGCGATCGACGCCGTCGACGCGCCCATCGACTCCCCCATCGACCCCATAGAGCGAGGCGAAAAACGCCAGGTTCTGCCGGGCCGACAATTCGGGATAGAGGTGCAGTTCGTGCGCCAGCAGGCCGATCCTCGCGCGCAGCGCCGGGCCGTCGCGGCCGGCGCCGCGCTGCCCGTAGCGCACTTCCCCGCCGCTCGGCGACACCAGCGTCGCCAGCATCCCCATCAAGGTCGACTTCCCGGCGCCGTTGGGTCCGAGCAGACCGACGATTTCACCGCGGCCGGCGGCAAAGCTGACGCGCGAGACGGCGCGGCGCCGGCCGAAGTGGCGGGTGACATCGACCAGAGAAATCTGATCGAAATCGGCGATCACGCAGCGACGCCCGAGCGGTCAGCGGGCTCGGGGCCGATCTCGTCTTCGTCGAGCGCGCCGTAGATATGTTCGAGGGCCCCGACGATGTCTTCCCGCCTGGTCGCGTAGCGGCCCTCGTTGATCTTCCCGTTCCGATGATCGTGCTCGAGCCGGACCAGATCGTTGAACAGCTTGTCGCGGCGGGCGACCATCCGCTTGCGCTCCGCCCCGCGCGCGGTGGACTGCCCGGGGCCCCGGCTCAACCACACCCCGAACACGATGATCATGCCGGTGAGCGACAGGGCGACCCAGCGCGCCACGCCGCTGTGATGGGGCAGATTGTCGAGCGTCAGCTCGATCGGCTGGCCCACCGGCACGGCACCGCCGGTCCCCGCAATGTAGGTCTCGCCCGACGCCGTCATCTCCTGCTGTCTCGATAGCTGCGGCGAAGCGAGGGTGACGCCCCCGACCTTCTTGACGACGACGGCCAGCTGGTCGACGGCAACCGGAAAGCGCTGCGTCAGGTGCAGCGAGGCCTGCCCTGCTGGCACTGCGGCCCCGACCTGGACCAGGGTGCGGCCGGACGGAAACGGTCCCTGCACGGTCACCTGCCGATCCTTCGCGCTCGCGTTTGGTGAAGACCCCTCGAGGATGCCGGTGCCGGTTGCCCCGCTGGGCATGTCGAACACGAAGGGGGCAGGCGGGTTGACCGGCCCGCTGGCCGCGTTGATGATGTCCAGCAGGTAATACACCTCGACGGTTTCCTCGCCGGGCTGGATGATGATGCGCGATTGGCCGCCGATCGCCACCTGGCCGGCGACGGCCGGCACACTGGCTGCCGGCGCTGCCTCACCCTTGTTGGTCGCCACCAGCAGCAGCCGGATCCCGCCGCGCGCCGGCGCCGGGAAGGTCTCCGACTCCAGCCGCTCGCCGTCGACGACGGCGACCGCCTTGAGCATCGCTCCGGCCGGCAGCCCGGTGAACTCGGCGCGGCCCATATCATCTGTCTTGCCGGTCCGCATTTCAGACCCGACCTGGAGCTCGACCGGGAAATCCGGAATGTTGTTGGAAAGTTGACCGCGGATGAGACGGACCGACACCGCCCCGTCCGGCAGATCGGTCACCGGACGCGGGATGCCGGCCATCTGCCTCGGATCTGGCTGGGCATCGGCAGGCACCGCCCAGACGATGAGCGCGCAGAGTGCGCAGAGGACGCGGAGGACGCGGAGAACGAGCAGGTCGCCAGCGCGCAAGACCCGCCGCCTCTCGCTCCATGGACTCGCCGTCCCGTCCGACCTCTGCGCCCTCCGCAACCTCAGCGTCCTCGTCATAGTCTCTGCCCACAGGATTTGCAGAAGCGGGCGTCCGGATCGTTTTCGATCTGGCAGGACGGGCAGGCGCGCGTGGCGACCGGCGGAGCAGCCGACGCTCCCAGCCGCTTCGCCAGGTCGCGTTCAATCTGTTCGCGGTATCCGCTGCCGGCGTCGAGCTGGCGCATCAGGCGCGAAGCCCGGGCGCGCAGCCGTCCCGACATCTCGCCCCAGTCGGCATCCGACAGCTTCCCCATCGCGCGATCGAACTCCAGCTCCTTGATCGATCGGAGCGCGAGCATCTTTTCGCGCTCGAGCGCGACCCGGGTCCGCTGCCCGATCATCGACGTCGCATCGTCGTGGGGCGAGACCAGCGGGCGCAGCGCGCGCAGCACCCCGAGACCGACCAGCGCCGTGCCGCCCATCAGCACCGTCAACAGGACGACGGCGGTGACGCCCTGCCCGCGGCTGGCGAACAGCGCCGCCGTCGCGCAGCCGAGCGCGGCGAGGACGAAGAACTGCCACGGCTGCAGGCTGTTGTCGCGCGGGTCGCGCTCCGTTTTGAGCCGGACCGTCTCAGTCGAGGTTTCTGAGCTCATCGTCGAGTCGTTCTTCGAGGACAGGATCGGCCGGCGCGGTCGGCTCGGGGGCGGCGTCGCGCTTCCGCGACCAGCGTCGCGCCGTCATGCCGACCAGTACGAGACCGGTGGCGCCCACCAGGTAGGGGACGAACCACGCCAGCCGGTTGAACCCCTTGTCGATCGGCATCCGCAGGAAGTGCTGGCCGCCGTAGTAGGCGATGAAGTGGGAGATCATCTCCTCGTGGGTGCGGCCTTGATCGATCTGCGCCCGCAGTTCGCCGCGCATCTGGTCGGCCCGGCCGCACGGACACTTCGACAGCGCTTCGTGCTCGCAGCCGCCGCAGATGCAGGCCATCTCGTCCCGCATCTGCTTTTCCAGCGCATTCTTCGGCGGCAGCATGATCCCCGTACCCGGCGCCATCTGCGCCAGCAGCGGCGCCGACGACAGCCCCAAAACCAGCAGCAGCGCCACCGTGGTCGTCGCCGCCGTCGCCGCCTCGGGCATCTTGGCCATGGCGAAGGCGAACGTCCGCTCGGGCAGCAGCGCGATGCCGGTGCCGATGGCCATCACGGCGAACCCGAACCAGATCCAGTCGACCAGCGGGTTGATCACGATCTGCAGACTCGCCGACTGCGCCGCCAGATCGCTCGGCTGGAACGCCAGCACGACATGGAGATCTTCGGCGAACGTCCGCCGGATCGCCGCTTCGGTCGTCGGCTCCTCTTCGTGCTTGCGGAAGAACCACTTCGCCGGGTAGACGGTGTCGATCTGCTTGCCTTCCTTGAAGACGGCGATGTACGCGGTGACCATCTGCTTCTGGCCGTCGTCGCTGACCTTGACGCCGTCGTTACGCAGGGTGTACGAGCCGAGCGTGACCATGTCCCCGAGCTTGACCTGGGCATCGAGGTGCTGCTTGAAGCCGCTCCCGGCAAAGCCCAGGAACATCAGCATGATGCCGAGGTGGACGATATAGCCGCCGTAGCGCCGCTTGTTGCGGCCGACCAGGCCGACCAGCGCCGTCAGCAGGTCGGTGCCGGTCACGCCCCGCCGCACGTTGGTGCCGCGCCAGAACTCCTGGACAATCGTCCCGGTGACGAACGCCGAGAGCGCAAAGCACAGCCCCGACGACCAGACCCGCACGCCGAACGCGATCAGCGCGCCGGCGGTGACCACCGCGGCGAGCGTCGGCCAGAGGAACTGATCGCGCAGGTTGCTGAGCGTCGATTTCCGCCAGGCGAGCAGCGGGCCGAATCCGGTCAGGAACAGCAGGAACAGACCGATCGGCGCCATCCACTTGGTGTAGAAGTCGGCGCTGACGGTCAGCCGGGTGCCGTTCCACGCCTCGCTCATCGTCGGGAACATCGTCACGAAGATGATGAACATCGCCGAGAACAGCAGAATCCAGTTGTTCAGCAGGAACGCCGCTTCCCGCGACACCCACGAGTCGAGTTCGTTGCGGGCGCGCAAGAGCGGCAGCCGGTAGATGACGTAGCTGAAACTGAACACCAGGATGACGACCATGAAGATGATGAACAGCCGCGTCAGCTGCGGATCCTCGCCGAAGGCGTGCACCGACTGCACGACGCCGGATCGGGTGAGGAACGTGCCGAAGATGGTCAGGAAGAACGTCGTGATGACCAGCACCACGTTCCAGACCCGCAGCATGCTGCGGCGCTCCTGCACGATCACCGAGTGCAGGAACGCGGTCGCCGTGCACCACGGCAGCAGCCCGGCGTTCTCGACCGGATCCCAGCCCCAGAAGCCGCCCCAGCCAAGCTCTTCGTAGGCCCAGATCATGCCGAGGGTCAGGCCCAGCGACAGGAACAGCCAGCCGATCATCGTCCAGCGGCGGACCGCCCGCAGCCACGAGTCGTCGAGGTGGCCGGTGATCAACGCCGCCATGCCGAACGCGAACGGGATGGTCATGCTGACGAAGCCGATGTACTGCGACGGCGGATGAATCACCATCCAGTAGTTCTGGAGCAGCGGGTTGAGCCCGCGGCCGTCGACCGGCGTCTGCGTGAGGAACGTCGAGAACGGGTTGTTGTGGACGACCATCACGTAGAGGAAGAACGCCTCGACGGTGGCGATCACCGCCACCACGTACGGGATCAGCTCGCGCTGCCGTTCACGGTTGACGTAGACGGCAACCGATCCGAACACGGAGAGCAGGAAGACCCAGAACATGATCGAGCCGTCGAGCCCGCCCCAGTACGACGTGATCTTGTAGAACAGCGGCTGCACGCTGTCGGAATAGCGCTGGACGTACTTGATCGAATAGTCGTCGGTCAGGAACGCGTTGATGATCACGGCCGACGCCATCGTCATCAGCGCAGCGACCAGGTAGAACGCGCCGATGCCGCTCTCGACCAGGGCGCGAGAGCCGCGCCGCGCGCCGGCGACTGAGATGACCGCCGAGTAGGCGCAGACGACGAACGAGGCCAGCAGCAGAAACGAGCCAAGTGAAGCCATGGTTGCTCTCGGGAAAAGACGCGCGTCAGTCGTCGGTGGCGTCCGGGCTTCGCCGGACGTCAATCAGCTCGCGCTGCCCAACCGGACGTGCTGGTGGGCTAGGATCCGGCCGCCGCTTCGTACTTCGACGGACATTTCGCGACGACGCCGTTCGGTTTCACCTCGAAGCCGGTTGTCGTCAGTTGCCCCTGCAGCACGACTTCGGCCTCGTCCTTGAACGTGTCCGGCACGATGCCCGTGTAGGACGCTTCAACGATCCCGCCGGACTGATTGGCCCGGGCCGGGTTGTTCTGGACCTTGAAGCGGTACTCCAGCGAGTCGCGTTTCCGCAGGATCGAACCGGGGACGACGTAGCCCTTCAGCTGTAGCGGCTTGCCTTCCCAGACCTGGCGTTGCGGCAGCACCTCGTCGACGTACTTGAAGTATTCGGTCCCGTCCTGGAGCGTGGACCACAGCAGTCCGACGAAGGCGAGGACGAGGACGGTGCCGGTGGCACCCATCTTGATATATCGATGTGTCATAAGGACTTCCGGGAAAACCTGAATCTAGAGAATAGCCCGTTACGAGAAATCCCGCAATAACCTGAATACGACGTGAACCGGCAGCCCCACCACGTTCGCGTAGGACCCCTCAATCCCTGTGACGAACCGCGCCGCCAGACCCTGAATCGCGTAGGCGCCGGCCTTGTCCCGCCCTTCACCGCTTGCCACATACCACGAGACGTCGGCCTCGGTCAGTGTCAGACACTCGACCGTCGTGGTTTCCACGCCGCCCCGCTCGCCGCTGCCGTTGCGGAGGCTGAGGCCGGTCATCACCTGGTGGCGACGCCCCGAGACGCACCGGATCATCCGCTCCGCATCAGCCGCGTCGTGCGGCTTGCCCATGATCTCGCCGTCGACCACCACGGCCGTATCGGCGCCCAGCACGACGATATCGCCCGCTCCCCCACCGCGGCTGTCTCCTAAGACGCCGTCTCGTGCGGCATCGTTACGTAAATAGTGTCCGGCTTCGGCCGGACCGCGATCCCCAGCGAGAATCTCCCACGCTCGAGCCGCCTTCTCTACCGCGAGCCGCCGCACGTAGACGTCGGCCGCCTCGCCTTGCCGCACCGCTTCGTCGACTTCGACCGGCAGCGTCTCGAACGTGAAACCGGCCGCGCGCAGAAGGTCTGCCCGTCGTGGTGAAGCTGAAGCGAGCACCAGTCGCACACCGGGATCATAGCGGCTATCCCTCCAGCTAACGGCCCTTCGCGCTGTCGGCCGCTTCCGACAGCAGCGGGTAGAACTGGAGGAAGACGTGATCGCGCGCGGCATGCTCGGCATGACAGCTGAAGCAGTTGGCCTTGGGCTCCGCGCTGGCCGAGCTCCGGATGGCCCCGCCCCCTCCGAAGCCGTAATACGCCCACCCTTCGGGAACCTGCGAGCTGTCTTTCACCGCCATCTCGACGCCGTGAACCTCGTCCGCGAACTGGCCCCGGCGGGCGGGCAACACCTTGTCGCCCGGACCTTGCAGCAGCGCGCGAACATCGTGCCTTCCCGGAACGTTCCGTTCTGGACGTAGTGGCGATAGGCGGTCGGCTCCATCAGCGTGTGCGCGAACATGTCGTGCATCGCCGGCACCTCCGAATAGCTCAAGCCCAGCGACGCGCCGATCATCACCCAGCGGCGATAGTCTTCCGGCAGCAGCAGCGCCCCGCTCTTGTCGTACTGGGGCATCACTGCGGACGCTGCGTCCGGCGGCGGCACGGGCGGCGGCGCGCTGGCGGCGCTCTCCAGGGCATGAATGGTCCAGCCCGCGACCGCCACCAGCGTCACGAGCGCGGCGGCGCCGGACCAATAGCGATGTTTCATGGCTCTCTCCTCAAGCTCGGAGAATGATGCATCCACCGCGAAGAAACGACAACCGGTTTGCAGCGAGTCGATCGCCGTTGCAGCCGACGGGAAAGGCGACGAAAAGGGGTACACCCGGTTTTTCGGACCACTCGCCGCCAAACCGCCACAGTTCGCCGCCGGCCGGCCCCGCTCGCTGCGTCCCGCTTTCTGACGGCGGGCCGACGCCGTAACGTTGGGGACCACCGTGCGTGATCAGACCGACCCGAGCCTGGACGCCGGCGCGCTGCCGACCCGCTGGATCCTTCTTCTCGGCGGCGCGGCGGCGGCGATCGCGGCGCTGACGGTGTCGGCGCAGTCTACCTGTCGATGCGCGACCACGGCCACTCCGCCGGGCGAATCTTCGCCTGGCAGCTCGCCGGCTGGGGCTTCTGGGCGCTGCTCGCCCCGACCGTGCTCCGTCTCGCCCGCCGGCTGCGCCGCAACGGCCGCCGCCTGCCGCGCCACGTTCCGAGCCTCGTGCTCATGGGCCTCCTGATGATGGCGGCCCACATCCTCGTCATCTCGCAGCTCACCGTCTGGGTCCAACCGTTCATGCCGTCGGTGACCTACGGCTTTCGCGAGGCCCTGGTCGGGCAGTTCGGATCGCTGTTCGTCGTCGACCTGTTCGTCTACGTGACGCTGCTCGCGACCGGATCGGCGCTGGCGGCCTACGGACGGACCGTGCGCCTGGAGCTGCGCGACTCGCAGCTGCAGACCGAGCTCGCCTGGGCGCAGCTCGAGGCGCTCAGCCCCACATCGTGTTTCTCGACGTCGAGATGCCCGAGCTGAACGGCATCGCCATCGCCAGAACGATCCCGGACGATGGCCCGGTCGTGGTGTTCATCACCGCGTTCAGCCAGTACGCGGCGGAGGCCTTCGACGTCCGCGCCACCGACTACGTGCTGAAGCCGTTCTCGGATCGGCGCCTCGCCGAAGCGATCGCCCGCGCCAAGCGGCGCGTCCAGGAGCGGCGGCTCGGCGGGCTCGCCGCGCAGATGGCGACGCTCGCGGCCGAGATGCACCCCGACGAACCGCCCCGTCCGAACGGCGGCGCGGTGCCCTATCTCGAGCGCCTGGCATTCCGCGCCGGCGACCGCTCGATCGTACTGAAGACCTCGGAAGTGATCTGGATCGAGGCAGAGGATTACTACGTGCTGATCCACTCGACGCGCGGGCGGCACATGGTGCGGGCCACCCTGGCCTCGCTCGAGCAGCGCCTCGATCCGCGCGCCTTTCTCCGCGTGTACCGCGCCGCGCTCGTCAACCTGCAGGAGGTCCGGGAGATCCGGGACGACGGCGGCCTGTCGCTGATCCTGTCGGATGGGGCGCAGGTGGCCGTCGGTCGATCGAGACGGGAACGGGTCGATGCGATCCTCAGACCCCGGTTCCGCGCCTGACCAGATCAGCGCCCTCGATCGGCTAAGATCGGCTGACATGCGACCGCTGACGCAGGCGCTGCCGGGCGCGGTGACCGCGCTGCTGCGCGGCGTTCCGATTTCGGCCGGCAAGGTGAGCTTCGCCTGGCGCGTCGCCGTCGGTCCCGGCGTCGAACGGGTCAGCTCGGTCCGGCTCGACGGATCGACCCTGTTCGTCGACGTCACCGATCAGCGCTGGGCGAACGAGATCGCCCGCTCCTCTCCCGTCATCCTGAACCGGCTGCAGCGGCTGCTCGGACCTGACGTCGTCTCCCGCCTCGACGTGCGAGGCACCTGACCGTCATGTCCCTGGCGCACGTGATCGGTTTCCAGATCCACGCCGGCCGCCCGAATGGGTCGCCATACCCGTGGTGCCGACCATGGTGATCCCATGCGCGATGCGGTAATCGTCAGCGCGGTGCGCACGCCGACCGGCCGGTTTCTGGGCGCGCTGCAGACGTTCACGGCACCGCAGCTCGGCGCCCTGGTCGTCGCCGAAGCGGTGCGCCGCGCCGCCATCGATCCCGCCATCGTCGACGAGTGCATCATGGGGAACGTCGTCAGCGCCGGGCTCGGGCAGAACCCCGCCCGTCAGGCCGCCCTGCGCGGCGGCTTGCCGGATCATGTCGCGGCACTGACGATCAACAAGGTGTGCGGATCGGGACTGAAGGCCGTGATGCTCGCCGCACAGGGAATCGCCGTTGGCGACGTCGACATCGTCGTCGCCGGCGGGATGGAATCGATGAGCAACTGTCCCTACCTGCTGCCGCGGGTCCGCCAGGGACTCAGGCTCGGCAACGGCGAGTTGGTCGACTCGATGGTCAACGACGGGCTGTGGTGCGCCTTCGAAGACGTGCACATGGGGAATGCCGGCGAGACTGTCGCCGATCTCTACGCCGTCTCGCGTCAAACCCAGGATGCCTACGCGGCACAGAGCCACCGCAAGGCGGCGGCGGCCACCGACGCCGGCGACTTCACCGGCGAGATCCTGACGATCACCGTCCCGCAGAAAAACGGTGAGCCCCGGCGGATCGACCGCGATGAGTCGATCCGCCCTGATACGACGGTCGAATCGCTCGCCGCGCTGCCGCCGGCGTTCCGGAAGAGCGGCTCGGTCACCGCGGGGAATGCGCCAACCGTCAACGACGGAGCCGCGGCGCTCGTCGTGATGGCCGCCGATCGAGCCAGGGGCCTCGGCATCGTCCCCCGTGTGCGCATCGTCGGCCAGGCGACCAGTGGACTGCCGCCCCGGCTGGTCCTGATGACCCCGGTCGACGCCGTGCAGCGCCTCCTGCAGAAAGTCGGCTGGGATGCCGGGGACGTCGACCTGTTCGAACTGAACGAAGCGTTCTCGGTCCAGGCGGTGGCGGTCATCCAGGAGCTCGGGATCGCGCCGGACAAGGTGAACGTGCATGGCGGCGCGGTGGCGCTCGGCCACGCCATCGGCTCCAGCGGCGCGCGCATCCTGACCACGCTGATCCACGCGCTGGAGCAGCGTGGCGCGAAACGCGGCGTCGCGACGCTATGTCTCGGCGGCGGAAACGGCGTCGCGCTGGCGGTTGAACGAGTCTGAGATGCGACCACGAACGTCCGAGCCTTTTCTTGTTTTTCGTGAACCGATGTGTCATTTCGGGTTTTCGTGGCTTGGACCTGATTTGATTCGTGTTTTCGTGCTGTCGTGGCCCCCGGTTGGTTACTCTCGTGTTTTCGTGGTCCCGTCAACCTGACTCGTCTCAGCCGACAGTAATCGATGATCAACACCATCGGCGTCGTCGGCGCGGGAACGATGGGCGCCGGCATCGCTCAGACATTCGCGCAGGCCGGCCTCACCGTGCAACTCGTCGATGTCGCCCAGCCGCTGCTCGATCGCGCGCAGCAAGCCATGGCGGCGAGCCTGACGAAGTTCGTCGAGAAGGGCCGGATGGCGGCGGCGGATCGCGAGGCCGCCCTGGCCCGCCTGTCGACCACCACCTCAATCGATCGGCTGGCCGACGCCGACTACGTCGTCGAGGCGATCGTCGAGAATGTCGACGCCAAGCGCGCCCTGTTCGGCAGCCTCGATGCGATCGTCAAGGCCGACGTGATCCTCGCCTCGAACACGTCGTCAATCTCCCTCACCGTGCTCGGAAGCGCGACCGGGCGGCCCGAGCGCGTGCTCGGCATGCACTTCATGAATCCGGCGCCTCTGATGCCGCTCGTCGAGCTGGTGCGCGGCCAGGCCACGTCGTCCGAGTCGATGACGATGGCGTTTGCGCTGTGCGCGAGGCTGGGCAAGACGGCGGTCGAAGCCGCCGACTACCCGGGGTTCATCGCCAACCGGATCCTGATGCCGATGATCAACGAGGCGATCTTCGCGGTGATGGAGGGGGTCGGCACGCCGGAAGCGATCGACACGGTGATGCGGCTCGGCATGAATCATCCGATGGGACCGCTGACGCTAGCCGACTTCATCGGGCTCGACGTGTGCCTGGCGATCCTCGACGTCATGCACGACGGCCTCGGCGATCCGAAATACCGGCCGTGCCCGCTGCTACGGCGGATGGTGGCGGCCGGCCGGTTCGGTCGAAAGTCGGGGCACGGTTTTTACGTGTATTAGCCACACCAGCGCCACCACCGGCAGCATCACCGCGGCCTCGAACGAGACCGCCTTCACATTGGTGCGGAGGCTGGCCAGTGAGAGCAGGTTTCGCATCTCGGTCTGCGGAAAGACATCCAGGCCGGAGATGTACCAACGGTCGCTGAGCGGCCACAACACCCGCAGGCCGTGGGGCGGGTTCCTGTCGACGGCCAGCCAGTCGAGCAGGAGATGCGACCCGTACGCCGCCGCGCAGATAACTGCCAGGCGGAGGGTCCGGTCCCGCCGGAGTGCCAACGGCTGGACACTCCGTGTGACCCACCCTGTCACGGCCGCCGCGACAATGAATACCAGGGCGACGGCGCCGATGCTGTGGGTGATGGCGCGATGCCGGAAGAGAAAGAGGTCGAGATCGGGCGAGGCGCCCAGGGCCGCGGCGGACAGGGTCACCGCGCCGGCCGCGCCGAGGGAGCCGACGGCCGTAAAGAAGGCCCTCAACGCGGACGGCGGCGAAGCTGCAAAATGCCAGCAGCGGCGACCTGGCAGCAGGTCGACGGCCCACGCTGCAGCCACGCCGGCCAGCGCGTGGCCCAGGGGACTCGGCATGAGCGTTTATATCATCCGGTTCGACGGCCCCGGGTTGCGGAAACTGCGACCTGCGAGATTTGAGGCGAAAGTGACGTCGCCTGTAAGTTATTGCAATCAAAAATTGTTACAGCTCGCGATGCGCATATCTGCACTTGACTTTCGCCCAGGCACGACTTTAGAATAACTCCGCTTCACATGCGGTCCCTCAAGGAGCACACCATGCCGGTTGAACGAGACGAACGCCAGGAACGCGAGCGCATCAAAGCGGTGGATCTGGCGGTCGGCCAGATTGAGAAGCAGTTCGGCAAAGGGTCGATCATGCGGCTTGGCGGGAAGGGCGCGGTCCAGCCGATCGACGCGATCTCGACGGGGTCGATCAGCATCGACTTCGCGCTCGGCGTCGGCGGGGTGCCGTGCGGGAGGGTCATCGAGATTTTCGGGCCGGAATCGTCGGGCAAGACCACGCTGGCGCTGCAGGTGATTGCCGAATCGCAGAAGGCCGGGGGCATGGCCGCGTTCGTCGATGCCGAGCATGCGCTCGATGCCGCCTACGCGCAGAAGCTGGGCGTCGATATCGACAACCTGCTCGTGTCTCAGCCCGACAACGGCGAGCAGGCGTTGGAGATTGTCGAGGTGCTGATCCGATCGGGCGGGGTCGACGTCGTGGTGGTCGACTCGGTGGCGGCGCTGGTCCCGAAGGCCGAGATCGAAGGCGAGATGGGCGACGCGCAGATGGGGTTGCAGGCGCGGCTGATGTCGCAGGCGCTGCGCAAGCTGACCGGTGTGGTGTCGAAGTCCAGGACGTCCTTGATCTTCATCAACCAGTTGCGCGAAAAGATCGGCGTCATGTTCGGCAACCCGGAAACGACGACCGGCGGGCGGGCGCTCAAGTTCTATGCCTCGGTGCGGATGGACATCCGGCGCATTGCCAGCATCAAGGATGGCGACCAGGTCGTGGGCGGCCGGACCCGCGTCAAGATCGTCAAGAACAAGGTGGCGCCGCCGTTCCGCGAAGCGGAGTTCGACGTGATGTACGGGGAAGGCATCTCGAAAACGGGCGACCTGCTCGATTTGGGGGTGGACAAGCGGATCATCGAGAAGAGCGGCGCCTGGTTCGCCTACGGTGGCGAGCGGCTTGGCCAGGGGCGCGAGAACGCCAAGCAGTTCCTCAAGGACAACCCGGACGTCTACCGCGCGATTGAGGAGCGCGTCCGCCGGGAGCTCGGGCTGTTGCGCGACACGGCGGAACCCGTCGGCGTCTGACGTGCGGCGGCTGTTCTCGACGACGAGCCAGCGCGCACAGCCGGCCACCGGCCGCCGACTTCACCGCGGCCGAGACGACGGCCGCCCGCCGCGCCGTGGCGGCGACCTGAACGAGCTGTTCTCGCTCTTCCCGACGCCACGGCAGGTTGAGCGCCGTGGCGCCGTCCGGCAGACACCACGGGCCGACGCTGTCGCGCGGCCATCGCCTGTCAACGGTGTTGGGGCGGGGCGATTCTGCATGCTATGATCGCGGGTCTGGTCTGAGCGCTACATCCGGCAATGGCGAGGTAGCTCAGTTGGTAGAGCATACGACTGAAAATCGTAGTGTCGACAGT